>NZ_JBQFTP010000001.1:0-578740 GCF_056538705.1 Ruegeria sp. BF12 | reverse complement strand
TTCGATCTCGTCACGCTGGCGGCCCAGCTCGGACGTGATCGAGCCGAACAGCTCGGGATCACGGTCAGACAAAGACTGGGTGAAAAATCCGGTATCACGGAGATTGGCGTTCATGGGCGCTCCACATGGCTGGGTAAGAATCTTGCGGATTTCCTATCGGAAACGGTACATACGCAAAAGCTTTAAAGCGACGATTTGGCCCGCTGTGGCGTCAAGTCTGGCCTATCGGGGAAAGGTATGGTTGTTTCGGAACCAAATGTGCAGCACCGGAAACCGGAAAATATGACAAAGAGAATCGCCTTTCTCGCCAGCGACGTCAAAGTGGCGCAAATTGCGCGGGACAGCCTTGTGAAACTGTACGGCAATGCGGCACCCCGGGATGCGGATGTGGTGGTCGCCCTGGGCGGGGACGGGTTCATGTTGCACACGCTGCACAACATGCAGCACCTCGATACGCCGGTTTATGGCATGAACCGCGGCACCATCGGGTTTCTTATGAATGAGTTTCATGAAGACGACCTGATGGAGCGTTTGGCCGCGGCCGAAGAAGAGGTGATCAACCCTCTGGCAATGCAGGCTATGGATCAATCCGGCAAGCTGCATGAGGCGCTGGCCATCAACGAGGTGTCGCTGCTGCGCGCCGGTCCGCAGGCGGCGCGGCTGAAGATCAGCGTCGATGGGCGGGTGCGGATGCCGGAACTGGTCTGTGACGGAGCCCTGCTGTCGACGCCAGCCGGATCGACAGCGTACAACTATTCGGCGCATGGTCCGATCTTGCCAATCGGGTCAGACGTTCTTGCACTGACGGCAATTGCGGCGTTCAGGCCGCGTCGGTGGCGCGGAGCATTGTTGCCCAAGATCGCTAAGGTACGTTTCGATGTTCTGGATGCCGATAAGCGTCCGGTCATGGCGGATGCGGACTCGGTGTCATTTGCCGATATTGACTGGGTCGAAATCCGGTCGGAACCGTCTATCCAGCACCGTATTCTGTTTGACCCCGGGCATGGATTGGAAGAACGCTTAATCTCTGAGCAATTCACGTAAATTAGTGTCAATACGAATTTTTTTGGACTTGTGTGAACCAGTTCACACGAGATTCATTAAGTTTTCGGTAACCTGAAAATGCCCGGAAAATACGTCAAGGTGGGAGTGAGTGGCCACCAAACGGCGTTGTCGAACGAGTGCGCAGTTTTCGCGCTGGCGAGGGTAGGTGGTGCTACGCTCGTTAGAGATATCCGGGTATATTTTAGCAAGCGGACCCCGGGCACAATAACCCGGGGTCTATTTTTGTGCCCGCCCAATTCATACGGGCGCGGCCATCTTGTCCCAAAGCGGAAAACACATCTGGCCGACACGCGCTTCGATTGCGGCGGCCGCGTCGACGGCCATGTCTTCGCGCCAGCGGCGGGCGGCAATCTGGACGTTGATGGGTTGCGGACCTTGTGGCAACTCCGCCAGCCGGGCCGGAACGCAGGCCGCGGGCAGGCCGAGGAAGTTCATCGCATAGGAATAGACCGCGCAGCCCAGAACTTCATGCACCCCTTCTGCGCCTTCGGTGTCCCGGTCCGGGCCAAAGAACGGTTGCGGTAGGAAGGGTGACAGAACCAAAGGGTAGTCTTCCATGAACATCGACCATTCGCGTGCGTAATGGCTGCGCTTGGCAAGCATGCGGATCAGGTCGGTTTCCACGATGGGCGGGAATTCCTGAAAGTAGACCTCGAAAATCTCACGGATGGTCTCTGACCCCGCAGCCTCGATATCGCTTCGTAGCAGCGTCAAAACTTCTCCCATCAAGGCGCGATAGCCGGACCGCCCGCATTCGAAGACGTCGGGCGGATTGATCTCGTCGACCAAATACCCAGCATCGACCAGCGCGTCGCGGGCCGTGTCCAGAGCTTTGTCGACCTCTGGATGCAGGGAATAACCAAAGGTGTTTTTGGTGAAGGCCACTTTGATAGGGCCATCTATAGCGTCACCGCGCCACGGCATTGGAACGTGAAATGGGTCGCGCGGGTCCGGGGCGATCATGCTGGGCATCGACAGGTGAAGGTCAGCCGCCGAGCGAGTGATCAACCCTTGTACCGACATGGATTGCGCCAAAATTCCGCGTTCAGCCTGTTGACTGGGGTTCCATGCTGGAACGCGGCCGAGACCGGGTTTGACGGTGACCGCACCGTTGGCCGCAGCCGGAAACCGCAGGCTGCCGCCGATGTCATTGCCGTGGGCCAGCGCACCGATCCCCGCCATCACGGCCGCGCCTGCACCACCCGAGGACCCGCCGGGTGAGATATGCCGCCCCCACGGATTATAGGTACGCCCGTGCAAAGGATTGTCGGTATCGGCCCGGAATGAAAACTCGGGCGTGTTTGTTCGCCCTATTACGATAGCTCCGGCGTTCTGAAGGTTGCGCACGATGGGGGCATCGTCGGGCGCAATCACATCCTTCAGGGCGACCACTCCATTCGAAGTCGCGTGTCCCGTTTGATCAACGTTGATTTTGATAGTGACAGGAACCCCATGGAGGGTACCCGCAGGCGCACCGCTCGCAACTGCCGCATCCAGATCGCGTGCTCGGGCCAACGCCTCGTCGCTGAGGTCCTCGACCACCGCGTTCAAGTCAGGATTGACCTGATGCATTCGGTTGATGGCGTCCTGCGTGACTTCCTCAGCACTCAGGTCGCCGCTGCGGGTCAAGGCTGTCAGGTCGGTGGCGCTCAGACGCCAGATGTCGGATTCTGTCATGGGCCCTCACTGTCTTTGGATGACAGTAGGGGGCCTGTTTCAGGTTGCAAGTGAAAGAGGCGCGACGGGCGACGGATCGTCGCCCGCTGTTCGATTACTGCGCGTAACCAATGGTTTTCAACGCATCCGAGATCTCGTCCAGGATTGCCGGATCGTCGATGGTTGCCGGCATCTTGTATTCCTTGCTGTCCGCAATCGATACCATCGTCCCGCGCAGGATTTTGCCCGAGCGTGTCTTGGGCAGACGATCCACCACTACGGCCAGTTTGAACGCAGCAACCGGCCCGATCTTTTCGCGCACCAGCTTGATCACATCCTGAACGATTTCGCTATGGTCACGGTCGCAACCAGCGTTCAGGCACAGGAAGCCAACGGGCATCTGGCCTTTCAACTGATCAGTCACGCCGATCACGGCACATTCGGCCACGTCGGGGTGTGCGGCCAGAACCTCTTCCATCCCACCGGTAGACAGACGGTGGCCTGCGACGTTGATTACGTCGTCCGTGCGCGCCATGATGTAGAGATAACCGTCCTCGTCCACCATGCCGGCATCGCCGGTTTCATAATAGCCGGGGAAGTGGTTCAAGTAAGAGCTTTTGAACCGCTCTTCCGCATTCCACAGTGTTGGCAGAGTACCCGGGGGCAGGGGCAGCTTGACCGCAATCGCACCCAGTTCGCCGGGTCTCATCGGGTGACCGCCTTCGTCAAGGATTTGCACGTCATAACCCGGCATCGGCTTGGCGGGCGAGCCCAGTTTGACAGGCAGTTCCTCGATACCCAGCGGGTTGCCTGCGATGGTCCAACCGGTCTCGGTCTGCCACCAATGGTCGATCACCGGCACTTTCAGCGCGTCTTGTGCCCATTCGATGGTATCAGGGTCGGCGCGCTCACCGGCCAGGAACAATGCACGCAAGCAGGAAAGGTCGTATTTCGCCAACAACTCGCCCTTGGGGTCCTCGCGTTTGACGGCGCGGATGGCGGTTGGGGCGGTGAAGAAGCTTTTGACGTTGTGCTCTGAAATCACGCGCCAGAAGGTTCCGGCATCGGGGGTCCCGACCGGTTTACCTTCGAACACGATAGTTGTGTTCCCGTGGATCAGCGGGGCGTAGCAGATGTAGGAATGCCCTACGACCCACCCGACATCGGACGCCGCCCAGAATACATCTCCGGGATCGACATCGTAGATGTTCTTCATCGTCCAGTTCAGCGCGACCAGATGGCCAGCAGTCGGACGCACGACGCCTTTGGGCGCGCCCGTTGTGCCAGAGGTATAGAGGATATAGGCCGGATCGTTCCCGGCCACCGGCACACAATCCGCCGGTTCGACCCCGTACTGAAACCCGTGCCAGTTGACATCACGGCCTTCGACCAATTGCGCCACTTCCTGTTCGCGCTGGAAGATCACGCAGAACTCGGGCTTGTGGCTGGCCATGTCGATGGCGCCGTCCAGCAGCGGTTTATAGTGCACTACGCGCCCCGGCTCCATCCCGCAGGATGCGGCGATGATGGCCTTGGGCTTGGCGTCGTCGATCCGCACGGCCAACTCGTTGCTGGCAAAGCCGCCGAACACCACAGAATGCACGGCGCCCAGGCGGGCACAGGCCAGCATCGCCTCCAGCGCTTCGGGGATCATCGGCATGTAGATGATGACCCGGTCGCCTTTTCCGACGCCTTTGGCCCGCAACGCTCCTGCCAGCGTGGCGACGCGGTTGCGCAGCTCCATATAAGAAATCTCGCGCTTGGTATGCGTGATAGGGCTGTCATAGATGATTGCGGTCTGTTCGCCGCGACCGTTCTCAACATGCCGGTCCACCGCATTCCAGCAGGTATTCACTTTGGCATCACTGAACCATTCGTACAGAGGGGCGTTGTCGTCAAACAGAGCCTTGGTTGGGGGGTGAACCCAATCGATTGCCTGCGCGGCCTCCATCCAGAATGCTTCTGGGTCCGATTTCCAGCTTTCGTAAACGTCCTGATAAGCCAAGATGACCTCCTCCGAAAATTCCTTGAGAAGTGTGTTATGTGGCCGACGGACACCGCACAAGCGAGCGCAATGACGGAGCGTCACTTTATCGCAAAATATTTGCAAGAATTGCTGATTTCCGCTGCAAACTTTTGCAAACCGACGTCGATTAACGGGGTTTTTGCGATTGATTTTGCATTTTTGCAAATTTGAATAGTTCGGCGTGCAAATATTGAGCAACCGCCAGAATCAAAAAAGGGCGCCACTGTTGGCGCCCTTGGTATTGTACGCTGGTTAATTAACCGTAGTGCGCAACCGGAGTCCCTGCGATCGCCGCCATATTCAGCAACCCGCGCGCTGTTATGGATGGCGTTACGATATGAGCCTTGTTGCCCATCCCCATCAGGATCGGTCCGACCTCCAGGCCGTCGGCCTTCATCTTGAGGATATTGCGCACGCCACTTGCCGCGTCTGCATGGGCAAAGATCAGAACGTTGGCCGGCCCCTCAAGGCGGGAATTCGGGAAGATGCGGGACCGAAGCTCGGGGTCCAGTGCCACATCCAGGTTCATTTCACCTTCATAGGTGAAATCGCGCGGTTCGGAGTCGAGGATATCCAACGCCGCGCGCAACCGTTTCCCTGACCCCTCGGCCTGATTGCCGAACTGCGACTGCGAGCAGAAGGCGATTTTGGGTTCAATCCCGAACCGCCGAACGTGGCGCGCGGCACCAATTGTGGTCTCGGCCAGTTCTTCGGGTGTCGGCAGTTGTCGGACATGGGTATCGGCGATGTACAGGGGGCCGTCTTCCAGGATCATCAGCGACAGCGCCCCTTGAGGACGCAGATCGCCGTCGTCCAAAACCTGTTCGACGTAATTCAGGTGCCAGCGGTATTCGCCAAACGTACCGCAGATCATGCTGTCGGCCTCGCCTCTGTGTACCATGATCGCCGCAATGGCGGTGTTGTTGGTGCGCATAATCGCTTTGGCCAGATCGGGCGTAACACCGCGGCGCTGCATAAGCTGGTGGTACGAGTTCCAGTAGTCATAATACCGGGGGTCATCATGCGGGTTCACGATCTGAAAGTCTTTTCCGGGGCGTACCGTCAGACCCAACCTTTCGCACCGCGTGTTGATCACGTCCGGACGGCCGATCAGAATCGGAGTCTCGGTCGTTTCCTCGAGAATGGCCTGAGCGGCGCGCAATACCCTCTCGTCTTCACCTTCGGCAAACACGATCCGGCGTGAGGCGACGGCGGCGGCCTCAAACACCGGGCGCATCAGAAGGGCGGATTTGAACACGGTCTGGTTCAATTTTTCTTTGTACGCCTCAATGTCGGCGATCGGGCGCTTGGCGACGCCGCTGTCCATCGCGGCCTTGGCGACGGATGAGGACACGACGCCGACGAGGCGCGGGTCAAAGGGCTTGGGGATCAGGTAGTCGGGGCCGAAGGTCAGCTGTTCGCCCTTATACGCCGCCGCTGCCTCGGCACTTGTCGTGGCGCGGGCCATCTCGGCGATGCCGTCGACGCAGGCGATCTGCATTTCATCGTTGATTTCCGTCGCGCCGACATCCAACGCACCGCGGAAGATGAAAGGAAAGCAGAGCACGTTGTTGACCTGGTTGGGGAAATCGCTGCGGCCTGTCGCGATGATCGCGTCTGGGGCAACCTCACGCGCTGCTTGCGGCAGGATTTCCGGGGTCGGGTTGGCCAGTGCAAAGATGATCGGGCGCTTGGCCATTTTCTCGACCATCTCGGGCTTCAGCACATTCGGTCCGCTAAGGCCGAGGAACAGATCCGCGTCGCCGATCACGTCATCCAGTGTACGCAAGTCCGATTTCTGCGCGAACTGATCCTTGTGGGGGTTCATGTCCTCTTCCCGGCCTTCGTAGACAAGCCCGTGAATGTCGCACAACCAGATGTTCTCGCGCTTGACGCCCAGTTTGACCAGCATCATCAGGCAGGCAATACCCGCCGCGCCGCCGCCAGTAGAAACAACCTTGATGTCTTCAAAGCTCTTCCCGGCTACGTGCAGAGCGTTCTTGGCCGCAGCACCCACGACAATCGCAGTGCCGTGCTGGTCATCGTGAAATACCGGGATGTTCATCCGCTCGCGGCATAATTTTTCGACGACAAAGCAATCCGGTGCCTTGATGTCTTCCAGATTGATCGCGCCAAAAGTTGGTTCCAGCGCGCAAACGATGTCTGCCAGCTTTTCCGGATCGGGTTGATCGACCTCGATGTCAAAGCAGTCGATCCCGGCGAACTTTTTGAACAGGACCGCTTTGCCCTCCATCACCGGTTTGGACGCCAGCGCACCAATATTGCCCAGCCCCAAAACCGCTGTTCCATTTGAAACCACGGCCACAAGGTTGCCGCGCGCGGTATAGAGTTCGGCGTTGGAGGCATCCGCTTTGATCTCGAGGCTGGCCTCGGCGACGCCCGGCGAATAGGCGCGTGCCAGATCGCGGCCGTTTGCCATCGGTTTCGTAGCCTTGATTTCAAGCTTACCGGGCTTCGGATGGGCATGATAGTCAAGCGCGGCCTGCCGCAGGCTGGGTGTGTCGGACATCGGCGATTCAACTCCTTCGGAAATTTGATTTAGCGTTAAACTAATTTTCTCGATTTGGCTACGTTACGTCATTTTGCAACAGTTTGGTAAAACTCTTCCGGGCTCCGGTTGAAAGCTATCATAGAAAATTTACATTCGAGCAACTTTGGACCCAATCCGGACCTATCGAGCATCGGCACGCGTAAATGAGCTATAAGGATGAATTTCAGGCCGGGACTGCCCTCTCTGTAGATCAGGTTTCCGTTGGCCCAGAGCGTTTGGTTTACGCATCTGTGCTGTTTGCTGCCCTCGTAGTTCTCGCGGCTGTTTGTATCTGGCCCATTCAAGCCCTGCCTTTTAACGAAGAGGGGGGATTGTTCGAAACGATCTCTGCCGCGGCGCTTTTTGCGGCTGGACTTGTCGCGCTCTGGCGGTATCCCGGAATCAGCCGTCTCTACATCGGATTGGTTTGCCTGTTGCTGGCTGAGCGCGAGCTTGAGGCGGATATCTACCCGGTAGACAGTGTGCCATATTGGGTGCTGAACGGCCTCGACGGTTTGCTTGATATGACGCTAGTCCGGATCATTCTGGCGGTTCTCGTCGTCGGCGGTGTTGTCTGGCATGGCGTGCCAAACGCGTGGCGGGCTGTTAAGCGTCGGGTTCCGTTCTTCGTTATCTTTGTTCTGACAGGGATGCTGGCCGTTATTGCCCAGCTTATTGAAGAAGTTTCCGGAATCTACAGCGCCGATCTGTCAGCAATCATGATGGTGCGTTTTTTTGTACTGGAAGAAACGCTTGAGATGTTTTTTTCGATTGGCATTTTGACCTCGGTTCTGATCGGATGGCCAAAATCCGACAGCGAAGAGACATTGAATGACTTCGAGCCCCAAAAACAGCCAGACGCGCGCTGAAATCCGCCTGCCGACAAACGAGCTGCGCGACGACATCCCGTTTTTCACCAAGGTCCTTGGTATGAGGATGGACATGATCTATCCCGCCGATGACCCGCGCGTTGCCGTGTTTTCAGGTCATGGTCTGCGCCTACGGGTCGAAAAAGACGCGCCCGAGGCCGCCGGGACGATCCGAATTCTGACTGACAATCCTGATGAATTTGCTGAAGGTCGGCGCAGTCTGGTTGCGCCGAACGGGACCCGTGTCGAGATTGACGAACTGAACCCACCGATGGTGATGCCTGAAACCGTGCACTCTTTCGTGGTGCGCAGGCTCAAGGATCAGGCGCCTTGGATCATCGGACGGGCCGGGATGCATTACCGCGATCTGGTGCCGGACCGGCTGGGTGGCTCGATCATCGCCAGCCATATCCGCATTCCCGATGGCGGTCCGGTTCCGGACATGGTGCATTTCCACAAGGTGGGTTTTCAGCTGATCTTCTGCATTCATGGTTGGGTGGACGTTGTTTATGAGGATCAGGGCGACAAGATGCGGCTGACGGCCGGGGATTGCTTTATCCAGCCGCCTGAAATCCGCCACCGTGTGTTGGAGGCATCGGACAACGTTCAGGTTATCGAAATCGGCGTGCCCGCCGAACACGTAACCGAAATCGATCACGAGATGGCGTTGCCGACACCTCACTATTGCCCGGATCGTGAATGGCAGGGTCAGCGTTTCGTCTACAACAAAGCCGAGGGGGCGGGCTGGGGCACGTTCCGCTTGCCGGGCTATGTCTGTCGCGACACCACGATTGCCGAGAACACCAAAGGCGTTGCAGGGGTGCAGGTTGTGCGCAAAGGGCAGGGCGATCCTGTTTGGGCGTCTCATGACACCGATATCCACTTTACCTTTGTCATGAATGGCGAGGTGACGCTGGAAGGCGAGGGGCGCGATCCCTTCCGGTTGGAGCAAGGCGACGCCTTCGTAATCCCGCCCGGAATGCGCACCTGCCTGTCCGATCCCTCGGATGATGTCGAATTGCTTGAAGTCACCCTGCCGGGGACATTCAACACCAAGCTGGGTTAGGTGAAAAATAGCTCAGGAATCTTGCGTCCGGGGGTTCAACTCCCCGGGCGTTTTC
The DNA here is from genome assembly GCF_056538705.1 of Ruegeria sp. BF12. Taxonomy (NCBI): domain Bacteria; kingdom Pseudomonadati; phylum Pseudomonadota; class Alphaproteobacteria; order Rhodobacterales; family Roseobacteraceae; genus Ruegeria; species Ruegeria sp. BF12. Next base: position 569,452 of record NZ_JBQFTP010000001.1, on the reverse strand, counting down.
AATTAGGGTATTATTTTCTGACCAGTTGATCAAAAAATGAGGAATCGCCATGACTTTGAAAGATGCAGCGCTGTCTGTCCGGGAAAGAGCCTATGCGCCTTATTCCAACTTCAAAGTTGGTGCCGCGATCCGTTCCGCAAGCGGTGAGGTCTATTCCGGCTGTAACGTGGAAAACGTGGCGTATCCGGAAGGCACTTGTGCCGAGGCCGGTGCAATCGCAGCGATGGTTGCGGCGGGCGAGCAGGAATTGTCCGAGGTCTATGTGGTCGCTTCTAGCCCGCAACCGGTGCCGCCGTGCGGCGGGTGCAGACAGAAGCTGGCCGAATTTGGTAAGCGTGAGGTCAAAGTAACCCTTGCGACAGTCGACGGCGCTGAATTCGCGACAACGATCGGCGAACTACTGCCCGGCGCTTTCGACGCCTCACACATGGAAGACGCCTGACCCCATGGACGCGCGTTCGATCATTGCAAAACTGCGCCGGAACGAAGTGCCAACCAGCGACGAGTTGAATTGGTTTGCGCAGGGCCTTGCTGATGGTGGCGTCAGCGACGCACAGGCGGGGGCCTTCGCTATGGCTGTTTGCATGGGCGGGCTTAGTGCGCAGGGACGTGCTGATCTGACCGTCGCGATGCGCGACAGCGGAGACGTTCTGAGCTGGGACTTTGACGGTCCGGTGATCGACAAACACTCCACCGGCGGGGTCGGTGATAGCGTGAGTCTGGTGCTTGCCCCGGCGCTGGCCGAACTTGGGGCTTACGTTCCCATGATCTCGGGCCGTGGGCTGGGCCATACTGGTGGCACGCTGGATAAGCTGGAGGCAATTCCAGGTGTCAGTACGCAGATCGGGCAAGACCGCTTGACGCAAATTCTGCGCGAAACCGGCGCAGCCATTGTGGGTGCTACAGGGCAGATCGCTCCGGCGGACAAGCGGCTTTATGCGATCCGGGATGTGACTGCGACCGTGGAAAGCCTGGACCTGATTACCGCGTCTATTCTGTCCAAGAAACTGGCCGCCAGCCCCGAGGCATTGGTGCTGGACGTCAAAGTCGGCAGCGGCGCATTCATGAAAACGCTTGAGGACGCGCAGAAGCTGGCAAAAGCCCTGTCGGAAACTGCAAACGCAGCGGGATGCCGGACATCTGCCGTGATCACCGATATGCACCAACCTTTGGCCCCCGCGCTGGGCAATGCGCTGGAAGTGGCCGAGGTGATGAAAGTCCTGACGCAGACGCATTATGCGCCGCTGGTCGAAATCTCGGCTGAACTGGGTGGTGTCCTGCTCGCCGATGCTGGCATGTTCTCCACCCCGGACGAGGGGCGCGACAAAATCACCGACGTCATCCGCGACGGCCGTGCCGCCGAACGGTTCGGGCGCATGATGGCCGCTGTTGGTGGGCCTTTGCAGTTCGTGGACAATTGGTCCCGCTATCTGCCCGAAGCCAGTGTGATCCTCGAAGTTCCGGCTCCGGCCAACGGCCATATTACGGCCATCGACGGCGAAGCTCTGGGTCTTACCGTGGTTGCGCTGGGCGGCGGGCGGCAGGTCGAGGACGATGTGATCGATCCGGCGGTGGGTCTGTCGAGCATCGTCCGGCTGGGCGACAAAATCGAAAAAGGCGCGCCCCTGGCGGTGATCCACGCTGCGCGCGAAGATGCTGCGCAACAGGCTGCGGCTGCGGTTCTCAAAGCCATCACAATCGGCGATGATGCCCCCATGCTGCCCGCGCTTATCCACGAAAGGATCACACCGTGACCCGTGCGTTTCTGGTGGTTATGGACTCGGTCGGCATCGGTGGTGCACCGGATGCGGATCGGTTCTTCAATGGCGATGTTCCCGACACCGGCGCAAACACGCTGGCCCATATCGCGCAGGCCTGCGCAGAAGGACGGGCTGAGGAAGGACGTTCCGGCCCGCTGATCCTGCCCAATCTGGAGGCGCTTGGCTTGGGGGCCGCCACGCGGCTCGCTTCGGGGTCGGAAACACCGGGGTTGGACGCAGAACCCACTGGCCTTTGGGGATGCGCGCGCGAGCATTCGCCGGGCAAGGACACGCCTTCAGGACATTGGGAACTGGCCGGGCTGCCCGTGCCATGGGACTGGCACTACTTCCCGGACACCACACCGTCCTTTCCCGCCGATCTGAGCCGGGCGGCCGCTGAAGCCGCCGGGACCGACGGCATTCTCGGCGACCGCCATGCCTCGGGCACGGCTATCATTGCCGAGTTGGGGGCCGAGCATATGCGCACCGGCTGGCCCATCTGCTACACCTCCGCCGACAGCGTCTTTCAGATCGCGGCGCATGAAGAGAGCTTTGGCCTCGACCGTTTGCTGGAGATGTGCAAAGCACTTGCCTCGCGTCTGCATGGTATGAAGGTGGGCCGTGTTATTGCGCGGCCATTTATCGGCTCACCAGAAGAGGGCTTTACCCGCACCACCAACCGAAAAGACTTTGCGATCCTGCCTCCTGGGCCGGTTCTGACAAACTGGGTGCAGGACGCGGGCCGTCGAGTCCATGCGGTGGGCAAGATCGGCGACATCTTTTCGATGCAAGGGATCGACACGCTGCGCAAGGGCTCGGATGTCGAACTGATGGGGCACCTGTCCGATCTGGTCGATGAGGCCGAGGAGGGAAGCCTGACCTTTGCCAATTTCGTTGAATTCGACAGCCTTTATGGCCACCGCCGCGATATTAGCGGCTATGCGCGCGCGCTGGAGTGGTTCGACCAAGAAATCGGTGTGATCCTGAGCAAACTGCGCCCGGGCGATTTGATGCTGTTGACCGCAGACCACGGCAATGATCCAAGCTGGATTGGTACCGATCATACGCGCGAACAAGTGCCTGTTCTGATAGCCGGGCAAGGGGCGGGTCAAATCGGTTCCGTTAACTTCGCGGACGTTGCGGCCAGCATCGCACACCACCTCAACATTCCGGCACAAGGGCCGGGGAGGACTTTTCTATGAACGTCGCAGACCTGCCCAAAATCGAGCTGCACTTGCATCACGAAGGCGCGGCCCCACCTGCTTTTATCCGTCAGCTGGCACATGAAAAACGCATTGATCTGAGCGGTATCTTCAAACCTGATGGGAGCTATGATTTCCGCGACTTTGCGCATTTCCTCAGTGTGTACGAAGCCGCCTGTGAAGTACTGAAATCACCTGAAGATTTTCGACGTCTGACGCTGGCCATTCTGGAAGAAAGCGCTGCCAACGGAGTGGTTTATTCCGAAACCTTCCTCAGCCCCGACTTCTGCGGCGGCGGTGATTTGCACGCCTGGCGTGACTACCTAAACGCCATTCAGGACGCAGCAGACGAGGCGGAGCGTAAGTTCGATATCACTCTGCGCGGTGTTGTTACCTGTGTCCGCCATTTCGGACCGGAACAGGCGAAACAAAGCGCCCATTGCGCCGCCGAAACTGCGGGGGACTGGATTACCGGGTTTGGAATGGGCGGCAACGAATCCGTCGGCAAGCAGGGCGACTACAAATGGGCCTTTGACTGCGCACGCGAAGCCGGGCTGCGCCTGACCACACATGCCGGAGAGTTCGGCGGCCCGGAAAGTGTGCGCGATGCGGTTCGTGAGTTGGGCGTCGAACGGGTCGGCCACGGGGTTCGTGCTATTGAGGACCCTGACCTGATTCACGAAATCATCGACCGCGAAGTCACACTCGAGGTTTGCCCGGGGTCGAACGTGGTTCTGGGTCTATTTCCTGATTTTGCGGCGCATCCGGTTGCCCGGTTGCGCGACCATGGCGTCAATGTCACCGTCTCCACCGATGATCCACCGTTTTTCCATACCACGATGCGGCGTGAATATGAGATGCTGGGCAAAGCCTTCGGCTGGGACGCCGAGGATTTCGCAGCCCTGAATGACACGGCCCTGAACGCGGCCTTCTGCGATGATGATACCCGCGAGCGGGTCAAGAAAAGACTGGAGAGAACATGAGCGAACACCTGACCGTCGTCGACCACCCGTTGGTCCAGCACAAACTGACGCTCATGCGAGACAAGGGCACCTCGACCGCTGAATTCCGTCAGTTGCTGCGCGAGATCACGCTGCTTCTGGCCTATGAGGTCACGCGTGAGATGCCTCTAACCACCCGCCATATCGAAACTCCGATGGAGGAGATGGACGCCCCCATTCTGGCGGGCAAGAAACTGGCGCTGGTGTCGATCCTGCGGGCCGGAAATGGCATGCTGGACGGAGTGCTTGAACTGGTGCCCTCGGCGCGTGTCGGGTTTGTCGGGTTGTACCGCGACGAAGAAACGCTGAAGCCGGTGCAGTATTACTTCAAAGCGCCTGAAGGTCTGAAGGACCGTCTGGTCATTGCCGTTGACCCGATGCTGGCCACGGGCAACAGCTCAGCTGCAGCGATTGACCTGCTGAAAGAGGCCGGGGCCACCGATATCCGCTTTCTCTGCCTGCTGGCTGCGCCTGAAGGCGTTGAACGCATGAAAGAGGCACATCCTGACGTGAAGATCGTCACCGCGTCGTTGGATCGTGAGCTGAACTCGAAAGGCTACATCATGCCCGGCTTGGGTGATGCTGGCGACCGGATGTTCGGCACCAAATAATCCGGCTTACTCGCCGCAGATATTCTGCAGCCGGACCCAATCGCGGTCCGGCAACACTTGTGACAGGGGGCGGCCCGCCATCGGGTCGGCTTCGATCAAGCCCAGAACCGTCTCGCCTGTCACATCCACAGCGTAAGCGTAGGGTGTTGAAGGCAACGCCGCTTGGGCAAAAACAGCCAGCAAGTCATCATCCGGTAAAGACGGGCGAGGTTCGGACAGCACCTGCTCGGTATAGGCGTCGACGATTTCGGGTGTTAGTTCTCCGGTCGTCAGCAGGCGAAAGGCCGTTGTAGCGCCGGTGCGGTCCAGCAATTCATCCAAGGGGTCTTGTGCGGTTGCACGTGCGCGTTCAGCGATGATGTATCCTGCTGCGACCGATGGATCCTCGTGGTCTTCGACCAACGACCGGTTCAGCAGGATGATCCCACCGGGAAGGCTGAGGCTGGTTTGAACCCCGGCGGGCAGAATGACAACTTCGCGAACGCCTGTACGGGCCGCCAACTGATCCAGTGCAGGTTGCGCGTCTTCGGTTGCACATGCTGTGCCGGAAACACGCTCGATCCGACGAAGGATCGCGTCGCCGATATCATGACGCTTGATGTCCGGGACAACTGACACGACGTGGCTCTGCAATGCGGCCGGAACCCAAAACAGCAACAGCGCGGCAACGGCACAAACCACACCCGCAACGCTGAGCCAGCGCAAGCGGCCGGGATGTGGCCGCGATCGGTCGATGGCCTTTTGCAGACGGTCGATTGCCCCGATCATTGTGGACTCGGATTCTTCCAGCTCAAGCGTTTCGTCCGGATCTCCGTCAGGGTTGAAGATGGCTGGATACGCACCAGGATTCTGCCGCTCCAACGCGGCCAGGGACCAATGAGTCAGCGCCCGGTCGTTGAAATCCGAAATCGTCAGCGTCGCCTCGCCAATGGACACCACGACCTCGCGCCGTTGAACGTCGGGCGAAGGGCGCCACAGACCGGTGGCTTCGATCCGTTGGTACTGTTTCAGTGCCGTCATCAAGGTGAGGTTTGCTCGTTATTATTTTGACCCAGCTTAACATGGTAAATTCAAAGGGCGCAAACCTGTTGCGTGGCAATCGGTAATTGTGCTGGATATCACGACGTGCGGAAAATCGGATTGCCGTGCACCAATGCGAAACCGGGGCGGAAGATGCAGGCGGACACTCAAACTTCACCGATACTGGCGTCAGTCTTGATGATCAGTGCGATGGCGATCATCGGTGTGATCGACAATGTGGTGATCCTGTTGGCCGACTCGATTGGTCTGTGGCAATTCCATCTGAGCCGCGCATTGCTGATGTTGCCACTGATTTTTGTATTGTCGCTGCTTGGTCTGGGCGGGATGCGACCCAAGCGGCTTGGCCCAGTGATCCTGCGCAGTGTGCTGATCACACTGGCCATGCTGTTCTATTTCGCCTCGCTGGCGGTCATGCCGATTGCTCAGGCGTTGGCAGGACTGTTCACTTCGCCCATATTCGTGCTTCTGATCTCGGCTCTTGCCATGAAACAACGGATCGGACCGTGGCGCATTCTGGCCGTTCTGCTCGGATTTGCGGGTATTCTGTGTGTGCTGCAGCTCAACCCTTATGAGTTCGATGCCCGTAGCTTGCTGCCCGTCGCCGGAGGCTTGTTTTATGCGCTGAGCGCGGTGATCACGCGCAGCCATTGCTCCGGTGAAAGCACCGTTGCGCTGCTGGCGGCGATGATCGTCACACTCGGTCTGGCAGGGGCAATCGGTCTTTTGGTTCTGGAAGTGTTTCCGATGGCTGCGCCCGACGGTCCGGACGGGTTTGCCACGCGGGGCTGGGTCTGGCAGATGCAGCCCGCTTTGCCATGGGTCGCGATACAGGCGGTCGGATCCACGATTGCTGTCTTCATGTTGATCAAAGCCTATCAGGTAGGTGAACCGTCGTATGTTGCCGTCTTTGAATACTCGGTCATGATCTTTGGCCCGTTGTTTGCCTGGGTGGCATTCGGACAGGTCATCGGCGCGATGCAGATCGCGGGGATCGGACTGATTGCAACTGCAGGTGCCCTTTTAGGTTGGCGCGCCGGGCGCGAGGCAGCCCGCCCCGAGGCGGCTTAGCGTTTTTCCTTAACTCGCCTTCAGGCGCTGCCTGGCAACGGCGTATATCTCCTGATGAGTTTTGCCGGGTTTGGTTGAGCCAAGGCTTGAAATTGCCGTAAGGCATCCAACTAAAGGCGGTTTTTGTCTCGCATCTTGATGCAACAGTCACCGTCAGGCAGTCGGCCAGAATCAAGTTGGACGTCACTCGCACTCGAAATTCATAGTTTCCAATTTACTGCTTATTCCGATTTTTTGTGCAGGGTTGTTCGGGGTTATGTGAGTATCAGAGCTTCAACGACCCAAATTTGGCCTCAATGTGTCAAAAATAAGTCTTGTATGTAAATGGTATGTTAATCGTTTTTCGTAGTTGGTTTGTGTCAAAAGTGGGTGCGGCACGTGTTAAAAGTACAGAGTGTTATAGGCTATTCAGCTGTTCCGGATAATGCGAGGCAAGTCGGTCCTCCGGTGTCGCTGAATGCGCGCAGAGGTGGGTTTGTCCACGGAACAAAAGTCGCAACGGACCGTGGGTGGAAACCTGTTGAACGATTGCGCGCTGGCGATCTGGTCCGGACACTGGATAATGGCTTTAGGGAAGTCTGCCGGGTTTCAACAAATTGCATCTCGGTTCCGGCCAACGAGAACCGGATAGAGAATCTGCTTGTTCGGGTGCCTTCGAACACATTGTACAACGGACGCTCGGTTTGGCTGATGCCTGAACAGGGTGTGGCGTTGGACAACACCAAGTTGAGCCGTGGTCCAATAACGTTGCCCATCAGTATGCCGGTTGTTCCTGCGCGGGTTTTAAGCGAAACGTTTCGGCTTTCTTCCGGCACACCTGCATCTTTCTTTGACGTCAGTTCGCTGTTCTTCGAGCAGGACGAAGTGATCTACATCGAAGGCGGTCTGCGCGCGTATTGCCCCGCAGGACGGTTTGGAACACGCAACCTGCCTCAGACAGCCTCATACGAACTTGTCGACGCTGATCAGGTGGCAGATTTAGTCGATATGGTGGCGCATAGCAGAGATATTGCGGTTCTGGCTAATTCGCTGGGCGCATTGCCTGCGCCGATCATGCAGAACCCGATTTTTCCGGCGCGGCCAGTAAGGGGAGCAAGGCGTCCAGGACGGCCGGGGCGGCCTGCTCCATTAATCTGAATTCATTAAAGCTATTTTTATAAAGAATGACGCTGGCGCGGTATCCCCCACCAGCGTCAATTTGTTTAGGCAGCTTTTGCTTCGGGGTCGAAACGCCCATAGAAGCTTTGGCCTTTGTCCGCCATCTCACGCAGCAGCGGCGGGCATGCAAAGCGCTCGCCGTATTGCTCGGCCAGTTGGTCGCAACGCTCGGCCGCGTAAGGCGTGCCGATGATATCCAGCCAGCTCAGCGGGCCACCCGACCAAGGTGCAAAGCCCCAACCAAGGATCGCGCCCACGTCGCCTTCGCGGATATCTTCCAGAACGCCTTCTTCCAGCGCGCGCACCGCTTCCAAAACCTGAGCGAACATCAGACGTTCCTGAACTTCGATCAGATCAGGCTGGTCTTCGGCATGCGGATATTTCTCCTGCAGGCCCTTCCAGTACTCGGTGCGCTTGCCCTTTTCGTCATAGTCGAAGAACCCTGCATTCGCCTTGCGGCCCAGACGACCCTCTTCTTCCATCCAGAAGATCAGATCATCGCCCGGGTTTTCCGGGTAGGCATCGCCCATCGCGGCTTTGGTCGCACGAGCAATCTTGGCCCCCAGATCTATCGAGGTCTCGTCATTCAGTTGGATGGGTCCCACGGGGAAACCCAACTGACGTGCAGCGTTGTCGATCAGTACGGGGCTGACGCCTTCGGTGATCATACGCAGACCTTCGTTGATATAGGGGATGATGCAGCGGTTTGCGTAGAAGAAGCGCGCATCATTGACCACGATCGGCGTCTTGCGGATCTGGCGCACATAGTCCAGCGCCTTGGCCACCGCGCGATCACCGGTTTCCTTGCCTTTGATGATCTCGACCAGGAACATCTTCTCGACGGGCGAGAAGAAGTGGATGCCGATGAACTGATCTGGGCGCACGGATGCTTTGGCCAGATCGCTGATCGGCAGGGTCGAGGTGTTCGACGCAAAAATGCAGTCCTCGGGGATGATAGCCTCGACCTTCTTGGTCATCTCGGCCTTGACGCCCATGTCTTCGAAGACGGCTTCAATGATCAGATCACAGCCTTTGAGGTTGTCCAGATCCGGGGTCGCGGTGATGCGGGCCAGCATGGCTTCTTTTTTCTCAGCCGTGACCTTGCCGCGCTTCATACCTTTGTCCAGGTAGCTCTCGGTATAGGCCTTGCCCTTGTCCGCAGCCTCTTGGTCACGGTCGACCAGAACCACTTCCATTCCAGCCTGAGCCGACACCAGCGCGATACCGGCGCCCATCATGCCTGCACCCAGAACACCGATCTTCTTGACCGATTGGTCCGGAACGCCGGCAGGACGCACAGCGCCTTTTTCCAAAGCTTCCTTGTTCAGGAACAGCGACCGGATCATCGCGCCCGAGGATGGGTTCATCAGCACGGAAGTGAACCAACGCGCCTCGATTTTCAGTGCAGTGTCGAAATCGACCAGAGCACCCTCGTAAACCGCGCTCAGCAGAGCCTTGGCCGCAGGGAATGCGCCTTGGGTCTTGCCGTTCACCATCGCCGATGCACCAACGAAGTTCATAAAGCCAGCAGGATGGTAGGGGGCACCGCCGGGCATCTTGTAGCCCTTGGCGTCCCACGGCTTAACGATGTCTGCGTCCTTGGCGTTCAGTACCCATTCCTTAGCTGCGGCCATCGGGTCTGCCGCGATCTCGTCGATATAGCCAGCGCCCTTGGCTTTCTTGACGTCCAGCATCTTGCCTTCCAGCAGCAGCGGAGCCGCTGCAATCGCGCCAACTTTGCGGACCATCCGTGTGGTGCCACCCGCACCGGGGAAGATGCCGACCATGATCTCGGGCAGGCCGTATTTTGCCTTGGGGTTTTCGGCGGCAAAGATGCGGTGCGTGGACAGAGGCAGCTCCATGCCGATCCCCGCAGCGGTGCCTGGAAGAACGGTGGCAATCGGCTTGCCGCCCTTCTTGGTTTTGGGGTCCATGCCTGCCATCTCGATTTTACGCAGCAGGGCGTGCATCTGCATTGTGCCTTCGAACAGACCTTTTGCCGGGTTGTCGCCCGCCTGTTCCTTCATCACGGCCAGCAGGTTCAGGTCCATGCCCCCAGCAAATGAACCTTCCTTGCCCGAGGTGATGATGATGCCTTTGACCTCGTCATCGGCCAGCGCCTGGTCGATCTGATCGCTCAGCTGTGCCAGCCCGTCAAAGGACATCACGTTCATGGTTTTCCCGGGCACATCCCAGGTAATAATGGCGACGCCGTCCGCGTCTTTCGTCAGAGTGAATTCAGTCATTGTCATCTCCAATCTGGTCAGCCGTCAGCGGGCTGCCATCCTTGCGGGTGAAGGCGAATCCGTTCTCATCATCCTTCACCATCATGTCTATGTCGCTGTAATAGCCGGTCTCGGTCGGGGTCCGTGTGCCCACCACCAGAAAGGTCGCGGGCGCATCGGTTTTGTTCACAAGGTGGTGGCCATTGGCCTCACCTGCGGGCCAAGCGGCGCAATCGCCGGGCTGCATCTCATGCTCACCATCGTCATCAATCAGCACGCAGGTGCCGCTGAGCATGATGGCGAACTCGTCCTGCTCCATGTGGTAATGGCGCAGCGAAGACATGCCCTGCGGCTCAAGCCGCACGATGTTGACCCCGTATTGGGTCAGCCCGCCTGCATCACCGACACGCTGCACGAAACGACCTGCGGTCGCCTCGGCCAGCTTGCCGGGATAGGCCGAGCCGCCCTTGAACGGGATCTGTGAGAGATCCAGCTTGGGCATCAGACCCGCTCGATAATGGTTGCTGCACCCATGCCGGACGCGATGCAGAGCGTGGCCAGACCGGTTTCTTTGTCCTGACGCTCCAGCTCATCCAGCAGCGTGCCGATGATCATCGCACCGGTTGCGCCCAGCGGGTGACCCATCGCGATCGAGCCACCATTGGGGTTGACCAGCGCCGGATCCACGTCAAACGCCTGTTGGAAGCGCAGCACGACCGAGGCGAAGGCTTCGTTGACTTCGAACAGGTCCAGATCGCCGATCTTCATGCCGTTGTCGGCCAGGATCTTCTCGGTCACCGGAACAGGGCCGGTCAGCATGATGGTCGGGTCGGTGCCAATCTTGGCGGTTGCCTTGATGCGCGCGCGCGGCTTGAGGCCGTACTTCTCACCAAATTCCTTGTTGCCGATCAGAACGGCGGCCGCACCGTCCACGATGCCCGAGCTGTTGCCGGCATGGTGGATGTGGTTCACTCGCTCAAGATGCGGATATTTCAGCATCGCAACCTTGTCAAATCCGGGCATCTGCTCGCCCATCATCTGGAACGACGGGTTCAGCGCTCCGAGGCTCTGCATGTCAGTGCCCGGGCGCATGTATTCGTCGCGGTCCAGAATGGTCAGGCCGTTCTGGTCTTTGACGGTGATGACCGACTTTTCAAAACGGTTGTCGGCCCATGCTTCTGCGGCGCGCTTTTGCGATTCAACCGCCAGCGCGTCGGCGTCATCACGAGAGAAACCGTACTCAGTCGCAATGATGTCGGCCGAGATGCCCTGCGGAACGAAATAGGTATCCATCGCCAGCGAGGGGTCAACGGCAATTGCAGCACCGTCGCTGCCCATAGCCACGCGGCCCATCATCTCGACACCGCCAGCGATGTAGGCTTGGCCTGCGCCGCCTTTGACCTGGTTTGCGGCCAGGTTCACGGCTTCCATGCCGGAGGCGCAGAAGCGGTTGATTGCCAGACCGGGGATAGACTGATCCAGATCAGAGGCCAGAACCGCCGAGCGCGCAAGACAACCGCCTTGCTCCATCACTTGGGTGACGTTGCCCCAGATCACGTCTTCTACGGCGTGGCCTTCGAGGTTGTTACGCTCTTTCATCGCGTTCAGGGTCAGGGCGGACAGGCGCACCGAGGTTACCTCGTGCAGGCTGCCATCCTTGCGGCCCTTGCCGCGCGGGGTGCGCAGGGCGTCATAAATATATGCTTCGGTCATGGGTCTTCTCCTCAAGCTCGATCCGACGGGTTGCCGGGCATCAGGTCATAGGGGTGTTTCCAGCCAGGCTGCTCGGACAGACGAGTCAGCCAGGCGTCGATATGGGGCCAGTCGGCGCGGTCGAAACCGAATGGTTCGGGATAAAAAAGATAACTGCAACAGCTTAGATCGGCGTTCGTGACATCGTCGCCAACAATCCAGTCGCGGCCGTCCAGATGATCGTTCAACACTTGGTAAGCGGCCTTCAGGCGCCCCTGATTGAAAGCGATCACATCAGGATTGCGGTGCTGTTCCGGGAGGAAATTGATCAGGAAACGGGTCAGGCCGGCCATGGAGCTGAGCTTGTGATTGTCCCACAGCACCCAGCGCAGAATATCATAGTTTTCTTCCCGGGTCTTGCCGCCGAACTTGCCAGATTTTTCGGTCACATAGGCCTGAATGGCACCGGATTGACTGGTGCGAAAATCGCCGTCGATTAGAACGGGCGCTTCACCCATTTCATTGACTTCGGCGCGGTATTCGGGGGTACGTGTCACGCCTTTGAAGAAGTCGACAAAAACCGGTTCCCAATCCAACCCGGACATCTCCAGTGCCAAGGCAGCCTTGTAGCTGTTTCCGCTCTCGCCGAAGCAGTGAAGTTTTATGGTCATGTGATCGCCCCTCCCAAGGCGCATGGTGCGAAATCGAAACTCGCGTATTTCGAGAAAGACCAACCAATCGGCCATGTGCCGCCGGGGATGGTCTTGCCGAAAACACGCCCACCTAATTGCAGGTGGCTGATGTCCTTAACGTTTCCGATCGTCCAGTTCGGAATTGAAGATCCGTAAACGGTGGGTCAGATTGTCCTCGTTAATCACGCTTTTGAAGTTCTCGAACAGAAACGACAGTGCCTCTCCTTCGTCCAATCCAGCCTCGCGCGCGAATGCTTTGAGCTTGCGATACCCGTCCTCGGTCATTGCGACGGGAAAGCGGCGGGTCAGTCGAAAACGTTTTGGCATGTGGTTCCTCCGGTAAGTTGGGTCCGGGCAATGTTACCCGGACCCAGACTGTGATCAGAAGTTCGCTGCGTCCAGAGCCATGACCGTATCAGCACCCGTCTGGATGCGCGCCAGGTGCATCGCTGTCGCGGGCAGGCGGCGGGCCATGTAGAAACGGCCGGTGTTGATCTTGGTCTCGTAGAACTCTTTGTCCGAGGCTCCTCCGTCCAGGGCTTCCTGAGCGGCCTTGGCCATCTGCGCCCACATCAGGCCCAGGCAGACATGGCCGAACATGTGCATGAAGTCATAGGAACCGGACAAAGCGTTGTTCGGGTTCTTCATGCCTTCCTGCATGAAGTACATGCCAGCGGATTGCAGGTCCTTGGACGCAGCTTTCAACGGTTCGATGAACGCCTTGTCATAGGCTTCGTCCTTGCCACTGCTTTCCTTGCAGAAGGATTTGACCATTTCAAAGAAGGCCATGACATGCTTGCCGCCATCCTGTGCCAGTTTACGGCCGACAAGGTCCAGCGCCTGAACGCCGTTTGCACCTTCGTAGATCATGGCGATGCGGGCGTCGCGGGTGTACTGTGACATGCCCCATTCTTCGATGTAACCGTGGCCACCATAAACCTGCTGTGCCTGTACGGTCATGTCGTAGCCTTCATCCGTCAGGAAGCCCTTGATGACCGGCGTCAGCAGCGAGATCAGCCCGTCCGCGTCCTTGTCACCCGAGCGGTGCGCCTTGTCGATCATGGTCGCGCCCCACAGGATGAACGCGCGCGCGCCTTCGGTGAAGCTCTTCTGGTCCATCAGGTTGCGGCGGATGTCGGGGTGAACGATCAGCGGATCGGCGGGGCCGTCCGGATTCTTTGCACCGGTCACATCGCGACCCTGCAAGCGGTCCTTGGCGTATTCGACGGCATTCTGGTAGGCGGCTTCGGCCTGAGACAGGCCCTGCATGCCCACACCCAGACGCGCTTCGTTCATCATGGTGAACATGGCGCGCATGCCTTTATGCTCCTCACCCAGCAGCCAGCCGGTGGCTTCGTCATAGTTCATGACGCAGGTCGAGTTGCCGTGGATGCCCATCTTCTCTTCGATCTTGCCGACCGAAACACCGTTTCGTTCGCCTGGCGTACCGTCTTCATTGACGATGAACTTTGGCACGATGAACAGCGATACGCCCTTGATGCCCTCGGGGCCACCCGGGATCTTGGCCAGCACCAGATGGATGATGTTGTCGGCCATGTCGTGATCACCTGACGAGATAAAGATCTTCTGTCCCGAAATCTTGAAGCTGCCGTCACCCTGTGGTTCCGCCTTGGTGCGCATCAGGCCCAGATCGGTGCCGCAATGCGGTTCGGTCAGGTTCATGGTGCCGGTCCATTCACAGCTGACCATGTTGGGCAGGTACTTGTTCTTCTGCTCGTCGGTTCCGTGGGCGAGGATTGCCGACGCCGCGCCGTGCGTCAGGCCCTGGTACATCACGAATGCCTGGTTTGCAGCCGAAAACATTTCACCAACGGCGGTGCCCAGAACGTAAGGCATGTTCTGGCCGCCATACTCTTCCGGCATGTCGAGGCCAGTCCAGCCACCTTCTTTCATCTGCTCGAAGGCGTCTTTGAACCCGGTGGGGGTATAAACGATACCGTTTTCCAGACGGCACCCTTCGGTGTCCCCCACTACGTTCAACGGATGCAGAACGTTGGTGGCAACCTTGCCTGCTTCTTCCAGAACCGCGCCGGTGAATTCGGCTTCGAGCTCGTTGTAGCCCGGAACATCGGACTCCGAGACTTTCAGAACATCGTGCAGGATGAACTGCGTATCTTTGGTTGGCGCGTTATAGACGGGCATGTGAAGCTCCCTTTAATTCATATGTCCGGGTGGCAGGCAGGCGAGGGGGTTACTCGGCAGCCTTTTTGTCTTGTTTCATCGAGGCGATAACTTTTTCGCCCCAACGCAACTGTTCTTTCAGGTCGTCGATGGCTTGCGTGAGCTCTTCACGGCGCGCTTCCATATCCTCCAGACGTTCGCACGCGATTTCGTAGGTGCGGGATATCTGGGTCAGTTGCTGGTCGCCTACATGGTAGAGATCCAGAAGCTGGCGGATTTCCTCAAGGCTGAAACCAAAGCGCTTGCCGCGCAGGATCAGTTTCAGGCGGGCACGGTCACTTTTGGTGAACAGCCGTTTTTGGCCTTCACGGATAGGAAACAAAAGCTCCTTGGCTTCGTAGAACCGCAAGGTGCGCGGCGTGACATCATATGTCTCGCACATTTCGCGGATGGTCATCAGATCTTCGGTCATGGTCTTAGCACTCTCGTCACTGGCGTCTATGAAAGTCAGGTGCGCAGTCGATGCGCACGTTACAACACGTAGATGACGTTCACGTAATGCGAACGCTGCGTCACAAATTAAGTTTACGTAACATCCTCACGCGTCAAGGCGCGGATTGCCGACTTTTTTCGGGTTTGACGTAACGGAACTCTGGGCGAGGAAAGACGCGCCACGACGCTGGCGCACCCGAAGGTACACCCGGAGCTACCGGAGTTCGCGTCATTTTCTAGGTGCCAAAAGGCGGCGGGGTGAGAATCAATTCAGCGATTTGGCTGTCTGATCGCGCATGTGGGTCAGGGCTTCGATCGCTTCATCCAGCTGTTGCCTTTGCTTATTCAGCTCGACGATCTGTTTGTCTGCCACTTCAACAAAGGCCTGCATCTGGACCTCGTTGCCTTCGTTTTCATAGATCAGCAACCACTGTCGTATATCTTCCAGCGAAAACCCGTATTTGCGGCCGCGCAGGATCAAGGTCATGCGCGCGCATTCCCTGGGGCCATAAAAACGCGACCTGCCTTCCCGGTCGGGCTGCAGCAGCTCGATGTATTCATAGTAGCGCAGGGTACGCGGAGTCACGTCGAACTCAGCGCACATCTCTTTGAATGACAAACGGTTGTCGGACATTCCTGATCTCCTCTGCGGCAGCCTATGTTTTGTCCGCGGCAAGCGCAACCGGTGGGCTTGCTCTTTTGGCGGACACAGGCTCATAAAGGGATAAACCAAATTAACGGATTCAAGTACATGGTCGACAAAGCCGCAATTGCGCGCCAGTTCATCGAGGCGATCCCGCATGCCAGGGCATTGGGTTTGAAGCTGACCACAATCGGCAATGGCGAAGCCGGGATAACTATGCCCTACAGCAAGGAGTTGGTCGGTGACCCGCGAACCGGCGTTATTCATGGCGGCGCGGTTTTTGCAGCTTTGGATACCTGTTGCGGCGCAGCGGTCATGAGCCACCCTTCCGCCCCTGGCGGTACGGCGACAATTGACCTGCGGATCGACTATATGCGCGCTGCAACACCGGGGCAAACCATCACGACGCATGCGACCTGCTATCACATCACCCGGAACGTCGCCTTCGTCCGAGCCACGGCGATGGACGAAGATGAGGGCCTTCCGGTGGCCACCGCTGCGGGCTCATTCACTGTGGAGGGCTTGTGATGGCGCGTCCTCGTCCCGAACCCGTTCAGGTCGTCAAACAGCGCCGGGATGCGGCGTTGAATGCGATTGTCGAAGGCGTGCCTTACATTCGTTTCCTCGACATCGGCTTTGACCGCCGGGGCGATGAATTAACAGGCGTTTTGAACTTCGACGAAAAGCTGATCGGAAACCCTCTGCTACCCGCGCTGCACGGCGGAGTCACAGCGGCCTTCCTCGAGGTCACGGCTGTTATCACGCTCAGTTGGGACTATTTCCTGCCAAAAATTGAAAGCGGTGAGCTGGATGCCAGTGACATTGCCGGATATGAGCGGGTGCGCTTTCCCAAGACAGTCGATTTCACCGTCGATTATCTGAGATCCGGCTTGCCGCGAGATGCTTACGCCCGCGCATTCATCAGTCGGGCAGGGCGGCGTTATGCTTCGGTGCGCGTTGAAGCCTGGCAGGACAATCACTCGCGGCTGTTTGCACAGGCTTCGGGGCATTTCCTGATGCCGCAGCCGAAACCCACCGACAAGTAGGGAAAGATGCAGGACGCCTCGGCACCCATCACGCATAAGCGGGTGCTCAAGATCGCAGCACCGATCGTCTTGTCCAATGCGACGGTCCCAATTCTGGGCGCCGTGGATACGGGTGTCGTAGGGCAGATGGGCCAGGCCGCTCCGATCGGCGCCGTCGGTATGGGTGCCGTCATTCTGGCGACGATCTACTGGGTCTTCGGGTTCCTGCGCATGGGGACCACGGGACTTGCCGCGCAGGCGCGCGGGGCGGGGGACACGGCCGAAACCGGTGCCCTTTTGATGCGCGGGCTGCTGCTGGGCGGAGCAGCAGGTGCGTTCTTTGTCCTGACACAAATCTGGGTGTTTTGGGGTGCATTTGCCCTGTCGCCGGCCAGCGCCGAGGTCGAAGCGCTGACCCGCGCCTATCTGGAAATCCGCATCTGGGGCGCGCCGGCCACGATTGCGCTCTATGCCGTGACCGGTTGGCTGATCGCGGTCGAGCGTACAAAAGGCGTGTTCGTTCTGCAGGTCTGGATGAACGGGCTCAACATCCTGCTGGACCTTTGGTTCGTCCTCGGTCTGGGTTGGGGCGTCGAGGGTGTTGCCATTGCGACGCTGATTGCCGAGTGGACCGGACTGGCACTTGGCCTTTGGTTGTGCCGCGATGCGTTCAGTGGAAACCAATGGCGTGACTGGCCAAGGATTTTCGACGCTGCCCGCCTGCGCCGGATGATGCAGGTGAACGGGGATATCATGGTGCGGTCGGTCCTGCTGACCGGTTCGTTTACGACGTTCCTGTTCGTCGGGTCCGATCTGGGGGATGTCAATCTGGCAGCCAATCAAGTGCTGCTGCAGTTTCTTGAGATTACGGCCTTTGCCCTGGACGGCTTTGCTTTTTCTGCCGAAGCGCTAGTGGGCGGCGCGGTTGGGGCGCGTGACCGCGTTCAGGTTCGTCGTGCGTCCATCATGGCGTCGCAATGGGGCGTTGGCGGAGCCTTTGCGCTGGGTCTTGTTTTCTTCCTTGCCGGACCGGCACTGATTGATGTGATGTCAACCTCGCCTGAGGTTCGGGTTGCCGCGCGCGAGTTCCTGTTCTGGGCTGCGCTTGCCCCGGTGATCGGCGTGGCCAGCTGGATGTTCGACGGTATCTACATCGGCGCGACTTGGACGCGTGCCATGCGGCAGGCGATGATCCAGTCCGTCGCGATCTATGTCGTGGCCTTGTTCGTGCTGGTCCCTACTTTCGGTAACCACGGCCTCTGGGCCGCGCTGATGGTCCTGAACATCGCGCGCGGGGTCACGCTGGGTTGGCGGTACCCCCGACTGGAAGCGCAGATTGCTTAAAGCAAGGCCATCAGGTTCTCCGGCGGCCGACCGATTGCCGCTTTGTCGCCGGCAGTGGCCAAAGGGCGCTCGATCAGGATTGGATTTTCGGCCATCGCCTTGATCAGATCATCCTCGGACGTGGTTTTCGTCAGGCCCAGTTCCTTGAACCGCTTCTCGCCGGTGCGCATCATACCTATTGCGGGAATGCCCAGTTGGGATAGTACGGCGCGCAGCTCATCTGCAGATGGCGCGTCCTCCAGGTACTTACGAACTTCGACAGATGCGCCGTTCTCTTCCAGCAGCGCCAGACCGGCGCGGGACTTTGAACAGCGCGGGTTGTGCCAGTATTCAATCACAGCCAATCCTCTCGCTTACTGCCAACGGCCTGATCGACCGATGAGAACCCGTCCTTAGCCAGCAAGTCGTCCAGCCCCCGGGCAATCTCGGCCGCCAGAGATATGCCGCCGTAGACCATTGCCGTATAGAACTGCACGGCTAAAGCTCCGGCGCAAATCTTGTCATAAGCCTGCTGGGCAGAGCTGATCCCACCGACCCCGATCAACGGGATTTGTCCGTCGGTCAGCTGACTCAGGTGCGCCAGAATACGGGTCGATTTCTCGAACAATGGCGCGCCGGACAGCCCGCCAGCCTGATCCTTGTGGACGCTGCGCAAACCGTCGCGGGACAGGGTTGTGTTGGTGGCAATCACCGCATCCACATGCGTTTCGCGCGCCACTTCGGCGATGTCTTGCAGCTCAGCTTCGGTCAGGTCCGGCGCAATCTTCAGAAAGATCGGCAAAGGCCGGGGCAAGGCGTCGCGCGTCTCGATCACGCCCCCCAGCAAGGCACCCAGCGCGGCCTTGCCCTGAAGATCACGCAGCTTTTCCGTGTTCGGGGACGAGACATTGACCGTGGCAAAATCCAGATGTTCGGCGCAATGGGCAAGCACTTTGGCAAAATCACCGGGGCGGTCATCGCTGTCCTTGTTGGCCCCAAGATTCAGACCGATCACTGCGTTTTTGGGGCGGTTGGCCAGACGGCGCGCCATGACCTCCATGCCTTCGTTGTTGAACCCGAAGCGGTTGATCGCAGCCGTATCTTCGGTCAGGCGGAACAGCCGTGGCTTGGGATTGCCGGGTTGTGGCCGCGGGGTCACGGCACCCACCTCGATAAAGCCAAATCCGGCCTGTGACAGAGGCGTCAGAACCTCTCCGTTTTTGTCAAACCCTGCGGCAAGACCAACTGGGTTCGGCAGGTCCAATCCTGCAACTCGCGTGCGCAGCCGAGACGACGTAACCGGCCCCGGCGTTGGGGCCAGCCCGGCCTTCAGTGCCTTGATAGACAGCCCGTGCGCGGTCTCGGGGTCCATCCGGTGCAGGGCGCTCAGGCCCAGTTTTTCGATCAGGTTCATCCAAAAGCCTCTCCGCCCCGGGCGGGGGTACAACGAATAAGGCGCGAGGTCGCCACAGCCGCCTGACGGTGAACAACGGCCTTTTGATAATCGGGGTCTGTCACCATTTCCAGAAAGGTGTGCGCCGTAGGATAGCTGGCGACAAAGACCTCGTCCCACGTTTCGTCCTGAGGTCCGATCAGCGTCGTCTGAAACGCGCCGCGCCACAGGATCGAGGCGCCAAGACGGGCAATGATCGGGGCGGTCTCTGCCCCATATTTGCCATACGCCTGCGCGCCGGTCAGACCCGCGCCTGCAAGTTCGTGATCTTCGGGATACTCTGCGTTGTCGCGGAATTTCACCAGATTCAGCATCTCGATCGGGTGGTCGCGATCCAGCCCCTTGAACGCCTCGAACTGTGCGCGGTCCGGGTCGATGAAGGCGGTCATTTCATATCCTGCGGGAACTGATGTGCGGTTCCGTCAAAGGGCAGGGCGCGCGACCAGACGACGTCTGTCATTCTGATCTGTCGATAAAGATGCGGGAACAAGGCGCCACCCCGCGAAACCTCCCATTTCAGGTCGTCGCCCATCGCGTCGGCGTCGCAGGCCAGCAGCGTCAGCCCCTCGACACCAGCGAAGTGTTTGGCCGCCGTTTCCTCGGCCTGTTCGGCCGTCGAGAAATGCACATACCCGTCGGAAACATCAATCGGCGCCCCATCTGATGCACCTTGCGCTTGCAGCGTTGCCCATTCGTCGGCACGGAAAATTTTGTAAATCAGCATGGGGTCGTGATGCACCGGGCCACGGGTAGAATCAAGCCGGATTTCCCCCTTTGACTCTTGGCGTTGCGCGTCGCAACATCGCCGCAATGAACAATAGGGAGTTAAACTATGCTCACCCGTCTTTTGACATCAGCCGCTGTACTGAGTTTGACATCAGGCATGGCGCTGGCCGAGTACAAGCTGACGATTCTGCACACTAACGATTTCCACTCGCGTTTCGAGCCGATCAACAAATATGACAGCGGTTGTGGTGACGAGGACAATGCTGAAGGCAAGTGTTTCGGCGGTTCCGCGCGTCTGGTTACCGCAGTAAACGACGCACGTGCACGGGCCGAGAACTCGATTCTTGTCGATGGTGGGGACCAGTTCCAGGGATCGCTGTTCTATACCTACTACAAGGGTAAGGTCGCGGCCGAGTTTATGAATAAGCTGGGTTATGACGCGATGACGGTGGGCAACCACGAATTCGACGACGGCCCCGAGGTTCTGCGCGGCTTTATCGACTCGGTCGACTTCCCGGTACTGATGTCCAATGCGGATATTGCCGATGAAGAGTTGCTGACCGACAAGATCAAGAAATCGACCGTTATTGAAGTCGGTGGCGAAAAGATTGGCCTGATCGGCTTGACACCAATCGACACTGATGAGCTCGCCTCGCCCGGTCCAAACATCACGTTCTCGGATCCGGTTCCTGCGGTTCAGGCCGAGGTCGACAAGCTGACCGGCGAGGGCATCAACAAGATCATCGTGCTCAGCCACTCGGGCTATGGGGTGGACCAACGTGTCGCGCAAGAGACGACCGGAGTTGACGTAATCGTTGGCGGTCACTCGAACACCTACCTGTCGAACACCTCGGACAAGGCTGCGGGCCCGTACCCGACCGTAGTCAACGGCGTCCAGATCGTTCAGGCCTATGCCTACGGTAAATTCCTGGGCGAACTGAACGTGACCTTCGACGATGACGGCAATGTCGTTTCAGCAGCGGGTGAGCCGCTGATCATGGATAACACTGTCACCGAGGATCAGGCCGCTCTGGACCGTATCGCCGAGCTGGCCGTGCCTCTGGACGAAATTCGCAACAAGGTGGTCGCAAACGCTGCTGACGCTATCGAAGGTGATCGCGCAGTTTGTCGGATTCAGGAATGCCAGATGGGCAACCTTGTGGCCGACGCCATGCTGGCGCGGGTCGCGGATCAGGGTGCTCAGATCGCAATTGCCAACTCGGGCGGATTGCGTGCCTCGATCGATCCTGGCGACGTGACCATGGGTGAAGTGCTGACCGTGCTGCCCTTCCAGAACACGCTTTCGACCTTTGAGATCACCGGTCAGGTCGTGATCGATGCGCTGGAAAACGGCGTCAGCCAGGTCGAAGAGGTCAAAGGTCGCTTCCCGCAGGTTGCTGGGCTGACCTTCACCTGGGATCCGAGCGTTGCGCCGAATGAAGGTCGTATCCAGGAAGTTATGGTCGCCGAAGGTGACGGGTTTGTTCCGATCGACCCTGCAGCAACTTATCTGGTCGTAACCAACAATTACGTCCGCAACGGCGGTGACGGGTACAAGATGTTCGAAGGCGACGACAAGAACGCCTACGACTTTGGCCCCGATCTGGCTGATGTCACGGCAGAGTATCTGGCAGAGAACGCGCCATACCAGCCGTACCTGGATGGGCGCATCAAGCAGAAGTAATTTTGCTTTGACAAACAACCCAAAAAGGCCGCGTTCGACGCGGCCTTTTCTATAGTAAAGTCGGATGTGATCCGAGTGCGTTCGAATAGCTTTGAGCCCGGTCAGGCTGCGCGGGCTGTATGAATCTGAAAGCAATGAAACAGGGGCAATGGCCATGTGCGGACGGTTTGCTGTTACGCTTCCCAACGATGCGATGGCGCAGCTGTTTGCGGCCCGTCCGGCGAACACTCTGCCGGCTGTGCCAAATTTCAACGTTTGCCCGACCAATCAGGTCCATGTGGTTCGGGCTGGAGAAAACGGTCGCACGCTTGATCCTCTGCGCTGGGGATTTCTGCCGCATTGGTACAAGGCGGAAAACGCCGGCCCATTGCTGATCAATGCGCGGGCTGAAACGCTGGCCGAAAAACCAGCCTTTCGCGCCGCATGCCGCGAGCGCCGCTGCCTTATCGCGGCTACCGGGTTTTATGAATGGACCAAGACGGAGCAGGGCGACAGGCTGCCGTGGTACATTTTCCGTCAGGACGAGGCACCGATCGCTTTTGCCGGTGTCTGGCAGGATTGGGGGCCCGAGGAGGCGCGACAGGGCACCTGCGCCATCGTGACGACCGCCGCCAACCGTCACCTCAGCGCGATTCATCACCGCATGCCACTGATCCTTGAGCCCGAAGACTGGGCACTATGGTTGGGGGAGGCTGGAAAAGGGGCCGCGCGTCTGATGCGGCCGGGGGCCGAGGATATCCTCAGCTTTCACCGCGTCGACCCGACTGTGAACTCGAACCGCGCCAGGGGGCCGGAGTTGATTGAACCGATCCAGGACTAGCCCCGCCTTTTCATTCTCAGCTTTGCGGGATAGACCACTGACATGGTTCTGAAATTCTCCAGCCTGCCTGATCTCTATGCGCATGACTTCGACACGGTAATCGATGTGCGCAGCCCGGCGGAATACGCCGAGGATCATCTGCCCGGCGCCATCAGCCTTCCCGTTTTGGACAACGAAGAACGCGCCCGCGTTGGTACGATCTATGTACAGGAAAGCCCTTTTCTGGCGCGTAAACTGGGGGCCGCGCTGGTGTTTCGGAACGCGGCCAATCACATCGAGAACAGACTGTCCCATCACGAAGGGGCGTGGCGGCCTTTGGTCTATTGCTGGCGCGGTGGGCAAAGATCGGGGTCGTTCACGTGGATGCTGCAACAGATCGGCTGGCGCGCCGAAGTGGTTGAGGGTGGTTATCGCACCTATCGTCGGTTGGTGAACCGCTACCTCTATGATGATCCGTTGCCGCATCGGCTGGTTGCGCTGGACGGTTATACGGGGACGGCCAAGACGGAATTGTTGGCACTCTTAAGAGAGCGCGGCGTTCAGGTTCTGGACCTTGAGGGGCTCGCCAATCACCGGGGGTCTCTGCTGGGCGAGATGCCCGGTGGCCAACCCAGCCAAAAGGCTTTCGAATCCGCTCTGGCCGCAGTGCTCTGCCGTCTGGACCCGTCGCGCCCCGTCGTGGTCGAGGCCGAGTCGTCCAAAATCGGGTCTTTGATCCTACCGCCAACGCTTTGGACCGCATTGCGCAATGCGCCGCGCATAGTGATTCAAGCTTCCACTCGGGCGCGCTCGGCCTATCTGGTGTCGGCCTACGACGATATCCTCTCGGACAAAGATCGCTTGCGCGACCGCCTTTCACCTCTGCGTTTTCACCGAGGCAATGAGGTCGTCGACAACTGGCTGGACCTGATCGATACCGGAGACAAGCGGGCACTGACCCAAGCCCTCATCGAGCAGCACTATGACCCGGCGTATGCCAAATCCAGCCGTACACGCCGCGCGGACGTAATCGCGCAGATCGACGCGCCCGCACTGGATGAAATTGGCTTGAATCAAACGGCCTCACGAATCCAAAGCTTTCTGGATCAGCTTTGAAGGCGCAGCCCCGGTGCGTCGGTCATCTGTCCGATGATCGTGGCCGAATATCCGGCTTTTCGCAGCGCGTCGCACACTGCGTGCGCCTGGTCTACCGGAACAGCTGCCAGTAAGCCGCCAGCTGTCTGCGGGTCGTATAGCAGGTCCGCTTTGCCGCCTGTCGGTAATTCAGGTACGACCGCGCGGTTGTCGTCGAATAAGGTTGAACGGATACCTTTCGCGCAAAGCTCCAGCGCTCCGGCCATTACAGGAATAGAGCCCAAATCAAGCGAGGCTCCGCAACCCGAGGCCTCGGACATGCCCAATAGATGCCCCGCCAATCCGAAACCGGTAACGTCTGTCATCGCGTGTGCGCCTGCCAACAAACCCGAGGCCGTGCCCTGCGGTTCAACCATTAGCGACAGGGCCGCCGCCACCCATTCGCCATTCGCCTCGCCAGCCATTTCTGCGGCCATCAGGACGCCGCTGCCCAATGGTTTGGTCAGGATCAATGCATCACCCGGCTGCGCCCCGGAAAGGGTGATTGGGTCATGCTCGCACAGGCCGGTGAGGGTAAAGCCGATCGTCATTTCATCGCCCATCGAGCTGTGACCGCCGACAATCTCGGCACCGGCCTGACGAATGACCTCATGAGCGGTGTGCATGATCTCGGCCATCGTCCGACGCTGAAGAGCAGGTGACATACGCGGCAGGATCACGGTTGCAGTGGCCGCTTGCGGATTGGCACCCATCGCCCAAATGTCGCCCAGAGCGTGAACGGCCGCGATGCGGGTCATCAGGACCGGGTCGTTGACGAAACTGCGCAGATGATCCGATGTCATGACCTGCCGCGTGTTCCCAAAGTTCAACAAGGCAGCATCATCGCCGGGCAACGGCGTGACGTCGGAACGCGTAGGGGCGGGCAACTCGCTGAGGACCGATTGCAGCGCGCCGCGCCCGACCTTTGCGCCACAGCCGCCACACATGGGTTTTTCGCCCAACGCGTCATCCATCCCATCCGCGTGGTGGCGCGGCAGTGCCGGCGCTTTCATTTGAGGCAGATCGCGGAACTTGTTCATAAAGCTTTGATCGATATGATTTTTCCACTTCCACATCAACGGTCCGCTGAATGAAGTGCCCAGCCGTTCGGCCAGTGCCGATTTGCCGCCCAGCGAGATCAGCTTCAGGTAATCCTTTTGCGGTTCATAGCGTCGCAGAGTTCCGGCCCCCAGCGTGGCGCGTAGGTTGTTGAACAGAACAGGGGCTTCTCGCACCGCATAGACCCCGGCCTTGGGGCGTGGGTTTTCGTTCAGATGCGCGCAGTCGCCTGCCGCGAAAATCACCGGATCGCTGGACTGCAGACGAGCGTCTACGCGGATGAAACCGTCTTTCAACTCTAGCCCGGTATTGGCGATCCAACCATATGGCTTTGCACCGGCTGCTCCAGTCACGAAACTGGCCTCAATCTGGCGTCCATCCTCCAGCACCACCTGGTTTGCCGAGATGTGCGAAATCGTTGCCCGTTCGATCACCTCGATTCCCAGATCGCTCATCGCCTTGCGAATTGTTTCCGCCGACTTGGGCTTTGTCGCCGTTAGCGCCTCAGCATTGTCGATCAGGGTAAGCTGCGCCGCGCGGTTCTTTTTGCGTAGCGCGTGGGCCATGGCCATAACCAGTTCTGCCCCGGCCACACCGCCACCAATAACTGCGACGGATGCGAGACCCGTCCCATTCAGATAATCGGCCCATTTTGCGGCGAACGGTCCCAGCGGTTTGGCCGGAACCGCATGTTCGGCAAAGCCGGGCAGAGCGGGCATGTCCGAAGTGATTCCGACATTGACCGAAGCGACATCAAACGCCACCGGCGGTCGGCCAGGTACGTGGACTACGCGCGTGTCAGGGTCGATCCCGTCGACCGAGCCCAGAATGACACGTGCGCCAGCAAAGCGAGCCAGTTTTACCAGATCGATATCGAGTTCCCAGCGTGCATAATGACCGGCGACGAAGCCGGGCAGCATCCCCGAATAGGGTGCAGTGGGGCCGGGGTTGATGATCGTCACTCGCGCTCCGGGCAATCGGTTCATACCCCATTTGCGCAGCAGCAGCGCATGGGTATGGCCACCGCCAATGAGAACCAGATCGCGGGTCAGGGGCAGCGGTGGGTGGTGCATGTAATTCAGGTCTTGCTGTGATCAGGAACGTCTTCGACCTGCTCGACCGCGTGGGTGGCCCAAAGCTCATCCTCGCCCGCGTCCGGTAGATCGCTGGGCTTTTCATGGCGGTGAATGTGCCATTTGGCAATGAACAGGGCCGTGATCGGAGCTGTCAGAAAAAGGAACAGGGTGATCAGAAGCTCGTGCAAGGAAAGGTGCTGTTCGATCAGGACGGAATGGCATATCGACGCCAGCAAGACGCCGCCAACACCTAGTGTCGTTGCCTTGGTAGGCGCGTGCAAGCGGGACATGGGATCTTTCAGCTTTATCATGCCGTAAGACCCGACAAAGCCGAAGATGCCGGACACGATCAGGAAGAAGGCGATCAGAAATTCGAAGACAAAACCCATACCATCCTCACTCGATAATGTTGCCGCGCAGCATGAAGCGCGCATAGGCAACGGTTGAGACAAAGCCAAGCATGGCGATGATCATGGCGGATTCGAAGAAAATCTCGGTTCCCAGATTGAGGCCATAAAGGATCATCAAGGCGATCGTGTTAATGACCATCGTATCCAGCGCCAGAACGCGGGTGCCGACGCCGTCTGCGGTGATGATCCGCCAGAGGCACATCATGATCGCCGCTCCGAAACAGGCAAACGCAAACCAGATTGCAAATTCGATCATTCGAAAATCTCCTTCAGGCGGCGTTCGTAGCGGTGTTTGATCTGATCGCGTACCGCGTCAGGATCGGGCGCGTCGAGGCAATGTACCAGCAGGTTATGCCCCTGCGCGGACAGATCGCTGCTGACCGTGCCGGGGGTCATGGTGATGGTGCCTGCCAGCACCGTAATCGCCTCGGGCGTACGCAACTCAAGCGGGACGCAGATCCAGTTGGGTTGGCGATCCGCGTCGCGTTTAAACAGGATGATCCGGGCCACTGTGATATTGGCGATCACGATATCCCACAGCACGACAAGGATGTACTCGACAACCATGGGCCAATTGCGCAGTTTTGGCCGGTCAGGCCAGTAGGGCTGCGTGATGAACGGGATGATAATCCCGAGGATCAGGCCGAATACCACCGAGTTCAGAGTCAGGTTGTTGGCCAGCAACACCCAGACCACAGTCAACAGGAACGTCAGGTGCGGGTGCGGGAAAACCCGGTGCAGTAGTCTGATCATGCGTCGCCTCCCAATACGGCCGAGATGTAGTTTTCGGGGGTGAACAACTGCTCGGCCGTTTTACTGGTGTACTCCAGAGCTGGCCCCGCAAACAGCGTCAGCAGGACTAGGCCCATGGCCATCACGAATACAGCGGTGAATGTCAGACCCGGGTTGGGCTCGGGCGCGGGTGCAGCCTCGGCTTCTTCTTCGTTTTCCGGGTCCATTTCCGTGTTGTGCTGGGCGTCGTGGCTTTTCCAGAAGACCAGAGAGCCCGCACGGGCAAGGCCGACGATGGTGATGAACGACCCTATCAGGATCACGGCCCAGATGGCGTTTGCATCCTGCGCCTCGCGCGCGGCGTCCAACACCAACAGCTTACCGATGAAGCCTGACAGCGGCGGCATTCCGGCCAGGGCAATTGCGCCGACGAAAAACAGGGCTGAGATCAGACCGCTTTGCGGCATGGGCGCTGTTGGGGCGATGGCGCCGCCCCGGCGCTCCATTACCAGATCGGCCACAAGGAACATCAGGGCCGTGGCCAGTGTCGAGTGATAGATATAGTACAGAGCAGCCGCAGTGGCGGTTTCGGTGAATAGCGAAATGGCAATCAGCAGTGTTCCCATCGACGTAATCGCGCAGAACGCCACCATTCGTGCGATATGCTGCGCGCCGAGAATACCTATCGCACCAATGGCCAGCGTTACCATTGCTGCCGGCTGCAACCACGTCCCGACCAGGCCCTGCGTTGCTTCGACCTCGGGGCCGAAGCCAAGTGTATACATCCGCAGGATCGAATAAGCGCCGACTTTCGTCATGATTGCGAACAAGGCTGCCACGGGTAAAGGCGCGTTGGCATAGCTTGCTGGCAGCCAGAAATGCAGCGGCAATACGGCGGCCTTGATGCAGAATACCAGCAGCAAAAGCACAGCACCAACGCGTAGCAAGGCGGTGTCTTCGGCGGGTAATTCGGCAACACGCAGTGCCATGTCGGCCATGTTCAGCGTTCCGGTCACGCCATAGAGCGTGCCCAGTGCAAACAGGAACAGTGTGGAGCCAAGAAGGTTGTAGGCCACGTACTGGACACCCGCCTTGAGCCGGACAGATCCGCCCCCATGGGTCATCAGGCCGTAGGAAGCGATCAGCAAAACCTCGAAAAACACAAACAGGTTGAAAGCGTCGCCAGTCAGAAATGCCCCGCAGACACCCATAAGCTGAAAGTGAAACAGGGCGTGAAAATGTTTGCCCCGGTCATCCCAGCCGGAGGCAATGGCATAAAGCACAATCGGCAAAGCCAGCAGGGCGGTCAGAAGAACCATCATGGCCGACAAGCGGTCCAGCACCAGAACAATGCCAAAAGGCGCGGGCCAGTTGCCCAGCTCATAAACCTGAATATCTCCACCAGCAGCCTGCGCTGTGATGGTCAGAGCAATACCCAGCAGTCCAACGACACCTGCGACCGAGAAGATACGCTGCAGGTCCAGATGGTATCGCAGCACCATGATGATGAACGGAGCCAGGATCGCGGGCAGGACGATCGGCGCAACGATCCAATGGTTCATGCGTCTTCTCCCGGCGCATCCACGCTGTCCTGCGCGGTCATGTCGATATGGTCATCCTTCGAGGACAGGTAAGCGCTGAGTGCGATCATCACGATCACGGCTGTCATCCCGAATGAGATCACGATGGCTGTCAGCACCAGCGCTTGCGGTAGCGGATCAGTGTAAGGCACGTCCTTGTACTTGTTCAGAACCGCTGGCGCGTCCAGCGCCAGCCGCCCGGTCGCGAACAGGAACACGTTCACCGCGTAGGTGATCAGGGATAGGCCCAGAATGACGGGGAAGGTCCGGCGGCGCAGGATCAGAAATATCCCGGCAGCGGTCATGACGCCTACGGCAGAGGCTACGAGCGCTTCCATCAGGCCTGCTCCTTTTCTTGCTCTTCTTCCGGCGGATCATCCCGTAGCGGGTTGATATCCATCGGGAATTCCTGTGCCATGCCCGGCTGCCAGGCAAACCGAGACAGGCTGTCGAGCGCCAGCATTACAGCACCCAGAACGGCCAGGAAGACGCCCGTATCGAACAGAATGGCCGTGGCCCATTCGAACTCTTCCAGCGGCGGCCAATTGATATAGCCGAAATCGCTTGTCAGGAACGGGCGCTCGTTGAACCAGGCTCCCAGACCGGTAGCCGCGGCGATCAGGACGCCCCAGCCTATTGTGCCGTGATAGTAGAACCGCTGGCGTTCGATGGCCCAGGTATAGCCACTGGCCATGTATTGCATCAGGAACGCGATCGCGACGATCAGACCGGCGATGAAACCGCCTCCGGGCTGGTTGTGGCCACGGAAAAAGATGTAGGCCCCGACCATCAGGGCGATGGGCATCATCATCCGAGTCACGACCACCATCATCAGCGGGTGCGAGTCCCCTGATTGCGGCCAATGCGGTTTCCGGTTCAGCAAGTAGCTGCGGACATTGGTGCTCAGAACGGCTTCGGTCAGGGCAAAGATGACCAGCGCGGCAATACCCAGAACGATGATCTCGCCAAAGGTATCAAAACCCCGGAAGTCCACCAGGATCACGTTGACCACGTTGGTGCCGCCACCACCTTCATACGAGTTTGCCAGATGGAAATCCGAAATTGTCGGAAAGGCAAAGTCCCGCAGTAGTATCGCATAGACCAGCGCGCCCGAACCGATCCCCGCTACGACCGAGATCGCAGCGTCCCGCCAGCGTCGCGCGGCGCTGCTGTCCCACGGGGTGTCTGTGGGCAGGAAGTTCAGAGACAGCAGCAGCAGGATCATCGTCACCACTTCGACCGAGATCTGCGTCAGCGCCAGATCCGGAGCCGAAAGGTAGTTGAACGCCATCGATACGATCAGGCCGACCACGCCGATCAGCACCAGCGACAGCAAGCGGTTGCGGTGGAACCACATGATCGCCAACGTAGCGCCCACAAGGCAGATCCAGCCGATGACAGGGATGGTCTGGATCGGCAACGGCTCGCGGGTCTGGGGGCCGATCGTGCCGGTCGTATAGGCATAGTATCCCAGCGCCAGGGTGAAGCCGATCATGATGATCGCATAACGGCTGAGAACGCCGTTGTGCAAAGTGTCGGTGATCAACCGGCTGAGTTTTGTCAGCACTCCGATCACCGCCTCAAAGATCACCTTGGCCTCGGGGCGGGGCAGCGCATTCCACACCTTTTCTTCGTGCCGGTGCAGGCTGAGCAGGAACAGACCGCCAAGTGTCGCCACTGCGGACATGTAAAGCGCAGGTGTCAAACCGTGCCACAGCTTCAGCGAATAATAAGGAAGCTTCTCGCCCCCGATCACTGCGCTGGAAACGACGGCAACCAGAGGCCCGACAATGGCGTTGGAATACAGTCCGATCAGAACTACCAGAACGACGAGGAAAGCCGGGGCCAGCCACAACCCGACCGGGGGGTCATGCGGATGCGCGGGATAGTCGTGGCGCTCCGGCCCGAGGAAGACGTGGCTGATAAAACGGAAGGAATAGGCTGCTGAAAAAAGCGCCGCCAGCAGTGCCAAGCCAGGCACCAGATAGTGCGAGTTCAGCCAAGTGGTGTGAACGGTCTCTTCCAGCATCATTTCCTTGGACAGGAAACCGTTCAGCGGTGGAATACCGGCCATCGACAGTGCAGCGATGGTGCCAATCGTAAAGGTAATCGGCATCAGGTGTCGCAACCCGCCCAGCCGCTTGATGTCGCGCGTGCCCGTCTCGTGGTCCACGATCCCGGCAGTCATAAACAGGGCACATTTGAAAGTCGCGTGGTTGATGATGTGGAAGACCGCGGCAACGGCGGCGATCTTTGTGCCAAAGCCCAGCAACATGGTGACCAGCCCCAGATGCGATACGGTCGAAAACGCCAGCAGGGCCTTCAGGTCATCTTTATACAATGCGATCACTGCACCGATCAGCATGGTGATCAGTCCAGTTGTGGCTACTATATAGAACCAGGCATCCGTACCCGCCAAAACGGGCCACATCCGCGCCATCAGGAACAGCCCGGCCTTCACCATCGTGGCCGAGTGCAAATAGGCCGAAACGGGCGTCGGCGCCGCCATTGCGTGGGGCAACCAGAAATGGAACGGGAACTGGGCAGACTTGGTGAAACAACCCAGCAGGATCAGGATCAGCGCGGGCAGATAGTATGGCGACCCCTGAATGAGTTCCTTGTTCTGCAGAATGACGCTCAGGTCATAGGATCCGACGATATTGCCCAGGATCAGCATTCCGGCAATCATCGCAAGCCCGCCGCCGCCGGTCACGGCCAGCGCCATCCGGGCGCCCTGGCGCCCTTCGGGCAGGTGTTTCCAATACCCGATCAGCAGGAATGAACTCAGCGACGTAAGTTCCCAAAATATCAGCAAAAGCAATATGTTGTCCGACAGAACAATCCCGACCATCGCGCCCTGAAACAGCAGCAAGT
Organism: Ruegeria sp. BF12; assembly: GCF_056538705.1. NCBI lineage: Bacteria > Pseudomonadati > Pseudomonadota > Alphaproteobacteria > Rhodobacterales > Roseobacteraceae > Ruegeria > Ruegeria sp. BF12. The sequence continues at coordinate 537,850 of NZ_JBQFTP010000001.1, read as the reverse complement.
AGGTAAAGAACTGCCCCATCGGGTCTTCGCGTGAAAGGTAGAACCGCGCATACAGGATGATCAAAAGTCCGATACCCAAGATCAGGCCGGCAAACAAAAATCCCAGCCCGTCCAGCATGAAATTTGCGTTCAGCCCCAACCCCGGAATCCAGTCGAACCGGGCTGTCACAACGTCTCCGCGCATGACCGAAGGGATGTGGATTAGTAGACCTGCCAAAGCGAGAAAACTGGTCAAACCTGCCGCGGAAGCGGCTGCATTTCGTCCTGCCCTGATCAGGAGGGCTGGGAAGACAGCGCCGAGAAAGGGAAGGGCCGCGATTAGGAATAGGGACAAGTGCGATACTCCGTTCTTGGCGGTCAAGTGGTACTGATTTTGTACGGATAATTTTCTTACTGTCCAGCTATTACAATTTATTTGTCGCGCACTACTGCCGTCAGACAACGGTGATTTTTGACAAAAAAAATGACGTGAACTTGATCCGCCGGGGCAAAATCGGCGCGGATTTGAAAATCGCGTTGTGATAGAACCGTCCCGTCAGGTCAGGAGGGTGCGACGTGGCCCTAAACGCAAACCGATCCCGCAGGTGGATCTTGATCGGAGGTTCCGCTGCAGCGGTGGGCGGATTTGCGATACGCGAGTACCGCCTGATCCCCCCTGATTACGCCGGCAAACAGCTGAGTGTTCAGGCTGCGCACAAGCAGGCCGTTTCCGGCGACATATTGTTGTTGGACATTCGCACACCCAGGGAATGGCAGGCCACCGGCATCGGGGAAGGTGCCCATTCTCTGGACATGCGTCGCGAAGACTTTGTTCCTGCACTGGCGCAGCTTTCTCAGGGCAACAAAGGGGCGGCGATCGCATTGATTTGCGCGCGCGGCGTCCGTTCGGCCCGGCTGAGCAACAGGCTGACCGAGGCAGGTTTTACAAACATCATCGATGTACCGGAAGGTATGTTGGGCTCGGCCGCCGGGCCGGGATGGGTGCGCGCCGGATTGCCGGTCCGCGATTACGACAGGAGTGCAGGATGATCCGGGAACTGACTCTGGCAACGAGTTTGGCATTTATCGGGCAGGCGGGCCTTGCCGCATGCGCTGATCAGAACGGTATGTGCGAGACCGCCTCGGGCGGGTACCACATCGAATTGCCCGAGGTCGAGAACCCGCCGTTGGTTGTCTTCCTGCACGGCTATGGGGGAACGGCCACAGGAACCTTGAAAAACCGTGGGATGGTCGAGCCGTTACTGACGCGCGGCTATGCCGTGATGGCACCAGAGGGTTCGGAGCGCAACGGGCGGCAAAGCTGGAACTTCTTCCCGGGGTGGGAGGGGCGCGATGAAACGGCCTTTTTGACCGAGGCCGTGCAAGACGCCGCAGATCGGTTTGGTGTCGATGCGGATCGGGTCGTTCTGGGTGGGTTCTCGGCAGGCGCCTTTATGGTCTATTACCTCGCCTGTGCCGCGCCTGAGACGTTCTCGGCCTACGTGCCAGTGTCTGGAGGTTTTTGGCGGCCACATCCCGAGGCCTGCGACGGTCCGGTGCGCCTGTTCCATACCCATGGCTGGACGGACAACGTCGTCCCGCTGGAGGGGCGGTTGCTGGGCGGCGGGCGGTTCCATCAGGGCGATATCTTTGCCGGTCTTGAGATCTGGCGCGAGGCCAATGAATGCGTCGACACAAAGCCCACCGGTTTTAGCACGACCGGCGACTTCATGCGTCGCAGGTGGACCACATGCGCCGATGGCAGCGCGCTGGAATTCGCGCTGTTTCCTGGCGGTCACAATGTCCCCAAAGGCTGGGCAGACATGATGGTCGATTGGTACGAGGGCCTGCCGGGCGGTTGATCACTCGGCAGGGGTCAGGATGCCTTTACCCTCGATCACGTTCTTCAACTCATCTCGATAACGACGGGCCGAACGCGTAATGGCGGGTTCCTTGAAGTCCTCCTTCATGCCGACCATTCGACGTGCAGCGCCGGCCGAGACACCGCTGAGCGCGGATAGAGGGATTGCCAACGCAAGGCCAATAGCAATCGGGGCCAACCAGATCGAGACGAGGCCGGAAAGAATACCCACGCTTAGTGCGATGCCGCTGATTGTCTCGACCGAGTGGCAGAGGATCAGCGTCCGCAGGCTGTAGCTGCCACCATCGCGCGCTTGCGGCGACCAGCCCTTCTGGATGCCAAAGGCAGTGCGGAAGACGGCGATCACCTGCTGCACCATCAGGATCGGGGCGTAGAGGATGGAAAGAACAACCTCGGCCAGGAACGAGGTCAAAAACTTGAACCATCCGCCAAATTCCGCGTACCGCACACCGCTGAGCGGCAAAGCCAGTGCTCCAAGAACTTTCGGCGCCAGCAGCATCGCGTACATGACGAGAATAATCAGCACATGCCGCGTTTCCGTCATCTCGGGCCATTGCGGAAACATCGGATTGTCCGGGCTGAAATAATGCAGGACCGAGGCGTCCTCACCCTGTCCGATCAAAGCCCACATCACCAGCAGGGCAAACCACAGCGGCGACATCAGATATCCGACAGCGCCATGGAACATATGGAATCGTGATACCGGCTGAAATCCGGCGGACCGCAACAGTTTTAGGTGTTGCAGGTTGCCCTGACACCAGCGCCGGTCGCGCAAGGCGTGGTCTATGAGGGTCGGAGGGGTTTCTTCGTAGGAACCTCGAATGCGAGGCAGAAACCGCACGGCCCATCCGGCACGGCGCAACAGTCCGGCTTCGACAAAATCATGGCTCATGATCAGTTTTTCCTGACCATTCAGTGCCCGCAGCTTCGGCAACCCAGCACAATTGGCGAATGCCTTGGTGCGGATAATTGCGTTATGGCCCCAATAATTACCCTCTTGTCCGCACCAGCGCGCCAGACCTTCGGCAAAGGCAATCCCGTAGACTCCATTGGCAAACTGCTGCATCCGGGCAAAGACCGATTGCGCACCGATCAATTGCGGATAGCTCTGGATCAGCCCCGCGCCGGGGTCTCGTGCCAGCGCGTCCGTCAGACGGGTGATGGCACGACCTGTCATCAGGCTATCGGCATCCAGCACCAGCATGGCATCCCAATCCGCGCCCCACCGGCTGACCCAATCTGCGATGTTGCCAACCTTGCGGTCGGTGTTTTGTTCGCGGCGGCGATAATAAAGCTCAAGACCGGGCGCGAGGGTCGTGCGCAGCGCCTCGATACTGGCCTGTTCCTGTGCTGCGATCTCGGGGTCACGAGTATCCGACAGGATGAACATGGCATAGTGATGCTGTCCGCCCCGCGTCTGCAGATCCTCAAGCATCGTTCGGGCATTGCCCAGCACGTTCCAGGGAACCTCGTTATAGACCGGCATCAACAGCGCCACGCGCAGCGGTTGCGACCGCGCTTGGCGGATTGGACGCTCTTGCCGGGACAGCGACACCATGCCCAGCAAGACAGTACAGACCGTGAAGGAAATCCAGAAGAAGTTGAAGGAGATCAGGGCAAGCAGAATGCCCTCGATCAGGTTGATGCCTTCCGCATCGAACCAATCGGTCATAACCCAAAGCAGGCCAAGCGTCGCTACCATTGCCGGCGAAAACGCCAGCGCGCGCCAGAACCCGGCCGAGGGGCGCTTGCCGTCCGGCACCTGCGCATCCCGAAAACCTGCGCTGAAATCCTGTGCAGGCATGGCCAAAGGCGCCTCGGGGGGCATGATATGCAGATCTCGTTTCATGAGGTCCAACGGTAAAGCCAGACCTCAGAGGCCGGCTGTTTGTCTTTCAGCAATTGCGCGCGCAGCTCGACATGGTCGCGGTCACCGGGCTCGAATGAAAACGCCAGCCGTAGCCCGCCGGTGTCCGGGTTGCGCTGCAGCACACCTTCAGATGTTTCGGCATGAGGGGAGTCCACGAAAATGGTCATCGCCTCTGGGTCGTCGAACAACTCGCTTTCCTCAAAGTCGATGACGGCCAGGCGCCCTTCACCAAAGGTGTTGTCGCCCATGGCCGTGTTGATCACGCGTGCCATCGGGGTGCGCTGGGGCTCGTCACCCCAGATCAGGCGATAGGACAGATCGACCTGGCTACCCGTCGCATAAGGTTCAGCTGGGCGCCAATAGGCGACGATGTTGTCGTAAATTTCCTGATCGGCCGGAATTTCAACCAGCGTGACCGAGCCTTTGCCCCAATCCGCTCCGGGTTCGACCCATAGGCTGGGGCGCTTGTGGTAATTCGCCTCAAGGTCCGCGTAATCCGAGAACTCACGTTTCCGCTGCATCAGGCCAAAACCGCGCGGGTTCGTGTCGACGAACGACGAAATCTGCAAGCGGGTCGGGTTTGCCAATGGCCGCCACAGAACTTCTCCGGCACCGTTGCGGATCAGCAGGCCGTCGCTGTCATGGACGGCAGGGCGAAAGTCATCAAACCGGCTGTGGTTGGTCTGATCGAACAGGAACATCGACGTGCCGGGTGCGATGCCCACATGGCTTAGTTCCTCGCGCGGGAACAGGGTGGCTTCGATGTCCATCACGCAATCCGCACCGGCGGTGACGTTGAATCGGTATGCACCGGTCACACTTGGGCTGTCCATCAACGCATGGACGACCATATCGCGCTGTCCGGGTTTGGGACGCTCTAGCCAGAAACGGATGAACTCGGGGAATTCCTCACCATCCGGGTCGCCGGTTTTCAGCGCCAGACCGCGGGCGGACAGGCCGTAAACCTCGTGCAGGCCGATGGCGCGAAAATAGCTGGCCCCTTGCCAGACGCAGAACTCATCGGTTTTGCCGGGACGATGCATTTCGGTGCGCAGGCGCAGGCCGGAAAAGCCCAGTGTGTCGTCAATGGGTAGTTCCGGGACCTCTTCGGACTTGTCGAACATAGCCAAGTCGAAAGCGACCGGAGTCGCCATTCCGTTCTCAACGGTCGACACTTTGACCGCGCGCGGGAAGTACAGACCCGGGGTAAAGAAATCGACATTGAAGGGCGTCTCAGTTTCGTACCAAAGCGCTCGGTCCAGCCGGAACCGGATCGAGCGGTATTGCTGGTACGTCAGGTCCTGCCATTCCTGCGGCACCATTTCGCGTTCGGCGTAGGGTTGGCTGGCCAGTTCGCGGGCCAGCGCTATGACGTCGTTGCGGTCAAACGGGGATTCCCCACCGGTGGCAAATGTGGCCGGCGCGAAGGCAAGCGCCGAAGTCGAGGCCAAAAATGCGCGACGTGTAAAATTCATTTCTTTGACTTCCAGGGTTGTGACTTAAACCAAGCGGCCATGTAAGCCACGCCGATGATCATCGCAAAGCCAATCATGTTGGCGACGAATACACTGGCAACATCCCGCCCACTCAGGTCCAGTCCGACGCCGATAAGTCGTGCGGCTGCCATCGAAAAAACGAACACTGCCAGTGATTGCTGCCCAACTTTTGTGATGACGGTCAGCAGGAACTGCCAGATTTTGGCAGCCATTCCATGACCGGTGGCGATCAGACGGTGGCCGTGTTCCCCCGCAACGACCCAGCCCAGATAGGCTAGCGAAAGGAAGTGCAGATAGCGGAACAGGCCGAAATCGGTCTTGTCGCGAAACTCTGTCGTCACGGGCCAGACTTTGCGGATCTCATCCGCCAGATCAGGGGCTGCGGCGTTGATCCAGGTGAACACTTTCCACGACCCGAACGGCATCGAAAAGATCAGGAACAGTGCGGCCGCCCAGATCAGGGTTTTTGATACCGGCGGTGCGGGAATCCATCCCCGCATGAAGGCAAAACCAGTGAAGAACAGCAACTGCCAGCCGAAGGGGTTGAAGAACCATTGGCGTTCCGACCATGGCTCGGCGGGTAAGGCCAGCGCGCCGGTCTGGGCGACCAGCCAGATCGCGACAGAGGCCGCAGCGACGGCCCAGAAGCCGATCCGTGACAAGCCCATGAACAGCGGCATCATCGCCAGAACCACCAGATACATCGGCAGGATGTCAAAGTAGTTCGGCACATAGGTCAGCGTGAACAGACCGACGATCTGCGGGGCAGGGTCGTTGAAGAAATGCTGCAGGTTCAGGGAGGAAATATAGCTTTTCTCGAACAACCCGCTCTGATCCAGCGCGGCCATCGACATGGCGACAAAGAAGAACAGCGCGATATGTGCCCAGTAAACCTGCCAGATACGGAAAGCTACGCGGGCAGTGCCCATCCACCAGCCCTTGCGCAGGAAGGCTCCGCCAAAGGCGATCGCCGAGGCCATGCCCGAACAGAACACAAAGATTTCAGTCGCGTCCGAGAACCCGAACCGCGCGGGGATCCATTTCGCCCAGGGGTCATTGGGAATGTGCGCGATCAGGATGATGAACATCGCGATACCGCGATAGAAATCCAGACGCGGGTCGCGCGTGCGGGCAGGGGCCGCCACAGAGGCAGCCACCGGCGCAAAATCAGAAGCGGGCGAAACTGTCGCCATACGAATTCTGTCCTTCTTGGTCTTGTTTTTGTTATTCAGCCGGGACGCTTTGTGCGTCTCCGTTATCACGTGCCGCATCGATCAATGCGCGGCGCGCTAGAGCGTAATTGTCTTCGCCCCCGGCTCTTTTGGCGCGGCGGTCGTCGAGGATGCGCTCGACAGCATCCAGACGGCCGGCACGCAGGCCGGAATCAATTGTGATGCGCTCGAAAACATCACGTTGGGCGTGGCTGCCCCCTGCCAATTGCATGGACCCGCGGGCCGTCGACAAAAAGTCGAAAGCTGCGCCATAGAGGCCTTCGCCAAAGGCCTCAAGCCCTTTGGCCGCCGCAACGCCCGGATCGGACATGCGGATCGGGGTGTCCCCCTGATTACGTTGTGCATCCTTCTGAATACGCTTCAACATCTTACCGGTTGCGTCCGAGCGGTTGTCACCGGTCAGCGCCAGCAAATAGTGAAGGTCGGCAAAGATCAGGCAACCATCTTCGGTACGTGCGGCGCTGAGGTCAGCCAGCTCTTCCCAGCGGTTGCCCACGTTGACGCCTTCAAGCTCAAGCCGAGACAACAGCGAAGTTGCGTTTGATATATCGCGGTAGTCGTCGGTCTTGTCCTGACGGATGTACTGGTCGTAAAGCTCAATGACCTGATCGACCTGACCCAGATCCAGATGCATCAGCGCCTTGTGCCACCAGACGTGATAGCGGAAGTTGTTGCAATGCGCCCAGGCGGCCTCGCGCCCGGCCAGCCAGTCGAGGCCCAGTTGCGCGTTGCCCGTCATCTCATGCACATGCGCCACGGCATGCAGGCCCCAGGCATCGTCCGACACCATCCACAGCGCCTGACGGCCGGCTATCTCGGCCTTTTCATACGAGCCGGTTTCCTCCAGCGCGAAGGAATGACATCCCAGCAGGTAACCCCGGCCCGCATGGTCGGGCTCATAGGCGGGCAGGACGCGCTCGATCGAGCGGCGCATCCCCTCTGAGTCCCCCAGCACAAAGCGTGTCGCATGGCTGAGTTTCATCGCCAGCGTGTCCTGCGGGTGGGCCCGGAGGACTTCTTCGAATTTCTGAATGGCCTGCGACGGAAGATCGGCAAGGTACAGCCCCAAAGCCTCGACATATAGCCGTTCCCGCTTAGAAACCGGCTGACGTTCCATGGCGCTGTTGGCGGCGGCTAATGCCTCGACCGCAACGCCCATCATTTCGCGGCGGCCGAGCAGAACCATGAACAATCCTTTGACCGCATGGCCCAGGGCAAAATCGGGCTCAAGCTCAAGAACTGTGCCAAGATGCTGCGGCGTTACGGCGGCATGGGCCATGAACCCAAGCAGAACATCGTCCCACGCCTCGACGCTTGCCGGATGGCTCAGGGTGTTCATCTGTCCGAAAACGTCTTGCTTCATGTTCATGTTCCGATCCAATCGAGAATTTCTACAACAACTGATGTAGCAGAGACTCTGAGAGCGTCGTATCAGTATCGGCTCTGCTCTCGAATTGGTGAAATGTTGTGTGGACAAAAATTGAAAAAAACCGCCGATTCAAGGGCATGTTTCAGCAACATGCCGCCTAAACAGGCAGAGTGTTTCAATCGTCAAAGGGGTTTTCAGCGCTCAATACTGCCTGAGTGTCTGCTCCGAAGACGGGCGGAGCCGCACGATATGTTACAGGTGTTCGCGACAGTTTCAGCGGATTTCCGATCAGTTGAACTTCGCCCGGATCGGCCTGCATCGCGATCTGCATTTGGCGAGCATCGACCTGATCGGTGGAGAAAACCTGATCCAATGTCTGCACCGGACCAACGGGAACCTTACGGGCCTCAAGCTCGGCAATAACGGTCGCTGAAGTTCGTGACTTGACAGCCGGGCGCAGCACAGCGTTCAGCGCGTCACGATTTTCCAATCGGGCAGGATTGGAGGAAAATCGCGGATCATCCGCCAGATCGGGGTGCCCAATGAACTCACAGAACCGGCGGAACTGGCTGTCATTGCCAACGGCCAGAATGACATGTCCGTCGGCCGTTTCGTAGACGTCATAAGGCACGATGTTGGGGTGTCCGTTGCCGCGCCGCTGCGGGACGTTGCCCGAGGTCAGGTAATTCACGCCCTCGTTGATCAGCCACGCGATCTGCGCATCTACCAAGGCCAGATCGATCTGCTGACCCTCGCCGGTCTGATCGCGGTGGCGCAACGCAGCCAGAATGCCAACGCTAGCATACATCCCGCACATCACATCCGCGATGCCGACACCAACCTTCATTGGCGAACCTTCCGGATCACCGGTCAGGGACATGATCCCGCCATATCCCTGGGCCATCAGGTCGTAGCCGGGCTTGGACGAATTGGGCCCAGTCTGGCCGTAACCAGAGATCGAGCAGTAGACGAGGCTCGGAAATTCCTGCGACAGGGTCGCATAGTCCAGGCCGTACTTTGCCAACCCACCAGGTTTGAAGTTTTCGATCAGGATATCAGCGTGCGAGGCAAGGCGTCTGACTTCAGACTGTCCCTCGGGGGTGGTAATGTCGATTGCAACGGATTTCTTGTTGCGGTTTGCCGCCATGAAGTAAGCGCTCAGATCGGATCTGTTGCCTTTGGCATCTTCGACATAAGGAGGTCCCCATTGCCGGGTATCGTCCCCTCCGGTTGCGGGGTTCTCGATCTTGATGACGCTGGCGCCCAGATCGCCCAACAACTGCGTGCAGGTCGGGCCAGCCAGAATGCGGCTGAGGTCCAGTACTTTGACGCCCTTCAGCGGTCCTTCAGATCCGGCCATCGTAACCTCCACGGTCGATTTCGGCGGCAATAACGGTGAAAGTGTCGGCCTTCATTGCGTCATTCAGGGCCGCGCGCAGCTCTTCGCGGTTACGCACCGTGTGCCCGTTGCCACCAAAGGCACGTCCCATGGCCGCAAAGTCATGACGGTCAAAGTCCACACCCATATTGCCCATCTGGCGTTGACGCTGTTTCAGCTCGATCAATGCAAGGCTGGCATCGACAAAGACCAGAAAGATGGGGTTTCCGCCCATCTCGGCTGCGGTCGACAACTCTCCGGCGACCATCAGGAACCCGGCGTCTCCCGAGAAGCTGATGACCGGACGATCCGGTTCGGCAAGCTTAAGGCCAATCGCCATCGGTATCGCGCAGCCCATCGTGCATAGGGCCGAGGACTGGATCAGCCCGCGCTCTTCGGAACATTCCCACATCTGGCTCAGCAGGATGCGATGTGCGCCGCTGTCGGCCGTGGCAAGCGTTTCAGCGGGCAGGGTGACGCGGGTTTCGGCGATGACAGCGGCGGGTCCCCATTCATCGCTCGTCGGGAAGGCCTTCGCCAACGCGGCTTTGACTTGCGCGGGTTCGCCGTCTGGCCATGTTTCGCGCGCGGCGTTGCCCTTGGCCATGGCCTCCAAGGTGGCACCTGTATCGGCCACCATATTCAACCCGGCCTGATGCATGTAATGGTCATTGACCACGGCCGAGATATCGATGACGCGCTTTTCCTCTGGGTCCCAGATCTCACGCCATCCGGGGCGCATTTCGATGGGGTCGTAGCCCAGGCACAGAACCAGATCAGCCTGTTCCACCAGCGGCAGCAGGTGCTTATCGGCCAGAGGCGACAAACCAGCGCCCCCAAGGCACAGCGGATGATCTTCGGGTACGACACCTTTTGCCTTGTACGTGGTGACAAACGGGATGCCGAAATGTTCCAGAAACGCCTGCACGATATTGCGCGATCCGTCATAAAGAACATCGAGACCAACGATGGCGATGGGACGTTCTGCGTCGGCCACCCAGCGGCGGGCTTTTTCAAGGCAGTTGCCTTCGGGCGCAACGGCGGCAATCGGGGCGCGTCGCCGCACCTTTACGCCCGACACTCGCGTATCCGCGACCGAGATAGGTACGTCGATATGCACAGGGCCGGGGCGCGGTTGATTGGCAAGCGAGACAGCTTTGTCCGCGACGACATCCGCGCCTTGTGCGGTCAGCACAAACGTCCCCTTGGTGATCGACCGATAGACTTGCGCGTGATCCATCACCTGATGCGTGTAAGTCAGTGCCTCATCGGAATCGACGCAGCCTGTCAGCACGATCATCGGCACCCGATCCTGCAGCGCGTTGGCGACAACATTGATCCCGTTCATCGCCCCGGGGCCGAGCGTGGCCACCAAAATGGCAGGCGCTCCGTCGCGATGATGCACCGCCTCAGCCATAAACCCGGCGGCGTTTTCATGCTTGGTCAGATGAAAGGTGATCCCCGCCTGTTCCAACGCATCCACCAGCGTCAGTACCTCGCCGCCTGGCATGCCGAAGGCGTGGCGGCAACCGGCCTCATACAATCTTTGCGCCAAAAGGTCAGCGGCGCGGGGCGAGAGGTCCTGCATCAGTCATGCTCCGAAATAATACGTCACTGCAGATTGCGGAGGACGCGTCCGGACGCAAGCAGGTTCACGTCAGTGTGACTATTTGACGGCGGATTCCGCCACTACCTGAAACTTTGTGTCAAGTTCCTGGGCAATATCACGCAGGGGCTCGCCACCCTCATACACATAAGGCGCGAACACATAGCTGGGTGTTTTATAGGACAGCGTGGCTGTTCCGTCCTCGTTCTCGGTCACATAAAACCGGATAGGCGCCTCGATCATCGCGCTGACTGACGTTTCCAGAACGCGCACGGCATAATCGTTGTTGAAAGCTCCAATCACCAGATTGCCCGGAATGACAATGCCTCGTGCCGCGGCGGCCTTGGTCGGTCCGGCCTGTGTGACCACGATCAGGCCGTTTTCCTTAATGGCTGATTTGGTGTCAGCGACCAGCTCATCATAACTTTTGTCCGTCGGATGAACGGCCCAACCCGTGAGCGGTTCTTGCGCAACGGCGGGCAGGGCCAGCAAACACAGTACGGTCGAGACAGCCTTCATCGCACGCTCCTATTCATCAGGGATGCGTGATTGATGCCAGAAACCGGAGTGCAGCGCACTCACAATCGCGTGCGCCTTCGGGACTGAAATCGCTGTGGTAAAGCGGCGGTCGGATCAATTTGTACGCTTTTTCAGCAAATATACATCCATGATCCAGCCGTGATCCGCCCGCGCCTGTGCCCGCGTCTCCAGAATCTGGTCAGCCACGTCGGTCAGAGCGCCTTTGATCAGAATTTCTTCCTTCATACCCACATAGGCGCCCCACCAGATGTCGTAATCGGCCATCTTAAGGCTTTGAAAAGAACATTCCCCATCCAGCATCACCGCGACTTTCGACACGCCGTTTGGCCAGCCTTCATCACGTATGCGCCGTCCGGTCGTAACCACGTATGGCGCGCCCAGATCATTGACCGGTATCGCATGCGCCGCCGTCAGTGCCTGCAGGGCGGTAATGCCGGGAATCACTTGGGTGGCTGGTTGTGGGTCCAGCCGCGACGCGATCCGCAGGGAGCTGTCATATAGCGACGGATCACCCCAGATCAGCAAAGCAACCTGGCGCGCATCAGGGTGAGCCTCGATCGCCTCGTGCCAGCGAACAGCAATCGCGTCATGCCATTCGTCAACGCCCCGCAGGTACCCATCATCAGCGCGCCGCTTGGGAATGTCGAAATATGCGATCTTTGGGGGCGTGTCGGTGACCTGCGCGATAATCTCTTCGCGTAACCCGGCCAGATCGGCTTTGTTTTCACCCTTTCGCGGGATCAGGATCAGGTCCGCATTCCGAATGGCCTGCGCGCCTTGAAATGTCACATGGTCCGGGTTGCCGGTGCCAATACCGATCAGCGACAGCTCATACATCATCGAACTCTGCCAGTGGCCCATAGAGGATCAGCGCTGGCGCCGTTCCGATTTCATCCGCCAGCTTTTCAGCCAACCCGCCAATCGTGGATCGGTGCAAAGACTGATCCGGCGTCGAGACCGCCTCGGCCATCAGTGCCGGTGTGTTCAAAGGCAGACCGTGTTCATGCAAGGTGCTGACCAACAAAGGGAAGGTGCGTTTGCCCATGAAGACGACGGTTGTGGCGTCCGGATCGGAGAGGGCGGCCAGGTTCAGATCGTCGGGCAGCTTGCCGCTGACGTCGTGGCCTGTGACGAACTGGACACGTCTTGCCGTCAGGCGCCGGGTTAGCGGAATACCTGCCGCCGCGGCCGCTGCTACGGCCGAAGGGATACCCGGGATGATCTCGTACTCGATCCCTGCCTCGCGCAGTGCCACCAGTTCTTCTTCCAGCCGTCCGAACAGCCCGCCGTCGCCGGATTTCAAACGCACCACGCGGGCACCGGTTTTGGCGTAATCCACCAGCAAACGGCTCACATGATCCTGCTTGGGCGAGGGGCGTCCGGCGCGTTTCCCAACTCCCACCAGATCGGCGTCCTCATGAGCGTGGCTCAGGATCGGGCCGCTGCTGAGGTCGTCAAACAGCACAGCATCCGCCTTTTGCATCCGGTCGACAGCCTTGAGCGTCAGCAATTCCGGATCACCCGGTCCAGATCCAATGAACGAAACAAAACCGCTCATGCCTGTGCCTCTGCGATCAGATGAAAGAATGTTCCGGTCACGTTGCCGCGTACCGAGCCTGTTTGTGGGCCTTCAACGCCTTCGGCATCATATACACGTGCCAAAGGCGCATCCGGTTGTTCTATGATGGACGAATAGTGGAACTCGTGGCCGCGCAAGGTCGTGTCAGTGGCGTAACCCGGCATGGGGGTCAGCAATTGCGCCTTTCGATATCCAAGGTTGAACTTGCGCTTTTCATATGACGTCACAAGCCCAAGCAGGCCTGCCATCCGATGTCGGACACCTTCCTTGTCGATCAGGGCCTCACCCAGCGCCATGTACCCGCCGCACTCGCCATGTACGGGTTTTGTTTCAGCGTGCTTGCGCAGGCCAGTCAAGAAGGTATCGGCAGAAGCCAGAGTGCCAGCGTGCAGTTCGGGATAGCCGCCCGGCAACCAAACCAGATCAGCCTCCGCTGCCGGGGCTTCATCGGCCAGCGGTGAAAACGGCAGAATTTCTGCCCCGGCCGCGCGCCAGCCTTCCAGCAAATGCGGATAGGTGAATGAAAAAGCGGCGTCCCGGGCCAACGCGATCCGTTGGGCGGGCGGCCGCGGCAGTGCGGCTGACGATGGCCCCTTGGGGCCTGAGGAAGCCGCAGCCTTGATCGCTTCAAGATCCACGTGCTCACGCAGGAAAGCGGCATACCCGGCAATAGCGCTTTCCAGATCGGGATGCTCAACCGCCTGAATCAGGCCGAGATGCCGTTCCGGCAGGGTCAAATCTCCACGCCGGGGCAGAACGCCAAGAACTGGCAGGCCCGCGCGTTCCATACCCAATCGGGTCAGGCGCTCGTGTCGGGGGCTGGCGCAGCGGTTCAGGATCACACCGGCAAAGGGCAGGTCGGGATTGTACATCCGAAATCCCAGCGCGGTCGCCGCCGCAGATTGCGCCTGACCGCCGACATCCAGCACCAGAACCACAGGCCAGCCCATGCGCTGGGCGGTTTCCGCGCTGGACCCATGGCCCAGCTCCCCCGGCTTGGCCACGCCGTCAAACAACCCCATCGATCCTTCAGCCACTACGATGTCTGCACCCTCGGCTTGCGAAGAAATCGCATCTAACAAGGGTTCGGCCATTGCCCAGCTGTCCAGGTTGAACGACGCCCGCCCGGCGGCGGCCCGATGAAAGGCCGGGTCGATATAGTCTGGCCCGCTTTTGAACGGCTGCACGGTCAGGCCGTCCTCTGCTAATGCGCGCAGCAGGCCCAGCATCACGGTGGTTTTGCCGGTGCCGGAAGACGGCGCAGAGATCAGAATTCCCGGTGGGTTAGTCATCCCCATGGCTCCAGCTTGACCAAGCGCTATCCGCGCTTTGCGGGCGATAGCGGCGGTCGTAATCTTTCGAATAAAGGCAGCTTTCGTCGAACCCTTCGCCAGCCAGTGCTGGTCCCACCAAGATCAAGGCGGTGCGAGAGATGCTTTCATCCAGCGCCTCTTTCAGGGTCGCCAATGTGGCGCGGATGATCCGCTCGTCCGGCCAACTGGCGCGATAGACGACGGCGACCGGGCAGTCCGCGCCGTAAGCGGGGGTCAGGTCGGCGATCACCTTGTCCAGATTCCCAATCGACAAGTGAATCGCCAGGGTTGCACCGGTTCGAGCAAAGTTCTCCAGCGTTTCGCCCTCGGGCATCGACGACGCACGGCCAGGGGTTCGGGTCAGAACAACCGATTGCGCCAATCCGGGCAGGGTCAGTTCGGTTCCCAACGAGGCCGCAGCGGCTGCAAAGGATGGAACGCCAGGCGTTACGCTGATCGGAATACCCATTTCTTTTAGACGTCGGATCTGCTCACCCATGGCGGACCAGACCGACAGGTCACCGGAATGCAGGCGGGCCACGTCCTGACCTGCCTTATGGGCAGCTTCGATCTCGGCCATGATCTGATCCAGATCCATCGGCGCGGTATTCACGATTTTTGCTCCTTCGGGGCAGTGGCCCAGAATCTCTTCCGGTACCAGCGATCCGGCATACAGACAGACCGGGCAGGACGCGATGATATCGCGTCCGCGCAGGGTCAGCAGGTCGGCGGCACCCGGTCCGGCGCCAATGAAATGAACGGTCATATCTGTCCTCCGATGGCGACGGCGCAGGTTGCAAGCCGGTCGTCCGAGATCTGTCTGGGAGAGGTCAGCCGCGCGCCGGGACCGGCGGCGGCAAGGGCGGATGCTTCGGCCACACTGCCAGTGCCATATGTGGCGCGGCTGCGGTTCGAGCAGGTGAGAGTGCGCTGTCCGGCAAGATCGGCTGGCGCGATGAAATGCAAGGGCAGGGCCGTGGCTGAGGCGAATTCAGCCAGCGCCGCGTGGCCGTTCTTGTCCGCAACCGTGGCCAGCGCGTCCACATTTTGACCGGCGCTTGCCGTTTCAAAGGCTGTGCGCAGGCTGTCGACGGTGGCTGTCGACGAGAATCCAAGCCCCGCCACGATCATAAGGTCACGCTCCACTGCACGACCGGATAGGCGGATTTCCAGCCACGCCGTGGACCCAAGGCCGAGGCTTGCGCCAGTTCGATACGCAAAAGTTCTCCGCCCAGCTTGTCCTGCCACTGCGCCAGCACGGCCTCGCTTTCCAATGTCACGGCGTTGGCGACCAGCCGTGTGCCAGCTGGCAGAGATGTTTGCAGCCATTCCAACAAGTCAACGCTCAGACCGCCTCCGATAAAGACCACATCCGGCAGCGGAAGGCCGTCCAGCGCGTCCGGAGCGGTGCCATGCACCACGCTCAGACGATCCTGCCCCAACGCATCCGCGTTACGACGAATGCGCTCTGCACGATCCTCAAGGGGTTCGATCGTAGTTGCGGTCAGGGTCGGGTCACACATCAGCCATTCGATGCTGATCGAGCCGGTTCCGCCGCCGATGTCCCATAGGTGTTCCCCGCGCTTGGGGGCCAGCGCCGACAGGGTCAGTGCGCGTACAGGTCGCTTGGTGATCTGTCCGTCGGTTTCGAAAATCTCGTCCGGCTTGCCGGATGCTTTTGGCAGAGCCTGACCTTGGCCAGCAACCTCAAGCCCGACGCAGACCGGGTGGTCGAACCCGCCCAGCAAAGCCTCGGTCAGGGTCACACTGCGCGACCGTTCACGCGGGCCGCCAAGGGCCTCCATGACGTGCAGCTGGGTATCGGCAAAGCCTGTTTCGTTGAGGTACGTCGCAAGCTCGGCAACAGCCGCCCCATTACGCAGCAGCAGAATGGCGCGCAACCCGGGTGCCAGATGGGGCCGCAGTCGCGTAAGCGGTGCTGCGTGCAGGCCAAAGGTTTGTGTGCTTTCCAACGGCCAGCCCAGACGGGCGGCTGCCAGCGAAAAGGTGGATTGACCGGGCAGGGCGACCCACTCTCCGACGTCGAAATTGCGGGCAATCACAGACCCGGCACCGAACCAGAACGGATCGCCTGAGGCGAGAACAACCGTCGGTCGCCCCCGAAATCCGGTCAGAATCGGCAGCCCGTCGGAAAAGGGCACCGGCCATTCCACGCGCTTGGCACCTGTGTCTGGGATCAGAGACAGGTGCCGCGGTGGACCCATGATGATTTCAGCGCGTTCCAGCACTTGACGGCTTGCGGGCGGCAGTCCATCCAGTCCATCTTCGCCCAAGCCCAGAACGCTTAGCCACGGAGCCTCATGCATGACCAACCTCCTGATCCTTGGCGGCACGACCGAGGCTAACGCGCTGGCCAAAGCCGTGGCCGAACAGGGTATTCCGGCGACCTATTCCTACGCCGGGCGCGTTGAAACCCCGCGCCCGCAGCCCTTGCCAGTGCGCGTCGGAGGGTTTGGCGGCCCCGAAGGGCTGGCAAGCTTTTTGGAAGACAATGCGGTTACGCATGTTGTCGATGCCACTCATCCCTTTGCAGCCCAGATGAGCCGGAACGCCGTTGCGGCCTGCCGTAAGACCGAAGTACCGCTGGCTGCGCTGACCCGCCCGGTTTGGCGCGCGCAGGAGGGTGATCGCTGGCATCACGTTGCCGACATTCAAGCCGCCGTTGCCGCCTTGTCCGGCCCGGCCCAGCGCGTCTTTCTGGCCGTGGGTCGGATGCACCTTGAGGATTTTACCGCCCAGCCCCAGCACCACTATCTGTTGCGGCTTGTCGATGAACCGGATGGCCTGCCGCTGCCGCATTGCGACGTGGTTGTCTCGCGTGGGCCGTTCACCGAGGCCGACGACCGCGCGCTGATGAAGCAGCATGGCATCGAACTGGTCGTGTCCAAGAACGCGGGCGGCACCGGAGCACGCGCCAAGCTGGATGCCGCGCGGGCGTTGGGCTTGCCGGTGCTGATGATCGACCGTCCGGCCCTTCCGCAAAGGACCGAACTGTCGAGTGTGACGCAGGTTCTGGACTGGTTGGCTCATTTTTGATCCTTGGCCGGAGTGAACCTCGGGGTATAGACGATCGGGGTGCTGTCGCGTTCGATCACGCGGGTCAGGGATGAACCCACAATGACCACCGTCTGCATGTCGGCCATGTCCGGTGTTGCCTCTGCGAGGGTTGAAATGCGGATCGCCTGATCCGGACGTGACACCGCGCGGGCGAACAGGATCAGACGCTCGGGCTCGCATTCTTCGCGCAGGATTTCCAGTGTTTTGACAAAACCTTCGGGGCGGGACTTGGACCGCGGATTATAGAACGCCATCGCAAAGTCGCCTTGCGCCGCCAGGCGCAACCGCTTTTCGATCAGGGACCAGGGTTTGAGATTGTCGCTGAGGTTGATGGCGCAGAAATCATGACCCAACGGCGCACCGGCTCGCGCCGACGCCGCCAGCATCGCGGTGATCCCGGGCAGTACGTCAATGGGGATTTCGCGCCATTCAGCCGGGCCATTCTCCAGCGCCTCAAATACTGCCGCTGCCATCGCAAAAACCCCCGGATCGCCGGAGGATACGACGACCACCCGTTTCCCTTCGGCTGCCATCTGCAGCGCGTGCTGAGACCGGTCGATCTCAACCCGGTTGTCGCTGGCGTGCAGCGTCAGGCCGGGGCGTTCCGCCACACGCGCGACGTAGGGGATATAGCCGACCACATTCGTAGCCTCGGCCAGCGCGGCCGAAACTTCGGGCGTCACCAGTTCTTCGTTGCCGGGCCCAAGGCCCGCAATCTTGATCCAGCCGCTCATGGCCGCCGACCCTGACCATGCACGATGATGATCGAGAAATAAGGAGTGACCTTGTCGCAGGCCTCGGACAGTTTTGTCACCGTCTGGTTCGGCATTTGCGCGAACTCCACTATCCATGCGCGGTCATACAGACCGGCCGTTTTCAGGGCCCGCTTCACCTTGTCGATATTGCGCCCGATCTTCATCACCACCAGCGCGTCCGTCTGCGCCATGCGCCGTGCCAGATCGTCCTCTGGCAGGGTGCCGACAAGTACGGTCAACACGTCATCGCCCCATGTGATTGGGTCGCCGGTCGCCGTCCACGCGCCGGACATGCCGGTGATGGCGGGAACAACTTCGACTTCAGCTTGATCGCGCAAGCGGCTGTAAAGGTGCATGAAAGACCCGTAGAAGAACGGATCGCCTTCGCACAGGACCACAACCGCCTCGCCCTGATCCGACAGCGATTTCAGATGCGCTGCGCATTCCTCATAGAATGCCGACAGCAGCTCGTTATAGCGCGGGTCGGTTACTGGGATTTCGGTGGTCACGGGGTATTCCATCGGGAACTCCACCGCATCTCCTGGGATCATGCCGTTGACGATTTTTCGTGCCTGGCCGCTGCGACCCGGTTTGCGGAAAAAAGCCACGTGACGCGCGTTTCGCAATAGCCGGTCGGCACGAACGCTCATCAAGTCCGGATCACCGGGGCCGAGGCCCAACCCGTATATCTTGCCCGCGCTCATTCCGCGCGGCTCGCGATGGCGTTGATGGCTGCAACGGTGATGGCGCTGCCGCCCAGACGGCCTTTGACGATGCAGGACGGCACGGGTTGTGCTTCCCACAGCGCGTCTTTGGACTCGACTGCGCCGACAAATCCGACCGGGCAGCCAATGATGGCGGCGGGGCGCGGGCAGTCGGGGTCTTCCAGCATGTTCAGTAGGTGGAACAGGGCAGTCGGTGCGTTGCCGATAGCCACCACCGCTCCTTCCAGTTGCGGACGCCAAAGCTCCAACGCGGCGGCCGAGCGGGTGTTGCTCATTTCGGCGGCTAGCGGACGCACACGCTCGTCATGCAGGGTGCAGACCACCTCGTTGTCTGCGGGCAGTCGGAACCGGGTCACGCCTTCGCTGACCATTCGCGCGTCGCATAGGATTGGCGCGCCGTTTTCCAGCGCGGCACGAGCTGCCGTCACAAAGCCCGGCGAGAAATGCAAGAACTCTTCCAGACCGACCATTCCGGCGGCGTGGATCATGCGCACAGCGACCTGTTCTTCGTCGACGTCAAAACGAGCCAGATCAGCCTCGGACCGGATCGTGGCAAAGCTCTGTTTATAGATCGCCGCGCCATCGGTTTCGTATTCATAGGGCATCAGGTCAGGTCCATAGTCTTAAGTGTTTCGGGGCTTAGCCCACGCTGGGAGGGCTCATCCCCCGCGCGGCCGTTTTTGACAAGATCAAATCGTCCGTGATTGCCGACCAGAGTGACATTTGCGGGTCCCATGCGGGCACACCCTTTGGAGCAACCAGAGACATGCAGGCTGCCTGCGACCCGACTGGCCAATGCACGCGCAATAGCGCGGGTTTCCACCTGCGCCTGCGGGCAGAACGGCGCCCCGGGGCAGGCGTCGGTCGTCATTAGCGGGTCGGTGCCTTCCGTGACAAAGTCAGAGGCGGGTATCGCCGCCCCGCCTTCCAGCAGGAACAGCCGCCACGGTGTGACCCGCAGGGCAGAGGCACCGCTGTCTTCGATCAGCTCATGCAGCTTTCGTGCAGGCAATTGCCCGAACGCGGCACCATAGAGGGCCCCCAGCGGGCAAACAGTCGGTTGTAGCGGGTTGACTGTCGGTCCGGGAGCACTGCCTTGCCAGATTTCTGGCAGGTCCGTGGCGGCGACAAGTCGCGCCATTCGACGGGTATCAGGGGGGTGGTTTTCGGCAAACCACCGTGCCAGTTCGATCAGTTGGTCGATGGCCTCGGTTTCTTCGACAGCTCGTCCCGTAGTTGCGCCATCGGCACGCAGCACCAGCCCATCCACACCGGTTTCCAGTCGGATATCGGCCGAGTCTTCTGATAGCAGCCGCGCGGGGCCGGTGTCGATTGCGAACCCGAACTTGGCCGGCAGTGCGGGCAGTTCGCCCAAACGGTCGATCAACTCCTGCGTCAGCCGTGCGGTGAGGTCGCCCGATTGATACAGTGGCGAGACAAGGATGTTGCGGCGCACTTCAATGCCCGGCTCGGCATCCAACAGGTAGAGCGAGGCCAACTCCTCAAGCAACAGTTGGTGGTCGTCTTCCTTGACCCCGCGCAATTGCAGATTGGCCCGATTGGTCAGGTCGATGGTGCCGTTGCCAAAGCGTTCAGCCAGGTCACACAGGCCAAGCGCCTGTGCGGCACTAAGCCGGGCTAGGCGCGGGCGTACCCGAACAACCAACCCATCGCCCGACATCATCGGTCTGTGGGCACCCGGGCACCAACCCTGGACAATGGGGGCGCTCATCCCAATCCCTCCAGATCGGCTCGGATCGAGTTCCGGCGTGTGTTCCAAAGTCCTGCCTCCAATAGCGCGCGGAACCGGTCCTGCATGGCCTGATGCGCTTGCGGGTTGGCCTCTTGCAGGAAGGCATCCACCTCGGCGTCGCCCAGCGTGGCGTCGTGGTAAAGATCGAACAGGTGCGGCGCGACCGTGCCGGACAAATGCGCGAACGACGCCATGTGATCCAGTGTTGCGGCGATCTCAGCCGCCCCCCGGAATCCATGCCTTTGCATTCCTGCGATCCAGCCCGGATTGGTGGCGCGGGCGTGGACGACGCGGCTGATCTCTTCGGGCAGGGTGCGGGCGCGCGGGTTTTCGGGGTTGGTATTGTCCAGATGATACAGTTGCGCGGTGCCACCGGTGATCTTCTTGGCAGCCGCAAACCCGCCCTCATGGGTGGCATAGTCATTGGCCAGCAGTAGGTCGGTTTCAGTCAGGTCCTGCAGGTGGACGAAACTATCCGCATTGGCGACGCGCTGAGTGATCCCGTCCTTGTCCTGCGCGATATGCTCACCTTCCAGCGCGAAGGAACTGGCGTCCAGCCAGGCCTGCCCGGCCTGTTCGCGCGCCTCGTCGGTGTAGGTTTCAGACAGATGCGTCATGTTCAGGCCATAGCTGCCCGGCGCCGGGCCATAGACGCGAGCTGCCGGAACCTGCCCCGCATAGGGGTTCCAATCTGGCGCCTCATCACGTTCGCACAATGCGCGAACCGCCTGTCCATAAAGCGCCGAGAGCGTCGGAAATACGTCCCGGAACAGGCCCGAGACACGCAGCGTGACATCCAGACGTGGGCGGCTGAGATCGGTGATCGGCAGTATCTCGATGCCGGACACCCGCTCGGATCCCTTGTCCCAGACCGGTTTCGCGCCCAGCAGGTGCAACGCCATTGCGAATTCCTCGCCAGCCGTCCGCATGGTGGCAGAACCCCACAGATCGACAATCAAGCCCTTGGGATATTCACCTTCTTCCTGCAGATGTCTACGCACTAGTTCCTCGGCCAGTTTCACGCCTTGGGTATATGCGGCGCGAGTAGGCACCGAACGCGGATCTGTTGTATAAAGGTTTCGTCCTGTGGGCAGCACATCCGAGCGGCCCCGATAGGGCGAGCCCGATGGTCCGGCCTCGATCCGTTTCCCGGCCAGTGCATCGATCAGGGCGCTGCGTTCGGCATGGGCCGAGGGCGCAGGGTCGAAATTGCCCGTCACCTCTGGCACGCGGCCAAAGATATGTAGGCCGTCGCCGAATTGGCTTTCCTTTATGTCGCAGACAAATCGGTCGATGCGGGTGATTGCCTCGGCGGAGCAGGTGGCCTGGTCAAGGCCAAGATCAGTCTCCAGCCCGATGGCCTGCGCCTCGTCGCGGATATCCTCTTGCAGGCGGTCGCGGCGTTTGGGGTCAAGCCCGTCGGCGTTCGAGAACTCATCCAACAGCGATTCAAGCCGCACCATCCGATCCGGCGTGCCGCTTTCTTTCATCGGGGGCGGGATGTGACCCAGCGTGACCGCCCCTATCCGGCGCTTGGCCTGAGCGGCCTCGCCGGGGTCATTGACGATGAAGGGGTAGATCACAGGCAGATCGCGGATCAGCGCTTCGGGCCAGCATTCGTTGGACAGGGCGACCGACTTGCCTGGCAGCCATTCCAGCGTTCCGTGGGCCCCGATATGGATCAGCGCATCGGCACCAAGGTCTTTTCGCAGCCACATGTAAAAGGCGACATAGCTGTGGCGCGGGGTGCGCGACAGGTCGTGATAATCGTCATCGCGCAACTCGGGCGTGCCGCGTTCGGGTTGCAGCGCGACCAACGCTTTGCCCCGACGTACCGCGGTGAAGTGGAATGCGCCATTCGCAAAACTCGGGTCGTCTTCGGGCTTGCCCCAGACGGTTTGCAGATCGGTTCGCAATTGGACCGGCAGGTCAGCTAGCGCGCTGAGGTAATCCCGCAGCGGCCACGAAATTTGGGCGTCCAACAAAACATCCGCAATCGGCTCTGCCGGGGCGGTGTCATAACCTTCGCACTGCAGATCGGCCAGCATCGCCTCGGCCGAGGCCAGCGCATCGAGGCCGACTGCATGGGCCATCTGCCAATCCTTGCCTGGATAAGTGGACAGCACCAACGCCGGGATTTGGTCGGACTTTGGCTTTTCGTTCAGGTTCAGCCAACCAGTCACACGATCGATAATCGCTTCGATCCGTTCAGGCTCAGCCCGGTGGGCAAAACGGGAATACTCCAAGTGCGGATCGCGTTTCCCGGGCTCTTTAAAAGAGGCGATCCCGGCCGAAATCCGACCGTCCACTTCGGGCAGCACCACATGCATGGCAAGGTCGGCGGGGGACAGGCCTCGCTCCGCCTCAGCCCATGCTTTGCGGCGCGAGGTCGCCAGAGCAACCTGAAACACCGGCACACCTGCCACATCGAGCGGAGAGGTTCCAGACGCGCCCTTGCCCGAGAATGAGGTGGCGTTGATGATCGCGGATGGGCTCAGGTCAACGATCTGTTCGCGCAGCCAGTCGGCTGCTGCAGGGGCTTTCAAAGATGGCGCGAACAGCCCAACCGCGTCCAGACCACGGTT
Source organism: Ruegeria sp. BF12 (assembly GCF_056538705.1). Lineage (NCBI taxonomy): Bacteria > Pseudomonadati > Pseudomonadota > Alphaproteobacteria > Rhodobacterales > Roseobacteraceae > Ruegeria > Ruegeria sp. BF12. Next base: position 514,710 of record NZ_JBQFTP010000001.1, on the reverse strand, counting down.
CCGCAAGTTGCGGATCAGGGCTGCGACTGGCGCGGTATCCGCCGAGGTCAAGTAGGCCCGATAGAAGCTCACAAGGATGCGCTTCGCGTCGCCCGAGAACGCCTTGTCCACCGGGATGACGCCACGATCCGGGCACCACGCGCCACATTCCGGCAGGGTTTTTGCACCCATCACCGGCCCGGCATAAAGCCCAGCCGCCAGAGCCATTTGTGCCAAAGCAGCTTGCGCAGCAACTTCTCCGCCGGTGTCGCAAAGATGCGCCAGCCGCCTCAGGGTCGAGACAGGCAGCGTCGAATAGTCGTCAAGCCGTGGGTCTTCCCGCCCGTCGGCTGGCAGAACGGCGAGGGCGATGCCTTTGGCCTGAGCCAGCGAAAGAACCTGCTGCAGGCCGTAAGACCAGTAGGGTACGCCACCGATCAGACGGATCAGAATGCCTTTGGCCCCGTTAAGCGTCTGCTCGAGATAGGTGTCGACGGACAGCGGGTGCTTGAGTGCCGTCAGGTTGGCCAGCCGCATCGTGGGCATCTGCCCCTCGGGGCCGCCACCGCGGTGCCAGCCTGCTGCGAAAGCGCCGAGGTCGCTGTCCGAAAAGGACAGCACCACCAGATCCGCCGGGCTCTGGCCCAGATCGGTTGGGGTCTCGGTTTCTTCTAACCCGTGGCTTTCGCGGAAGACGACGTGCATGGCTTACTCGGCGGCCTCGGCTACACCCACGAGAATATCGCGGATTGCGGCCTCTTTGATGTCGTCATGCTCGGCGATCACGACCAGACGCGAGCGGCGCTCTTCGCCGGGTTCCCATGGGCGGTCGTATTGGTGACGTACACGGGCACCTACAGCCTGAACCAGCAGACGCATCGGTTTGCCCTGAACTGCGGCATAGCCTTTGACGCGCAGGATGTTCAGCTCGTTCGCAAGACGTTCGATATTGGCGACCAGCGCGGTCGGGTCGGTCTGTTCCGGCAACTCGACAATGATGCTTTCGAAATCGTCATGCTCATGATCATGGTGGCCGTCGTGATGCGACGGACGGGCGTCCATGTCATCCTCGGCGGCGGCCTCAAGGCCTAGTACGACGCGGACGTCCACGGCACCTTCAGCCACTTCGACCACGGGTAATGGACGCGGAGCCTCGGCTGCGATGATCTCCTTGGCCTTGGCCACGCCTTCGGGGCCAGCCAGATCGGGCTTGGTCAGTAGGATGATGTCGGCGCAGGAGATCTGGTCTTCGAATACCTCAGACAGGGGCGTTTCGTGGTCGATCGAGTCATCGGCAAGACGCTGCGCGTCCACCGCTTCGACATTTGGCGCAAAACGCCCAGCAGCTACAGCCTCGGCATCTGCCAGAGCGATCACGCCATCCACGGTGATCTTGGACCGGATGTCGGGCCAGTCAAAGGCCTTCAGCAGCGGCTTGGGCAGAGCAAGGCCGGACGTTTCGATCAGGATGTGATCGGGGCGCGGCTCCAGCGCCATCAGCGCCTCGATGGTGGGGATGAAGTCATCGGCTACGGTGCAGCAGATGCAGCCGTTGGCCAGTTCCATAATATTTTCCGCCGGGCAATCCGGGATCGCGCAGGATTTCAAGATGTCGCCATCGACGCCCACATCGCCGAACTCGTTGACCACCACGGCCAGACGCTTGCCCTGTGGGTTCTGCATCAGATGCTTGACCAGCGTGGTCTTGCCCGAGCCCAGAAAGCCGGTGATCACAGTGACGGGGAGTTTTTCGAGATTGCTCATTTCAGGGCTCCAATCGGGGGAATACGGGCCGCACAATTTTTGCGGAAGTGTTCGGGGCGTTCACGCCATTTCACCAGGCCATCTTCCGTGGCGAGATACTTGGTTGCACCGTCAACAATGGTCTCGACATGATCGGTTTCGTTGAGGTGCTCATAGACAAATGTCCAACGGTCCGGGCCTCCGCGCAGCACGATGGAGCAACCCTCATCGCAGTTTGACAGGCATTCAACGGCTTTCAGAGTGATGCCTTCGGGCAAGTCGGCCTGTTCCAGCGCTTTGTGCAGCAATGCGCCGGGTCGTTGCGCATCGTCTTCGACAGGCAGGCCACGGCGGCACGTGGTACAGACCAGCAGCTCGACCGGTGCGGTCGCGGTCATGTCTCTCATCCCCCCAAATCCTCTTCGTGGGGGACGGGGTTTCATGCGGGCCACGTGTTGCGACATGGACCCGACACCGGAACACCCCGTCCGGTTTCATCTACGGGCGCTGGCAGGTCTCCCGGCTTGCAGATGTCAGGGCTTCGGCCCTGTCGGATGTCCCGCCTTCCCGGCCTTTTGGGCCAGTGGCTTTGGGCACCCTCTCCGGTCACGGTCGCGGGGGCGGCTGTGCTTGGCGGTAGATCCGCTGCACATTCCCTTTTCATCCATCCGAAGATGGACACCAACGAAAGGGACATGCGGCACGGGCAGGGGGCTTGTCAAGCGCGAGCAGGATGCAGAAAACGCGCAGGTCGGAAAAGCGACAAGCCAGTGTCAGTCAGCGGCATCCGCAGCCAGGCGATCACGCAGCCAGGCACAAAACACACCCGCTGCGGCGGATGAGCGCGTGCGCCCGGGCGCGGTGATCAGATAGTGCGATTGCGCAAACGGAATCGCTGGGCCTGCAATTTCTATCGGCGCGCCCTGAGCAATGGAATTTTTAGCGAATCTTTCCACAATGGTCGCGCAGCCTGCACCGGCCATCACCAATTGCAATGCGGCGACGGATGTATCGACCGAATGAAGGGATGTTTGCTTGGGTGGCTCCATATCATGAGCGTGAAAGTAGCCTGCCCAGTTGTCCTCGTATCCGAGGATGTGAATCAGCGGCCCTTGCCGGAGGTCCAGCAAGCTTGGGTAAGCCTTTCCGACTCGGCAAACCGGCACCAGATTCTCATCGGTCAGCTTTTCGGAGATGACCCCCGGCCAATCGCCGTAGCCCATCCGAATTTCGACATCCACATCGTTTGGCGCGATGCTGTCATTCCAGATGTGCGATACCAGCCGAACGGGAATGTCCGGGTATTGCGCGTTGAACGCGGGCAGTTCAGCGGCAATCCAATAAGTTGCCGTGGAAATCGCGGCCCGAACTGTGAGCGTTTGTCGGGACGCAGGACCAAACAAACTGTTGGTGGACAGCGCGATGTCACCCAAGGCCCGCCGAACCGTCAAAGCATAGGATTGCCCCAGCTCGGTCAACTCGAGCCGTCGTGCATTTCTGGTGAACAGGTTTTGACCAAGTTCCGCCTCGAGGGATCGAATGTGCAGAGATACGGCTGTCTGGGTCAACCCAAGTTCCCGTGCCGTGGTGGTGAAATTCAGGTGCCGAGCGGCGCATTCAAAGCTGCGCAGCCATGCAGGGTTTGGAAGCCGGTCCATTTATCACCAAAAAATTTTTGCCATAAAGCGGATTATTATTCGTTTTGCTTTTGAAATTGCAACGTCGATACTCGGTTAACAGCATCGCAGACGCACACTTTCGGGAGGGAAACATGAAAGTCGGCTTTATCGGATTGGGAAACGTTGGCGCAAAACTGTCGGGATCGCTGCTACGCAACGGCGTGGACCTCTCGGTCCATGATCTTAACCCGGATCTGGTGCAGAGCTTCGTGGCCAAAGGTGCCAAAGCAGCCGAAAGTCCGGCGCAACTGATGCGGGATTGTGATGCCGTCATCACCTGCCTTCCTTCCCCTGCAGCCTCTGACGCCGTGATGCGGGAAATGTTGCCCGAAGTTGGCCCCGGCAAGATCTGGATGGAGATGTCCACGACGGACGAGGCCGAGGTAAAACGACTGGGCGCGATGGTGATTGAACGCGGCGGTGCTGCTGTCGATTGCCCGGTTTCCGGTGGCTGTCACAGGGCCGCAACGGGTAATATTTCGATCTTTGCCGGCTGTGATCGCGCGACGTTTGACAAAATATTGCCATTCCTGACGACGATGGGGCGGCGCATCCTGCACACGGGCGAACTTGGGTCCGCGTCTGTTCTGAAAGTCCTGACGAACTATCTGGCAACCGCAAACCTGATCACTTGTGCCGAAGCACTGGTGACCGCCAAGGCAGCAGGCATGGACCTCAACACGACGTATGAGGCAATCAAAATCTCGTCGGGCACATCGTTCGTACACGAAACAGAAAGCCAGGTAATCCTGAACGGCTCGCGTGATATCTCGTTCACCATGGACCTCGTGAAAAAAGACATCGGCCTGTTCCAGGAAGTCGCGGACCGTGCGGGAGTGCCCCTTGAAATAAACCCGGTGATGATCCGGATCTTCGAAGACGGAATCGCCAGGTACGGGGACCGCGAACTTTCGCCCAATATCATCAAGCGGCTTGAGGAGGCGACGGGTCTGGACATCCGCGCCCCGGGCTTCCCGCCCGAAATGCTGGACGATGAGCCGGAAGAGGCGGGCTATGAGGTTGTGCCGCAGGGACGTGAGGCCGTGTGACGCACGTCACCTTTCACTGGAAAGTCCCATCTAATCAGGAGAGTGGAGGCGAGTACCGGAATCGAACCGGTGTACACGGATTTGCAATCCGCTGCGTCACCACTCCGCCAACTCGCCTTTTCAAGTAAAATCAAATACTTGCCGTGGTGTGACAGGCGTTTTAGCAGCTTTCGGCAGGGGCGTCCAGAGGGGCAAACGCAAATTTCGGGGTCGGGCGTGAACTTCGTCTTGGGTTGCGACGTTATATCTTGCGATAATTGGAAAGTTTCGGTGTCGGAGCCGTTGCCGGTTTTCCAAGGATGTGGCAAAACTCGATCACCTAAGGGAACAGAACGAGCGATCCAATGACAGATTTCGCAGCCCGGCGCCGGACGATGGTTGATACGCAGGTACGCCCCTCTGATGTTACCAAATTTCCTATCATAGATGCGATGCTGACCGTAAAGCGCGAGAATTTCGTGCCGGATGCGCAGCGCGAAGCGGCTTATGTCGAGGGGGTGATCGATCTGGGTGAGGGTCGCTGCATGCTGGAACCCAGAACACTGGCCAAAATGTTGGACATTCTGAATATTTCCAACGACGAAGCGGTTTTGGATATCGCCCCTGCCATGGGATACTCGACCGCTGTTGCCGCGCGAATGGCACAGCTTGTCGTTGCCGTCGAGGAAGATGAAAACCTGGCTGCCGAATCTCAGTCGATTCTGCTGGAAGCCGACGCCGACAACGCGATTGTCCACGTTGGTCCGTTTGAACAGGGTGCGCCCGAGCATGGCCCATATGATGTCATCATGATTCAAGGTGGGGTTGAACAAGTGCCGGACGCATTGCTCGCGCAACTCAAGGATCATGGTCGTATCGCGTGCCTTTTTGTCGAGGGAGAGCTGGGTACGGTCCGGATTGGCCACAAGTTTGGTGATCGTGTGACCTGGCGGGACGCGTTCAACGCCAATGCGCCGATTTTACAGGCATTTTCCACGAACCGTGCATTTTCGCTATAGTTTGGCGGCAGATTGTTCTGCCGTCTTGATTAGTTGAACACAAACGCGCAAACTGTCGTCAGGGCAGCGTAATTTTGATTTGAGAGGATTTCGTTATGAGTTCTATGGCGGGAGGGAAGCTGGTCAAGGCGCTGGCGGTTACGGCAGGGGTCGCACTCAGCATGGTACCAGGGCGTGCGGTTTGGGCGGATAACATTACCGACGCATTTATCGGCGCGTACAACACCAGCGGTTTGCTGGAACAGAACCGTGCGTTGCTGCGTGCGGCAGACGAAGATGTCGCGATCGCATTGTCGGCACTTCGGCCGATCATCAACTGGACGGTTCGTGTCAGCAGTGACTATACCCGACGGAACATCGACAATGTCGTAACCAGAACCGATCCGAACAATTTTTTCACCGGACTGACGCTCAGCCAACTGCTCTACGATGGCGGTGCTGCTGTATTGGGCAAGCAATCGGCGCAGGAAACCGTTCTGTCCACACGGCAGACCCTTCTGGATATTGAACAGCAGGTCTTGTTCCGGGGCGCAAACGCTTATCTGGAGGTTCTTCTGCAGGAAGAAACGGTTCAGATTCGACTGAACAACGTCGATGTTTCGGCGGAGGAACTGCGTGCGTCGCAGGACCGGTTTGACGTAGGCGAAGTGACACGAACAGACGTCGCGCTGTCTCAGGCGCAGCTTGCAAGCTCGCAAGCGGATCTGGCGGTGGCACGCGGTAACCTGGACACAGCGCAGGCAGAATATGTGAACGCTGTTGGCAAATCGCCCGGACGGACCGCTGGTCAGCCGAGCCTACCGAACCTGCCAGGCTCGGAAGCGCAGGCCGTCAGCCTGGCACAACGCAATCACCCGGCCATTCTTTCGGCACAGCACCAGGTGCGTGCCTTCGATCTGATCGTTGCCCAGCAGCGCGCCAACCTTGGTCCGAATGTCAGCCTTAACGCTGATGCGGGGATCACGGAAAGCTATGACAACGATGACAACATCGAGGACGCAACGGTTTCTCTGGATTTCACCCAGCCGATCTATGCCGGTGGTCGTCTGGCCGCAAATGTGCGCCGGGCAATGGCGACACGGGATGCATCGCGCGCAAACCTGCTGAACGTGCAGAAAGACATCACTCAGGGCGTTACCGAAGCCTACGCTCGCTTCCAGGCCGCAACTGCAAGTCTGCGGGCGTCGACCGAGCGGGTTCGCGCATCGCAGGTTGCGTTTGACGGTATCCGCGAAGAGGCAACCCTGGGCGCACGAACCACGTTGGACGTCCTAAACGCTCAGCAGGACCTTCTGGACGCGCAATTGGCCGAGGTTGCATCGCGGATTGAACGGTCGCGGGCAGCTTATCAGCTGCTGCAGGCGCAGGGTCTTCTGACGGCCGAGCGTCTTGGACTGGCCGTACAGATTTACGATCCGACGCTGTACTACAATCTGGTCAAGCGCGCACCGGCTCAGGTTAGCAAGCAAAGCAAGGACCTCGATCGCGTTCTCAAAGCATTGCGCCGCGACTAAGGGCCAATACTCCCTGTTGTTACGCCCGTTATGTTTGGCTACACTCAATCCTGAGGATAGAGCGGTAGAGAACAATGACGGATAAAGTCGCAAACAGCGGAGTGGAGGACGTGCTGTCCTCGATCAAACGGCTGGTCGGTGAAAAAGGTCAAAAAGCCTTGGATACGATGCCCCCGTCAATCGCCCGCAAGCCCGGGCGATTGGTGCTTACAGATGCATTGCGCGTTGGCGGGACGTCCAGTGTTCAGGACGGACCAGAAAACGAGGCTGAGGCCAAAGAGGGCTACGCCGCCGACGCGTCGGTCAAACCGATGCTCCTGCGCGCATGCGACATCGTTAATCGCGAAGATCCCGCCAACAAAGAACCGTCCGAGTCCGAAGCTCCCAAGGACCCCACCAACAGTCTGAGCGCTAAGATCGAAGCCCTTGAGGCCGCGATTGCCCGAACCGAGGATCAGTGGGAACCCGATGGCGACAGCGAAGATGAGTATTCCGGATTTCCGGCGAAATCCCTTCATTTCAGTGCGCAGACCGAATTCGCCGACGCCGTGCAGGAACCGGCAAAAGAAACTGCCGTAGAAGCTGAGGCGAATGAGGTCGTCGCCACCACCAAAGCGACTTTTGTTCGTGACCCCGAGGTAACCGCCGCGGCCCCGGCGCCATCCAAGGAAGACGCCTCGGAAGACCTTGCGTCAATGGAAATGGACCAAGAGGCCCTTCGCAAACTTATCGCGCAGGTTGTGCGCGAAGAATTGCAGGGCGGGCTTGGCGAACGCATCACCCGGAATGTGCGCAAGATGGTACGGCGCGAGATCTACAAGGCACTGGCCGAGCAAGAGCTCGAGTAACCCTCATGTCCTTCGGGGCGTCTCGGCAAGCGCCAGCAGGCGGTCCAGATCCATGTTCTTTTCCAGGTGGTCCGCCAGCGCGTCCAACGTGTCTTCGACATCGTCGTCATAAGCCAAGTCCGACACGACACCGAATTGCGTCAGGTAACTGGCCCGGAACGCATCCGAGGTGAAAATACCGTGCAGGTAACTACCGCGAATGCGACCAGAGGCATTTGCGGCACCTTCAGGCCGCCCATCGACTTCCAGCCAGGCACGGGCGCAATCGGGGCCTTCGGTTCGACCCATGTGGATTTCGTAGCCCGACACCGGCTCTCCACCCTCAAGGGCGCGGGCCGAGGTCAGAGTCACCTGTTTCCTCCCGGCCATAATGGTTTCAACATCCAAAAGACCCAGTCCCTCGACAGTACCCGGCCGTCCATCGACCCCATCAGGGTCCGCGATGCTTTTTCCCAACATCTGATAGCCGCCGCAAAGCCCCAGGACATGGCCGCCCCGGCGGACATGGGCGTACAGATCCACGTCCCAGCCTTGCGCGCGAAAGTATGCCAGATCTCCGATCGTGGATTTGCTGCCAGGCAGAAGAACCAGATCCGCGTCGCCGGGCAGGGCGCGGCCCGCCGGGACAATCTCGACCGTTACTCCTGGTTCGGCCGATAGCGGATCAAGATCGTCGAAATTGGCCATGCGTTCCAGTTGAGGAACCACGACCTTACAGGCCCCACCGCTGTGCGAGCGGATATCCATCATATCCTCGGCGGGCAGCTTCCACGCGTCGTGAAACCATGGCACGACGCCCAGACAGGGCCAGCTTGTGCGCGCGGCAATGTCATCGCGCCCTTCGTCGAACAGGGAAACATCGCCTTTGAACCGATTAACGGCAAAGCCCCGGATCATCTCGAGATCACTCGGATCCAGAACCGCCTGAGTGCCCACGATCTGCGCAATCACGCCGCCCCTGTGAATGTCTCCAACGAGAACAACAGGCACGCCTGCTGCGCACGCGAATCCCATATTGGCGATGTCGCCCTTGCGCAGGTTTGTTTCTGCCGGGCTGCCCGCGCCTTCGATCAGGACCAAATCCGCATCGCTGCACAGCCGGTCGAAACTTTCGAGCGCGGCGCCTAGAAGTTTGGATTTGTCCTTTCGGTAATCACCTGCTTTCATCGTGCCCGCGCGCTGGCCCTGTACGATAATCTGAGCGCCGGTGTCTGTTTCCGGTTTTAGGAGGATCGGGTTCATGTCCGTATGTGTTGCACGCCGTGCGGCGCGGGCCTGCAACGCCTGCGCGCGCCCGATCTCGCCCCCGTTTTCTGTGACAGCGGCATTGTTCGACATATTCTGTGGTTTGAACGGTGCGACCCGCAAACCGCGCTGCGTATAAGCCCGGGCCAGACCGGCCACAAGAACCGATTTCCCGACATTGCTACCGGTGCCCTGAATCATGATGGACCGAACCATGGCCTGTCTCCTATGTTGACGCGCAGATGACCTGATTTGCAGGCAAAGGAAAAGCCCAAGTTGAACACGCCAGCGCATCTTTTGATCGGGGCCGCTGCCTTTGCCCGTCCGGCCCATGGGCGAATCCTTTGGGCGGCGCTGTTGGGTTCGCTGTTGCCCGACCTTTCGCTATATGTGATGGCGAGCACATCCCTGTTCGTGCTCGGCATCCCCGAAAGCGTTGTCTTCAACCAGCTCTATTATTCCCAAAGCTGGCAGACGGTGTTTGCGATCGACAACTCCTTTGTTCTTTGGGGATTGGCGCTGTGTGTTGGTTTGTGGCGGGGCTGGACCGTATTGACCGTCGGAGCGTCGGCTGGACTTTTGCATCTTTCGATGGATTTCCTGCTACACGCAGGGGACGGGCGGCCTCAATTCTGGCCGTTCAGCGACTGGGTGTTTCACAGCCCGATCAGTTATTGGGACAGCACCCACCACGCTCTATGGGTTGCGCCGCTATCCATGGCAGTTTGCATTATCTGCTATGTTGTCCTGTGGCGTCGCGGGATTTCTGTGCCAGCGAAAGTGTTTTTCGCCGCACTGCTCGCTGCCGAGTTTTGGGTCGCGCGGCAGTGGCTTTTGTTCTTCTGACACCTGACAAAAAGAAAAGCGCGCTCCCTTTTCAGGAGCGCGCTTTTTCATCAGAAGTCGCCTTGGATCAGGCGGCTTCGGCTTGTTGAGCAGCGTTGCGACGTTCGCTTTCTTCGCGCGACAGCGCAACCGAGGTGCGAACACCACGTCCAACGAACTCCATCAGGCCGCTGACAACCCGTTCATTCGGGTCGATGCCCGCGCAGGACAGCACTTCGCGACCGTCCCGCGAACGCGCCCAACGGGCGATTTGTTCAGGGCCGTTGCCGTATTTCTTGTCATCGGCAATGGCGTCATCCAGAGCGGCCAACACAACAGCCGCGAAAAGTTTGCGTGCACGATTGCCTTGTTCGTTGTTAAAGGCAGTGCCGTCAACGAAATCTCTCATCTCGTCTTCCTTATTTTTCTTGCTCTTGCAATTTTCGGCGTGACGGTCCTTATGACCGATAAAGTGCGATTCGGATACAGCTAAATTGCATAGTTGCGTTGCGTCATTTGCATAGCTTGCTGCATGTGCAGCACTAGGTGTCGTTGTCTTGTCAGGTGTGTTCCCGCCAGATATAGGGACGGGAACTGACGCATCAACCGTTTGTGAAGGATTTAAGTCATGCCCAAGATAAATGGGAACGAAATTCGCCCCGGCAATGTGCTTGAGCATAACGACGGGCTGTGGGCCGCGGTCAAGGTTGACCACGTAAAGCCCGGTAAAGGCGGTGCTTTTGCACAGGTCGAATTGCGCAACTTGCGCAACGGCTCGAAACTGAACGAACGGTTCCGCTCGGCCGACAAAGTCGAACGTGTGCGCCTTGAGCAGAAGGATCAGCAGTTCCTGTACGAATCCGACGGCATGCTGGTGTTCATGGATTCCGAGACCTACGAGCAGATCGAACTGCCTGCGGAACTGCTGGGCGAACGCCGCCCGTTTCTGCAGGACGGCATGACAATTGTTGTCGAATTTTATGAAAGCGAGGCGTTGAACGCCACTTTGCCGCAGAAAGTGACCTGCAAGATCGTTGAAACCGAGCCGGTGGTTAAAGGTCAGACTGCGGCGAACTCGTTCAAGCCGGCCATTCTGGACAACGGCGTCAAGGTCATGGTGCCGCCGTTCATCGGTCAGGATGAAATGATCGTCGTGAACACGGAAACCATGGAATATTCCGAACGCGCGTAAACAGGCGTTTTCCGGGACAAGAAAAAACCGCGAGGGCCTGTGCCCCGCGGTTTTTTTGTCAGCGTCTGTTTTCGATCTGCCGATAGCGTTCCGGGTTGGGGCCAAAAAGCTCGAGCATGAGTTCGTACTTGATACGGTTTGCGCTGACCTGCCTGTAGAACGCGATCAGAAACGCCGTGGGGCCCTGAATTCTGCCAAGTCCGCTTGTCGCAGCCACGACAGTACCGACATCCGTTTTGCCGTTCAGCACCAGATACCCCCCCAACATCAGAACACCGACTGTTCCCGCCCCGTTGATTACGCTGAGAAGAAATTTGGCGGACAGCTTCCACAGGAACATCCTGCGCCGGGTCTCATAAATGTCGTCGAACAAGGCATCGACCTCTTTCGAGACCGCGTCGATGTCCTCAACTGTCAGCTTGTCGGTTGCGCCCCTCAGGATACGGACGCGTTCGGCGACAAAGACGTTCACCTTGCGCTGCGAAATCAGCACGATGATGATTTGAGGGACGATCATCGAAAAGGCGATCATACCAAGACCCGGTTGGGTCGATGAGATATAGCCGATAACGCTGATCAGGGTTCCGATCTGGACCACGGGGTCTGAGAATGCACCGCCTGCGAATTTGCCCAGCTCCTCGGCTTCGGCCGATATGGCGGTACTCATTGTGCCCTTGCGAACGTCCTCACCCGAGCCCTTGATATCTGAGGCACGCACTAACAACCGTTGCCGGATCAGGCGGATCACGTCCTCGCCCAGCGTTCCGGCGCGGTACCCCAGAAGCCATTTGAGCGCGAGGCTGAGCAGAACGACGGACATCATTCCAGTGCCCAGATAGATCAGCTTGTCGGTGCTGACATCGTCGGCGGTGAGGTGGTTTATGATATCGCGCTGAAACTCCAGCGGAACGGCCGCCAACCCGGCGATTGCAATCGACAAAACGATGAGAATGATCTGCCGCCCGGCGCTGGCCCGCCAGATCGCTCTGTATAGCTGGAACATAGGTGAATCCGGTTTTCTGAACTCAAACCAGTGTGACAGCGCGCGGGGCTATATTCAAACCTGACGGCGGACACGGGTTGGCCCGCCGTGCCGGTTCGGCAACATGTTAAGAATCCAACAGAAGGCTGGCACCATCGGCCTGCATGTCGTCCCCGACGCGGTCCAGGCGCAGATACGCGATCGCGCGGCCATTGGACTGAGTGAACAAGGTTCCCGCCGGTTTTCCGCCCGAAGTAATAGCGGTTCCAACGGCGGCAGACCCTGTGATGCTGACACTGCGCAGACCTTTGCGCAGCTCGGTCTTGTGTTTCATCCGAGCGGTAACCTCTTGCCCGACATAGCAGCCCTTTTTGAAGTCCACGCCGTTCAGCGCCTCGAACCCGGATTCCAGGATGTAACTATCGGGGGTCAGTTCGATGCCCGTTTCAGGAATGCAGTGGCGCACGCGAATTGCATCCCAATCGGTGCCATCATCGTTTTCTGACTCAGTTGTGTAAGCCCGCCAGCCCATATCCGGGTGGCGCGGGTCGGGCAGGGCGCCTTCGGGAACTGGGCCGGTCCCGCGTTGCAGGTTCAGACCGCTATCCTCGATGCGCACATCTGCGCGCAACTTGTACATGCCCAGCCGTTTGGCTAAGCCGTCAGCAAGCTCTTCGGCGACGTCGAGCAAAATGGCGTCGCCATCGCGTTTGAGAAAGAAATCCGCCAGATACTTGCCCTGAGGGGTCAGCAAGGCCGAATAGACCAGCCCGTCTTTCATACCGTCGATGTCGTTGGTGACCAGACCCTGCAAGAAACTGTCTGTGTCCGAGCCGCTGAGGCGCAAAATACGGCGGTTGGGCATCTGAGTTGTCCTCGTCTTTTCCTCGGGCCTCGTGATATAGGAGTTTCCGCTGCCATGACCAGAGGGTTTCCGCCGTGCCTGCGCCGATTAGTATTGTAATCCCGACCCTGAATTCGGGTGAAACGCTGCCTGCGACCCTCGGCGCCTTGATGGAGGGGCTGCACGGCGGGCTGATCCGCGAATTGATTATTACTGATGGTGGGTCGACTGATCAGACCCACGAGATTACCGATGAGGCTGGCGCCGAGACGGTGACCGGACCTGCCTCGCGAGGTGGGCAGTTGGTCCGGGGGTGCAGGGTGGCCAAAGGCGAATGGCTTCTCGTTTTGCATGCCGACACCATCCTGCAAGAGGGTTGGAGCAAAGCCGTCGCAGATCATCTCGGGTCCGGTAATCCGGCTGCGTTTCGGCTGGCATTCCGGGCCTCGGGGTTTGCGCCGACATGGGTGGCGGGATGGGCCAACTTGCGCAGTCGGCTGTTCAGCCTTCCTTACGGTGATCAGGGTTTGCTGGTTCCGCGCGCGATGTACCAAAGCGCGGGCGGCTTTCCCGACCAACCTTTGATGGAGGACGTGGCCCTTGCCCGCAGTTTGCCGGGCATCACGCTGCTGCCCTGTCGGGCTTTTACGAGTGCGGATCGGTATGAGCGGGCGGGGTGGATACGTCGCGGGGCGCGGAATCTGTGGACTCTGACGCGGTACTTTCTTGGTGCTGATCCCGAGCGGCTGGCACAGGACTATCGGCGCTGAGCGACGCGCGCAGCTCAACAATGGATTTGCCCAAACGGAAGGGCGCGGCAAAGCTGACCAGGCACAAGGCGACGATCTGCAACACCAGAATATGCGCATTGGCTTGCAGGTATTCCCATTCGTCTTTCAGCTTTCCGACCTGATCCACCAGATCATCATAGCTCTGCGCCAGGATCAGGTAATCACCGGCAATCGCGGGCACCTTGCGGCGCATATTGTCGATGGCGGCCTGCGTCATGTTATCCAGCGTGGTGAAAACGAGGAACTGGTCGATGCTGAAAGCATCGGCTTTGGCGGCCATGGCGCGCATCTCGTCCTGTTCGTCTTTTGCCTGACGGCCAAACAGAAAGTGGAGCCCCTGAAGCGGCGCAACCTCGTTTGTGACGGCGATAAATAAGGGCAGATCAGCGTTGCTGGCAGTTGAGGCGGACAGGAATTCGACCTTGTCGCATAGCACTGCGGTATCGGGGTCAAAAGCAGGGTCGCAGAACCGCAGCCGGAACCGGGCTGCGTCGCGGTCAAAGGCAAGCGTGGCGGCATAAGCGACATCAATTTGCCGGTCCAGCCGCGAACTGTCTGAAGTGTAGAGCCCCGCCAGAACCGCCACCAAGGCGCCAACCCCGCCCAGCACGACCCAGACCAGATCGGCAAGTTTCCATGCGCGATGCCCGGCGGGCTTGCGGAACAGAAAAGCGGTGCCAATTGACCCGAGAATAAAGAAGAGGATCAGCAGAGGCAGTTGGTTCTCGGTCACAAAACTCATGGCTTCAAAGTGACGGTCCGCTTTGCCGCTGGCAACACTCCTCACGCTCAGTTGTACCAAGTAGCAGGAAAAAGGCGTTATGAGCCCGAGCTTTGGCCGAATTTGCGGAACAGTTTGGTACGGTCAAACGCCTGTTCCAACTCATCCGTGCGCTCTTTGACCGAATCCCATAGCCTTTCCTGCACTTCGGCAATGACGCATTCCATGAGGACAAGAATGGACGCCATCGAGTCCCACGCTGATGGCACGGCGATCCGCGCGGCAAAGGTGTGCTTGGCCAGCCTGTGAATGGGTGAGCGCCATTGATCCGTGAATAAAATGATCTCGGCTTCGCGTTCATGGCACAGCTGGCCGATCAACAAAGACGAGTTTTCATAGCGGCGGACATCCAGCGCGACCAGCACATCGTCTTTACGGACATCCAGCAGATCATGCGTCCATGACGCCGCGACGGGCAGCAGACGGACATCGGGGCGGATCATCTGCAGATGCAGATACAGGTATTGCGCCAGGGTTCCGGTGATGCGGCCGCCGGTAATAAAGATGCGTCGGTCGGGATCGCATAACAGGTTGCAGAAACTGTCGAATTCGTCCGGGTCGACCTCGTCAATAGTGCGTTTCTGATTGGCCAGTGTCTGCTGGGAATACCGGTTTAGAATGTGCTCTTCAGGCAGATCATTCTGCCACAGGTCACGTTTCGCGACCGGCCCCGAGATCATCTCTTTCACCTCGCCCCGCAAGGCGGCCTGAAACTGCGGATAGCCGTCGAACCCGGTTTTTTGCAACATCCGTGCGACGGTCGTCGTGGAAACCGAGGCCGCGCTGGCCAGTTCGGTGATGCTGCCAAGGCCCGCCATCGGGTAGTCGTCCAGCAGGACGCTGACCAACTGTCGTTCGGACGGGGTCATTTTTTCCTTGTGGGCCAGCAGCCTGTCCGTCACCCGCACTCAACGTTCCTCCTGCATAATTTCGACCCTAGTGTGAATAATTTTTCAGCATGATCAAGTGTGGAGAATTTTGTACAGGAAAATTATTGACAGGTTAAGGTCTCATGTGGAAATTTTTCCACACGCATCTTTAATGGAATCGCAGGGCGGTATTTTGGACTTCGGAACAGTTGTTCACACAGACATGGCGGATGGTCCTTTTTCGGTGGTGTTGGTCTGCGAACACGCGTCCAACCGTATTCCCGAATTCTTGGGGGATATGGGTTTGTCTGCCGATGCCTTGCAGAGTCATATCGCGTGGGACCCGGGGGCTTTGGCCGTTGCGAAGCTGATGGCCGAGCGCATGCAGGCACCTTTGGTGCATGGTGGTGTATCGCGGCTGGTCTACGACTGTAATCGCCCACCCGAAGCCTCAGGGGCTATGCCCGTACGCAGTGAGGACTATCAGATTCCAGCCAATACCGACATGTCCGATCAAGAGCGTAACTGCAGGATTGAAGGCATCTATAAGCCCTTCACCGCGGCATTGTCCGGGCTGATCGCCGATAACCGGACCGAACTTGAGCTTATGGTTACGATCCACAGTTTCACGCCAGTCTATCATGGCGAAAAGCGCGAGGTTGAACTGGGCATTCTGCATGGCGTGGATGACCGATTTGCCCAGGCGCTGATGAGTTCGACGCCTGATGATCAGCCCTTTGTGGTCCGTTTGAATGAGCCGTATTCGGCCGCTGATGGTGTTGCCCACACGCTGGACGCCCGGGCACTGCCGTCTGGCTTGCTGAACGTCATGATCGAAATCCGCAATGACCTGATACAGACGCCCGAGCAGCAAGAAGCGATAGCTGACCGTTTGGTGCCGTGGATCATGCGAACCCTTGTGGAATTGAAGAAAGGGGGCGCGGCGTGATCAAAGCGATGGCGTCATATGTGCGGGTCGTCGATGCGGTGAATTACCGGATCGGGCGGGTCATGATGTGGGGCCTGTTCGCGATGATGGGCATCCTGCTTTGGTCCTCGATCTCGAAAACCTTCTTCCTGCCTTCACTCTGGACGCTGGAAATGGCGCAGTTTGCGATGGTGACCTATTATATCATGGGCGGCCCGTATTCGATCCAGATGGGGTCGAACGTGCGGATGGACCTGTTCTATCACAACTGGAGCCCGCACAGGAAAGCCTGGTTCGATGCGATCACCGTTCTGCTGCTGATCTTCTATCTGGGTGTTCTGTTCTATGGCGGGCTCGGGTCTACAGCTTATAGCCTTGGCTACTGGGGCGATGAGCCGGTTTCCTACTTCTTTGGCTTGCTGACCGGCAGTGAGGAAATTGGTCGGCTTGAGCGCTCATCCACGGCATGGCGCCCGTATATCTGGCCAATCAAAACCATCATGGTGTTCGGCTTCTTCCTGATGCTGCTGCAGGCGATATCGGAATTTTTCAAAGACATAGCCCGGATCAACGGGCAGGAAATCGGGGTCTCACGGGCATGAGCCAGGAATATATCGCCATCTTCATGTTCGCGCTGATGATGCTGATGCTGTTTACAGGTCAGCGCGTTTTTGGAGCGATTGGTGCAGTTGCCACCATTGCCGCGCTGGCGCTGTGGGGAACGGGCGGGCAGGACATCACGTTCTCGGCCGCGATGAAGCTGATGAAATGGTATCCGCTGCTGACGCTGCCGATGTTCATCTTCATGGGCTATGTGCTCAGCGAGAGCCGGCTGGCTGATGACCTTTACAGGATGTTCCACGTCTGGATGGGGCCGGTGAATGGAGGTCTGGCCATCGGCACGATCGGCCTGATGGTTCTGGTCTCGGCCATGAACGGGCTAAGCGTTGCTGGCATGGCCATCGGCGCGACAATTGCGTTGCCCGAGCTGTTGCGGCGCGGGTACGACAAGACAATGGTGACGGGGGTTATTCAGGCCGGGTCCAGTTTGGGAATCCTGGTGCCTCCTTCGGTGGTTCTGGTTCTATACGCAATGATCGCGCGCCAGCCTGTCGGGCAGCTGTGGTTGGCCGGAATCGTTCCGGGCTTGCTGATGGCCGGGATGTTCATCCTGTACATCTGGATCAGGTGTCGAATTCAACCCGAGCTGGGGCCGGCCATGGAAGACGCGCACGAGGTGCCAAGGGCCGAGAAAATCCGGCTGCTGGGGGCAGGGGCGCTGCCGCTGATCATCTTCGCCGCGATGATGGTGCCGTTTGTGAATGGCTGGACATCGCTGGTTGAAAGTTCGGCCATCGGTGCGCTGACCGCTTTGGCCGTTTCCGTCATTAAACGGCGGATGACTTGGAAAATATTCGAAGACTGCACCAAGCAGACGCTGGCCATTTCCTGCATGTTCATGTGGATCATTTTGGCCGCTCTGGGTTTTGGAGCCGTATTCGACGGTTTGGGTGCCGTGAAAGCCATCGACAACCTGTTCACCGAACAACTTGGCCTGTCGCCGTGGATGATCCTGATCCTGATGCAGCTGAGCTTCATCGTCATGGGTACCTTTCTGGACGACACGGCAATGCTGGTTATCGTCGCCCCGCTCTACGTGCCGCTGGTCGGGGCGCTGGGCTTTGACCTCATCTGGTACGGGGTGCTTTATACGATCACAACGCAGATCGCGTACATGACGCCGCCCTTCGGCTATAACCTGTTCCTGATGCGCGCGATGGCGCCGCCGGAGATTGGGTTAAAGGACATCTATACCTCGATCTTCCCCTTTGTCGGGGTGATGGTCCTGGCCCTGACAATCATCATGATTTTCCCGGAAATCGCGCTTTGGCTGCCCGGATATGTTTATGGAAACTAATAAGAATGCTCGGCGAACGGGCACAGGAACTTTAACGGAGAGGAAATTGACATGACTACAAGACGTAAGTTTCTGAAAACTGCCGGGGTCGGTGTTGCCGCCGCGCCGCTGGCAACGCCCGCGCTGGCGCAGAACACGATCACGTGGCGGATGCAGACCTATGCCGGTCCTGCTCTCGCCGAGCACGTGATTGATCCGGCCATCAAGATGTTCAACCAGATCGCCGGCGACCGGATGCAGATCGAGCTGTTCTATGCCGATCAGTTGGTCCCGACGGGCGAGTTGTTCCGTGCGATGCAAAAAGGCACAATCGACGCTGTGCAGTCGGACGATGACTCGATGGCATCGCCGACCGAAGTCACCGTGTTCGGCGGTTACTTCCCCTTTGCGTCGCGCTATTCGCTCGACGTGCCGGTCCTTTTCAATCAGTGGGGCCTGAACGAGATCTGGGACGAGGAATACTCCAAGGTCGGCGTCAAGCACATCAGTGCCGGTGCATGGGACCCGTGCCACTTTGCGACTAAAGACCCGATCAACTCGCTGGAAGACATGAAGGGCAAGCGCATCTTCACCTTCCCGACAGCGGGCCGTTTCCTGTCGCAGTTCGGTGTCGTTCCGGTGACTCTGCCATGGGAAGACATCGAAGTCGCGGTTCAGACCGGCGAGCTGGACGGTATCGCGTGGTCGGGTATCACCGAGGATTACACCGTTGGCTGGGCTGATGTGACCAACTACTTCCTGACCAACAACGTGTCGGGCGCATGGGCGGGTCACTTCTTCGCCAATATGGACCGTTGGAACGAACTGCCCGAAGACCTACAGACCTTGTTCAAGGTGTGCTGTGATCAGTCGCATTATTATCGCCAGTGGTGGTATTGGGGCGGCGAGGCCAACCTGCGCGTCAACGGAACCAAGATGCAGCTGACCACCATTCCGGACGAAGAATGGGCGACCGTCGAACAAGCCGCCGTCAAGTTCTGGGACGAAATCGCCGCAGAGTCGGAAACCAAGGCGAAGGTTGTTGACATCTTCAAGCGATACAACGCCGAAATGCTCAAGGCCGGCCGGCCCTATCGTTACGGCTGATAAATGAAATCCCGACGCGAGGGGCACCCCTTGCGTCGGGATTAGACATCAGGAAGCAACATCTTTTATGTTCACATCTGTTCCAGAAATAGAACGACAAAGCCGGATGCACACAAGTGCGCACCGGTTGATAGAGGTGTGAAGATATGGCTATCGCGAGCTTTTTGATTGAGATTTTCGCCGCAACAATGTTGCTGCTTTTTGCCGTGCGTTTGGTTCGAACTGGTATCGAACGGCGTTTTGGCGCGCTGTTCCAGTCGATCCTGACACGCCACTCTAACAGCTTTGTTGCAGGGGGGGCTGGCATGGTTTTGGCCACTATCCTGCAAAGCTCGGCCGCAGTTACGGTCTTGCTGACCGGCTTCGCCGCAGCGGGGATGGTAACGTTTGGAATGGCGCTGGCGGGTGTGCTGGGTGCTGATCTGGGCGCGGCACTGGTCATTCAGGTCCTGTCATACGATCTGGGCTGGCTTCAACCGGCGCTGCTGGCGTTGGGGGGCTGGCTGTATCTCAAATCCGAGCGATCGAACGTTCGGCTCATGGGGCGGATCGTTCTGGGTGTCGCCTTCATTCTGATCTCGCTGCAATTCCTGCGCGAAGCGGTTGAGCCGATCCGCGAAAGCGCGTTCCTGCCTGCGATCGCAGGGTACCTTGAGGCCGACTATTTCAGCGCCTTTATCGTCGGTGCGGTGCTGGCCTTTGTCATGCACAGCTCGGTTGCGACGATCCTGATGTGCGTTGCCCTGGTTCAGATCGGCGCGATCCCGTTCGCGGCCGGGCTGTCTCTGGTGTTGGGGGCAAACCTTGGTTCTGCCTTCATCCCGATCTGGTTGACGCGAGATATGACCGTCACAGCCCGCCGTATTCCGCTGGCCAATCTGTTGTTGCGGGGAACTGCGGCGCTTGTGATGTTGATTGTCGTCAATTTGGCAGGGCTGCACGACGCGTTGATGGTGGCGGGTGCGGCGCAATCGCTGATCTTTGCACATATCGGGTTTAACCTGGCAGTTTTCCTGCTGGCGACGGGGTTCGTGAACCAGATGGAACAGCCGATGGCTATTCTGCTGGCGGAGCCCAAAGTCGAGAAGAATGCGTTGGATCAGTTCTCGGATGCGCTCACGCCGCTGGGGGATCCCAGCGGGTCGCGGGCCAGCGTTGCGATGTCTTCTGTGCGTCACGAGCTGTTGCAGATGATCACGCAGGTCGAGCGCATGTTCCGACCGGTGCTGGATATCTACGAGCAGGACGACAGTGACGCGATTTCAGCGCTTTGGCAGCAGGACAAACGGGTCAACACGCAGCTGACCGAAATTCGCCGCTTTGTCGCGCGCATGCCGCGGCAGAATATGAGCAAAGCGCAGATCAAAGCCGCGCGAGGGCTGGTGGAATATGCCATCCGACTTGAGGCAGCAGGCGATGTCGTCTCGAACCGGATGACCCGCACGGCGCAGATAAAGCACACAGAGCGCACCGAGTTTTCGGCACAAGGTTGGAAAGAACTGACGGATTTGCATTCGGCAATTCTGGAAAGCTTCTCGCTGGCGCGGCATGTGCTTTTGGTTGACGACATGGATTGCGCGCGCCGGCTGGTGCTGGACAAGGCCGAGGTCAAGCGGATGTCGCGGGACAGCCGCAAAGCGCACCTGAAACGCCTTGAGCGCGGCCAGACCGAGAGCTTTCAGTCCTCCGATCTGCATCTGGAAACGTTACGCGCCATGCGTGATCTGCATGGTCACATCGCGGCCATCGCCTATCCGATCCTCTACAAAAGCGGTCAGGTTCTGGAAACGCGGCTGGTGATGGAAATGGACAAGGATCCTGCCGATGACTGATGGCAGGCAATCGAAACCGAGGTCTCACTGAGTGACAAAGGATACCAATGATGGGCAATGATGCGATTTTGGCCGATCTGAAAGCCAAATTCGAGGCGGGCGAGGTCGACACGGTTCTGGTCTGTATGGTGGACATGCAGGGCCGCCTTATGGGCAAACGTTTCCACGCCGGACATTTCGTGGCGGGCGCGTGGGAAGAGACGCATTGTTGCAATTACCTGCTGGCCACGGATCTTGAGATGGCAACACCGGACGGTTACGCCGCGACCAGTTGGGAGCGAGGTTACGGCGACTATGTCATGAAGCCGGATCTCAGCACTCTGCGCCCGGTGCCATGGCT
The DNA here is from genome assembly GCF_056538705.1 of Ruegeria sp. BF12. Classification (NCBI taxonomy): domain Bacteria; kingdom Pseudomonadati; phylum Pseudomonadota; class Alphaproteobacteria; order Rhodobacterales; family Roseobacteraceae; genus Ruegeria; species Ruegeria sp. BF12. The sequence goes on along the minus strand of NZ_JBQFTP010000001.1, from coordinate 493,267 downwards.
GGAAGGCACGGCGATGGTGATGTGCGATGTGCTGGATCACCACACGCATGAGGAAGTGCCGCATGCGCCGCGCTCGATCCTTAAGAAACAGGTCAATCGTCTGAAGGCGATGGGCTATGAGGCGATGTGCGCCACGGAGCTTGAGTTCTTCCTGTTCGAGAAGAGCTTTGACCAAATTCGCAAGGAAGGCTTCCGCGATTTGGAGCCAATTTCGGGCTATAACGAAGACTATCACATCCTCCAGACCACTAAGGAAGAGCATGTGATGCGTCCGATCCGCAACCATCTTTGGAATGCGGGAATACCGGTTGAGAACTCAAAGGGTGAGGCGGAGGCCGGGCAGGAAGAGCTGAACATCAAGTACGCGCCGGCCATGGACACGGCCGAGTATCACTCGATCGCCAAGAACGCCGTGAAGGAGATCGCCTGGCAGCACGGTCACGCGGCGACGTTCCTGCCGAAGTGGCATCACGACAAGGTCGGCAGTTCCTCGCACGTGCACCAGTCGTTATGGGCCGATGGCAGACCTGCTTTCTATGACGCATCGGATGAGTTGGGCATGTCGGCGCTGATGAAAAGCTACATGGCGGGTCTGCTGAAATACGCAGGCGACTATACCTATTTCATGGCGCCCTACATCAACAGCTACAAGCGCTTCATGAAGGGCACCTTTGCGCCCACACGGATCATCTGGTCGGTCGACAACCGGACTGCCGGGTTCCGCCTGTGCGGTGACGGTACCAAGGCGGTTCGGGTCGAGTGCCGGATTCCGGGTTCGGACATGAACCCCTATCTGGCAATGGCCGGGATGCTGGCGGCTGGTATTGCGGGCATCGAAGAGGGGCTGGAGTTGCAGCCACCGACCAAGGGCGATGTGTACCAGGGCGAAAGCGGCATGATCCCGGGCAACCTGCGCGCGGCGCGGGACGCGTTGCACGGGTCAGAGATGCTGCGCGCAGCCTTGGGGAATGACGTGGTCGATCACTATACCCGCGCGGCCGAGGTCGAGATCGAAGAGTTCGAGCGTGTGGTGACGGATTGGGAAATCGCTCGCGGGTTCGAGCGGGCTTAGAGGGCTGGCTGGGGGCTCTGCCCCCAGACCCCCGAGATATTTTTGGCCAGATGAAGCAGGGGATCCTGTTTCTTTCGGAAATGGAGTGAATATGGGGCAGATGTTGCAATGTGTCTCGCCGATCAACGGATCGGTTTATGCGGAACGTGAGGTTCTGTCGCGTGAGGCTGCGTTTGAAGCCGCAGCCCGCGCACGGGTCGCACAGGCTGAATGGGCTGAGCGTCCTCTGCAAGAGCGGATCGATCTTGTGATGGCGGGCGTGGCGGCCGTTGGCGCGATGAACGATGAGGTCGTGCCTGAACTGGCGCATATGATGGGTCGCCCGGTGCGTTACGGCGGAGAGTTTGGCGGCTTTAACGAGCGCGCCAGCCACATGGCAGGGATTGCCGAGGCGTCTCTGGCTGATATCGCGGTCGGTGAGGATGAGACGTTCAAGCGGTACATCAAGCGCATCCCGCATGGCGTGGTTTTTGTGGTGGCGCCGTGGAACTACCCTTACATGACCGCAATCAACACGGTGGCCCCGGCATTGATAGCGGGGAACGCCGTGATCCTGAAACATGCCACACAGACCCTGCTGGTCGGTGAACGCATGGCTCGGGCCTTCCATTCGGCAGGTGTGCCCGAGAATGTGTTCCAGAACGTGTTCCTGAGCCATGACGTGACCAATGATCTGATTGCGGGCAATGCGTTTGATTTCGTGAATTTCACCGGATCGATCGGTGGTGGTCAGGCGATGGAGCGTGCGGCGGCGGGGACATTCACCGGTGTCGGCACCGAGCTGGGCGGCAAGGACCCGGGTTACGTCATGGACGATGCCGACCTGGACGCCGCCGTTGATACGCTGATCGACGGGGCGATGTTCAATTCGGGCCAGTGTTGTTGCGGCATCGAGCGGATTTATGTGCATGAGAGCCTATACGATGACTTCGTTGCCAAGGCGGTTGAGGTCGTGAAAGGTTATAAGCTGGGTAATCCGCTGGATACTGAGACGACAATTGGCCCGATGGCCAATGTCCGCTTTGCCAATGAAGTCCGGGCGCAGATTGCTGAGGCGGTCGAAGCGGGGGCTGTGGCCCATATCGACACTTTCGCCGAGGATGATGGCGGTGCGTATTTGACGCCCCAGATCCTGACCAACGTCACTCACGACATGCGCGTGATGCGGGATGAGAGTTTTGGTCCGGTGGTCGGTATCATGAAAGTGTCGTCGGACAACGAGGCCATTGCGCTGATGAATGATAGCGAGTTTGGCCTGACCGCCAGCCTGTGGACCCGCGATGTCGACCGCGCGGCACGGGTGGGTGACGCCGTCGAGACCGGCACGGTGTTCATGAACCGCGCGGACTATCTGGACCCAGGCCTCTGCTGGACCGGTTGCAAGAACACCGGGCGCGGCGGCGGATTGTCCGTCATCGGCTATCACAACCTGACACGTCCTAAATCCTACCACCTGAAAAAGGTCACAGGCTAAGGGCACCGGCCTGCTCTGGACAGACCCCCTCGCCAGAGCAGGCCTCAAATAACAAAGGAAAACCTGACATGTCACTTGTTGGAAACTGGTCGTACCCGACCGCGATCAAATTCGGGGCAGGGCGCATCAAGGAACTGCCCGAAGCCTGCGAAACTGCGGGCATGAAAAAGCCTCTGCTGGTCACGGACAAAGGGCTGGCCGACTTGCCGATCACAACGCAGACGTTGGACATTATGGAGGCCGCCGGTTTGGGCCGTGGGCTGTTCAGCGATGTGGACCCGAACCCGAATGAAAAGAACCTCGAAGCGGGTGTGGAAGCCTACAAGGCAGGCGGTCATGATGGCGTGATCGCGTTCGGCGGCGGCTCCGGGCTGGATTTGGGCAAGATGGTTGCCTTCATGGCGGGTCAGACGCGCCCCGTCTGGGATTTCGAGGATATCGGTGACTGGTGGACCCGTGCAGATGCAGACGCCATCGCGCCGATCATTGCAGTGCCCACCACCGCGGGAACAGGGTCCGAGGTTGGCCGCGCCAGCGTCATCACCAATTCCGAGACCCATGCCAAGAAGATCATCTTTCACCCCAAGGTCCTGCCAACCGTTGTGATCTGTGACCCCGAACTGACCGTTGGCATGCCCAGGTTCATCACCGCCGGTACCGGGCTGGATGCATTCGCGCACTGCGTCGAGGCGTTCTCAAGCCCGCATTACCATCCGATGAGCCAGGGTATCGCGCTGGAAGGTATGCGGCTGGTCAAGGAATACCTCCCGCGCGCCTATGCCGATGGCACCGATATTGAGGCGCGGGCCCAGATGATGAGCGCCGCTGCGATGGGCGCAACCGCCTTCCAGAAAGGACTGGGCGCGATCCACGCGATGAGCCACCCCATTGGCGCGTACTTTAATACTCACCACGGCACCACCAACGCGGTCTGTATGCCTGCAGTGTTGGAGTTCAATGCCCCGGCCATAGCAGACAGGTTCCAGTCGGCCGCAGCCTATCTGGGCATCGACGGAGGCTTTGACGGGGTCCGAGGATTTGTTCAGGAATTCAACGACTCGCTGGGAATCCCGGTCAAACTGGCCGAATTGGGCGTGACCGAGGATGCGATCCCAGAGCTGGTGCAAGGGGCCATCATCGACCCGTCCTGCGGCGGGAACCCGATCGAATTGACCGAAGAAAATCTGACCGACTTGTTCAAAGCCGCGTTGTGATCGGTTCAACGCTGTGCAAGTAACGTAACCGGCCCGTTTCTCGGGCCGGTTTTCTCTGCGCGAAAGGTTGGGACGTGACCCCGTTTGTAATCGCCATCATTCTGACGGCCGCGCTGCTGCACGCAGTGTGGAACGCGATTGTCAAAACCGCGGCCGACCGGACCACAACACTTGGGCTGGTCGCGTTGGGCCATGTCATCCCCGCAACGGCAATGATCCTGCTGCTGCCGCTTCCCAGTGCCGAGAGCTTTCCGTATATCCTGATCTCGACTGTCGTACATTTCGGCTACTACTACATGCTGGGCAAAGCCTATCAGCACGGGGATCTCAGTGTCGTCTACCCAATCGCGCGCGGTATCGTACCCGCGCTGGTCTCGCTCTGGGCGATGATCCTCGTAGGCGAGGTGCTGCCTTTGCAGGCTTGGGGTGGCATCGCGCTGATCGCACTCGGTATCCAGCTCAGCAGTTGGAAGGCCTTGAGGTCCGGCGTCGGACGCTGGGCCTTGGGGTTTGCGGTAGGAACCGGCTTTTGCATATCGGTTTATTCGGTCGTGGATGGGATCGGCGTCCGGTTGTCCGGCAATACGCTGAGTTATTGGGCGTGGGGCGCCTTTCTGCATCTGTTCATCGCTGGTTTTGTCGGCGTCAAGAAGCGCAACACCCTGGCAAGCCTCCCTGCCAAGACGTGGATGATCGGCATTCTTGGCGGGTTGGTGTCGATGACAGCTTACGGCCTCGTGCTTTATGCAAAGAACTTCGCCCCGCTGGGCGCGGTTTCGGCGCTGCGCGAGACTTCGGTCATCTTTGCCGCACTGATCGGGTTTGTTTTCCTGAAAGAAGGCAACTGGATGCGTCGGCTGGGGGCTGCTGTTTTGATGGCCTTTGGTGTTGCTTTAATCGGCTTGGCCGTCTGATCCAGGCGGCCTTGCCGCTTGCCGCCTTTGTCTCGCATAGTGGGTGCGAGTGACGAGGGAGCGATTTGATGACCAAAGAGATTGTTCTGATCCACGGGGCCTTTGCCGGGCCGTGGTGCATGCGAGACTACGCAAATTTCTTCCGCGCGCGCGGCTGGACAGTGCACACCCCGGCGTTGCGCTATCATGGCGGGGACCCCAAGGCCGAACCCGACCCGGGCCTGACGGATACCAGCGTGATGGATTACGCCAATGATATCGCCGAGTTCGTGCAAGGGCTGGACAGCAAACCTGTGCTACTGGGTCACGCCATTGCGGGCGTTGTGGCGCAGCAGGTGGCCTCACGCGGGCTGGCCAGTGCGATTGTTCTGATCAACCCGAATGCGCCGTGGGGCACGCTGCCCGAAACCGACGACGAACGCGCCATCCCGCGTGCGCTGATGGAGGGCGGGGCGTTCTGGAAACAGCCCATGCGGGTCGAGTTCGACCTGATGGCACCCTTTGCATTGAACAAGATGCCCGAGGCGCAGCAGCACGCGGTCTTCGACCAGCTGGGTGCGGAAAGCGGACGGGTAATGTTCGAGATGTTCTTCTGGATGTTCGACGACCACCACGCGATGAAGGTGGATATCGAAAAGGTCGATTGCCCGGTGCTGGTCGTCTCAGGCACCGAGGACCGGGCCGTGAACCCCAACACCTGCCGCGCGCTGGCTGAGCTGTACGGAGAGCGCGCGACGTTTATGCCCGTGGAAGACCACGCGCATTTCCTTTTCATGGAACCCGGCTGGGAACATCCCGCCGGGCAGATCGCGGAGTGGCTGGAGAAGAAGGTGGGTTAGACCGCCCACCTTTTCGGGTCAGTGATTGACCTGAATACCGCTCTCCGGTTTCCACTTCATGGCACCGTCGCCGCCTTTGATACAACGCAACAGGTGTTCTTCGCGCGCACTGGACGTTTCGGTCACGGTGTTGTTGCCAGAGATCACAACATAGGCGTCCACCGAAAAGGCGAGGCCGTTGTAATAGCAGAACCGCAACTCTGCCCCGACCGGAATAGGCGATGCGCCGATCAGCGACTGCTGCGCGCTTGCCTGACTGGCCAGCAAGGCTAAGGCCAGCCCGAGGGTTAGTGATTTCATGTCGTCCTCCCGTTCGAAATTTATGTTCGTTCAAATTGGGTCTTGGACGCTCGGAACCTCAAAAATTGTTCTTGCATGACAGATTGCGCGCAAGTGTGAACGGGATCAACGGGTTAGGCAAGGGGGGTGTTTGGCTGGCGATTGTGGGGTGGACTCGCGCCATCCGACTAATGCTTGATAAGAAGCATCAAGCGCGCCCCCGACCTGCCCTTCAGAGCGGGTGCCAATATTTTGGAGGCGGTAATCAGTGTTTGCAGGCGCGATTTTGGTTCCGCACCCTTTACTGGCTTCATTCAAAATTAAACGACAGGTACTTTTTCCAATCCCATCGAAAATCCTGATGTGGATGGCTTCGCCCGCGTTATCCAAACACTCTCGTTTGTGAGTAAAGCCTTTACATCATGCAAACTTACTCGTGACCTAAACTCAACAATTACTTTTGTGAGGTTTAGATTTCCTCCGAAATCGAAAAAAGAGAGATCTGCACCGTGGGGATATTTTACAAACTTCCGATATTCCTCCTCATACTCCCAATGCTTAGATTTTGTTCGCATGGCATACTCGATCCACCCTCTAAACAAATTACCGTTTTCGGGCGCTAATGCTGCGTCCGGAAACGCTTCTAATGTGTCTACATAGTCTATTTTTTCTATCCATCGTGATGGTGCCCTTGTGAAATTGCTTTGGACTGTTGCATCGAACTCAAGACAAACTCCGCGATGATTGTCGGCATAGTTCGCCCACATTGAAGGGCTTTCGAAATTCCCACTAAAGGAAATGAAACCGGTCGTAGTCTCGCTGGTTTCTAGAATTTTCTGAAAGCGTTCACGACTCTTTTCACTCGCAAACCTGAATGGTCGCATTTCAAATGGATCATTGGTATCTGTTGGTTTTGAAACTTTTAGCCGCTTTAGGGCCAAAGTCTCCAAAGCGTACCGTTCACCGATAAACTTATAAATTTTCATTCACAGGCTCAAACATCCAACTCTTCCACAAACCGCGCATTCTCCTGAATGTACTGGAACCGAAGTTCGGGTTTTTTACCCATCAGGCGCTCGACAAGGTCTCCGGTCTCGCCGGGTTCGTCCTCGTCGATGGTGACGCGGATCAATTTGCGGGATGCCGGGTCCATCGTGGTCTCTTTCAGGTCCTTGGCGTCCATCTCACCCAGACCCTTAAAGCGCGACACGTCGATCTTGCCCTTGCCGCCCAGACCTTTCTCAAGCCACTCATCCCGCTCGGCCTCGTCCAGGCAATAGACGCGTTTCGCCCCTTGGGTCAGGCGGTAGAGAGGCGGGCAGGCGAGGTAGAGGTGGCCAGCGTCAATCATTGGGCGCATCTGGGTGAAGAAGAACGTCATCAGCAGCGCCGCGATATGCGCCCCGTCCACATCCGCGTCGGTCATGATGATGACCTTGTCATAGCGCAGGTCGTCGACGTTGAACTTGGTGCCCAGCCCCACACCCAGAGCCTGCGTCAGATCGTTGATCTCGGCATTGGTGCCCAGTTTCGAACTGGCCGCGCCCAGCACGTTCAGGATCTTACCACGCAGGGGAAGCAGGGCCTGTGTTTTGCGGTCGCGGCCCATTTTCGCGGACCCGCCCGCCGAGTCACCCTCGACGATGAATAATTCGGTGCCGTCGCGTGTTGAACTAGAACAGTCCACCAGCTTGCCGGGAAGACGAAGTTTCTTAGTGGCGGACTTGCGTTGTGTTTCCTTCTCGGCCCGTCGGCGGAGGCGTTCCTCAGCCCTCAGGATGAGGAAGTCCAGAATGGCGCCGGCGGATTTCGTGTCCGCGGCCAGCCAGTTATCGAAATGGTCGCGGACCGAGTTTTCCACCAGCCGCTGTGCCTCGACCGTGGCCAGACGGTCTTTGGTCTGGCCCACAAATTCCGGTTCACTGATGAAACACGAGACCAGAGCACAGCCGCCGGTCATCAGGTCATCACGGGTGATCTGCGCGGCCTTCTTGTTGTTGATCAACTCGCCATAGGCTTTGATCCCTTTGAGAACCGCAGCCCAGAAGCCCGCGACATGCGTGCCGCCTTCAGGCGTGGGGACGGTGTTACAGTAGGATTGGATGAACCCGTCGCGCGAGGGCGTCCAGTTGATCGCCCATTCGACCTTGCCGGGGGTTCTGAATTTCTCGTTGAAATCCACCGTGCCGGCAAAGGGCTGCTCGGCATAGGTGGATGAGCCGTTCATCGTCTCTTTCAGATAATCGGATAGCCCGCCGGGGAAGTGAAAGGATGCTTCGGTCGGAGTTTCGCCGTCGTCGATGTGGGATTTCCAGCGGATTTCAACACCCGAGAACAGGTAAGCCTTGGAGCGGATGGATTTGAACAGCCGCGCAGGTTTAAAGCGGTGATGGCCAAAGATTTCCTCGTCCGCGTGGAAGGTCACTGTCGTGCCGCGCCGGTTGGGGGCCGCACCGATTTTTTCGACAGGACCCAGAGGGACGCCGCGTGAGAACCGCTGCTCGAACAGTTGCTTGTCGCGTGCCACCTGAACAACCATCGAATCCGACAGCGCGTTGACCACTGACGCACCCACGCCGTGCAGACCGCCAGAGGTCTGGTACGCTTTTCCCGAGAACTTACCACCCGCGTGCAAGGTGCACAGGATCACCTCGAGCGCTGATTTGCCGGGGAACTTGGGGTGCGGATCAATCGGAATGCCGCGTCCGTTGTCCCTTACAGTCAGGGCGTAGTCAGCGTGCAGTTCCACCTCGATCCGGTTGGCGTGACCAGCGACCGCCTCGTCCATCGAGTTGTCGAGGATTTCGGCCACCATATGGTGCAGCGCACGCTCATCCGTGCCGCCGATATACATGCCGGGGCGTTTTCGGACCGGTTCCAGACCCTCAAGCACCTCAATGGAAGAGGCGTCATATGTAGCGGTGGCGCTGGGCGTCAACAGATCGTCGGGCATGGGTGCTGCTCTTGTTTTTCGGTTTGATCCCATTATGGCAGGTGATGTGTCCGGGGGAAAGAGGGGCGCGAGGTGTTGTGGGTAAATGGGGTGATCGGAGGGGACGGTCGAAATTTTGAGTGTTCAATCAAGCTCTTTCAGGAACGCTTCGACCATGTCTGCAAGGTTCCCGCCGGCCAGGTTCATGAAGATTTCGAACTGATTTGCGCCGGATTCAGCGCCAGCAAGGTCAGACAGCGCCCGAAAGGCCAGGAATGGTACGCTGTTCACATCCGCAACCTGTGCTATGGCCGCCGTTTCCATGTCCATCACTCGGGCATTGAAAGTGTTATGAGCCCATTCACGAAAATTCGCGTTGTCGACGAAAGCTGTCCCTGAAACGCCGCCGCCGCCGACATAGATTTTCGGCGCGCGGGAGAGGTGCCGACCATCCGCTGCGGTCGAGGAAAGCTCCAGTTTGCTGGCCGCTGCTTTCGCTGCAGCGAGGAAGGTCTCGTCGGCGGGAAACCAGAACTTGCTGGTTCCATGCCCGGCGAGCTCTTCGAAAACGCCCAGATTTATGGTGTGCATCATTCCGAAATTCGCGAAAACAGACGACAGAAAGGGCGGCAGTTCGTAGCCGGTGTCAGTTTCGCGCGCGAACGCCATTTCCATGTACTGTCCCCATTGAACCGGAACAGAGATATCTCCGATGGACAAGTTCGGATCGGCACCACCGGCAACACCGGACACGACAATTCCCTTGATTGCGAAATGATCGAGGGCAAGCTGGGTTGTCATGGCGGCGTTGACCATAGACACGCCCGACGAAAACACGACCACCGGCTGCCCGGCCAGCGTCCCAAGTACAAAGTCGGTTTTTGCACGTTGCACGGTCTCTGCGTCTTGAATTCTGCTTCGCAGGATTTCGATCTCGGGCTCGAAGGCGGAAATGAGGGCAATTCTGGGTGTCGTGTCGATGGGGGAACTCGGGGACGTGGGTTGGGTCATGACTTTCCTTCGCTCCGGCGGTGATTTCTGAGACAAATTTGGCACCTGTACTGCGCGCCGACAAGTGGCTTGCATAGTCACGCAACATCTCTGGGGGTTCTGTCTCGCGGATTGTTAAACGAATGATTAAGGTATTGGGACTCATCGTGAAAATGGCAGGAGGTTTCATGAGTTGGATAAAGACGGTTCCGTTCGAACAAGCCACAGGCAAGCTCAGGAAGCTTTATGAGCGGGTGACGGGGCCCGGCAACAACGTCGACAACATCATGATGGTGCATTCTCTGCGGCCACATTCGATGGAAGGCCACATGGCGTTGTACAAAAACGTTCTGCACCATTCGGCAAACACGATCCCGAAGTGGTTCCTTGAAGTGCTGGGTGTCTGGGTCAGTGCGCTGAACAGGTGCGGCTATTGTGTCGAGCATCATTACAGCGGTCTGCAGCGGTTGCTGGACGACCCGGAGCGCAGCACGGCTATTCGCGCTGCGATTGAGGTCAACTCGCCGGAAACGGCTCCGCTGAATGCCGCTCAGATCGCGGCGATGCAGTATGCGCGCAAGTTAACCGAGGCACCGGCAGACATGACCGAGAATGACGTGCTTGCCCTACGGGAAGCGGGTTGGGATGATGGTGAGATACTCGAAATCAATCAGGTCTGCGCCTATTTTTCATACGCGAACCGAACCGTTCTGGGGCTGGGGTGTTCCACGGATGGGGATATTCTGGGTCTGTCGCCGAACAATTCTGATGACCCTTCGGACTGGGGCCACAGGTAACGGCGTTAACTTTCCATCCATTCGATGATCGCCTGTGCCACCAAGTCAGGTCGTTGGTGGTGCAACCAATGATCCGCGTCCGGAATGTCGACGCGCGTGAGGTCCGGTGCGAACTCTTCGAGCCCTTCGGTCGACTCGGGCAACAACGCCTTGTCATCGCGCCCCCACAACAGCAGGTGGGGGCAGCGAACCATCAACCTCTCCTTCGGCAACTCCGGTAAATCTGTGCGCGGCATACCGGGTTTGGCGACGACCAACGGGGACGCGCGATACCAGTTCAGCATGGCCTTCAGCCGACCGGGCCGCGCCCACTCGGCGCGGTATTCCTGCATTTGCGCTTCCGACAACCAGTCTGTGCCCATGCCAAAGCGAAAGAACTGTTCGAGCTTGGCGAAATTGTCAGCTGACAGGCGCTCTGCGGCGTCCGGAGCGCGCAGGGCATTGATGTACTGCGACGCCTCGGACTGTGCTCCCCCAGCGGCCATCGCCATTTGGAACGGCACCGGATGGACACCGTTCGCAATGATCAGCCGGCTGACCAGATCCGGGTGGAGCATGGCCAACCCATAAGCCACCGACGCGCCCCAGTCATGGCCCAACACGCAGACCGGACGACCCAGCCCTTTGATCAGCGCCACCATGTCCGCCACCAGTTGTGACAAGGCGTAGTGGCCGACGCCTTTAGGAGCCCAGCTTTGCCCGTATCCACGTTGATCCGGGGCGATGCAAAAGAAGTCGGAGGATAGATAAGGGGCCAAGTCTTGCCACGCCCCGCCGTATTCCGGAAACCCGTGCAACATCAGCAGAGGAGGCTGCGCGGGATCTCCCCAACTGCGTAGGCAAAAGTTTTGACCATTAAGCTCGATAAACCTGCAATCCATGACCTGAAACCTGTGTTGACCACGCAAAATGCGCCGGAAAAGGTGTAGCAGTTTGATACCAATCAAGGCGCAATTTTCCAACGTTTGCTAGGTGTCCCGTTGGACAGCGCAACAAGGAGAGCCTGAATGGAAACAGTGACGCAGATCAAGAATGAGCAACCGCTTGTCAGTGTTGCGGTAACGCCCAAAACAAAGCCGGCCGAACCCAGCCCCGAAAAGATCCGTCAGGCCTTTGAAAGCGGCAGGTACCCTTACGGCCGCAAGATGGCGCGTAAAACATATGAGATGGAGAAGGCGCAGCTTCAGGCCGAACTTTTGAAGGTGCAACTTTGGGCACAGGAAACCGGCCAGCGGTTTGTCTTGCTGTTCGAAGGTCGCGACGCAGCGGGCAAGGGCGGCACGATCAAACGGTTCATGGAGCATTTGAACCCCCGTCAGGCGCGCGTTGTGGCACTGAACAAACCGACCTGGGAAGAGAAGGGCCAGTGGTACTATCAGCGTTACATTCAGGAAATGCCCACTGTCGGGGAAATGGTGTTCTATGACCGCTCCTGGTACAACCGCGCCGGAGTTGAACGGGTCATGGGGTTCTGCTCGCCCAACGAGTATCTCGAGTTCATGCGTCAGACGCCCGAGCTTGAGCGGATGCTGGTGCGTTCGGGCATCCAACTGTACAAATACTGGTTCTCGGTCACGCAATCCGAACAGCAACGCCGCTTCAAAAGCCGTGAGACCGACCCCCTGAAGCAGTGGAAGCTGTCGCCCATCGACAAGGCCAGCCTGGATAAATGGGACGACTATACCGAGGCCAAAGAGGCGATGTTCTTCTATACCGACACCGCTGATGCCCCGTGGACCATCGTGAAGTCGAACGACAAGAAGCGCGCCCGCCTGAACTGCATGCGCCATTTCCTGTCCACATTGGACTATCCGGACAAGGATCATGACGTCGTCGGCACCCCCGATCCTTTGATCGTCGGACAGGCGCATCACGTGATCCAACGGTCCGAGCACATTCTGGGCAATTCACTGCACCCGGAAACCTAAAGGCATCTGTCCACTGGGCTGCGCATCGGGCTTTCGAACCGGGGCGTTAGTATCAGTGTGAAATTTCGTCGTTCGCCTCTTGTCCCGGCCTCTGGCCGGGCATATGGCTGATGCGATGAACAAGGTGATGACATATGGTGGCCACTTTAAGGCCATTGCCGTGCTGGGCCTGCCGCTGATCGGCGGGCATCTGGCTCAATTCGCGATTGGCTTGACGGACACTGTCATGCTGGGCTGGTACGGTGTCGAAGCACTGGCCGCTGTGACGCTGGCCAGCAGCTATTTCTTTGTGCTGTTCCTCTTTGGGGCCGGCTTTGGGCTGGCCGTCATGCCCATGGTGGCAACCGCTGCGGCCGAAGAGGACGAAACGAGCATTCGCCGTTCGACCCGCATGGGGCTGTGGTTGTCGCTTATCTACGCGGCGGTGATGATGCCAATGCTGTGGTGGTCTTACCCCATTCTCATCGCGTTGAAACAGGACCCGCAGGTTGCTGAAACCGCGTCGCAATACCTTCGCGTCGCGGGGTGGGGGTTGTTTCCTGCGCTTTTGGTCATGGTCCTGAAATCCTATCTGGCTGCGTTGGAGCGGACACAGATTGTTTTATGGATCACCGTCGCGGCCGCAATGGTCAACGCTTTCACCAACTATGCGCTGATCTTTGGCAACTGGGGCGCACCGGAACTGGGTGTGATGGGAGCGGCCATCGCCTCTGTGGTCACGCAGATCGTGTCTTTGGTCTTTGTGGTTATCTATGCCGTTCGCGTTTTGCCCGAGCACAGCCTGTTCCAACGGTTTTGGCGCCCCGACTGGGAGATGTTTCTGAGTGTCTTGCGTCTCGGCGTGCCGATTGGCCTGACAACGCTGTCCGAGGTCAGCCTGTTTGCGATGTCGGCGATTATGATGGGCTGGCTGGGGCAGGTTCCCTTGGCCGCACACGGGATTGCGCTGAACCTGGCATCCGCAACGTTCATGGTCCATCTGGGGCTGTCAAACGCGGCCACGATCCGGGCCGGGAATGCGCTGGGCCGCAAAGATCGGCCACATCTTGAAAGGGGCGCGATCGCGGTGACGGGGATGTCGCTGGCGATCTCGGTCCTGACAGTCACCCTTTTCCTGACCTGTGCTGAGCCGTTGATTTCGTTGTTCATGGAACCGGATGATCCGCAACGTTCGGAAATTCTGGCTATCGGCACCGGCCTATTGGCGATGGCGGCTTTGTTCCAGCTGGTGGACGGCGCTCAGGTGATCGCGCTGGGGCTGTTGCGTGGCTTGCAGGACGCGAAAATCCCGATGTTGATGGCTGCGCTCAGCTATTGGGGCGTGGGGATCACGTCCTCGTATTATTTCGGTTTCGTGCAGGGTATGGACGGGATTGGTGTCTGGCTGGGCCTTGTTCTGGGCCTGGCATGCGCCGCTGTAATGCTGATGGCACGCTTCTGGATGCGTTCAGTGCGTGCGGTTGGCGTACCCGCCGAGTAAACTGCGGCAGGTCACTCTTTGCCGAACCGGTCCGCCTTTTTGCGCACCAGAACGGTGCGCAGATCGTGCATCGCCAGCAGCAATCTGTCCGTCACGTCCTCAAGCTGCTCGTCCGTGGCTTTAGATTGCGCCCATTGAGTGGTCAGGTTCAGGTAATCGACTGCGCGGTGAATGTCGTCGATATCGCGCTGGGCCAAAAGCTCTTTGCGTTCGTCCATCCAACGCGCGATCTCGGCCTTGTCGGCATCGGACAAGATGCGCTGACCCTGAGGTTTCACCTCGCCGTTGCGGATATTTATGACCGCGATCTGATCCATCTCGATCCGGCGCTGACGGTTCTCGGTGTCGATCTTGAACACCGCCGCGCCGTTTTCGCGCACGCGGAAATAATATTCGGGCAGCTCTGTGGTCATCGGATTCTCCGGTCAGCGCAGAGAGGCGCAAAAGCGTTGGATGCGGGTGCAGGCTTCGGTCAGTGCCTCATCCGAGGTCGCGTAGCTGACCCGAAAGTTTGGCGACAGACCGAAGGCCGCGCCGAAAACGACGGCAACGTCCGCCTCTTCGAGCAGCGCGGTGGCAAAGGCTTCGTCCGTGTCGATGACGGTGCCCGCTGGCGTGGTCTTACCGATCAACCCCGCAATCGAAGGATAGACGTAAAACGCGCCCTCCGGGGTCGGACAGGTGACACCGTCGATCTCACTCAGCATTCGGACAACCAAATCGCGGCGGCGTTTGAACGTTTCATTGTTCGGGGCCAGAAAAGCCTGAGTTCCGTTCAGCGCTTCGACCGCAGCCCACTGGCTGACCGAACAGGGGTTCGATGTTGATTGCGATTGAATTTTGCGCATCGCGGCGATGATCTCGACCGGACCGGCGGCATAACCAATGCGCCAGCCCGTCATGGCATAAGCCTTGGAGACGCCGTTGCAGGTTAGCGTCCGGTCATACAGGCCGGGTTCTACCTCGGCCGGGGTGCAGAACTCGAATCCGTCATAGGCCAGGTGTTCATACATATCGTCGGACATGATCCAGACATGTGGATGGCGCATCAGAACATCTGTTAAAGCCTTGAGTTCCTCTCGGCTGTACCCTGCGCCGGTTGGGTTGGACGGAGAGTTAAAGATGAACCACTTGGTTTTTGGTGTAATCGCAGCCTCAAGCTGATCGGCCGTCAGTTTAAAGCTGTTCTCCAGCGTTGTTTCGACCACGACCGGAGTACCCCCGGCTAGCAACACCATATCGGGATAGCTGACCCAATAGGGGGCAGGGATGATGACCTCGTCGCCTTCGTTCATCGTGGCCATCAGCGCATTATACAGCGTCTGCTTGCCACCGGTTCCAACCGAGATCTGCGCGGGGGTGTAGTCCAGCCCGTGATCGCGCTTCATCTTGGCGCAAGCGGCCTGTTTCAACTCGGGGATACCGTCCGGCGCGGTGTACTTTGTCTTGCCCGCGGCGATGGCCGCAACCGCTGCGTCCTTGATGTTCTGCGGGGTGTCGAAATCCGGTTCACCTGCGCTCAGGCCGATAACGTCGCGCCCGGCGGCTTTTAACTCGGCTGCTTTTGCTGTCATTGCGATGGTGGGCGATGGCTTCACGCGTGACAGTGTCGCAGAAAGGAAACTCATGGGCGGCCTCGATTTGTATGTTCAGCCTGACTGTCATAGGGTGCGCTCGAATGACGATCAAGCGATATGAATTTAGGAATTGGAGACCCCGATGAACGACGAGAACGACTGGTACGGACCGGACTCAGCGACATTCGGGGACAGGTTGGCGGGGGCACGCGAAGCCGCCGGCATGACGCAGGCTCAGATGGCTCGCCGTCTTGGAGTCAAAAAAGCAACGATCGCAGCTTGGGAAAATGACCTGTCCGAGCCGCGCGCGAACCGACTGTCGATGATGGCGGGCATGGTCAACGTGTCGATCATGTGGCTGCTGACCGGCGAGGGCGAAGGCATGGATGCTCCGGTCGAAGCAGACGAAGGCACGCCCGAGCTGGCGGATATCGTGGCCGAGCTGCGCTCGATCCGCGGTGAGATGCGCGCCAGTGCCGAACGCGCCGCGAAGCTGGAGAAAAGGTTGCGTCTGATCGTGGAGCAATCCCGGTGACCGAACCTCGTGACATTCGCATCAAGCGTCTGAAAATGCGATCCATGCGCCGCGGGATCAAGGAAATGGACCTAATCCTGTCTGCCTATGCGGAACGGAACCTGACGGCGATGGATACATCCGGTCTGGATACTTACGACGCGCTGCTGCACGAAAACGATCAGGACTTGTACCAATGGGTAACGGGGCAGGTTCTGCCCCCTGAAGGTTACGCCGATCTGATATCCGACATCGCGCAGACGTTCCAAAAATAAAAGAAAAACCTGCTTAACCGATTTTTCGGGAATTCGATTCATTCTGCCTGAAACAGCGCGACTGAATCGGAGGGTCGGATGAGTATGGAAATGCAGGTCTCCGCGCCGGGAACCAAGGGGTTCATGACCAGCTATCTTGAGGCACTTGCCTTGGTGGAACGGCTGCACCGGTTGCTATTGGACGTCATCAAGGATGAGTTTGAGCGTGTTGGCGTATTGGAAATCAACGCGGTCCAAGCGTTGCTTTTGTTCAATATCGGCGATCACGAAGTCACCGCCGGTGAGTTGAAAAGCCGCGGTTATTATCAGGGCAGCAACGTCAGCTACAACCTGAAAAAGCTGGTTGAAATGGGTTATATGCATCACCAGAGATGCGAAATCGACCGCCGCTCGGTCCGAGTTCGGCTGACACCGCGCGGACGCGAGATACGAGACATCGTTTCGGAACTGTTCTCGCGTCACGCCGAAGGGTTGCAAAGCCGCGGAGTGCTGGGGTTGGAAGGTATCGACGACATCACAACATCTCTGCGGAGAGTTGAGCGCTACTGGACTGACCAGATCCGATACATCTACTGATCAGCGAACGCATCTTGGGCGTCCGAAAGGGTCAACCCTTTCAGTTCGCGGATCAGTTTTCGGGTCATGGAATCTTCGTAGGCTTCAAAGCCCAGAGCGACTTCGACAAACGCCCCGGGCCCGAGAATAACCCAGGCGTTGTAATAGGCCGACAGTTCGCCAACCTGAACGTATCGCTTGTCTCCATGAGTGGGGTCGTCGGCCCCGATCACCAGCCCGTTTACCGTGATGCCGGACGCCCGCAACATGCGTTTTGCTTCGCGCGGATGGGGGCCAAGGTTGTGCTTGCCGTCCCCGGACAGGTCCAGCGTCCGTTTCCAGCATTCCTGCTGTTTGGATAGCAACTCAGCTCCAAAAAGCATTGCAGAGCCAACTGCGGTGCCCCGAGGGGCGCTGCTGCGTTCCACGTTGTTCAAAAGGGTGCTGATCCGTGTCAGGTCGTGTGTCGTACGGATTTCAGTCCAGTTCAACAGCATGCGGTGATGGCGGGGCTCACTCCATTCGTAGATGGCCATTTTAATAGGCGCGCCAATGTCCGACAGGATCAGCCGGACGACCTCAGGTCGTTGCAATGCGGCAGCCAGCCCGTCCAATTGTAACCGGTATTCCCGAGTGTCGACAGAGCCGGACACGTCGAGCCCCAAAGCCAACGCCTGTCTGCATTCCGAAGCGGCGGAATTGCCCAAGATGGTGAAAAGGACGGCCAAAACACGGATCATTGGCGCGCAGCGTCCCGCAAAGCGCCGATCTGAAGCCCCGACAATTCGCGTTCCAGTTTGCGGCGCATGGCGCGTTCGAAATCTTCGAACCCTTGCGCGACCTCAAGAAAAGCACCGGGGCCATGCAGCACATTGTTTTCAAAGAACGGGATGAGGAACAGTTCGCCTTCAAAGTCTGCAGCGTTGATGACCAGCCCGTTGACCACCGTGTTTTCAAACGGAAAGTGCCGGTACGCTGAATCGGGCCCATAGCCGTCATTGTTGGAGCCATCCCCCGACAAATCGATGGTTTGAAACAGACAAGGCGGTGCCTGCTGCATCAAAGTCGCACCGAATGCCAGAGCATAGCCCATCGCTGTGGCCGACCCGCTGTCCGAACGGACAGATTGTTGCACGGTCGATGCCGCGACCAGCAGGTCTGCCTCTGACGTAATCATCGTCCAATCAAGAATGACCCGCTGGGTCGTGCGGCCGCTCCATTCATACACGGCCAACGCAACCGGCATGGGAGAGGAAAAAAAGGCCTCGACCACCTCAGGCGCAATCAACGCGGCTGCCAGCCCTTGCCGTTGCAGTATGTCTTCGGTCTCATCGACCGAGGTCGAGATATCCATGGCCAAGGCCAGGGCAAGACGACAGGTCTCGGCCCGAACAGGGCTGGCCATTGCGGCCAGACCCAATGCTATCAGCCCGCGGATCACCAGTGGCCAGTGCTTTCCATGCTGGCCCAGGGCTCGGCCGGTTCCAGCGCTTCGCCGTTTTGCAGCAGCTCGACCGAGATATTGTCGGGCGAGCGGACAAACGCCATACGACCGTCACGGGGGGGGCGGTTGATGACCACCCCATTGTCCTGCAGGTGCTGGCAAACTTCGTAGATGTTGTCGACCCCATACGCGAGATGCCCGAAATGCCGACTGTCGCTGGGCAGGGCGTCATCTCCGTCCCAGTTGTGAGTCAATTCGATCGGTCGGTCCTCTTGCCCCGGAGGGGCCATGAAGATCAGCGAAAACCGTCCGGATTCGCTGTCGTACCGGCGGGTTTCTTTCAGTCCCAGCAATTCAAAAAACGCCATCGACTTCTCCAGATCCTTCACGCGGATCATGGTGTGAAGATATGTCAGCCCCATAGCGGCTTCCTTTCCGTTCAGGTGATGCGCAGCAGCTTAGCGCACGATCATTGAGTGTCGAGGGGCAGTTCGGACACAATTTAGGAATTGGACAATTGCGCGCACATATCGCGGTTCCGGTAACCGTATTGCCGAGATATAGTGGTAGGCGACTCATTGCTGGAAAGGAAATTTCATGCCGCTCTCCTCTGACCAACTGGCCGAGATCGAAGCGCAACGGGCGCAATCGCATCCAACACGCCGCGTTGTGGCTGAGGGTATGGAAGACCACCTCTATACCGCCCATCAGGTGCTGGACCATGGCTTTGTGCGCGTGATCGACTATATGGGCGATGACGCGGCGATCTGCCAGGCGGCGCGTGTGTCTTACGGCAAGGGCACCAAGTCGGTTCAGAATGATGAAGGCCTAATCCGGTATCTGATGCGCCATTGGCACTCGACCCCGTTTGAAATGTGCGAGATCAAGCTGCACGTCAAACTGCCGGTCTTCGTGGCGCGCCAATGGATCCGTCACCGTACAGCAAATGTGAATGAGTATTCCGCCCGCTATTCGATCCTGGATCGAGAGTTCTACATTCCCGCGCCGGACCATGTCGCCGCTCAATCCGAAGTGAACAATCAGGGCCGGGGCGAAGCGCTGCAGGGGGAAGAGGCTGCGCGCGTGCTTGAGATGCTCAAGGCCGACAGCGCGCGGTGCTATGACAATTACGAAGCGATGATCAGCCAAGATGGTCAGCAGGGACTGGCGCGCGAATTGGCGCGGATGAACCTGCCCGCGAACATCTATACTCAGTGGTACTGGAAGGTGGATCTGCACAACCTGTTCCACTTCCTGCGCCTGCGTGCCGATCCGCATGCCCAGTATGAAATTCGCGTCTACGCGGACACCATGTGCAAGATCGTCGCCGACTGGGTGCCGTTCGCGTACAAGGCGTTCGAAGATTACCGGTTGGGCGCTGTCAATCTGTCGGCCCAGATGGTCGATAGCCTGCGGCGTATGCTGGCCGGTGAAGCCGTGACACAGGAAAATTCAGGCATGACCGCGCGGGAATGGCGCGAGTTCGAAGCTGTCATACGCGAGACCTGACGTTCTCTCAGGCATAGCGATTGTCTATACGCGGTGTCATGAAGCTGTTACGATTGCCTCATGGCACCAGTCTCTTTTATCCGTTGCTCGTGTTTGGCGTTCGCCCTATCGGCACAGCCCGGTCTGGCAAAGTCGCCAATCGCCGAAGTGCTTTGCGAGCCGACCTCCAGATTGCACGAAAAACTAGAACGTCAGTTCAGGTCCCAGCGTGCGGCGACAGGGCTGCGCGGACCAGAGCAACTGATGGAGGTCTGGACCAGCGACACGGGTGACTGGACAATGGTGGTGACATATTCCAGCGGCACGTCCTGCATCGTGGCGATGGGACAAGACTGGTACACTCATGCCGATAAGAAGCCGGCGCGAGGATAAGGTTTCCAACCTTAGGTAATGGACAACGGCCGGAAATTGGCCGTTGACCTGCTTTTAGTACCCGCAGATGACGGGGTGTTTTATAACGGCTTCAAATCAGAGGCCATTTGGCGGCCGTCGCGTCCGTCTTGCAACTCGTACGAGACTTTCTGATTGTCAGCGAGCCCGGTCAAACCGGACCGTTCAACGGCCGAGATATGAACAAAAACGTCCTTGCCACCTTCATCAGGGGCAATGAACCCATAGCCTTTCGTGGTATTAAACCATTTCACGGTGCCAGTTGGCATTTCCCGTGTCTCCTTCTACTTACGCGTTGTCCCACAAAAATGGTGGGGGCAGTCGTTGACGCAACCACAACACATCACCGCTTCGCCCACACGACGCGGCCCGGATTGCGTGTTTCGTCTTTTTCAACATTGCACGGTGAAGTAAAAAATCAAGAATTACCGAGTGAAGCAGGCGAAAATGCCAAAAATTCATACAAATACAGGAGCAGCCCAAACATGCGTCTTTATGGCCTGAAAAACTGCGATACGTGTCGTAAGGCATTGAAAAAAATTCCAAATGCCGAGTTCATCGATGTTCGGGCGCAAGGCGTGCCTGAATCTTTGCTGACGCAGGCGTTAAACACCTTCGGCGAAGCTTTGCTCAATACGCGGTCGACGACATGGCGTGGATTGGATGCAGAACAGCGCAGTCGGCCTCCTCTGGAATTGCTTCAGGAGCACCCGACTTTGATGAAGCGTCCCCTGATCGAAAACGACGGTGCGTTGCTGTTGGGCTGGACAGCTGAGACCAAGGCAAGCCTTGGCGTTGCTTGATCAGGTGCTTATGTGTCTGGCGTGAAAATGAGGGTTAAAATGCGCAACGCATCCATGATTTTGGGCATCATTGCCGGGTTGATCGGAATGATCGTCGGCTTCTTCGGGTATGGCTATATCGAGTTCATAGACTACTACGGCGAGATCGAGGGCATTGCCGAGCAGGTAGACAATGCTCAGTTCATCCAGGCGGCGTCCATTATTGCGCCTCTTCTGGCCATCGCAGGGGGCGCAATGGCGCATGCTCGGGCTCTGATCGGTGGGGTATTGCTGCTGATCTCGGCCGTCGGCATGTACTACGCGTTTGGTTTCAACGCGTTCACAATGTTCCCGGTGGCCTTTGCCGCCGTGGCGGGAATCCTTGGGCTGGCCGCAGGTAAGCCGGACGAGCCCAAGGCACATTTCTAAATTACTTGATGCGCAGGATCCGGTCGAGCGAGAGCGGACCTGCGCCATTGATCACGATCACAAGCAGCAGGAAGGTCCACAGCGTCCGGTCGTCCAGCAAGCTCACGGCGTTGGTGAAGTAGCTGCCCAACTCGGTGCCGTGCCCGTTGACGTCCACAACGGTCTGGACCCAGACAAAGGCGACCATGCCCAATGCGGCAAACCGCGACAGCAGGCCGATAACGATCAGTGTTGGCAGAAGGAATTCTGCCCATGTCCCTGCGACAGCAATGGCCCAGTGAAAAATGCCCAATTGTGAGCTGTCATAGCTGACCGCTTCCATCGCCTTGGGGAAGATCTGGACATAGGCGCCGTCCGACGGGGACAGAAAGCCGAAGAAGCCGCTGCCTAATTTGGTTTTTGCCGAATTCCAGTAATACACCAGCAAAGTTGCCGCAAAAACCAGCCGCGCCAGGGTCGGTGTCAACCAGCCAGAGGTTACTTCCAGCCTTCCCAGGGTGTTGTTGTGCAATGAGATCAGGGCAGTCATGTTGCCAGCCTTTCGATAGTCACAGAGGTTATTGCGCCGCCTTGCAATAGCAGCGCCAGAGTGGCCCCAAGGTCAAATTCGGGGAATTCAGCAGACGTTTGTTCAAACGCTTCGCCAATGGTTTGTCCGGCTTGCACGCGCGCGATCCAAGCCGCGCCGCCTGCTGGCAGAAGTTGTGGTGTTGGGTCGTATTCGGGCCGAGTAATCAGAACGTCCTCGGCACCGGGGGTGGGTTTCGGGGCGTCAACTTCCGAGTTGAAGCGCCAGACCGAGAACAGCGGCCACTCGGATTTCACGACCTGCATTGATGGTGCAAACTCTAGTTGCGCCTGTACGATCTCTTCCGGTGGGATGGAGAGAGCATCAGCCGGGGCGGCCTCGCTGTCGGCAGCGTGGTACGAATGACGCAGTGCCAGTTCCAACCTGGCCACATCCGAAAGATAGCCAAGGTGCGAAAGCTGTTCCATTCCAGCGAGGAACTCGGGGAACTCTTCGCCGTAGAACATCATCAGAGGGGAAGAGGGCGGATGCTTGCGCAGAAAAATCCCCGCCAGCCCGTCCATGTTCTGAGGCCCCAACAGGCGCGTTATAACAGGAAAGGCCTGATGCATGGCCTCGGTCAGCGAGACAGCGACGTTGTTGCGATAGACGCTGAACCGTCTTCCCGCCGGATGTTCTGCGGCATCCAGCAGTCCGTCCGGAACAGCCGCCGACGGGTCCAGCAGCGCATCATGGAAAATTGTTTGCGAAACGCTCATGCCGGAATGCGGTCCAGAGCCGCTTGCGCGCGGTCCGCTTCGGCTCGCAGAATTGGCCAGTCTGGTACGTCTGTATCCCACTCGATCAGAACGGGTTTGGGGCCAGAGCGCTCCAGAACATAATCCAGCAAGGTCCACACAGGATCGACCACTTCGCGCCCATGGCTGTCGATCAAAAGGGGGCGACCGTGGTCGTCTTCATCTTCATCATGACCACCCAGGTGGATCTCTGCGACTTTTTCAAGTGGGTAGGCGTCGATGTAGCCTTGCGGTGAAAAGTCCAGATTGGTTGCCGAAACAAAAACATTGTTCACGTCCAGCAACAGACCGCAGCCAGTACGCCGTGCAACCTCGCGCAGGAAGTCGGGCTCGGACCATGTGCTTTCTTCGAAAGCCAGATAGCTGGATGGGTTTTCCAACAGCATCTGCCGCCCCACGGTTTCCTGAACCTCGTCGATATGTGCGCAAACTCGGGCGAGCGTCCCGTCGGTGTAGGGCAGGGGCAGAAGGTCGTTTAGAAAATGGCTGTCATGAGTCGACCACGCCAGATGCTCGGAAAAGCTGGCCGGGTTCAGCCATCCTACCAAGTGCTTCAGGCGCGCAAGGTGATCGGGGTCAAGGGGGCCTTCTCCACCGATAGAGAGGCCGACGCCGTGGACCGAGATCGGAAACTGCTGAGAAAGATGGCGCAGTTGCGCAAGCGGCCTGCCACCATCGCCCATGTAATTTTCAGCGTGAATTTCAAGCCACGCGACCGGTTGGGCGTGGTCCAGAATCTGTTCAAAATGCTGAGGTTTATAGCCGACGCCCGGCGCTGCGGGCAGCCTGTTCGATCGAAGTGTACTATCCAGCATTTGCAAATCCTCCGGTCACGAAAAGAGGCGGGCGATAGTGCCCGCCCCTTCGGTTCTCAGATGCTTGGGCTTATGCCGGCAGGTCGCGTTCCAGCGGCTCCAGCGAACCTTTGCGCGGGGTGCCGTTTGCTTCGGCGGGCAGCTCGATATCGGCGCAGGTGCCTGCGTCGACCAGAGTCCAGGCGTTGCCCTGATAGTCAACGGTCGAGGTGCCGGCGCAGGTGGTGCCGGGGCCTGCAGCGCAGTCGTTCTGACCGGCTTTTGACACGCCATAGCATTTCTCTTTGGCTTGTGCGGTTGCGGTTGTAGCTGCGCCCGATACGGCTGCTGCAACTGCGGTTGCGATAACCAGGGTTTTTGCGGTGTTCGACATCTCGGTAATCCCTTTTGATGACTGCGTATGTCTTCTTGTGACAATGACAAAGGTAGTAGCTTAATTGGGGCAGGTGAATTCACGAGCCCGTGTCTCACAACCCCGTCAAAGAGCGTAATGCCCCCTTGAAGGTTAACAAATTGTTTTTGAAATGAAAAATGGAAATTGTTTCAATCCGGCCCCGAATTTAGGGCCGGATTTATGGCGATATGCTGCCGAATGTTACAGAAGGTCAGGCGGGGTTGCGGCCTGCGCCAGCTCTTTTGTTACAGCCTCAAGCGATTGAACCTGCGTCTGTTTTTCACCGAGGCGGCGCACGCTTACGGTGCGCTCGTCAACTTCGCGATGACCGACGGCCAGAATGACCGGAACCTTGCCGACCGAGTGCTCGCGGACTTTGTAGTTGATCTTCTCGTTGCGAATATCCGCTTCGGCACGGACGCCCGCAGCCTTGAGGGTTTCAACCACTTCCAGCACATAGTCATCCGCTTCGGACGTGATCGAGGCGACAACCACCTGACGCGGGGCCAGCCAGAACGGCAGCTTACCGGCGTGCTCTTCGATCAGGATGCCGATGAAGCGCTCGAACGAGCCAAGGCAGGCGCGGTGCAGCATAACGGGGCGATGCTTGGCACCATCAGCACCGATGTAAGTCGCATCCAGTCGCTCAGGCAGAACAAAGTCCACCTGGAATGTGCCGCATTGCCAATCGCGTCCAATGGCGTCTGTCAGGACGAACTCAAGCTTCGGGCCATAGAAGGCACCTTCGCCCGGGTTCAGTTCTGGTTCAACGCCTGCCGCTCGGGTCGCGGTCAGCAGAGCTTCTTCTGCCTTGTCCCAGACTTCGTCGGAACCGGCGCGCTGTTCGGGACGATCAGAAAACTTCACTTTAAAGCTATCGAACCCGAGGTCCTTGTAAACATTGGTCAGGAACCCGATGAAGAGGGCGCACTCTTCGCCGATCTGATCTTCGGTTGAGAAGATATGAGCGTCGTCCTGGGCGAAACCACGTACGCGCATAATGCCATGCAGGGCACCCGACGGTTCGTACCGTGCGCACGATCCAAACTCGGCCATACGCAACGGCAGATCGCGGTAGGATTTCAGACCCTGCTTGAAGATTTCTACATGGCAGGGGCAGTTCATCGGCTTGAGCGCGTTTACCGATTTCTCTCGCGCGTGTTCCTCGTCCACTTCGACAATGAACATATGCTCTTGGTACTTGTCCCAATGGCCGGACTTTTCCCACAGCTTGCGGTCTACGACCTGCGGCGTGTTCACTTCGACATAACCGCCACGATGCTGGGCGCGGCGCATATAGTCCTGCAGTTGCGTGTAAATGGTCCAGCCGTTCGGGTGCCAGAAGATCTGGCCGGGGGCCTCTTCCTGCATGTGGAACAGGTCCATCTCGCGGCCCAGCTTGCGGTGGTCGCGTTTGGCGGCCTCTTCCAGCATGTGCAGGTGGGCTTTCAGCTTTTCCTTGCCGGTAAAGGCTACGCCGTAGATCCGCTGCAACATCGCGCGCGAGCTGTCGCCACGCCAATAGGCGCCAGCAATGCTCATCAGCTTGAAGGCGTCGCCCGGCAATTGGCCGGTATGCTGAAGATGCGGTCCGCGGCATAGATCCTGCCAATGCCCGTGCCAGTACATCCGTAGCGGCTCATCACCGGGAATGGATTCGATCAGCTCGACCTTGTAGGGCTCGTTATTGGCCTTGTAGAACTCGATCGCGCGGTCGCGGTCCCAGACCTCGGTGGTGACGGGGTCCCGCTTGTTGATGATCTCTTTCATCTTTTTCTCGATGAGGCCGAGATCTTCGGGCGTGAACGGTTCATCCCGATCGAAGTCATAGTACCAACCGTTTTCGATAACGGGGCCGATGGTGACTTTGGTCGCGGGCCAGATTTCCTGAACCGCACGCGCCATCACATGCGCCAGATCGTGACGGATCAGTTCGTTGGCCTGCTCTTCATCCTTCATCGTGTGGATGGCGATGTCGGCATCCGCATCAATTGGCCATTGCAGGTCCCAATGCTTGCCGTTCACCGTTGCGGAAATGGCCTTCTTGGCCAGAGAGGTCGAGATATCGGCAGCCACTTGCGCCGGCGTTACGCCTGCGTCGTAGGATCGTGCATTGCCATCGGGAAAAGTAAGGGAGACTGACTGTGAGTCCAGGGCCATATCGGCTCTCCTCGTCGGTTTGGCGCCCACTGAACGCCCGGTTGCGGGTTATTGTGTGCGCCTCATGTGGCAGGTGCAGCATCAGCTGTCAAGAATGGAGGGCTGCAAAACTGACGCGGCGAGAGGTTGGAATTCGGCAATTGCGGCCCGTGTGCAGCCGTGCATGATGATCAGCAAAGAAGAATGAGGAAAACATGGCGGCAACGAATTTTCTGACCACAGGGCAAGGGCGGCAGCTGGCGTATCACAAGACAGAAGGTGCGGGGCCGACCATCGTGTTTCTCGGTGGGCTCAAATCCGATATGGAGGGCACCAAGGCAATACATCTTGAGGCCTGGGCCAAATCCCGCGGACAGGCGTTTCTGCGGTTTGACTATTCTGGTCACGGCGAAAGCTCGGGCAAGTTCGAGGACGGCTGCATCGGTGATTGGCACGAGGATACTGTGACCGCCGTGACCGAGCTGACAGTCGGACCGCTGATCGTTGTCGGGTCGTCGATGGGCGGCTGGCAGGCGCTTTTGCTGGCAAAGGCGATGCCTGAACGGATTGTGGGTATGGCGACGATCGCTGCTGCGCCGGATTTTACCGAGGACGGATATTGGGCGTCTTTCTCTGACACACAAAAACAGGTGTTGGAGACTGAGGGATATGTCGAATTGCCGTCGGACTACATGGAGCCGTACATCATCACCAAGCGCATGATCGAAGACGGCAGACAGCAACTGGTCCTACGCGAGGCGCTGGATCTGCCGTTTCCGGTCCGCTTCCTGCAAGGCACGGCGGACACCGCGGTTTCCACCGAAACTGCGGTTCGATTGCTGGAACATGCAACAGGCCCAGACATGCGTCTTTTGCTGGTCAAAGACGCGGATCACCGCTTCTCCGACGGGCCTTGCCTTGAGATAATCGAAAATGCCGTGCTGGAAGTGATGGGCCAGCAATGATCCGGGGATTTGGAAGGGGACTTGGGCGCCTGTTGCTGGCGCTGGTTGCAGTAGGTGCGCTTATCTACTGGTTCGGTCCGCGTGAGGACGTAAACCTGAACCCGACCTTTGAGCCGCGCAAATTCGGCGAAGGCGTGCAGGTCTATTTCGAAAGCACCGAGTCCGCCTATGACGATATCGTCCCGGGTGTCGAAAAACGGGTGATCTGGCAGGACGGGTTCAAAGAGCAGCGCACGCCGGTTTCAATTCTGTATGTCCACGGGTTTTCCGCTTCGTCAGAAGAAATTCGCCCCGTCCCCGACATGGTAGCTGACGCGCTTGGCGCCAATCTGGTCTACACCCGTCTGCAGGGTCACGGCCGGAGCGGGCAGGCGATGGCCGAAGGCACCGCCTCGGGTTGGATGCAGGACATGGCCGAAGGGCTGGCTGCCGCGCGCGCGGTCGGAGATCAGGTCGTAGTGATCTCGACCTCGACCGGAGGAACGCTGGCTGCTGCTGCTGCGCTAGATGACGCGCTGATGGAAAACGTGGCCGGTCTGGTCTTTGTCTCGCCGAATTTCGGTGTGAACTCGCCCGGCGCATGGATACCCGGCCTTCCGTGGGCGCGCACCTGGCTGCCGATGATCATGGGTGAAGAACGCGATGTTTCCGGACCGGATCCGGAAAAGAACAAATACTGGTCGTCGGTCTATCCATGGGAGGCCGTTGTTCCGATGACAGTTCTGGTCGAGGTCGTCTACGCATTGGATTTTTCACAGGCCAAAGTACCGGCGCTGTTCTGGTTCTCTGACGACGATCAGGTTGTGCGTCCAGACCTGACCCATAAGGTGGCAGAGGCTTGGGGCGGCTCGGCAAACGTTAACACAGTGACGATGGGGCCGGGCGATGATCCGTCGTCACATGTTATCGCGGGACGTCTGATGTCGCCGGAACAGACCGATGACGCCGTTGCGGGTATTCTGGGCTGGTTGAAAGAGCAGGGGATTGAATGATGGAACAGCGTGTCAGCTTGATAACTGTCGGGGTCGACGACCCGGAGGTCGCCGCTGCATTCTATGAAAAAATCGGCTGGAAACGTGTCGACAGTCCGGACGGTGTAATAGCCTTTGACCTGATTGGACAGACGCTGGGCCTTTACCCTTTGCCTGCGCTGGCCGATGAAATTGGCGTCGATGTCGGCACGTTGGGGCGTGGGGCGTTGACCCTCAGCTACAACTGCCGGTCAAAGGAGGACGTCGCGCAGGTGTTGAACAAGGTCGAGGAGGCCGGTGCCGAAGTGCTGAAACCGGCGTCAGACGTGTTCTGGGGCGGACATCACGGCTATTTCCGGGCGCCCGAAGGCACGATCTGGGAGGTCGCTTTCAACCCGTTCTCGCCGCTGGCGACCGATGGTGCTTTCCGTTGGAACGGGTACGGGTGATGCGCAAGCCGGGCAGCATGTGGAGCCTTGAAACGCTCGGCCGTGTGCGCCTGTCCAGGCACTTCTTCATGCGCGATTTCCTGTATTCCGAAATCGGAAATTTCCATGAAAAACAAAACCTTCCCGAAGATCCCGACCTCGCGATCGAGACCGGTCGAGCGTTTTGCCAGACCCTTCTGGATCCGTTGGAGGAAACCTTTGGCCGAATAGCCGTTCGCTCGGGTTATCGCTCTCCTTCGCTGAACCAGTACGGCAATGAAAACCGGCTGAATTGCGCGCGAAACGACAACCCGCTGGAATGCCATATCTGGGACTGGGGGATGGGCGATGAGCGGGTTGCGGGCGCGTCACTCGTAGTCCCGTGGTTCGCGGACCAGTACGCAGAGGGGCGGGATTGGCGCGACCTTGCGTGGTGGATGCACGACCATCTGGACTATTCCGAAATCTGGTTTTTTCCCAAACTCTGCGCATTCAATCTGGTATGGCGACCAAATCCCATGAAGCGTATTGACAGCTATATCGCCCCGCGCGGATGCCTTTTGCGTGCCGGGGCCGAACCGGACGAAGACCTGCAAACCCGCCAAATGCGATATGCGGACTTTCCTGCATTCCGGGGCATCGTTTATCCGTGAAGTTTGACTTGCCCGCGCAGGAAAAACCACTCATCCTGAGAAAAAACGAAGCCGCCCGTGAGGTCGAGACGAAGGAGGCCGCGCTTGATCGAGCCGCTGGTTCTACTGCCCGGATTGATGTGCGATGCAAGGGTTTTTGACCCTCAGATCGCCTACCTGTCTCGTCAGCGCGCCGTCACTGTTGCTCCGGTTTCGTTAGGGGAAAGGATCGAAGAGATCGCCTCGGGTCTTTTGGACCAGTTGCCACACCGATTTGCACTGGCAGGGTTAAGCATGGGGGGTGTGGTCGCCTTGGAACTGGCCCGCCGCGCGCCTGACCGTATTTCGCGGTTGTGCCTGATTGCCACGGATGCGCAGGCGGATACCCCTCAGATTGCGGCAGCCAGAGAAGAGTACATGGTCGCTGCGAAAGCCGGGCGGCTTGAAGAAGTTATGCGCAAGATATTGGGGTCCGACACCTTGGCCCCCGGGCCTAAACGCGTTCCCATTCTGAATGACGTGATCGCCATGGCATTGGATCTGGGGGCGAACGTGTTCGAACGCCAGATGAGGGCGTTGCAGAGACGCCCGGATCAGCAAGGAGCGCTGCGAATGATCAAAGCTCCGACGCTCGTGTTATGTGGTGCGCATGACCTGCTGACACCTGTACGAAAGCACGCATTCATGGCGGACCTGATCCCGGAGGCACAGCTTAAGGTGATCGATGACGCAGGGCACCTGCCAACGCTTGAAACTCCTCAGGTCGTCAATGAGGCGCTTGAGAACTGGTTGAACACACCCGCGCGGGCTTCTTACGGGTAAAGGGCCGCGCGTTCGGCCTTTCTGAGGATCACCGGCTTGGCAACGGGATCTGCGGTATCCGGATTGAAGAAAGGCGTGTTCTTCCAACTGCCGGACCAACGCGATTTCGCGACGCGCGTCACCAAGCCGTAGATGGCCGATCCAATCTTTTCGTGCGCCTGCTTGCCGTTCCCTTTGGGAACAAACCCCCGAGTCGTAATCGGTCCCAGCCCGCCCGGGTCGGGAATGCATTTGACGATAAATCCGATAAATGGAAACTTCGGTGTTCTTGTGGTGGTCCCCAGCGGGGCATTGCAGCAGCTGGCGTACCAGCGCAGCATTCCATTGGGGCTGAGTTGCATCACGGCAAGGTGTTCTGCACCGCTGTCAATAATGATGTCTTCCGGTAGCGTCTGCAGGATCTCAATGGGGCCGGGAAACGGGTCCGGCTGTCCGAAATACAACTGAGCAGCGCGGCAATCGTGGCAAAAGCACACGGTATGCGTGCCATGTTTCACACCCGCCGCTGTGATCCGTCCTTGCAAGGAGCCACATGAGCAGGAAAACGAGGTTTCAGTCGCTGTTTTCCTGCTCATCGAACTCAGGCCACTTTGTTTTTGTTGGCCGCGCGACGCTGCGGTTTTCGCGAGTTGGCGTTCATGAAGTCGATAACAAGCGGCCGGATATTGTCGCGCCAGCTGCGGCCGGCGAAGATACCGTAGTGGCCAGCGCCCGGTTCGACATGGCTTGCCTTTTTGGCGTCCGGCAATCCAGTGCACAGGTCAAGCGCGGCAATACACTGACCCGGTGCCGAGATGTCGTCGTTGGCACCTTCGACCGTTTTGACAGCGACATCGGTGATATTGCCGATATCCACCTTGTGGCCTGCAACAATGAACTCATTGCGGGCAATCTCGCGTTTCTTGAAGACACGTTCGACGGTCGACAGGTAGAACTCGGCGGTCATGTCCATGACGGCAAGGTATTCGTCGTAGAACCGGTTATGCGCGTCGTGGTCCGACGCCTCGCCCCGCATCACGCGCTGAATTTGATCCGAAAAAGCTTTGGAATGACGGTCTGCATTCATCGACATGAAAGATGCCAGTTGCAGAAGGCCTGGATACACCATGCGGCCGACGCCTTTGTATTTGAACCCGACGCGCTGAATCATGGTTTCTTCCAGCTGGCCCATGGTGACGCGGGCACCGAAATCAGTCACATCCGTTGGGGTGGCATCGGGGTCAACCGGGCCGCCGATCAGGGTCAGCGTACTGGGCTGTGCCTTGGGGTCCACCTCGGCCAGATAGGCAGTCGCGGCCAAAGTCAGAGGTACGGGTTGGCAAACGGCGACGACATGCGTATCCGGGCCCAGCTCTTTCATAAAATCGACAAGATACAGCGTGTAATCCTCGACATCGAACTTGCCTTCGGAAACGGGAATATCACGCGCATTATGCCAGTCGGTAACGTAGACCTCGCAATTGACCAGCAAACTTTTGACGGTAGAGCGCAACAAAGTCGCGTAGTGCCCGGACATTGGTGCCACCAACAGCACCTTGCGGGGTTGTTCTTCGCGGCCATTGACGCGAATATGGATCAGGTCGCCAAATGGGCGCTCCATTACGGGAACAATATCAACAAGGTGGTCTTTGCCATCCTCACACGTAAACGTTCGTATACCCCAGTCCGGCTTAGCGATCATGCGCTGAAAGGTGCGCTCGGTCACTTCGCCCCACGCTGCCATCATGCTGAACGCAGGATTCGGTATCATGGAAAACAGCGGGTAAGACGCCATTGCGCTGGCTGTCGCTCCCATCCACTGGTTCGTATTGCGCATCGTTTCCATCAGATCGTAGGTGATCATATAGCGCATGTTGGGGGCCTCCTGGCTGCCGGTGTGAGTGTCGGACTATTCGTCGCTTTGCTCCCCAGGCCCACGACGATTATTCTGCATAGCAGCGAGGTTAGGGGGGAATTGTTAAAATGACAACAAGCGAACACCAGACACCGGATATGTCCCCGGAACACCTTGAACGACTTAAAGAAAATATGGGCAAAGTCGAAGAGCTGTCAAAGCGGCTTGTCGAGGTGATGGCCGGAAAAAAGACGCACAACCCGGCGTTAGACGGCCCGAATCAGGAACTTTATGCAAAGGCAGCATCGGCCTATTGGGCAGAAGCAATGCAAAACCCGGCCAAGCTGCTTGAACAGCAGATCGAGTTCTGGGGAAAGTCGGTTCTGAATTTCGCCGAAGCACAGCAGGCGCTGACGAAAGGCGAAACCGATGACGACAACTCCGGGCCGATAGATAAACGGTTTTCGAACCCTTTGTGGGAAACAAATCCATACTTCAAGTTCATTCGCCAGCAATACCAGACCAATGCCGAGGCAATCTCTCAAGCCGTGGCATCGGTTGAGGATCTGGACGCGACGGATAAACAGCGCCTGAAGTTCTTCTCGCAACAGATCATCGACATGATGTCGCCGACGAACTTTCTGGCGACCAACCCCGACGCGCTGGAAAAAGCGGTTGAGACAGAAGGTCAGTCACTGATCAAGGGGCTTGAGAACCTTGTGGCTGATCTTGAGGCCAATGACGGCGAAATGGTCGTCAAACTTGCCGATGACAGTGCCTTTAAGGTTGGGGGCAATATCGCAACGACACCGGGCGACGTTGTATACCGCAATCGTCTGATGGAGCTGATCCAGTACAAACCAGCGACCGAGACGGTTCACGAAACGCCGCTGCTTCTGTTCCCACCCTGGATCAACAAGTTCTACATTCTGGACCTCAAGGCGAAAAACAGCCTGATCAAATGGGTGACTGAGCAGGGGTACACCCTGTTTGTCGTCAGCTGGGTGAACGCAAACGAATCCCACGCCGATATCGGGATGGAGGATTACATCCAGAAAGGCTTCCTGACCGCAATCGAAGAGGTCAAATCGATTTGCAAGGTCAAGCAAGTCAACGCGGTTGGCTATTGCATTGCGGGAACCACGCTGAGCCTGACCCTGTCGCTACTGAAACAGCGCGGCGACAAATCCATCAAGTCGGCGACGTTCTTTACGGCGCTGACGGATTTCGGCGATCAGGGAGAGTTCACGCCCTTCCTGCAAAACGACTTTGTGGATGGCATAGAGGACCAGATCTCGAAAGACGGCGTGCTGAAAGCCTGGGTCATCGGACGCACAATGTCGTTTCTTCGGTCCAAGGACCTTATCTATGGGCCTGCGATCCGCAGCTATATGATGGGCGAAACGCCTCCGGCGTTCGACCTGTTGTTTTGGAATGGGGACGGGGCCAACTTGCCCGGTCGCATGGCTGTTCAGTACCTGCGCGGTTTGTGTCAGAGAAATGACTTCGTCACGGATGGGTTCGAACTGCTGGGGCACAAGTTGCATGTCCGGGATGTGGATGTGCCTTTGATGGCGATCACCTGCGAAACGGATCACATCGCGGCATGGAAGGCATGTTATCGCGGCGTGCAGGAGATGGGGTCGCGCTCCAAGACTTTCATCGTGTCGGAATCCGGGCATATCGCCGGGATTGTGAACCCGCCCAGCAAGAAGAAATACGGCCACTATACGAATTCCGATCTGAAAGTGGATGCTGACACCTGGCTTAAAGAGGCTGAGTTCCACGAAGGGTCTTGGTGGCCAAGGTGGGAAGCCTGGCTCAAGAAGCGTTCCGGCAAACAAGTGCCCGCGCGGGAAACCGGCGATTCGAAGCATCCTTCGCTTGCTCCGGCACCCGGAACCTATGTTTTAGCCAAGGCAACCAATTGATTTTCAAACTGATTTGAAAATTTTTCTGCACCGCAGCAAGAAAAAACTTGCAATGCTGCGGTGCGGCAATCATATTGTCCTCAAGCTGATGAAAACCGGGGTGGGCCCGGTTCAGCAAAAGGATTTGGACAATGGCAAAGACTCAAGACTTTACCGCGACCCTGAAAGACATGATGGGCGCATTCCCCGTTGACACCACCGCTCTGGAAGGTGCCTTCAAGTCGACCGCGACCCTGAACGAAAAGCTGTCGGGCGTTGCTCTGGAAGCTGCTGAAAAGTCGGCTGAAATCTCGAACAAATGGACCAAGGACACCCTGGCCAAGCTGACCGAGATGTCGAAAGCAAAGGCAGAGCCCGCTGACTACGCAAAAGCTGCAACCGACTTCGCAAGCGCATCGGCTGAGGTTGCCGCTGAAAACATGGCTGCTTTCGCTGAAATCGCGAAAAAAGTGCAGACCGAAACCGTTGAGCTGCTGATGGCGGCTGGCAAAGACGCTGCAGAAGACGCAACCGCAGCCGTCAAAAAAGCCACTAACGACGTGACTGCAGCTGCCAAAAAAGCAACTGCTGCCAAGTAAGTTAATGCCGCGAGGCGCACCCACTCCTCCCATTTGGTGCAATCGCGTGGGGCAGGTCGTTCGACCTGCCCTTTCTTTTTGTTCTGCGCTCGCATAATCTCTGCTGCAACGCATCATCCTTGGGGAGGGTAAACGGTGACAGAACAAGAAAAACCACTGTTGATAAAACGTTATGCCAGCCGTCGGCTGTATAACACCGAGACCAGCGACTATGTCACGCTGGAAGACATCGCGTCGTTCATTCGGGACGGGCGTGAAGTGCAGATCATCGACCTGAAAACCGGCGATGACCTGACACGGCAATACCTGCTGCAAATCATCGCCGAACATGAAAGCCGCGGTGAAAATGTGCTGCCGGTCAACGTGCTGAACGATCTGGTCCGCAGCTACATGCTGCCGGGCGGGGGTGTGATGCCGCAGTTTCTTCAAAGCTCGTTCGAGATGCTGCGCGAAAGCCAGAACAAGATGATGGAAAACATGAATGCCATGAACCCGATGTCACAGATGCCGGGGTTCGATGCGCTGCAGGCGCAACAGCAGGCATTTCTGAAAGCCATGACAGGCGGTCTGTCCAGCGGGTGGTCCGGACCTGACAAGGAAGACGAGGCCAAGTCGGAACCCAAAGAAGATCTGGACGACATCAAAAAGCAGCTGGCGGAATTGCAGCAAAAGCTGTCCAAGCTGAACTGATTGCACGCGGATGCGCTGTTTGTTCCTGAGTGCCGCAATACTCAGTGGAACATTCGCGTGGGCGCAGGGAGACTTTTCCGAGGTCTGGTCACCGATCTGCACAATTGGAACGACGGCGGAAGAAGGCTGCAAAGACATTCGCGCGCGCGAGATTCTGGACGCCGCAGAGCCCGCCTGGCGCGCAATTGGTCGCGTCAACTTCGCCAGCCGGGACCAGCGATCGCATTGCACCGGTGTTCTGGTGGCAGACGATCTGGTTTTGACTGCGGCCCACTGCCTATACAATTCGTCACGAAAGACTTGGATACCTGCCTCCAGCATTCGGTTCGCCGGGGGGTATCAGCGCGGAGAAGCGTCCGCATTTTCAATGATAAAATCATACCGGTTGCATCCTTATCAGGCCGCTGATTCAGGTTTCAATGATCGCGCTGAACTGGATTGGGCCGTGCTTGAACTGGCTGAGCCCATTGGTCAATCACTGGGATACTTTGAAATCGGAAACTTGGACACCGAAGCAGGGACTGTGGCCGGCTATGCGGGCCTGCGCCCACACGTCCTGAGCCGCACGAACAACTGCCCCGTACGTCGCTCAGCGGATGGTCTGTTGCTCGCGATTTGCCCGGTGATGATGGGCGATTCCGGGGCGCCCTTGCTGGTGGAAACGCCTTCAGGGATCAGGGTGGTCGGCATCCTGTCGCGGGTTGCCGCGACCCCTCAGGGGATTGCGGCGCTGTTTGTGTCGAGCGAGAGCTTTGCTGTGCCCGACTAAAGCTCAGGTGCCGTAAACCGGAACAGGACCGGTTACTTCGCCCATAGCGGCCAGAAGAATATCGGCGATCACATCCAGCTCTTTGCGCGTCAGGCGAACCGGAAGCCGCACATCGCAGGCTTTCATCAACATCGCGCGGGTTTGTGGCAGGTCGACCTGCTCGGGCAGGAACTGCCAGTTCCAGAACGCGCGGGCGTTATCCTCGCTTAGACCGAAGACTTGAACCTTGACGCCGCGCGCCTCGGTTGCGGCGGCAAAGGCGCGGATATCATCGTCACTCATGTCCACAAGGTTGAACTGAATGGAATCCGGCGCTCGGCGTTCGGGTGCCAGAGGGGCAGGGACGTGGATAAAGGGTGACGTGTTCAGGCGCTCGGCCACGTAGTCGTGGTTGGTCAGGCCGTCCCTTACGCGACGTGCGAGTTCCGGGATTTGCGGACGGATCACGGCGGCGCTGAGGTTGCTCATCCGCAGGTTATAAAGCGGCAACTGGTTCTGCCAGCGTGCAAAAGCCTGCTCCAGCTCGGGCGAGTTGTCGCCGTGAGGGCCTTTGTGCTTTTTCCAGTTGTGTTCGTAAGCGCCGGACATGATGACGGCACGCGCTACCAAATCGGCGTCGTCGGTGATCAGGATGCCACCTTCGCCCGCATTGATCATCTTGTAGGACTGGAACGAGAAGCAGCCGATCTTGCCGATCGTTCCGATATTGCGCCCGTGCCACGTCGTTCCCAGCGAGTGGGCCGCATCTTCGATCACAGGGATGTCACGCGCGTCGCACAGGGCCATGATGGCGTCCATATCCGAAGTATGGCCGCGCATGTGGCTGATGATGACCGCCTGTACACCGTCCAGCTTGGCCTCGAAATCGGCCATGTCGATGCGATAGTTCTCACCCACTTCGCACAAAACCGGAATGCAGTCCGCGTGCACGATTGAGGACGGCACGGCGGCAAAGGTGAAGCCAGGGATCAGAACACGTGCGTCACGTGGCAGGTCCAGAGCCTTTAGCGACAGGAACAATGCGGCCGAGCAGGACGATACTGCCAGCGCGTACTTGCTGCCCAGCAGCTCGGCAAATTCGGCTTCGAGCAAGGCAACCGGTGCATCCTGAGGCGCGGTATAGCGAAACAGGTCGCCAGACTGCATCAGGGCGTCGATGGCTTCTCGTGCTGCTGGGGGAATGGGTTCGGCGTCATGAACGTTTGGAGGAAGCGTCATATTTGGTTTTCCCGAATTCTAACTTTGGAAAAGATAAAGCTAAACATTGGGTGTTCCAACCCCCTTTCGCCAACACGGCGAAATTTCACCAATCTGTTGCAAAACAGAAGAAGTTAAAGGCCCAGGCGATCCCGAAGCGCAAACCAGGTCATCGCCAGGACCAGCAGCGGGCTACGCAATGCGGGGCCACCGGGGAAGGGAAGGGCGGGTACACGGGCCATAGTGTCGAACCCTTCGGCCTGACCCTGAATGGCCAGCGCCATCAGTTGGCCGGCATGGGTGGCGGTGCCTACACCGTGACCGGAATAGCCCGATGCCGACAGTACATTGGGCGCGACCCGAGCCAGATAGGGCATTCGGCGCATAGTGATGGCCAGCGTGCCGCCCCAGGCGTAGTCGATCTTAACATCCCGCAAATGCGGGAAAATCTCGGTCATGGGCTTGCGTACTTTGGTTGCGATGTCGCTGGGGAAGCGGTAGCCATAGCTTTCGCCACCCCCAAACAGCAGGCGGCCATCGGCGCTGAGACGGAAGTAGTTCACCACGAATTTGGTGTCGGCGACGGCGACGTCGCGGGTCAGAACCTGCGCGGCCTCGGCCCCCAAAGGTTCCGTGGCTGCGATGAAGTTATTGATAGGCATGACCCTAGCCGCCACCTTGCGGTTCAGGTCGCCGAGGTATCCGTTGCAGGCCAGAATGACGTGGTCGGCCGTGACAGCGCCCTCAGCAGTCCGAACCACAGCCGGGAGGTTTTCTTCGATGCCCAAAACCTCGGTGCTTTCGAAAATGCGCACACCAGCTTTGGCTGCGGCCTGCGCCAGCCCTAACGCGTAGTTCAACGGATGCAAATGGGCAGCACCCATGTCCAGATAGCCGCCTTTGTACGCGGGCGAAGGACACAGCGCATGTCCGGCATCTGTATCCAGCAGTTCGATCTGGTCATAGCCATATCGCCCAGACAAATGGACGGCGTGATCGCGCAGTTCCTTTTGTTCCGTATCCGACAGGCCCAGAACAGCGATGCCGGGCTTCAGGTCGCAGTCGATCTGATGCCTCGCGATCAGGGACTTGACCAGGTCCTTTGCGTCTTCGGCCAGTTCCCAGAGCTTAGCCGCGTCGTCATCGCCGACCAGACGCTCGAGGTCCTCCTGATCCATGCGCTGGGCGCTGCCAAGTTGCCCGCCATTTCGGCCCGACGCCCCGAAGCCCACGCGATGCGCCTCAAGCAGGACAACATCGAACCCTGCTTCGGCCAGATGCAAAGCAGCCGACAACCCGGTATATCCGCCGCCCACGACGCAAACATCCGCCTTGGTGTCGCCTGACAACGCCGGAAATCGATCCATCTGATTGGCGGTCGCAGCGTACCAGCTGGCCGGATGCTCCGACTTGCGGTCATTGGAATAAAGCAGGTTCATTGCGTGCCTCAGACGTTCATCAGCAGATGCTCACGCTCCCACGGAGAGATGACCTGCAGGAACTCCTCGTACTCGGCGCGTTTGACGATGCCGTACACGCGGGCGAACTCGGGGCCCAGCACCTCGTGAAGGGCGGTGGCCTCATCAAACAGGTCCAGCGCATTGCCCATAACCTGCGGGATGTCGCCTTCGCCCTCATAAGCGTCACCGTAGAACTGACGGCGCGGGCGTTCCTGCTGGGTCAGGCCCAAATAGCCACAAGCCAGCGACAGTGCGATGCCCAGATACGGGTTACAGTCCATGCCTGCGATGCGGTTCTCCACCCGACGAGCCTCAGGACCGGACAGCGGTACGCGAATACCGGTCGTCCGGTTGTCGCGCGCCCATTCCAGATTGATCGGCGCTGCATGGTCCTTCACATAGCGCCGATATGAGTTCACGTAGGGCGCCATCACGGCCAGACCCGCGGGCAAGTGGTTCTGCAGACCGGCGATGAAGTTGTAGAACGCGTCCGTTTCACCGCCCTGAGGACCCGAGAAGATGTTCTGGCCAGTTTCCATGTCGATAATCGAGTGATGGATGTGCATGGCCGAACCAGGCTCATCCTCGATCGGTTTTGCCATGAAAGTTGCAAAGCAGTTGTGCCGCAGCGCGGCCTCGCGGATCAGGCGTTTGAAATAGAATACCTCATCGGCCAGCTTGACCGGGTTGCCATGACGGAGGTTGATCTCCAACTGACCCGCGCCGCCTTCCTGAGTGATGCCGTCGATTTCGAACCCCTGGTGTTCGGCGAAGTCATAAATATCGTCGATCACCGGTCCGAATTCGTCCACCGCCGTCATCGAATAAGCCTGGCGCGCCGCAGCGGGACGACCTGAACGGCCCATCATCGGTTTGATTCCATGCGCCGGATCGACGTTCGGGGCGACCAGAAAGAACTCCATCTCGGGTGCGACGATCGGTTTCCAGCCTTTGTCCTGATACAGCTGCACCACGCGTTTCAGTACGTTGCGCGGGCTGAAGGGGATCGGCTCGCCATCGCGGTCATAAGCGTCGTGGATCACCTGCAGCGTCCAGTCCCCGGTCCAGGGCGCGGCGGACGTTGTTGAGAAGTCGGGCTTCAGGATCATGTCCCGTTCGATGAAGCCATCATCCCCTGCAGCCTCACCCCAGTCGCCTGTGATGGTCTGGTAAAAGATGCTGTCTGGCAGGTGGAAATAGTCCTGACGGGCGAATTTCGATGCCGGAACGGCCTTGCCTCGGGCGATACCGGGCAGATCTGAAATGATGCACTCGACCTCATCGAGCCTCTGGCCGTCGATATAGTCCCGTGCCGCTTGCGGTAGCTGATCTTTCCAGTCGGCCATCAGGCCCTCTCTTTCTTTAGAAACTCCGCCATATACTTTCCGATCAGCGGATTGTCATTTCGGGTCGGCAGGCGATTTGCAGCGGCTTCCATAAGCCCATCAGGGACCACGCCTTTGCCGCGTGTTTCCATCAGGCCCTGTATGAAGGCGTCGCCGTATTCCGGGTGGGCCTGTACCGTCCAAACGTTGTCGCCGTAGCTCACCATGGCATTGCGGCAGAAGTCGTTGGTGCCAGTAACGCGTGCGCCCTCGGGCAGCTCAACCACCTGGTCCTGATGCCAGGCGTTCAGTGTTACCGTTCCGCCTTCAAAGTCATAGTCAGTTCGTCCAACAGACCATCCGGCCTTGAACTTTTCGACTTTGCCGCCCAAAGCCTGCGCGATGATCTGGTGGCCAAAGCAGACACCGATCAAAGGCTTGCCACTTTTCTGAATGGCGCGGATCAGGTCCTCAAGCGGTGGAATCCAAGCGTGATCTTCGTAAGCACCATGACGCGAGCCGGTGATGATCCAGCCATCGGCCTGATCCTCATCCCGCGGAAACTGATCGTCCACGACTGCGAATGTTTCGTATTCAAAACCGTTGCCGTCCAGAAGTGTGCTGAACATCGTGTCGTATTCGCCGAATTGGCCGTGCAGCTCGTCCGGTGGATGGCCGGTCAGAAGGATACCGATTTTCATGGGTCACCAAATTTGATCAAATTTATTCTAGCCCACCGAATCCGGGCGGGCAAGGGGGCTCATACGGCTTCTATGTAACTCAGCCAGTGGTTTTCGGGAGGGCGGTCGGCAAAGCGCCTGATTTCCTGTCGCTTGGTCATTGCAAAGTAGCGGATCAACTCGGCAGGAAAGATGCGGGCGACGCTTGGATCGGTTTCGAACGCTGCAATGGCCTGAGGCCAATCGCTGGCAAGCTGAGGCAACCCGTCGATGTCATAGGCATTGCCCGAAATCGGGGCGGGCGGTTCGGCTTTGTCTTCGATGCCGTTCAGCGCCGCACCCAGAACAGCGGCCAGCATCAGATAGGGGTTGATATCCCCGCCTGCGACGCGATGCTCGATGCGTCGCGCGGCTGGGGCGCCGCCGGGAATGCGGAGGGCCGCAGTTCGGTTCTCATACGCCCAGCTTGCGCCTGTCGGGGCGTGTGCGCCCGGAACAAGGCGCGTGTAAGAATTGCCATGCGGCGCAAAGACCAGCGTGCAGCCTGGCATTGCGGTCAGGCATCCCGCCACGGCCCAGCGCAGCAAATCGGTGCCTTCGGGACCGCCATTGTCAAAGACGTTGCGGCCTTGCTGATCCACCACCGAAAAGTGCACATGCATCCCGTTGCCGGCATCATCCGCGTAGGGCTTGGCCATGAACGTGGCGGTGAACCCGTGTTTGCGGGCCAGACCACGCGCCAAAGACTTGAAAAGCCACGTATCATCTGCACAACGCATCGCTTCCTGATGGTTCAGGTTGATTTCGAACTGGCCGATGCCGCTTTCTGATATGGCGGTTTGCGCGGGAATGCCCATGGCGGCACATCCGTCATAAAGGTCCGTGAAAAAGGCATCAAAGGCGTCCAGTTCCGCCATAGACAGGACGGCCTCATCCTCCAACTGTCTTTGGGTGATGGGGCTCACGGGCGGCTGTGGATGAGCGCCCGAGGCGTCGAGTAAAGTGAATTCCAACTCGGTGGCTGCAATGACGGACCAACCGCGCTGGGCAAAACGATCCAGAATCGAGGCAAGCGCGTGTCTTGGGTCGCCGGGAAAGGGGGCGCCGTTGTCATCATGCAGGCTCATCGGAACCAGCGCGGTTTCAGTCGCCAGCCAGGGCACAGGAACCGGTCCGCGGTCTGTCGGCAACAGCACGCCATCCGCATCGCCGGATTCAAACACAAGCGGGCTGCCGTCGATATCGGCGCCCCACAGGTCGACATTCAGCGCGGAAAAGGGCATGCGCACCGCGCCCTTGTCCAGTTTGCTGGCATAAGAGGGCGGCACACGCTTTCCGCGCATCTGACCATTAAGATCACATGCTGCGACGCGAAAACTGTGCAGGGCGCTCAAGTCCATCGGAGTCTCCATTACTCTGGTTACCCGAGATGTAATCAAGACGCGCGGCGTTGTCACGAAATTTGATCAAATTATTTCGCACTGAGAAAAATCCCGCGCCAATTTAGTTAGGCGCGGGGGTAGGGGCTTAGATGAAGCTGACGCCGTTTTCTGCCATAGGCAGTTCCGCAACGTGAACGCCCGATAAGGCGTTGATCGCGTTTGCCAGAGCGGGCGCCGAGGGCGGCGTTCCAGGCTCACCCACGCCAGTCGGAGCTTCGGCCGACGGGACGATATGCACGTCGATGGCAGCGATATCGCCAATCCGCAGCGGCTCATAGTCCGGGAAGTTGAACTGGTCTACAGAACCGCTGGTCAGGGTGATCTGGTCGCGCATCACGTGACCGATGCCATAACCGATGCCACCTTCCATCTGGGCGCGTACGACGTCCGGGTTGACGGCAATTCCGCAATCCACGGCACAGGTGACCTTTTCGATCTTTATGCCGTCTTCAGGATTGCCGGAAACCTCAACCACTTGTGCCGCGTAAGAGCCAAAAGACTTGTGGACTGCGACGCCCTGCGACCGACCGGCAGGCGCATTGCCCCAGCCGGCTTTTTCGACGGCCAGTTTCAGGACATCCGCTTTCCGCTTCTGATCGGCATCACCGGCATCCGCAAGATGGGCGAGGCGGAACTCAACCGGATCGCGGCCCGCCGCAAGGGCTGCCATGTCCATCATCGTCTCCATGACGTAAGCCGTGTGCGTGTGACCCACGGATCGCCACCACAGAACCGAAGTCGCCTTTGGCGTATCGGTCAACCCAAGCGCCATACCAGGGATCTGATAGGGGCTGTCCGCGATACCTTCGATAGAGCTGTGGTCAACTCCGTCATGGACCAGCATGGCCTCGAAGGCTGTCCCCTTGATGATCGACTGTCCCGCGACCTGGTGCTGCCAGCCGACGATGTTTCCGTCGGCGTCCAGACCAACCCGGACTTTGTGCCCGAAGGCTGGGCGGTAGTAGCCGCTGCGGATGTCATCTTCGCGCGTCCAGACCAGCTTGACCGGGCGCGAGCGGTCGGTGACCACAAAGGCCAATGCAGCCTCGACCTGATAATCCGCATCCGGTGTTGCGCGGCGTCCGAACGAACCGCCCGCCAGCATCGTTTTGATCTGGATTTTCTCAGGCGGCAATTGGAAGATCTGCTGATAGGCCATGTGCGGACCGGTTGGCATTTGCGCACCGTCATGCAGAACAATGGTGCCGTCCGCAGTCTGTTCAATGGTGCAGTTCAGTGGCTCCATCGGGGCATGGGCCAGCAGGGGGAAGTAAAAGGTCTTCTCAATGACCCTATCTGCGCCATCGATTGCCGACGAAACGGCCGCTGCGTCCGCTTTGTTCACGTTATAGGTGGGCTCGGCATCCAGCGCGGCCATGATCTCGGCCTTGATTTGATCCGAGTCGCGGGTTTCTGCGCCGGACATGTCCCACTCGACCTCAAGCGCGTCGCGCGCCTGAATGGCGGCCCATGTGTTTTCGGCATAGACTGCGACCCCTGCCTGATTGGGCAGCACTGCGGCACTGATATAGCCTTTGACCTCTTTCGACGCGCTGTCGTCAAAACCGTTGGCTATACCGCCCTTTGACTCAGGGCGCTTGATCATGGCGACCATCTGGTTCGGCAGGTGAACGTCCATCGCGTACATCGCCTGGCCGTTGCCCTTGATCGCCGAGTCCTTGCGTCGGACGGATTCATTGCCGATCAGGCGGAACTCCGACGGGTCTTTCAGGCGAGGTTCGGCAGGGGCTTCCAACTGCGATGCAGCAGCCACGAATTCCGCGATCGGGGCCGACTTGTCGCCCGCTTTGACGATGCCCTCTTCGATGGTGATACCGGACGCGTCCACGCCCCAGCTTTGCGCGGCGGCGTTGATCAGCATTTCGCGCGCGGCGGCACCGGCCTGACGGTATTGCATCCACGAGTTCGCCATTGCGGTCGAACCGCCGGTGCCCTGAAACGGCCCGAATAGCAGGTTGTTGTAGACCTGTGGGTTGGAGGGAGCAAATTCGTATTCGATCTGGTTCATGGTCAGGCCGATTTCCTCGGCGATCAGCGTCGGCAAACCGGTTGCTGGACCTTGGCCCTTTTCAAAATGCTTCACGATGGCCGTTACGGTTCCATCGGCGTCGATTTTTACAAACGGGTTGAATTGAGCGGTTTCGGATGAGCCCGCCGCCAGCGCGCCATCAGGGCGTGCGCCGACCAGCAGGACGGCACCGGCAGCGGCGGCACCTTTCAGAAATCCACGGCGGGAGGTGTTGATGGTCATGGATCAGGCCTCCAGAATTTCAGATGCGCGTTGGATACCGGCGCGAATACGTTGGTAGGTGGCACAGCGGCAGGCGTTGCCGGCCATGTAGTCGTCGATCTCTTCGACGCTGGGCTTGGGGTTTTCTGACAACAGTCCGACTGCCGACATCACTTGGCCCGACTGGCAATAGCCGCACTGGACCACGTCCAGTTCGACCCAGGCCTGCTGTATGGCCGCGCCGATTTTGTCGTCGCCAACTGCCTCGATTGTGGTTATCTCGGCATCTTCAACGTCTTCGATATAGGTCTGGCACGAGCGCACAGGCTCGCCATTCAGGTGCACGGTGCACGCGCCGCAGGATGCGACGCCGCAGCCGAATTTGGTTCCGGTCAGCTTGAGTTCGTCCCGGATCACCCAGAGGAGGGGCGTGCCGGGTTCGGCGTCGACCGTGTGGGTTTCGCCGTTCAGTTTCAAAGTCAATGCCATGAGGGGACTCTCCGTGTTGGGCTGGTTACCTGAGTCGGTAAACTGGCGGGTTTACACTAGGCGAAGAATTCGCGCGTGTAAACTGGAGAGTTTACGTAGAGTTTGACCTCGATCTGTCAATAGGTCTATAGCTTTGGATATGAACGAATGCACAACGCCGAATGCGTCCAAACATGCCCAGATCATTGAGGCGGCTGTGGCTGAATTCCAGGAAAAGGGGTTCGCCGCCGCC
Organism: Ruegeria sp. BF12; assembly: GCF_056538705.1. NCBI lineage: Bacteria > Pseudomonadati > Pseudomonadota > Alphaproteobacteria > Rhodobacterales > Roseobacteraceae > Ruegeria > Ruegeria sp. BF12. The sequence continues at coordinate 448,503 of NZ_JBQFTP010000001.1, read as the reverse complement.
AGCATGGATCGCATCTCGGCGCAGGCGGAGGTTTCCAAGCGGACGCTGTATAAGTATTTCGAAAGCAAGGAAAACCTGTTTCGATCCATTGTGATCGAACTGGCAAACCGCTTCGCAGGCGTATTGGATATTCGGTATGAAAAAGGCCGCGATATTCGCGAGCAACTGACCGAACTGGCCTGGGCCGAGGGGCGCATTCTGATGCTGCCAGAAGTGATGGCGATGGCACGGATGGTGATCAGCGAAACCCTGCGCAACCCGGTTCTTGCGGCTGCGGCTCAGGGCAAGCTGGATAAAACGGCGATCTTTGTGCAGATGCTGAAAGATGCTGCGGCGGACGGTCAGCTACGAATCGACGACCCGGAAAGCGCAGGGCAGGAGTTCATCGGCCTGATCAAGGCCAAAGCTTTCTGGCCCATGATCTTCACCGGCAGCGTCCTGAACGAAGCCGAGATGACTGCGACTATTGAAAATAGCGTGGACATGATCCTCAGCCGATACGGCGTTTAGTTGCAGGCGGTGCGAGGCGGGCATCGCAACGCACCCGCCCCGCCAACTTTATTCAAGCCGTCAGATCGTGCTTCACAGCCTGCGGCAGGACGAAAGGCACCTTGCCCATGGGCAGCGTGTTGATTGGCAGGTCAATTCCATAGACTTGCTCCATCGTTTTGTCGTTCAGGATGGTTGTCGGTGTACCCGAGCCCCAAACATTGCCTTCCGACAAGACATATACGTCGTCAGCAAAAAGCGCGGTAAGGTTCAGATCGTGCATGACCACAACAACTCCGCCGCCCTGCGCCGCGAAATCTCTTGCAACGCCTAGCACAGTAAACTCATGCGCGATGTCGAGGCTTGCAACCGGTTCGTCCAGCAAAAGCCATCTGGGCTTGTCGTGGTACTTCGCGTCCCAGACCTGAGTCAGAACACGGGCAAGCTGAACCCGTTGCTGTTCGCCGCCGGAGAGGTTCTGATAGGACCGATGCTCGAACCCGGCAAGATCGACATGGGCCAACGCCCTTGATGGCAGGGTGTCGTCCCCGGCCGCCAAGCCATTTGCCAGCCCCAGTTTGACGATCTCCAGCACGCTGAAGGGAAAGGCCACCGTTGACGATTGCGGCAGAACACCCCGCATTGCGGCCAGTTGCCAGGGTTTAAGTTCGGAAATTTCGCGCCCGTTCAAGGACACTTTGCCCAAGGATTCAATTTCGCCGGATAAGGCTTTGAGCAGGGTCGATTTTCCCGAGCCGTTCGGACCGATAATTGCCGTCACTTTCCCGGGCTCAGCCGCAAAGTCAACGCCATGCAGGATTTCCTTTCGTCCCAGACTGACCCGTATGTTCTCGCCCTTCATCACTTACATTCCCATTGTTCCGTGGCGCCGCAGCAGAATCCACAGGAAGACTGGCGCGCCAAGAATTGCGGTTACGATTCCGATTGGTAACTCTGCCGGGGCAACGACCAGTCGGCTGATCACGTCGGCGCCCAGCAACAGGCTGGCCCCCAGCAAGGCAGAGTTCATCAGTAGGCGATGGTGATCCGGTCCTGCCGCCAAACGCAGCAGGTGCGGTACGACGATGCCGATGAAACCAATTCCGCCAGACACCGCGGCGGCCGCACCGGTTGCGCCGGCGACGGCCAGAATGGCGATGTTCTTGCTGCGCTGAACCGGGATACCCATATGGTGCGCCACAGCTTCACCCATGGCCATACCGTTCAGGGTGCGAGCGAGGAATTGTGCGACAAAGACCGAGATCAGGATGATTGGCGCAGCCGATGCCGCCTTGGTCCACGTCGCACCCGCCAACGACCCCATGCCCCAGAAGGTCAGGTCGCGCAGTTGCTGGTCATCGGCCATGTAGACCAGAACACCTGATACCGCTCCTGACAACGCACCCAGAGCGATCCCGGCCAGCAGCATGGTTGCAACGGATGTCTGCCCTCGGCGCGTTGAAACGCGATACAGCAACAGGACGGACGCCCATCCACCCAGAAACGCGGCGATTGCCACCAGGCTGTTTCCTGTCCACGCCAGAACAGACGCGGGCAAATAGGACCCCAGAATGATCGCGGAAATCGCTCCAAGACCGGCACCAGCGCTGACACCTACTATGCCGGGGTCAGCGAGCGGGTTGCGGAATAGCCCCTGCATGACGACACCGGAAACCGCAAGCGCGGCCCCTACAAGAACTCCCATGGCCAGCCGGGGCAGGCGGATGTCCCAAAGAACGATCCGGTCGAGGTCCGAGATTTCTCGTCCGGCGATCAGATCACTCAACGCAGCGCCGAGCGATGCATTCGATGCGCCGACCGAGATGCTAACCACGCTGGTGACGATAAGAAGAAAAAACAGGGCCAATGTGACCCGGCGCGCCGTCACCCGACGGTCACGCGGGGCCACATTCAGCCCATCGTGATCCACTGCCAGAGTCATGAGTCACTTATTTTCTGCAGTTCCGCGGATAGATCCGCAATCGCATCGGCTGTGCGAGGACCAAATCCAAGAAGGTACGCCCCTTGCATGCGGATCAGACGCTTGTTCCGGCCAGCCGGTGTCAGCTGAATTGCAGGCAGGGCAAACAGTTCTTCGTTGCCGGTGATGTGATTGCCCTGACGATCCATCATCAGGATCACGTCTGGTGCGGTCGAGGCGATCGCTTCGGGTGTCATCGGTTTAAATCCGGACACGCTGCCTGCCGCGTTCACGCCACCCGCCAACCGGATGATGCTGTCCGCCTGAGTGTCCGCACCACCAACCAGAATCCGATTGTCTTGCGCTGACAGGACGAACAAGACCCGAACCGATCCATCCAGCGCTGCGTCAACGGCGTCCGAATTCGCACCGTCAATACGTGTGCCGGTCTGCGCGGCCAGTTCTTCCGCTGCTTCGTCCACTCCAAGCGCGGACCCGACGGCCCGGATCTTTTCCACGACTCCATCTCGTGAGTAGGTGTCGCTGATCGTGACATACGCCACACCCGCCTCCTTGAGTACTTCGACAGCTTCAGGCGGTCCGGCTCCTTCCAGTGCGACGATCAAATCCGGCTGGACCGACAAGACACCTTCGGGGGACAGGGCGCGCATGTAACCGACGTCGGGCAACTCAAGCACCTCGTTCGGGTATGTCGACGTCTGATCGCGGCCGACAAGCCGGTCTTGCTGGCCCAGTGCGTAAACGATCTCGGTCACGGAACTGCCGATTGCGATTATGCGGTTGGGCTCTGCCTCATTTGCCGACATGGCCTGAGTGCCGAAAACGCCTGCGGCGAGAACGGCAAGGGCTGAGGCAACGCGTGTAACGGTATTCATTATGCCACCTCGGCTTCTTTTTTGGATTGCAGCTTTGCTACCAGTTCATCCCAGGCCGGACGGTGATCCTTCTCGCCCGAGCGACGGCCAAAGACCTGTAGGATAAGGCCGCCTTCGGCATCGAAAGCCTCGACAGAGACCGCAGGACCGCGTTGCGTAGGCTTGGAAACCGCCCAGACTTCGGCGATGTGGTCCGAGCGCAGGTGCAGGTTGAAACGCGGATCAAGCACATTGAACCAAGGTCCCATCTGTTTAAGCGTCTCAACCGGGCCACCATGAATTTCGATGCAACCCCGGTTTCCGACGAAGACCATGACCTCAAGCCCCTGATCCCGAACTTGTTCGAATATCTGTGAAACCGTGTCAGTCGAAAGCTCACGAGCCAGCGGTTCGCCCGCAACTCGGTAAGCCCCCAAGCGGTTCATTTTCAACTTTGACGTCAGGCGCAGAAACTGATGTGTGTCCGTCATCTTGGCCCATTCCGAGCGCAGGATGTCGACTTTTTCCGAGTTTACTTTGGCGGCTTCGATCGGCTTGCGCGGCTCAACAGTCAACGTCTGCGATTGGTCTTCCGAAGCCAACGCGCTGACGAGTTCGTTCCAGTGGTTCAGGTCAGACCCCTCGCGCAGAAAGATCTTGTGAACTGCATCCCCGGCAGCATCAAAAATCTGAAGCGACCGTTTGGTTCCGTTCTGTGTTTCACGTTCGATCGCAAATGCATGGACCCAATGGCTGGGGAACATGCGCAAGTCGATGTCTTCGGTCAGCACCATCGAAGCATGAGCGCCAGAATGGAAATTATCGTACTGCCCGACCTTTTCGATGACACAGGACGGGTTGCGCGTCAGCGCCATGACCTCGCCCAGCCCGTTCAGCTTTGGAAAGATGTCATCAAGCTTTGCCGACAACCTTGTCACATCAATCCCTGTGTTTGCGGCAACAAGTTGCCCTTCGGTGATACCAAGCGATTCCGCCAAGTCGCGGTCACGTTTTCCGGGGTTTTCAGCATAGGCTGCGCGAATTTGATCCGGGGCCATAAGCACCTGTTCCGTCATGGGTTTTTCCATCTTCGAGTGTCATGATTGAGGTGCTGGCATGGTCATCGGTGAGCGCGGTGACCTGCTGGCGGATGTCGTGCGAACGACTAAGAATTTATGTTGACTATTTTAGTCAGCTTTATTAGCGAACACAAGTCGCCAAACCGGCGATTCCAAAAATCAAAAAAGACTGACCAAGCCAGCACGGAGCAAGCATTTCCGGTCCTCTTAAATGTTTCGAAGGGACAGAAATGCGTTCGCGGATTCAAAAGATGGGGTTGCTGGGTACGGTGTCGTGCCTGAGCATGATCGCGGCTGGTGCTTCGGCGCAGGAACAGGATGAAGGCTTCCTGGGCACGCTGGAACTGGGCGAAAGCAAACGGGAAATCCAGACGGATACCGCCGTACCGATAACGAGCATTGATCAGGAAGAAATCAACGATCGTCAGGCCAACACGGTTGCAGAGCTGATCGACACGGTGCCCGGTGTGACACTGGTCAACGGCTCGACGCCGCAGGGTTCGGGGATCAACATCCGCGGATTCGGGGCCAACGGTACTTTCGGCACCGACCAGAAAGTGCTGATCCTTGTCGATGGGGCGACAACCGGCGCGGAAGAACTGTATCGGATCGGTAACCAGTTGTTTACCGACCCGCAGCTATACAAAAGCGTTTCGGTTATCCGCGGTACCGTGGGTTCGTTCGAATACGGCTCGGGTGTCGTAGGCGGCGTGGTTCAGTTGGAAACCAAGGACGCGTCGGACTTCACCGGTGGTGAGCCGGGCTTCCGGTTCCGCCAAACGCTGGAAGGATACTCCAACGGAAACGGCTTTGCGTCCTCGTCGATCCTGGCCTGGCAGCCAAACCGGCAGACCGAGTTCCTGTTCAACTACACCTATCGGGACCAGGACGATCAGGAGGACGGAAACGGCGACACCATCGGCAACAGTGCTTTCACGCTGCCGTCTCTTTTGGCCAAGGGGAAGTACAGCTTTGGGGACAACCTCGAACACTCGATCACCGCGTCCTACAACCAATCCACCTCGGAAGAGCGAGATGTGCCATATGACTCGTTCGGAACGACATCGGATTCATTCGGTAACGTAGACCGCGACATCGAAACCAAAATTGGCATTCTACGCTATCAATACCGTCCGGCTGGCAACGACCTGATCGATCTGGACGTGAACCTCAGCTACTCGGAACAGAAGATCGACAGCTCGTATGTGCCGGGATCGTCCAGCCTGGAGGGAACACCTTTCTTCCCAAGCATTCGTGCACTGGCCGATGCGACCCATAACTATGAAACAACCAAGCTAACGATCAAGAACACGTCCTACTTCCAGACAGGCATCGCGTCGCACGACCTGCGCGCCGGGATCGAGTTCATCAATCGTGAGCGTCTGGACGCGCCGTCGGCCCCGGGTGGAACAGACCGCCGTGTCGCCTTGTTCGCAGTGGACGATATCCAGATTGGCGATCAGCTGACCATTACTCCGACCATCCGTTATGAAACGCAGGACATCGAAGGTGACAGAGATGCGCCGGCCCCGCGCAATGCGAGCTATGACAACAACGCGTTGATGGGGGGCCTGTCTGCACGATACGAGTTCGCAAGCGGCTTTGCCGTTTTCGGTAGCGGTGCATACACCGAAAACCTGCCGATTATCGACGATCTGGGTACGCCAGCGTATATGACGCAGCCTGAGAAGTCGCGCACTTGGGAAGCAGGTTTCTCGTACAACCGTGGTGATATCTTTGCCGAGGGCGACGTTGTTCGTGCCAAGGTCAACTTCTACAAGACAGACCTGTGGGACATTACGTCGTACGGCTCGGGCCGCCCTTCGACGCCGCTGTCCGAAGTTGAAACCAAAGGCGTGGAAATCGAGGCATCCTATGCCAACGCGGCTGGATACTACGTCGATTTCAACGCCAACATTGTCGACGGAACCGAGACAAGCTCGACCGGAGTGGAATCCCCGTGGCGCAACGAGCCGACGGACTCGGCCCGCGTGACGGTTGGCAAACGCTTCGGCGAGACACTGGATGTCAGCTGGGAGTTGTTCGGCGCCAAATCCGGCACCAATTCCAGCGGCGATCCGGTTGCAGGCTATGGGGTGAATACCCTGCGGGCGACCTATCTGCCGCAAGAGGGCGTGTTCGAGGGCTTCGAAGTCCGCGCCGGCATCGAGAATATCTTTGACAAGAACTACCTGCCGAACCTTTCGACCCGCAACTCACCGGGCCGGAACTTCAAGCTGACTTTGGCGAAAACATTCTGATCCACACGAAAGGACCAGTCATGCAAACAAGAACCAAGAGAAATGCTCGAGTGGTCCTGCTGGCCCTGCTCCCAATAATGGGGGCAGGGTTTGTCAGTGCAGAGGAAACCAGCAAGCCCGGCGGTATTTCCATCGAGCTGAGCTCGGCAGAGGCGAGGGGGCGAAACTGCCTGCTGAGTTTCGTGGCCAAAAACTCCTATGACACCGATATCGACAGTGCCGTTTACGAAACCGTCCTTTTTGGATCCGAAGGTCAGGTGGCATTACTGACCTTGCTGGATTTTGCGGAACTGCCCGCCGGACGCCCCCGAGTGCGTCAGTTCCAATTCAACGACATGGCCTGCAACGAGATCAGCCGAATTCTGATTAACGGAGTGCAAGAGTGTGAAACCCAAGGCGGTATGGCGGATGCCTGCCTGAGCGGGCTCGAACTCAAAAGCCGTCTAGAAACCGAGGTGATTGGCTAAAGTCATGAATGCGATACTTCAAAAGCTGATGGATATTCTGGCGCTGGGCGGGCCGGTTGTGGCCATCCTGATCCTGACGTCCATCGCAACACTCTCGTTGGTTTTATACAAGCTTTGGCAATTCAGGGCGGCGGGGGTTGGTCGTCACATCGAGCTTTCGCGGGCGATTCAAGCGTGGGATCGTCAGGATCACGCGGGCACCCGTGCGCATCTCAACAAAAGCCGCAGCTATCTGGCCTCGGTGATTGCGATGGCGTTGTCCGGTGATGATCGCACATTGTCCGAGCGTGTCGATGCCGAAGCCGAAGCACGTTTCGCGCAGCTTGAGCAGGGGTTCAACGTGTTGGACATGGTGGCTCAGCTTGCACCGCTTTTGGGTCTTTTCGGAACTGTCCTCGGAATGATTGAGGCGTTTCAAACTCTTCAGGGCGCAGGCAACTCAGTGGACCCCTCATTGTTGGCTGGTGGTATATGGGTGGCACTGCTGACAACGGCGGCCGGGCTGGCCGTCGCAATGCCGACGTCGATGGTTTTGACGTGGTTCGAAGCCCGCATGAACCGTGAACGCACCTTTGCCAACCGCGCATTGCGGACGGTCTTTGCGCCGGGGCATGCGGATAACGAAGTCGCGGCTGGAGAGCCCGCGCAATCAGTCTTTGCCCATGGCACTTGACGTTCGCAAGAAGCGGCGCAGTCGCCTGTCGATGACGTCCCTGATTGACGTCATCTTTTTGTTGCTTCTGTTTTTCATGCTGACGTCGACTTTCTCGAAGTTTGGCGAGATTGAATTCGCCACCGCCGCTGCCGGAGGACCGGAAACGGATCGGGCCATCCGGTTTGTCAAACTCGAGGCCAATCGAATTCTCGTCGATGGAACGCTGGTATCCTTCGAAGATGTTGGCGAAAGGCTTGCTGATAGCAAGCCCCAGACAGCGCTGATCAGCCTCGGCCAGGACGCAACCTCTCAGCAGTTGATCGACCTTCTTACAGTCCTGAAGGGTATTGATCAGTTGCGCGCGCAGGTGATCGGATGATTCAGCTGAAACCCAAGGCAAAACAGGGCCGAGAGCCGACGATCGCGTTGATCAATGTTGTATTTCTGATGCTAATCTTCTTCATGATCGCGGGCACACTCGCGCCGCCGCTCAGCAAATCGGTGAAGCTTGTGGAAACCGGCGATCTGGAGGGGCGCGAGCCGCCGGATGCTTTGGTCATTCGCAGCGATGGCACGCTGGAATACCGTGGCGCGGAACTCACGGGTGCCGAAGCGTATGTCGAACGCGCATCCATCGATCTGCCGCTGGACGACGTTCGCGTCGTGCCTGACCGTGCCTTGCCTGCGGTCAAGTTGAAAGAGGTCAGCGATACGCTGCGCAAGCTGGGCGCAAAGAAGGTCTATGTGGTCACCGAAAGGGGTTTGCAATGATACCCCGATCACGTGGCGCCGCCATAACCGCTTTGGCATTGGCCGCAGCAACGCACGTCCTCGCGTTGCATGACTTTTCCGCAGGTGAAACAGTGCACATAGAAGGAGGCGGCTCGGGTGAGGTCACCGCCTTGGGAGATTCATTCAAAGACTACGTCACTGGGGCCACCGCCTCTGCACCTTCGGCCATGCGCCAAAAATCAGTGACGCCCGCTCAACAGCAACCCTCGGTCACGCCGATATCCCAAGCCGAGGCGAGCGTTCCGCAGACGACCCGTCCCGCGGCTCCGAACAGCGCGGCGGCGGTCGCGGTGATCAACCCGCAAAAGCCAGTGGAGCCGGAGACAGCAAAGGCCCCAGAGCTACAGCCCACGAAAGCCGCCGCTTCGCAGCCGGAGGAGGTAACGCCACCTGAACCGGTGGAGCAGAAGGTCAATCAGATTGCATCGAAGCAGGGCAACTCGGAAAAGTCGGCCCAAAAGGGCAGCGCATCCGGAAAAACGAGCAAAGGTGCTGCGACAGCGAAAGAAACCAAGTCAAAATCGGCGGTGCAGGGTAACGCCGAGGCCAGTAACTACGCGGGGCATGTGAAGCGAAAAATCACGCGTGTAAAGCGCAAGAGCGTCAATATCCGGGGCGCGGCTCTGGTGAGCTTTCGGATCGGCGACAATGGTGACTTGCTTAGTGTCAGCATCACACGCAGCTCGGGGTCTGAGCGACTGGATCAAGTGGCCCTTGCCCAAGTGCGCGCTGCTGCTCCGTTTCAGCCACCACCAGCTGCGGCGAGGCGTGATTACACGATCGAGATCGTCGGCAAGTGACGGGGTCTTTCTGAGTCAATGTCACTCCAATTCAATCGCGACTTCAGAAGTGTTGTTTCTGAGAAGGCCGGTTTCCGGTCCAGACTTGTGTCCGCGCTCAGGGGTCCAAATAGTATCTTCCTAAAGATCTGCGGGCCGAATGAACGAGACTTAGAGATCTGCCGCGGCAAAGCGTATTATAGTTTTCAGGTTAGGCCTTGGCCTTGCCGATTTAATACGCGCCGTAGCGATCAATTGCTCGATCAGTTTCAGGACATTGGTGCGGGCCTGACCATTAACAAGATTCCCGGATTCAATCGCTTTCTCAATTTGCCTAATCCAAGTCAGGGCCGCGGTTCTTTTTGAAAACGTTGTTGAATTTGGAGAAGGCGACCCAGCCATAGTATTTTTGGCTGACCTGTGTCCGATGCGTGATGCCAGATTTGCCCTTGCGATCCACGGTAGCGCACATTACTTCCCATTCTTTGATTTGGCATACTGCGGATAAACGTTTGTGGAATGCCGCGTTCCAGTGAGTAAGCTAAAAGCTCAAAATACGGAAAACCCAGCAAAACAAGATCCGATCAGATCATCATACGAGCCAACAAAGATAGCCTAAATGACGGATAAGTCCTTAAAAACAAAGGCCGCGAGGCTGTCAGGTGCACCCATGATGGATTTGTGCGACTGATTGTAGGATTCTGAATTTAATAGACTGTTTAGGGGTGATTTCGGCATGTAGCACATACGTAGCAACTGTCCCGGCTTGATCATGAAGCTGCGCTTTACTCGGTTAGTTGTGCAGAATTTCAGCGTGCTGGGCAAACGACTGCTTCGTCGCAAAATGCGATGTGTCACCGGATCGCATTGAAGTTCGAAGACGAGGTCTAATCGACGAAGCCAAACCTGTCTTGCCAATGGATCCATCTTCTCCACTTTTTGCAACGCAAGTTATTTCTGCGGGGTTCATACCGAAATCCCGAAGAAGCAACTGTGCTGCACAATCTCGCCAACATTTCTCATGGTTTTCAATAGGAACCCGCCTCAGGTCAGCCAGTCATGGTGTTATAGCATTAGACAGTCGATCAGCATCCCTTTTGTTCTTGTGGCGGTAACGGGTACGATCAAAATGGGCGGTTCTGAACGCTCTGCAAATGATCGATAGTACTGTGATCCGCGTCCATCATCAGGCAGCGGTTACAAAAGGGGGACACCGAGACGGGGTTTCGGGCGTTCAAGAGGTGGCTTTACGACCAAGGTCCAACTTCTCGTCAATGCACACGATCTGCCAATGAGGACAGAGAACTCGCCCGGCCAGACATCCGATTATCGCGGTTTTGATCTGGTTATGGTCGACAATTTGCCCGGCCCGCGAGTATTACTTGCGGATTGCGGCTACGGTGTCGACAGCGGCAGGGCGAAAATGGAGGTCCGAGACTTGCAGCCCCAAATACCGATGCGGAAGTCCCGAAGGGAGCACATCGCTCTGGACCGATCGCTCTACCGTCTATGCAACCTCGTCGAACGCTGCTTCAACGAGCTCAAGAATGCCCGCCGCATCGCAACGCGTTACGATAAGACGATGGAGAGCTTCTCGGGATTCATCAATGTAACACCGATACGACACCGGCTCCGCAATTTGTCAACATGACTTTACCACTTGGAATGGACCAGGAGCTAAATGGCTAATAATTATTAACATTTCTTTCAAGAGACAAAGCTATTTGTCATTTAGGAACTGGGACCCCTAAATCAGATCTCTGACACCGTAATACATGTATGCAAGCGACAAACCGTGGCGGCGAAAGCTCGGGAGAGGGAATGTTGCCGGTTGTGTTTGTATGAAGTGAGGCAAGGGTGATTTGTAGGGCTTACCAGCTGCAATTCCTGCCAGCAGCCGCCCGGTATAGGTCGCCATTGCAACACCGCCGCCGTGATAGCCAAACCCCGACCAGGCGCGACGCCAGTTTCCAATCTGCCCGACAAAAGGGATAAGGCCTCGGGTGAGGCAGACCAGACCGCTCCAGTGAAACTCAGTTTCCGCATTGGTCAGCGCCGGGAACATCGCCTCGAATTCGCGGCGGATCTGACGCCGCATCCGCTGCATTGAGGCAGATGTGATATTGCTGGTGCCACGCATTCCAAACAGCACACGGTCGTCCGGCAGCAGACGAAAGTAGTGCAGCAGGTTACGGGTGTCGTAGGCGATGCGCCGGGTGGTCCACCCCTGGGTCTGTTTTTCCAGTTCGGTCAATGGCCGCGTGACCATGATATGTGACACCACCGGCAAATAGCGCCCCCGCAGCCAGTCCGGAAGGTTGTCGCTGCTGTAGCCGTTGCTGGCGACGATGAGACGATCAGCCTGAATCCGGCCGGCAGGCGTTTCTATGATGTAAGTGCCGCCCGGCTCTTCCTGCACCGAAAGCGCAGGGCTGCTGCCGTGAATCACAGCGCCGGCCTGCTGTGCCAGACGGGCCAGACCAGCAGCATACTTACCTGGGTTCAAGCCGAAGCCCTGGGGCAGCAGAAAACCACCGTGGAAACCGTCGCCGTGCAAGCCTTCCTGTTGCATCTCCTGTGCTGACAGAATCTGGCAATCAACCCCGGCATAGCGGCGCAGACCCTTCGCCACCTCTGGTAGTGCACGGGCGGCTGAGGCGTTGTGGGCCAGGCAGTATTCTCCGTCAACCTGGGCCTCTGCCTCAATGCCACCGCTGGAGGTGAGATCTCGGACCAGGGCGACGGCCTCCTTCTGGGCGCTGTAGAAAGCGCGCAGGTCATCCTCGCCGAAGCGGCGGATGATCGCGCTATCTCCCAGTTTGGCGCCGCCGAAGCCGCAGAATCCGGCATTACGCCCAGATGCCCCCCAGCCGGGCTGGGCGGCCTCGATTACAAGCGGCGCCTCGCCGTAGTCGCGGGCGAGATGCAGAGCCGTGCTGAGACCGGTGTAGCCAGCACCGATAATGGCCACGCCCGCGCGCCGATCCCCGTCCAGCGCCGGAAAGGCAGGCGTGGCAGGCATAGTAGCCTCCCAATAGCTGCCAATCGGTGTCTCGGTGTCATAGGCGTGGGCGTCGTAGATGCGGTGGAGATTTGGCATGGCGTTGGTCCGTTCCGGCGGCGCCCCTTCAGAGCGCTGCGATCACCTTGGTTTCAAGATATTCGAGAATACCTTCACGGCCGCCCTCTCGCCCGACTCCCGACCTCTTGATCCCACCGAAAGGAGAGCCCGCGCCAAGGAAGGCACCGTTCACATTGACCATACCCGAGTGCAGGGCGCGTGCGACGCGAGCCGCGCGGTCACTGTCGCCGGTTTGCACATAGGCAGAAAGGCCGTAAGGCGAGTCATTGGCAATGGCGATAGCTTCCGCCTCGTTGTCGAAGGGGATCATTACCAGAACCGGACCGAAGATTTCCTCCTGTGCGATGCGCATTGCATTGTTTACATCGGCAAAAATGGTGGGACGGGCATAGTAGCCAGTCTCAAATCCTTCAGGCTTGCCAGGTCCGCCAGCGACCAGCCGCGCGCCTTCGGCAATACCGGCCTCCATCATCTCCTGCACGCGGGCGTATTGCTGCGCGCTAGACAGCGGCCCCATGTGATCGCCCGGTTCAGCGGGGTTGCCGACGGTCATTTGCTCGCATTTCGCCTGCGCCAGTTCCACTGCGCGGTCATAGACGGTTTGCTCTACCAACATCCGGGTGGCGGCATCGCAACTCTGACCAGTATTGATGAAACAGGCTTCGATACCCTCGGTGACAGCAGTTTCCAGATCGCAATCGGCAAAGATCAGATTCGGGGACTTGCCACCTAGTTCCAGTGCCACCTTCTTGACCGTTTCCGCTGCGTCCCGAGTCACCGCGACACCGCCGCGGGTCGACCCGGTGAAGGACATCATGGCGACATCCGGGTGGCGTGACAGCGCAGCACCAACCACCGGGCCTTCGCCGTGAACTAGGTTGAATACACCCGCAGGTACACCAGCCTCATGCAGTACTTCAGCATAAAGAACCGCGGAAAGCGGTGTCAGTTCCGAGGGCTTCAGCACCATGGTGCAGCCCGCCGCCAGTGCAGGCGCGACTTTCAGCACGATCTGGTTGATTGGCCAGTTCCAGGGGGTAATCAGCCCGCAAACGCCTACCGGCATCCGCACAAGCGTGTCGCCGTTGGGCAGGGGTTCCTCGAAATCAAGCGCCTTCAGATCCGCGATGATGGCCTCCAGGTGGTCGATGCCCACCTGGGCCTGCATCTCACGCGACATGGAGATCGGGGCACCCATCTCCAATGAGATGGCCTGTGCAAAATCATCAACGCGGGCGGTGTAGACCTCCAGCACTCTTTCAAGGAGCGCGATTCGATTCTCCCGACTGGTGGCGGCAAAGGCGGGCAGCGCAGCCTTGGCTGCAGCAACTGCGGCATCGACGTCGGCTTCCTTGCCAAGTGCGAGATGGCCGAGAGACTGTTCGGTGGCAGGGTTGATCACATCAACAGTGCTGTTGCCGCAGGGTGTGGTCCAGTTGCCGCCGATATAGAACTGGGACATGTTGTACTGCATTGTCGTTTCCGATCTGGTTGGAGGGAAGGTCACGCGGCGGCCATTGCTGCGCGGGTTTCCTGTTTCTGGCGACGTTCTTGTCGGCGGTTGATGAGCGACGCGGCGATGACACCGGTGGCGACGACGCCTATCAGCATGGTCGAAAGAGCATTGATCTCGGGCGAGACACCAAGCCGGACGGAGGAATAGAGCTTCATCGGCAAAGTGGTGGAGCCGGGTCCTGAGGTAAAGGTAGCGATCACCAGATCATCGAGTGACAGAGTGAATGACAATAGCCAGGCCGAGATCACTGCAGGCGCGATTACCGGCAGGGTCACCTGACGGAAGGCGGAAAACGGAGTGCAACCCAGGTCGAGGGCCGCATCCTCCAGCGACCTGTCAAAACTTGACAGCCGGGAGGTGACCACCACCGAGGCATAGCACATGGAAAAGGTCGCATGAGCGACGGTGATGGTCCAAAACCCACGGTCGAGACCAATGGCAACAAACAGCAACAGAAGCGACAGGCCGGTCACCACTTCGGGCATTACCAGAGGAGCAAAGATCATGCCGGAGAACAGCGTGCGCCCTGGAAAGCGACCCATGCGGACCATGACGATAGCGCTGAGCGTACCCAGAACCGTGGCAAGAGTCGCGGAGACGAAGGCGATGCGGATAGTTATCCAGGCGGCCTCAAGGTAAGCCTCATTGTTCAGCACGATACCATACCATTTGGTGCTGAAGCCGCCCCAGACTGTGACGAGGCGCGAGTCGTTGAAGGAATAGACCACCACCAGCAGCAGCGGCAAATAGAGGAAGGCAAAGCCTAAGGTCAGCGATGTCAGGTTGAACAAGTTGAAGCGGCGGATCATCCCAATTCCTCCTGATGTTTCTGCTGATGGCGTTGAAACAGTACGATCGGCACTATCAGGATAGTAAGCAGCACGATGGCCACGGCCGCCGCGACGCCCCAGTCGCGGTTGGAGAAGAACTCGAGCCACAGGGTCTTGCCGATCATCAGTGTGCCGGATCCGCCCAGAAGGTCAGGAATCACGAATTCGCCGATTGCGGGAATGAAGACCAGAAAACAACCTGCGATCACCCCCGGCAGCGATAGCGGCAAAGTGATCTGGCGAAAGGCTGCAAATGCACTGCAGCCGAGGTCTTCGGCCGCTTCCAGCAGGCGGCCGTCGATCCGCTCCAGTGAGGCGTATAGCGGCAGGATCATGAACGGCAGGTAGGAATAGACGATGCCGATATAGACCGCGATTTCGGTGTGGATGATGGCCAGCGGCTGGTCGATGAGGCCGAGCTTCATCAGGGTGAGGTTCAGGAACCCCTCGTTCTTGAGAATGCCGATCCAAGCGTAGATGCGGATCAGGAAGCTGGTCCAGAACGGCAGGATTACCAGTAGCAGGAGCGTCTTGCGCCATTCCTGCGGAGCCTTGGCCATGGCATAGGCAACCGGGTAGCCGATCAGCAGGGCGAGGAGGGTTGCGATAGCGGCGACCTTGACGCTGTTGAGGTAGGCCTTGAGGTAGATGCCGTCCTCGGCCAGCCAGAGGAAATTCTCGAAATCAAGTTCCGCGAAGGATGCGCGCAGTCCGGCAAGCCCCTCATCCAGGCTGAAGGTGGGGGCATAGGGCGGGCTGGCGGTGACGGAATCCGACAGGGAAATCTTGATGACGATCAGGAAGGGCACCAGGAAAAAAAGCGTCAACCACAGGTAGGGCACGAGGATAAGCAGGCGTCGTGATGTAATCATGATCCTGCCCTCACGCGTCGACCAGCACGCAGGCACCTGCGCGCCAGCTGAGCCAGACCCTATCGTTCCAGTCGATCTCGCGCCGTGAGGTCAGCAACCGGTTGGCTTCCTGCGCACGGATCAGAAGGCCTCCGTCAAGCCGAACCAGAAAGGTTGAGGCGCTGCCGGTATAGGAAATTTCTTCGACTGTACCCTCGACCATGTTCACGTTGTGCGCTGCTGCCGGTTGGTCCTTGGTGAGGTGGATTTTCTCGGGGCGCAGCACCAAGATCTTGCGAGCACCGGGCGTCAGAACATCACCGGGCTGTGGGCGGAATACCAGTTGGGTGCCGCCGTCCCAACGGGCTATCGCCAGTTCTCCCTCCATGCCCGACAGCTCGATATCCAACAGGTTCACATTACCAATGAAGTCAGCAACATAGCTGGACGCAGGGTGTTCATATATCCGCGCGGGCGTGTCGGTCTGCAAGAGCTTGCCTGCCTTCATCACAGCGATACGAGAGGAAACGGTCATTGCCTCTTCCTGATCATGAGTGACGATTATGAAGGTAAGGCCCAGCCGGTCCTGAACGTCCATCAGTTGAAACTGTGTTTCCTCGCGCAGCTTTTTGTCGAGCGCGCCCAGCGGCTCGTCCAACAGCAGCACTTTGGGTTTCTTGGCCAAAGAGCGCGCCAACGCCACCCGCTGCATCTGTCCGCCAGACAATTGGTGTGGCTTGCGGTCTTCAAACCCTTCGAGCTGTACCAGCGCAAGCATCTCGTCCACACGGTCCTGAATGTCGCGCTTCTTCCAGCGTTCCTGCTTGAGACCGAAGCCGATGTTCTTGGCCACCGACATATGTGGAAACAACGCGTAGGACTGGAACATCATATTGATCGGTCGCCGGTTTGCCGGGATACCTGTAAGATCCTGCCCATCCAGCAGAATGCGGCCCGAAGTTGCGTCTTCGAAACCCGCCAGCAAACGCATCATCGTGGTCTTGCCGCAGCCGGAGGGGCCGAGGAGCGAAAAGAACTCGCGTTCCTGAATGTCCAGGTTCAGATCCGAGATTGCGGTGAAGCCGCCAAAGGTCTTGGTCACATTCTCGAAGCGGATCAATGGTGTCCGGGGCTGTTCCTGCGGACTGGCAGGTTCGGCGTGGGCGGCATGGGCCGGATCAAAGAGGTTCATTGCTGCAGGTTCCTCTGTCGCTGGTCTCTGCCGCGGACCGGGCGGGTGCTGCGGCAGAGCTAAGGATGCGCGGCCCGAAAGCCGCGCGTCAGGTCACTCGCCGGTACGGACTTTCGACCATGTGCGGGTGTAAAGTCGCTCGGTCTTTCGGTCCTGCAACACAGGAGTAGTCAGCATCTCCATCGTCTCTTCGGTCGGATAGACGGCGGGATTGCTGGTCAGCTCCGGGTCTATCTCAGCCTGGGCGGTGAAGTTGGCGCTGCCGTAGCGGATGAAGTTGGCATTCTGGGCCGACACCGAGGGCTGCATCAGGTAGTTCAGGAAGGCGTGGGCCTCGTCCACGTTTTTGGCATCGGCCAAAATGGCAAGGCCATCAAAATCCAGCAGCGTGCCTTCTTCCGGGATGATGTATTCCAGATTGACGCCATTGCTGGCCTCTTTAGCGCCGTCCGCAGCCCAGTAGGCATCACCGCTCCAGGTCAAGCCGAGGCAGGCGTCGCCATCCGACAGCGCTCCTATCATGCCATCGGTCGAAATCTGGGCGATATTGCCACGGATTGCGCCGATATGCGCTCCGGCCGCCGCAATCTGGTCCTTGTCGCTGGTATTCGGGTCATAGCCCATATCGATCAACGCCGCACCAATCACATCGATTGGGGAATCAGCGATCATCACGCTGCAATCTGTCAGTTTGCCGGAAATCTCAGGATCAAACAGCAAGTCCCAGGATTTGGGATGGTCTTCGCCCAGGCGCTCGGTCAGCTTGCCGGTGTTATACGCGATGCCGAAGGTCCACCAGTTGTAGGGCACCAGATATTCGTTGCCAGGATCGAAGGTTTCGATCAGTCCGGCGATTTTGGGCCAGACATGTTCCAGGTTCGGAATCTTGGATTTGTCGATCTTCTGAAGCACGCCGGCCGAAATCAGCCGCGCAGTGCCGGTGGAGGAGGGCACAATGATGTCATAACCTGAGCTTCCTGCGAGCACTTTGGTTTCCAGCATCGCGTTTGAATCATAGGTGTCATAAGTGACGTCGATTCCGGTTTCCGCTTCAAAGGCTTCGATGATCGCAGGGTCGAGATAGTCGCTCCAGTTATAGATCACCAGTTCGCCCTCTGCCGCAGCAGCGATGCCCCAGATAGTGGCGGCTCCTACCATAAGGCTGGTTGTCAGCTTGGTATTCATGGTTTCCTCCCGTGATGGGGTTGCGTTTTCTTGCGGTGCGGGCCTCAGGCCCGCTCCCGTTCCAGTTCGAGCCCCTGACCCAGCAATTCCTGAGTGGCGTGTTCGACACCTTCGGTAAGCATGTCGAACATGTCGTCGATCTGCGCCTTGGTGATCACCAGCGGCGGTGAGAAAATCGCCATGTTGCCATAGGGGCGGACCATCAGGCCCAGTTCCTGGCAGCGGGCGTCAATGACGGCACCAATGCTCGCATCAATCTCGGCACTGGCCTGACCATCGCGGGTCAGCGAGCATTCAATGCAGCCCACCAACCCCATTCCACGCACATCCACAATCAGCGGCAGTTCCAGCATTTGACTCAGGCGCTTCTGGAAATGCGGAGTCACGCTGCGGACGTGCTCCAAAATGCCGTCGCGCTCGAAGATCTCGATGTTTTTGAGACCGGCGGCGGCACAAACCGGGTGCCCGGAATAAGTGTAGCCGCTGGTGAAATAGACGTCCTTGGAGATATCACCTTCGATGTCCTTGAACAGACGGTCAGAGAACATCGCGGCCCCCATCGGGGCATAGCCCGAAGTTAACCCCTTGGCGCAGGTGATAATATCCGGAGTGACACCGAAGAGTTCCTCGGACGCGAACCAGTGGCCAAGTCTGCCAAAGCCGGTGACGACCTCGTCTGAAATGTAAAGGACGTCATGTTTGCGGCATACCTCCAGGCAGCGTTTGTGGTAGCCTGTGGGCGGTACGATCACGCCACCGGAGCCTAGCACCGGTTCGGCGATGAAGGCGGCGACGTTATCCGCGCCCAGGTCCAGAATGGCATTTTCCAGATCTGCGACTTTTTCATCGAGGAAGGCTTCAATGCTCATGCCTTTCGGTCGGCGAAAGGCGTTCACGTCCGGCAGGAAATGAGGAATGACCTGATCTGTGTCGAACCACTGGCGCTCACTCGGCTTGCCGCTGAGTGACGCGGTTAGATAGGTGCCGCCGTGATAGGCATGGGCCCGGGTGATGATGCGCTTCTTGGACGGCTTGCCCAGCAGGTTGTTTCGGAAATGGACAAAGCGGATGGCGGTATCAACCGCGGTGGAACCGCCGGTGGTGAAATAAACCCGGTTGAGGTCGCCCGGTGCCCGTTCTGCAATCGCATGGGCGAATTCTGCGCTGACTGACGTGGCCTCGCTGAAGGGCGAACAATAGGCCATCTTGCGGGCTTGCGCCGCCATTGCATCGGCAATTTCAGTGTTGCCATAGCCGAGCTGCATGCACCACATGCCACCGGGGCCGTCGATCACCTTGTTGCCGTGCTCGTCGTAGACATAGATGCCCTCGGCATATTCGCTGAACGTCCTGTCTGCTTTACCGGCGCCTTGGACTTCCAGCCCTTCCCACGGATGGAAGTAATTCTCCTTGTCCCATGTTTTATAGTTTTCGAAGTCGTTTCCAAATCTGGTCATCACGGCCCTCTGTCCGGAGTTGTTGCTTTCATGAATGAACGTACATACATTGGATATAAATGAATGGTCGTTCATTGTCGATGGAAATTTGTTCCGATATTGGGCAAAGTGTTCTAACGGCGCAAATCCAGCCGGGAGAAGAAAAGGGCAGGCAAATGACAAGCGTCGGAGATACAAGAAAAAAGCGGAAGGTGGACAAAGATCTGCACCGTGAAGTGCTGCTGGAAGCTGCTGCCAACGTGATCCTGCGTCATGGGGTGAGCGGCGCGACAATCAGCCGAATCCAGGAGGAATCCGGGCTCTCACGCGGTATGATTAACCTGCACTTCCAGTCAAAGGACAATCTGATTCGCGAACTCGCGAAACACATGACGCGGGAATACAATGCAGCCTGGCAGGGCTTCACCAGCCAGGCACCGGAAGAAGTATGTACCCCGGAAGATGCCGCTGCCCGTCTGCAGGCGCTATTCGAGACGGATTTTTCAGAAGCAGTGCTGAACAAGCGCAGCGTACGACTGACTTTCGCTTTCCGCGCTGAACCTGATCTCCAGGCAGTTGGATCGGGTTACATCGAGACCCGAGGAACTGATCTGCATGATCATGTGCGCGGCTGCTGCAAGGTGCTCTGCGAGGCTTGCGGCACTCAAGGTGATCCCGAAAAAGTCGCTATGGCGATCATGTCCTTGCTGGAGGGGTTGTGGACCGATTTTCATGCACATCCCGACGAGTTCAGCAGGAAAAATGCGGTGGAAATCTGCCAAACTACCGCTCGTGCTTTTTTCCCGGGTTTTTTCTGAACGGAAAGACCAGAGTTACAAATTTTTGCGAGTAGACCGGCCGTTTGAGATTTCTGGACGCCATAAACCCCCATTGAGAGCGTAATATTAGTTTTCCCAGATATCAAAGGTTTCAGATACCCAGCCGGCAGGCATAAGGCATTGAAATTAATTTATATAAGATCGCTGAAAGCAGATCGGTAAGGTGTTCAGTCTAAGTGGAATTCTACCCCGTTCGACCGTCTTTTCCAGTAAGCCGCGTTGCAGCACCTTGTGCCCAGAGTGACACTCAAATTCGAACTACCGGCCAAGCAATGAAAGCCCAAGCGAACTCGCGGCATCGCGAAGCTGTCGTGCAACTCGGCCTGGTTACCCGTCGGTCTCGCTTCCATCGAACATCGCATACCCGTCCCAGAGACTCGGAGCCGCGCCGATTTCCTACGCGGTCATCAGGGAGGCTGGAAGGCCCGCGTCCAGCTTTGCCTGTGGCCAGGCGCGCACCAGAACCTGCGCGTGCTTTGGGAAATGCCGCCCGTCTGGTGTCAGGGTCGCGCTGGATTTTCCGCGTTTGAACACAGGCTGGCCAAGATGTTGTTCACGCGTCTCGGTACGCATGCTCACCGTTGATTGCGTGACGTGAACCTTGTTCGCAGCATCGTAGAAGGTTCCCGTTTCAACGACGCCCAGGAAGGTTCGGGCAAGTTCAACGTCCATAGGTTATCTATTCGAATATCCGATACTATCTACAACAAAAATTCGTTTTTTAGCACGATAAGTTCGTGCCATATTCCGGTTGTAGCGCGAAAGTGCCCCCCACCAGATCGGAACGCCAATCAATATTTCTCGTTTGTAGTGGAGATCTCGATCTGAGGACCGTTGCAGCCTGAAACCCATAGAAATGCCACCGACACCAGAGCGCTACACCAACCCAACAATGGGCAGAATGCCCATTTTCTGATGGAGAACAAAATGAGTCGAGTTTCTGTTGTTGCTCTGCTCTCATCGCTGTTTGCCCTGCCGGCATTTGCCATGCCAGCGGATCTCGATATGGATGGGGACGGCCTGGCGTCGCTGGCAGAGCTTCAGACGAAGTATCCTGAAGTCTCGGAAGATCTCTTCCTGGAGATCGACGCAAACGCCGATGGTTTCATCAATGACGACGAATTGCTTGCCGCTGTTGACGCAGAGCTTCTCCCTGGTCCCGCAGGGGATCAGTAAGCAAAGGTCGTCACGGTTATGAGGAAGCCCATCCCACCCTATAGATGGCTACTTGCCGCAATGGGTATCTGGTTGGTTCTGTCCCCATTTGTCCTGTTCCGTGAGGACGCTCTGTTACAGGGCATGGCTGAACTTGAAGCGCTCGCCTTCATCGCCATCGGCATTGCTGCCCTGGTTATGTCCAGCGCTGACGGTCGGAGCCACCTTCTCGCACGGGTGGCTCCGGTATCTGCACTAGGGATTTCTCTGATCGCCGCACCTGCGGCGCTGAGTTTCACCGGCCATATTATGGCAACGGCCAATGCATGGCTAACGGGATCGGCACTGATCGCGCTCGTCGCATGGGAGGTAATAGTGAGCCGCGGATTGCGTGCGATCTCGTAGACTGGCGCGGGGCGGGCAACTGCCCCGCGCTCTCAATATCAGGCCACCTACAGGCCAATTAAATGATTTCATCCTCATCGAACATTGGATCGCCGTCGAGCTGATTGGCGATCATGTCGACCCGCATTTCAACATCTGCGCTCGTCGTTTTGGCGATATGAAACAAGGCGTCGCCCTCGTGCACAAATGGCAAGTTGGTGCGGCCCACAATGATGCCGTCAGACTCTCCAAGAACATCCATTCTGATTTCACCAAACGGGTCCGAGATCCGGCCGAGCAAGTCGCCAACCTTCACATATTCGCCCGCTGCCTTGAACGTTCTCAACAAACCACCGACCGGAGCGCGTACCCAGGAACTTGTCCTTGCGTGAACCGGCGCCTCACGCACGGTGGCGATGCCACGCTTGGCGACCATGCCCATCGCGTTCATAACCCGAAGGATACCTGCGAGACCCGCCCGTGCCGAAAGCTCGTCAAAACGCAGCCCTTCGCCGCCTTCGAACAGCAACACATCGACGCCCCGCTCTTGGGCTGCCTTTCGCAGTGACCCGTCGCGCAGCTTGGAAATCATCACGACCGGTGCACCGAACGCATCGGCGTATCTGATCGTCACGTCCGAGGCCGGCGAAACTCGAATTTGAGGCAGGTTGGTGCGGTGGATCGCGGCAGAATGAAGATCGATACCGAGATCGGAACGCTCAACAATTTCGGTCATGAAGATATGCGCGAGGCGGCCCGCCAGGGATCCGCCCTCGCTGCCGGGAAACGACCGGTTCAGGTCGCGCCTGTCCGGAAGGTATCTCGATTGGGTCATGAAGCCGAACGCGTTCACGATGGGCACAACCAGCAACGTGCCCGCGACCTTGTCGAGTTGAGGTGCCCGTAGCAATCGTCGTGCGATTTCGACACCAATCACTTCATCGCCATGAATTGCCGCGCTGACAAACAGGACTGGTCCTGGGCGGCGGCCATGAACCACATGCACTGACATGCTCACCGGGGTATGATCGGACATCACGCTCACCGGCAGGTCCAGCGTGGCCCGCGTACCTGCTGGAACGCTGAAGCCGCCGATTTCAAATGGCTCGCGCATGGCCGTTACCCGCGCCCTCTGGTCTTGGTGTTTCCCTTGGCGGCGTTCTTTTCCAGAAACTCGATGATTTTGCCGGCAACATCAATGCCGGTTGCCTTTTCCACCCCTTCCAGACCGGGTGAGGAGTTCACTTCCATGACCACGGCACCATGATTGGCGCGCAGCATATCTACGCCGCAGACATTCAGCCCCATCGTCTTGGCTGCGCGCACAGCGGTAGAGCGTTCCTCGGGCGAGATCTTGATGGGTTGGGCGCTTCCACCCCGATGCAGGTTGGATCGAAACTCGCCCTCGGCCCCTTTGCGCTGCATGGCTGCAATCACGCGCCCACCAACCACGAGCGCACGGATATCTGCGCCGCCCGCTTCCTTGATGAATTCCTGCACCATGATGTTAACTTTCGCGCCGCGAAATGCCTCGACTACGGATTTTGCCGACCGGTTTGAATCGGCAAGAACCACCCCGATACCCTGCGTACCCTCCAGCAGCTTGACCACCAGTGGAGCGTCCCCCGCGAGTTTGAGAACTTCGCCGGTTTGCTTCGGGTCATGAGCGAAGGTGGTGACCGGCAGGCCAATGCCGTCCCGCGCCATGAGCTGCATGGAGCGCAGCTTGTCGCGCGATCTGCCAATCGCCACTGACTCGTTGAGTGGAAAGACCCCCATGATTTCGAATTGCCGCAGCACAGCCAATCCATAAAAAGTGACCGATGCTCCGATCCGGGGGATCACAGCATCATAACGCCCGAGCTTCTTACCATCATAATAGACCTCGGGTCGGCGTGAAGCGATGTTCATGTAGCAGCGCAACGTGTTCACGATATCAAGCTCGTGACCGCGCTGCTCGGCGGCTTCTTTCAGACGGCGGTGCGAATAAAGGTCCGGGTTCCGGGCCAGCATGACAAATTTCATTGGCGTTGTCCCTCCGGGTCCTTGCTTCTGGCTTTCTTTTTGATCCCTGCTGGAGCTTTTCCGGAACCCAGCAGATAGGAGTGACCCGGATCGACAAGAATCCCCCGCCTGCGAATGGCGGTGCGGCCGAGGATCAGATCAAATTCCATCTTCGCACGGTTGGCCAGAGAGACGTCGATCTGCCAGCGATGCCGTCCAAGCAAAAGCTGGGTTCTCACGATCAGTCGACGTTCGGGAACACCACCCGTGTTCTTGATCTCGCGTTCGTCGACAACCCTGGTTCGAACCCGGTTTGGCGAACGGCGGTTTTGGACTGGTATCATGAATTCGACCCATCGCTCGCCGTCAATCTCGAACACGGTCTGGTCCACTGCATGGAGTGCTGCGGTCCTTGCGCCCGTGTCTATCTTGGCCGGGATATTCTTTATTCCGAAGTCGGGCAGACTGATGCGTTCACGCCAACCTATGATTTCTGGGTGTACAGCACGCTTCACCATGGCACCTACTCTATGCATTCATCGTTGGCACGCCTGTAATTTACAAACGAATTGGCGCTCATCACGACATAAAACGTGTCCATATCGATTAGCACGTACCCAAGTTCAAAAAGCGCGACTGACAATCCGCGGATGTCCGTTTCGTATAAACGTCTACGCCCTGCGATCCGACGCACGAGCTTGTCCGGGATTCGATAACGTCCATTTGCCTTACCGCCAAAGTCCTGATCGTAAAGTTCCGCCAAGCGTTCAGCGGTCATAGATATCCAGTCATTTTCACGCATGACTTTCCCTATATTGGCAAGAATAATTTGTCTATAGGTAAAAAAAATCTGTTATAAGGCCTGTATTGACCGGAAATCCCACCGAAGAAACGAATATGAGCGATACAGATACTTTCCCAAGGGAACTGGAAATGCAGCTGCAGCAGGCTTTGTCTGAGCGTGACGGGGCCGAACTCGCAAACCTGCTTGATCCTCTTCCATTGAGCGATGCATTGCGTGAGTTACTCAATCTGCCGGTGGAACAACGGAGCGTCGCACTGTCTTTGCTGCCACCGGAACTGGCTGCCGAACTTATCGAAGAGGCACCGAATGCGATGGCGGTCGATCTTGTCGAGCGCATGGAATCGGAGCAGGCCGCAGAAGTTATCGAAGAACTGGATTCGGATGTTCAGGCTGATGTCATCGGAGAGCTTGAAGACGCGGACGCGGAAGCAATCCTTACCCGGATGGACCCCGAGGATGCTGCCGACGTTCGCCGCTTGGTGGAGTACGAGGACGATGTCGCAGGCGGGCTCATGGTTGCTGAGGCCTTCACATTTTCTGAGACCGACACAGTCGGAAAGGTGTTGCGGCGGTTCGCCAACGAAGAATATGACCTCGAACGTTATCGGGGTCAGCATCCCTATGTGCTGGATTCAAATGGTGCCCCTATTGGCGTGGTCTCATTACGTAGCCTCGTGTCGACACGCCGAAGCGCGCGTTTGACCGATATCATGGTCCCACCAATCGTCGTCCCGGCCACGATGCAGTTGGAGAAACTGGAAGACCTGTTCGATGAAAACCCGTTTCTTGGATTGCCGGTCGTCGAGGCGAACGGGCATCTGGTGGGTGTCGTCTCTAGGTCTGCCGTCGATGATGCTCTGCTGAAACGCGCGGAATCGTCCAGCCTGAAACGTCAGGGTGTTTTCGGCGACGAACTTCGGTCGATGCCCCTGCCACTTCGGGCGCGGCGTCGGCTTCAATGGCTCTCGGCAAACATTGTTCTCAATGTGATTGCCGCCAGTGTGATTGCCGCCTATGAACAAACCCTCGCGGCTGTTATCGCGCTGGCTGTGTTCCTGCCAATGGTGTCCGACATGAGCGGCTGTTCCGGCAATCAGGCCGTCGCCGTCAGCATGCGCGAATTGTCCCTCGGCCTTGTGCGGCCCATCGACGCCATGCGGGTTTGGCTCAAAGAAGTGTCGGTCGGGGTGATCAACGGGTTCGTTCTGGGACTTCTGATTGGCGTCATTGCCTGGATGTGGAAAGGCAACCCGTTTCTGGGGCTGGTGATTGGTGGAGCGCTTGGGCTCAACACCGTCGTCGCCGTGTCCATTGGCGGTGTTCTACCATTGCTGTTGAAGCGCATCGGTCAGGACCCCGCCGTCGCCAGCGGCCCTTTATTGACGACTATAACCGACATGGCGGGGTTCTTCCTCGTCTTGAGTCTTGCAACCGCAATGATGCCACTTCTGGTTTGACGCTTTCCCGCACCGGAACCATCAGTTTGGTCGGGCGCCTTCTCACGAGGGGCAAAGAATGACGATCTCAAGTATTGTCGAAGCACAGAATCTAAAAAATCGCCCTTTCTGCGACGCTGACACAACCGTATTCGAAGCAGCGGTCACAATTGCACTTTTGGAAGTGAATGCCCTCGCCGTGCTTAAGGATGAGAAGTTGGTCGGGATCATCACGGATCACGCTGTGTTGCTATGTCTCGCGGATTCAGGGACCTCCTTTTACGAGCAAACCGTGGATGACTGGATGACAGAGAAACCAATCACATGTGCGACTGGTCATTGCCATCCGCACGCTTGCGGATTTGTACCCGGTAGGAGAACTTTCTATTCTTATCTTTAAATCGGGTGATGTTCTGCTCCTTGAATTTTTCTCTGGGTCTCCTTGCGAGGTTTCTTTTTTTCTGCTCGGCCGACGAAACCGGCAGGGTGTTTTCTGAAACCCCAGCAGCAGTCACAGCTGTAGCTTGAGAAGGGGAGCGGTGGAAGAGATTCTGGGCAGTAATCGCTGCGAGTACATCCGTTGTGCTGTTCTTGATAGTAGTCATGGAATTCGTCCCATCTTGCTTTCGATGATAGGGAATTCGGTTCGGTCGCACGAAAAACATTCCGGGGTTTGATAGCGGAATTCCGAGGGAAACACAGAAAATGGAACCGCGGTGCCCGGACCAGAAACCAGATGCATTTGGGCCACTGTTTGTATGCTTTGGATGTGCTACACCGTAGCACGCTCGAATCGAGAACCTCCGAAAACCCCCGGAAATACGGTGAAATCAGGAGAAGTCGTGCTACGCGAAGTTTGGAGATAAATGGAGTTAGCGCTTTGAAGAATAACGCACAAAAAGCAGCGCGTTTAAGCGTGGCACCCATGATGGATTGGACGGATCGGCATTGCCGGTTCCTGCACAGACTGCTTAGCCAGGAAACGCTGTTGTACACGGAAATGGTAACCGCCCCGGCGCTTGTGCGTGGTGGAGCTTTGCATTTGCTGGACTATAGCCCACAGGAACATCCTGTTGCTCTGCAATTAGGCGGTTCAGATCCTCAGGAACTTGCGCAGGCGGCACGGCTTGGAGCGGACGCGGGGTATGATGAGATCAACCTGAACTGCGGGTGCCCGTCAGACCGAGTGCAGTCCGGCACATTCGGCGCGGTGTTGATGAAAGATCCGGGGCGCGTGGCCGAGTGCGTCGCCGCCATGCGGGACACAGTCGATGTTGAGGTAACCGTAAAGTGTCGCATCGGCGTTGATGAACAGGATCCCGAAAAGGTCTTGCCAGACTTCCTGCAGGCCATTCGCGCAGTCGGGTGCCATCGCGTGACAATCCACGCGCGCAAGGCGTGGCTGCAGGGGCTGAGCCCCAAGGAAAACCGAGATATCCCGCCACTGGATTACGACCTTGTCCACCGGATGAAGGGTGCATTTCCGGATCTGCATATCTCAATCAACGGCGGCATAACGTCCCTGGATCAGGCGCGCGCGCATCTTGAGGCCGGGTTGGATGGCGTCATGATAGGACGGGCGGCCTATCACCAGCCGACTGATATTCTGGCTGGCGCAGACTCGCTGATTTTTGGCGCCGGGTATGCGGCCGATCCGATTGATGTCGTTCAAAAAATGGTGCCCTATGTCGAACAGCACCTTGCCGAAGGCGGGCGCTTGCACCAGATCACCCGTCACATGCTGGGCCTATTTGCCGGTCGCCCCGGCGCTCGTGCCTGGCGGCGTTATTTGTCCGAGGGGGCGGTTCACGAAGGTGCTGGCCCCGAAGTGATGCTGCAGGCTCTGGACAGCGTTGCGCCTTTGGCAGAGGTTTGACTGGAATTCGATACGGCCAAAAGGCCGGTTTGGGGGGATGATGCCCGAGACGATGTTGCTGGCCCAGATGCTGGGCCTTTTGCTTGCGATCGGAGCGCTGGCCGGTGTGCTGGCCGGGTTGCTGGGTGTCGGTGGCGGCATCGTTCTGGTGCCTGCATTTTTCTATGCGTTTCAAACGCTTGGATATGGCGGCCCGCAACTGATGCAGCTGTGTCTTGCAACATCTCTGGCAACGATCATCGTGACCTCCCTGCGTTCGGTTTTGGCACATAACAAGAAGGGCGCGGTCGATTGGGATATCCTGCGAGGCTGGGGGCCCGGTATCGCTGTCGGGGCCATCTTGGGTGTGCTGGTTGCCTCGGCCCTGCGGACCGAGGCTCTGCAAGCCCTGTTTGGCCTGCTGGGAATGGTGATTGGTGCATATCTTGGATTGGGCAAGTCGGAATGGCGGCTTGGCGATGCCATGCCCAAGGGACTCAAGCGTGCGATCCTGTCGCCCTCGGTCGGGTTTCTATCCGTCCTGATGGGGATCGGCGGCGGCAGCTTTGGTGTGCCGTTGATGAGCCTGTACCACACTCCCATTCATCGGGCGGTTGCTACGGCTGCCGGTTTTGGCGTGATCATTGCGGTACCTTCGGTTATCGGATTTTTGTTTCTGGATATCGCGCCTGAGCATCGGCCGCCGTATACGATCGGAGCCGTCAACCTGATTGCCTTTGCAATTGTCGTCGCCATGACGATGATCACCGCTCCGTGGGGCGTAAAACTGGCCCATGCGATGGATCCTAAGCCTTTGAAACGTGTCTTTGCCGTGTTCCTGACGTTGGTTGCATTGAACATGCTGCGTAAGGCGTTGGGCTTTTGACCGGTTTTTGGGAAAAAGGGTGGGTCCGGTTCCCACATGATCCGACGTTAGCCGAGTGGATAGAGCATGCGTTGCCCTCGGCTCGTGCCTCGGTCACAGATACGGCCTTTGCTGAATGGATGGACTGCGAAGGAACGTGGTTTATCGGCGTTGATGCACTGGACAATGATGCGGAGGGCAGGGTGGCGGGCTCTGCGCCTTTGGCCGGGCAGGCCATGGACTTCATTGCCGAACACTATGGGCGTTTACCGCTGCATAAGGGACAGGTCTCGGTTGTCTATCCCGGGTATCCCCGCCCTCGTCGTGGTGAGGGCGAGGCAGCCAGCAGATACAGACGGAACCGTGACGCGGCACATGTGGATGGGTTGCGCCCCATGGGGCCGGATCGACGCCGCCGGGTGGATGAGCCGCACGCCTGGATTCTGGGTATCCCGCTGACTGAGGCCAGTGCGGACGCCGCGCCGATGGTTCTTTGGGAAGGAAGCCACAAGATCCTGGGCGCCGCTTTCGCGCGCGCGATGGAGGGTCAGCCCAAAGACACCCTTCACCAAATGGACATCACCGAAATATATCAGACCGCCCGTCGTGAGGTGTTTGAATCCTGCGCCCGCATCGAACTCCCGGCAAAGCCGGGCGAGGCTTACCTGTTGCACCGCCACTGTCTGCACGGCGTCGCGCCTTGGGGCGACGGGGCCACTGCCGGGGCCGATGGACGGATGATCGCCTATTTCCGCCCCGAATGCGCCGGGGGAGTAGCCGAGTGGATCGAATCCTCCTAACGTGTTGCCATTATTCAGGTTTGGAGGTTTTTCGATGATTACGGTCCACACGGATTCTGAAGGTGCTCAGATCGAAGTCGAGCTGTCAGGCGAAGTGACCAGCGCCGATTACAGCGAGACGTTAGTTCCCGCAATCGAGGCAGCCCTGGCCGAGCATGACTCGGTACGTTTGTTGGCCATCGTTCAGCCGGAATTCAAAGGGTACGACCTTGGGGCGGCCTGGTCTGACACGAAACTTGGCCTCAGCCATTGGCGCGGGTTCGACCGCATTGCCGTCGCCGCCGATCAGAGCTGGGTGCAAACCAGTATCCGACTGGCGGCACCGATCCTGCCATGCCCTGTTCATGTGTTCGAGCTGTCCGAGGTCGAAGCCGCGCGCCGCTGGATGCGCGAGTCGCTCGGAGCGATTCATGTGACCGATCTGGGCGGTCCCTGTGTGCAGATCAGCCTGATGGGGAAACTGGACCCTGAAGAATACAAACAGGCAGAGCTGGATCTTGATGCGGTCTTGGCCTCGAAGGACGGGTTCCGCCTTCTGATTGATCTGCGCGAGTTTGATGGCTGGCAGGGTTTGACGGCCATGGCCGCACATTTCCGGTTGGCTCGGGGACATATCGGAATGCTGGATCGTGCGGCAATTGTGGGGGACAAGGCCTGGCAGCATTTGGCTCAGCGAATTGCAAGCCATGTCCTTGGCGCACGGACGCAGTTTTTTCCGTCAGAGGAATTTGAAAACGCTAAATCCTGGCTGGCAGCGGGCTAGGGGCTTCGGTTTGAAGGCCGCAAATGCGACCTGGCTTTACTTTTACGTAAAGTCAGGTTTGCGAACGCTCAGTTTTTCTTGATTGGTTGGTCAAAAAACGCTTAGAGTGGCCCTGTTCGTCCGCGAAAACCACTTCGGAAGAACACTTATGCTGAAGAGCGCCGCTGTGGGTTGCCACTCACTTACCGGATGTCTTCGAACTTAATCCCCCTCGGAGTTCAGACCAACCTGCAGCGGCGCGGATTCACGGAACCCGGCTCAGAACGAAATTCAGGAATTGTTCACGCGGGCAGCGCGTCCGCCGCGCCGTTTGGCCAGACGGGGCTTGCGGGCTGGTAGATCTTCCATGACCTCAGCACGCTCGGTGCTGTCCATTTTCGACCAGCGCGTAATCTCGTCGATGGTGCGATAGCAACCGGTGCAGATGCGTTCTGTCGGGTGCACGACGCATATCTGGATGCAAGGGCTTTCGACCTCGTTCCTTTTCCAGACCATGTTTGTCATCGGTGTACCCCGTTGCCACTAAAGAAAGCGCAGCCTGTCCAGCGCTCCTTGCAGAATATAGCCAGCCGCGACGTGATCGATAACCTGTCCGCGACGTTTTCGTGTCGTATCCGCCTCAAGCAGTGCCTTTTCTGCCGCTACTGTGCTGAGTCGTTCGTCCCAAAATCCGATGGGAACCTCGGTCAGGCGGGACAGGTTTCGGGCAAAAGCACGGGTTGATTGGCAGCGGGGACCTTCGGTGCCGTCCATGTTTTTCGGCAAACCGAGAATGACACCGCCAATTTCCCGGTCGGCAATAATGTCCAGTAACCTGGCTGAATCCAGCGTGAATTTCTTGCGCCGAACTGTTTCAAGCGGGCTCGCCACGGCGCGCATCCGGTCCGAGACAGCCACGCCAATGGTCTTTTCACCCAAATCCAACCCCATCAGGGCAGTCATGGGCGCGAGCGTGGCCGCAAAATCTTCGAACTCGTCAAGGATCATTGGGCGATTCCGGCCTGCAACGCGGCGGCGTCGATCATTTCAAGCGCCTCGGCATTTCCGGCGAATACTTCCATGGCTTCGTTTTTGATGTCGATGGCGCGCTGCCCTTCACCTAGAACGCCGAGAGCGGCGATTAGCCGAGCCCAATCTTCGGGCGCGCCGCCTTCGCTGGCCAGCCGGTCCGAGAGCTGATTGACCATGCTAAGGATCATTTCCTGGCGTTCTTCCGGGGTCAGCGCGGCGGCGGCCTCAACATCGTCCTGACTGGGGCCGGATGCCGCAGGAGCCTGAACCTCGGGCGCGTTGAAAACGCCAGCCCGGAAGGCCAGCTCATCCAATTGCGCATAGATCGCCTCTGCCCATGGCGCGCCGGAAGGCGCATTGCGCAGCGCGTCGACCCAGATGCGATATCCGATGTCGGGGCGTCCAACCTGAACCATCATCTGTCCCAGATAATACAGGGCGGGTCCATGGCGCGGATCGCTCTGCAGAGCTTGTCTCAGCGCCTCTTCGGCTTCAGGGGAAACATATCCGCCTGCGGCCAAAATCATCATCTCGGCCAAGTGCGAATAGGCATCTGCGGGAACGGTGTCGCCGGACAGCTCAATCACACGTTGCTGCGCCACGTAAGCCGCCACAAAGTTGCCCGCGTTCGCCTCGTGTTGGGCCAGTAAAATATGGCCTTGCAGGTCGTCGGGACGCGCAGCCACGGTTTCCCGCAATTGCTTCAACAGAGTTGCATAACTCTCTTCCAGCTCAGGTTGGGGCGCTGGTGTCGCGGTCGCTTCGAATTCAACCTGACTGGGGCGTTCTGCGCGCAGGGTTTCAGCCATCTCAAGCCTGAGCGATAGGGGCTGGTCCGGAAGTCCCGCCGCACCCATCCGATCATACATCCAGGAAGCGCCGCCAACCAGAATAAGGCCAACCGCAGCGATTGCCGTGACCGAAACCCAGCGCGGTGGTCCGACCTGTTTCCCCTGTGCTTGCATCTGGGCGTCCGCCGCCAGAATGCGTCGCGAGATTTCTGTTCGCACGCGCTCGGCATCTGCTTCACCGATAACGCCACGGGCCAGATCCTTGTCCACGCCCGCCAGTTGTTCGCGATAAACGCGCAGGTCATAGGCCGCAGCTGGTTCGCGTGTGTCGCGCCCCCGCAGCATGGAAAATCCCAGGAACACTGCCGTCACCAGTGCGGTTAAAATGATCAGGGCCCAGAATGTCATGGCTTCTCCGATATGGCTGCCCTGACTTAGACCTCTCGGCGGGCCGAAAAAAGGGACAAATGGCCGCTGGGCACCTTCATGTCGCAATAATGGAGCCTATGTCGCAATAGTGCGATATTACGGCGTTGCGCGGCAGGGGCTTAGTATCGTTACACGGCATATCTTCGCCCAATCACCGAACCGGATGGATTCGCCTATGAAACACTATTCAGCCTTTGCTGTAGCGCGCGAAGCGCTGCGCTATCACACCGGATGGGAACGCGCCTGGCGTTCGCCCGAGCCCAAGAAGAAATACGACGTCATCATTGTCGGTGCTGGCGGCCATGGTTTGGCCACCGCGTATTACTTGGGTAAGAACTACGGCATCCAGAATGTCGCCGTGATCGAAAAGGGCTGGCTGGGCGGTGGCAACACCGGCCGGAACACGACCATTATCCGCTCGAACTATCTGCAGGACCCGTCGGCAGCGATCTATGAAAAAGCGCGTAGCCTTTACGAAGACCTGAGTCAGGACCTGAACTACAACATCATGTTCAGCCCGCGCGGCGTCATGATGCTGGCCCAGACACAGCATGAGATTCGCGGCTATCAGCGCACGGCGCATGCAAACGCACTACAGGGCGTAAAGACCGAGTGGATCGGTCCCGAGCGCGTCAAACAGCTGGTGCCGATCATCAACATCGACGGTCCGCGTTATCCGGTATTGGGCGCGCTGTGGCAGGAACGCGGTGGCACCGCGCGCCACGACGCGGTGGCCTGGGGCTATGCCCGGGCGTGCTCGGCGATGGGTATGGACATTATACAGCAGTGCGAAGTAACCGGCGTACGGTCTGACAATGGACGCGTTGTCGGCGTTGACACCACCAAGGGCGCAATCGACTGTGACAAGCTGGGCATCGTCGTGGCGGGTCACTCCGGTCAGTTGGCCGAAATGGCAGGCTTCCGCCTGCCGCTGGAGGCGATTGCGCTGCAGGCGCTGGTTTCCGAGCCGATCAAACCCTGCATGGACGTTGTGGTGATGGCCAACACCGTGCACGGCTACATGTCGCAATCCGACAAGGGCGAGATGGTGATTGGCGGCGGGACTGACGGGTTTAACAACTTCACTCAGCGCGGTTCGTTTCACCATATCGAGGAAACGGTCCGCGCGCTGGTCGAGACCTTCCCGATGATCTCGCGCCTGAAGATGCTGCGGCAGTGGGGCGGGATCGTGGACATGACCGGCGACCGCTCGCCCATCCTGTCAAAGACGCCGCTACAAGGCTGCTTTATCAACGGTGGATGGGGCACTGGTGGCTTCAAGGCCATCCCTGGCTCGGGCTGGGGTATGGCGCAGCTGATGGCCACGGGCCATTCACCGCTGACAGAAGCCTTCTCGCTGGACCGGTTCAAAGAGGGCCGCTTCATCGACGAAAGCGTCGCCGCCGGGGTGGCACACTAAGGGCTCGGCCCAAAGTTGCCCGATAACAGAATTCTGGTCGGCCACAGTGCCGACCAACCGCCAAAAGGATGATCACATGCTGATCCTGAACTGTCCCTATTGCGGCGTCGATGCCGAAGAAACTGAACTGGCCGCCGGTGGCGAGGCGCATCTGAAGCGCTATGGCCCCGGATCGTCGGATGATGAATTCCACGACTACCTGTTCATGCGCGAAAACCCCAAGGGCGTTCATTTCGAACGCTGGCGCCACAGCAATGGCTGCGGCAAGTGGTTCCATGCCGCGCGCTGCACTCAGACGCTCGAAGTGTTTGGAACCTATTCCGCCCAGACCACCGAGCCGCCGCAAGAGATCAAGGACGCAATCTCTGCCAAACGTCCGGGATGGACGTGGAGAGAGTTCTCCTGATGCTTCATCTTTTCAAAAATACTCCCGCCGGAGGCTCCCACACCTCCACCTGCGAAAGGTCCGCAACATGAGCACCCGTCTCGCAAAACAAGGCCGGCTGATTGACCGGTCGAAACAGGTCACCTTCACCTTCAACGGCACCTCGATGCAGGGCTACGAGGGCGACACGCTTGCCTCGGCTCTGCTGGCCAATGACCAGATGATGATGGGCCGGTCGTTCAAATACCACCGTCCGCGCGGCGTTGTCGCCAGCGGCGCGGAAGAGCCGAACGCTCTGGTCGGTCTGGGGCAGGGCAACCGGTTCGAGCCCAACCAGCGCGCCACCACGACCGAGCTATTCAATGGCCTGACCTCAGTGTCGCAGAACCACTGGCCGAACCTCGAGTTCGACATCGGTGCCGTGAACACCGCTTTCGCCCGGTTCCTGCCGGCCGGTTTCTACTACAAGACGTTCATCCATCCGAAACCGTTCTGGAAGCACGTTTACGAGCCGATTATCCGTCAGTCCGCCGGTTTGGGCAAAGCGCCTGACAAGGACTCGCGCGATGCGGACACCTACGAACACTTCTACGCCTTCACCGATGTACTGGTGATCGGTGGCGGTGTTGCCGGTCTGCAGGCAGCCAAAGCAGCGGCGCAGTCCGGTGCCAAGGTTATGCTGATCGAGCAGACCGCCCATTGGGGCGGGCGTGCTCCGGTTGATGGGGGCACCATCGACGGCGAACCTGTGGATAAGTTCGTGGAACAATTGGTTTCCGAATTGGTAACAATAGACAACGTCACCATGCGCAATCGCTGCATGGGCGCTGGTGTCTATGACCACGGCTATGTTCTGGGGTATGAGCGTCTGACCGACCACAAACCGGGCACACAAGGCCCGCGTCACCGCCTGTGGCGCATTCGTGCCAAGCAGGTCGTTACTGCCACCGGTGCCATCGAACGTCCGCTTTCCTTTGCAGGCAACGATGTGCCGGGTGTGATGCTGGCCTCGGCGATGCGCGACTACGTCGTGAACTGGGGTGTGGCGCCGGGCGAAAAAGTGATCGTTGCCACCAACAACGATGATGCGTACCGCACCGCAATCATCCTGAAACAAGCCGGTGTAGACGTAATTCGCGTGGTCGATGCCCGTGCCGCAGCTGGTCCTCTGGCCGAAGAGGCGCGTCAGCTTGGCATCCGTGTTGACCCCGGTAAGGCCATTGCAAAGGTCAAAGGTGGCAAGCGCGTCAAGAAGGTCGCCCTGTGCAATCAGGAAGGCGTCGGTGGCGCTCGCGAGGAAGTTGAGTGCGATGCGGTTGCCATGTCGGGCGGCTGGTCTCCGGTCGTTCATATGTGGTCGCATTGCGGCGGCAAGCTGATCTGGGATGAGGCCAATGCCCATTTCCGTCCCGACCCGTCGCGTCCGCCCTTGGGTGCCAATGGCGAAGGGTTTGTTCTGGCCGCTGGTTCGTCGAACGGTCCGCTGGCGTTGGCTGACGTTCTGACCGACGCGCAGGCGGCAGGAAAAGCTGCGGCGAAGGCTGCGGGTTTCAAGCCCAAGAATACCAAGGCGCCTGTTGGTGAAACGACGGCAGAAGCCCCGATGGAAGCCGTTTGGCTCATGCCAGCCAATGCCGAAGTCCAGTTGCGCATGAAATCCTGGCTCGATTTCCAGAACGACGTCAAAGTATCGGACGTTCAACTGGCTGCGCGCGAAGGGTATGAAAGCGTTGAGCACACCAAGCGTTACACCACGCTGGGTATGGCGACCGATCAGGGTAAGCTAAGCAACATCAATGGCTTGGCGATCCTTGCTGATGCGCTGGAATCGGAAATTCCGAAGGTCGGCACTACCACTTTCCGCCCGCCATACACTCCGATTTCGCTGGCGGCCATCGGTGGCGAAGCGCGCGGTGAGGTGTTCCAGCCGATCCGTCAAACTCCGATGCACGACTGGCACGACAAGAACGGCGCGGACTGGGAGCCGGTCGGCCACTGGCGCCGGACCTATGCCTATGTGCGCCCGGGTGAATCCGTGCATGACGCGGTGAACCGCGAGGTCAAAAACACTCGGGAAAACCTCGGCCTGCTGGACGCGTCGACACTGGGTAAACTGATCGTCAAAGGCCCGGACGCCGGCAAGTTCCTCGACATGATGTACACCAACATGATGTCCACGCTGAAAGTCGGCAAATGTCGCTATGGCCTGATGTGCTCGGAAAACGGCTTCCTGATCGACGACGGCGTTGTTGCTCGTATCGACGAGGACACCTGGCTGTGTCACACAACCACCGGCGGAGCAGAACGTATCCACGGCCATATGGAAGAGTGGCTGCAGACCGAGTGGTGGGACTGGAAAGTCTACGTCGCCAACGTGACCGAGCAATACGCTCAGGTCGCCGTGGTCGGCCCCAACGCCCGCAAGGTGTTGGAAAAGCTGGGTGGCATGGATGTCAGCAAAGAGGCGCTGCCGTTCATGGAATGGCGGGACGGCAAGATCGGTGAGTTCGATTGCCGTGCATACCGTATCTCGTTCTCGGGTGAGCTGTCTTATGAAATCGCTGTTCCTGCCAGCCAGGGTCAGGCTTTCTGGGATGCGCTGATGGAGGCAGGTAAAGAGTTCGGAGTCATGCCTTACGGCACCGAATGTCTGCACATCCTGCGGGCCGAGAAGGGCTTTATCATGATCGGGGACGAAACCGACGGCACCGTGATCCCGCAGGATCTGGGGCTGCATTGGGCGCTCTCGAAAAAGAAAGAGGACTACCTCGGAAAACGCGCCCATTCGCGCAGCCACATGGCAGATCCCGAGCGTTGGAAACTGGTCGGTCTCGAGACTGTGGATGGTTCTGTCATCCCCGACGGAGCTTACGCAGTCGGCGAGGGCGTCAACGCCAACGGTCAGCGCAACATGATCGGCCGTGTGACGTCGACTTACTATTCGGCCAATCTGGGCAAGGGCATCGCGATGGGCCTGATCAAGCACGGTCCGGACCGGATGGGCGAGATCGTTGAATTCCCGGGCACCGACGGCAAAACCTACAAAGCTAAGATCGTGGACCCGATCTTCTTCGACAAGGACGGGGAGAAGCAGAATGTCTGAACCCATCAGCGCACTGAACCACGCCAGCTATGACGGCATCGCCAAGGTTGAGGAAACCGGCCTGCAGGGTATGATCACCCTGCGGGGCGAGCTGTCCGACAGGGTGCTGGCCAAGGCCGTCAAGGACGCTACCGGTCAGAACGTGCCCAGTCAGCGCGAAGCTCTGGTCAACGGTGATACTGGCGTCTGCTGGATGTCTACCGACGAATTGCTGGTCCTGGTGCCTTATGCCGAGGTCGAGGCCAAACTGGCCGCGATGACCAACGCGCTAAGCGGCACGCATGCTTTAGCAGTCAACGTTTCGGACGCGCGGGCGGTTTTCCGCATCTCTGGCGCGAACGCGCGTGAAGTGCTGGGCAAGCTGGCTCCGGTTGAGTTGTCGGCCGAGGCGTTCCAACCCGGCCAGATCCGCCGCTCGCGCCTTGCGCAGGTGGCGGGCGCATTCTGGATGGATGACGCAGAAACCTTCCGTGTAGTCTGTTTCCGGTCTGCTGCGGATTATGTGTTCAAACTGCTCAAGGTTGCGGCGCAGCCGGGCAGTGAAGTCGGGGTTTACTGATCTACAAGTGATAATCGAAAGCCCCAAGGGATTGGGGCTTTCGGTATTTCGAGTTAACTCTTTTTGAGAAGGCATGTTCCGGTCGTTGCAGGAGGTTTTTTGATCCAGCGTTGAACGAATGCGCCGCGCAACTCAATGGTGGCCTTCTTTGGGTCAAGTTTGGCGAAGCAGTCTCTCCAAAAATTTTTGACCATTTGCGGCCTTTGGCTTTTCTTGCCACCGCATACGATTGCGGCCTTTTGCGTCGACCCTGAGCTTGCTGGGCGCATGGCTTTGTCCAACGGCCGCGTATTTCGCTTTGTTCGAACCGGTTTCGATCCTTAAGGATTACTGCGGGCGACCCACCCACGGCTGCTTTGATTGGCGATCTGGCACTCGTAGATGAGCGTTTCAGAAGCCGCAACTTGCGGTCCGAATGACAATGCTAACGCGTTTTGACCCATTCCGGTTTGTCAGCAACCAGCGCCGGCCCGTCTTCAGAGTCGATCTGAAACGCGTACTGTGGCGCAGATCCATCCTCTGCTATCTGTTTTGGTCATCTGGCATTCGTAGCTTGCGGCCGACGCAAATGCTGTTTGCGCGGTGAGAACCCCTGCGACAGCGGCTAAAAAAACGATTTCATGAGGTTTCCTACTATTTATCCGTAGACGAAACTCAGCAGGTATTTTCGTTTTTTCAAGATAACTACAGCTAATTCGGGAAGTTGCAGTGTCGCACTCTACTCGGTGAAAAGAAGAGTATGATACCGCGCCATGTTCGCTGCGCTCATTACATCGCCGATATCCAGAAGTTGCCCTTTGGCATCGTGGATTTTGGAGTAAAAAGACAAACTTTCCAGCAGTATGGACATATGGGTTAACCGCTCTTCTTCTGCAAGCAAGGGGGCGTGGAGCGACAGGTACAAAGCAGGGCGGATTTTCTTCAACCACGGCAGCAAGGTCGGCAAAACAAAGAATTCCGCTCCCTCAATGTCCATTTTGACGATTGAAACATTCGACAGCTCATTCGCCGCTTCGAACTGATCCCATGCGATCGTCAGTGCGTCGTTGCCGTGGGTGCCGTCATGCAGGAGCGAGCTAGTGGAGTCTCCGGGCTCTCCGCGCACCGACGCCATGCGGGCGACGCCAAACTGATCCGACAATGCGACGCCGAACGCCGAGACGTTTTCGATATCGTTAAGATCCAGGTTCCAGGCCAGATGCCGATATGCCGTCGGATCGGGCTCAAAACACCAAACATGCCGTGCCTTGCGAGCCCCGTAAAGAACCGTGGGGCCAATCCACGCTCCGATATCCAGATAGTCGCGGTCGGGCGACAGGAATTGGTCCAGAATCGCGAAGGTTTCGGGCTCCCAATTACCCGCGGACGCCTTGCGCCAGAACTTCGAATGGTAGGGGTCCAGGCGGAATGGCTCGCCATTCAGGTTGCCCGCATAGTATCCGCGGGCGCGGTAAAACATTTTGCGCGCCTTGGTCAGCATCGCCTGCCTCCGGGTTTTCTTGTCTCGGCTCTTGACCTGCGGCGGTTGCCAAAGCATTTAACCTTGGGAACCGCAACTTACATTTAAACAGGGGGCCGACATGGCTTTTGAACTTCCTGATCTTCCTTATGCACATGACGCGCTGGCAGCCAAGGGTATGTCCGCGGAAACGTTGGAATATCACCACGACCTGCACCACAAGGCCTATGTCGACAACGGCAACAAGCTGATCGCCGGAACCGAGTGGGACGGCAAGTCGCTGGAAGAGATCATCGTTGGCACCTACGACGCGAACGCTGTCGCCCAGAATGGCATCTTCAACAACATCAGCCAGCTGTGGAACCACAACCAGTTTTGGGAAATGATGGGCCCCGGTGGCAACGCCATGCCCGGTGAGCTGGAAAAAGCGCTGACCGAAAGCTTTGGCTCGGTTGACGAGTTCAAGTCGCAGTTCAGCGCCGCTGGCGCCGGTCAGTTCGGTTCGGGCTGGGCGTGGCTGGTCAAGAACGCAGACGGCTCGCTGGCCGTGACCAAGACCGAGAACGGCGTGAACCCGCTGTGCTTTGACCAAACCGCTCTGCTGGGTTGCGACGTGTGGGAGCATTCGTACTACATCGACTTCCGCAATAAGCGCCCGGCGTACCTGTCGAACTTCCTCGACAACCTGGTGAACTGGGAAAACGTTGCATCGCGCATGTGATCATTGACCCCGTGGGGTTAATCAAGGGCCTGCTGGTGGAGACGCCGGCAGGCCTTTTTGTGTTTGGCGGAGCGTTACTCCAGTACCGATTTTGTGTTTGCACCCGACATCGAACGACTGGTTTGAGCCCAAAGCGGAAGCTGATTGACGCACCAGCATATAATTCTATCTTGGCATGAACATTCGAATTGGAAATTGCAAAGTAATGATACCTAACAAAGTTTTAGCTCTTGTTCTCGTTCTCGTTGGTTCGGCCACTTTCGCAGAAAATACCCAAGATGCTGAAAATCAGTATTTACTTGCCGGAGAAATTGAGAGGGTATCTACAACATCACAGCAAGCCTTTTCCAACACAGAAATTGGCTCTTTGTCAGAGCACAATCCTTCTAGAATATTCCGGCAAGAGATGCGCGTTCAGAGCTGCGAAATTACTGCAAGACGTACCAGCGTTGATGAGCGAAGCGGTATAGAGGAAATTCTAACTGAAATCACCTTTGACCTCAGTCGCACGCTGGTGCCTAGCCCGACAGTATCTCTTGGTGAAGAGCTTTCGTTCGAAGCTGATATAGATGAATCCTCAAAAGGGATAGCCATGTTCGAACTACATTTCTTACCTCCCTACACTCCGATAAGTCGAACACAGCCCTCATCTATTGTAGAAATCGAACGAGCGGTCTCATCTGTGCTTTTTTCCATGGGTTCGATCTCCGATGAAACGCAAGCTCGCCAACTGTTGGCACTTCTAACCCAGTACCAAACAGAGTTTTGTACTTTCGCTGGGTAGGAAATTTACACGACTGAACGGCAGCGTTGTCCGCATAGTGGACGTCATCGAAAAGTTCCGTTTGACAGTGCTGACATGACCCCGTGAAGCCACCGCAGGAAAAAACCTGCCGATACGTCAACTTTCGAATTGAGACCTATTGTACGCCGCCCGGCAATACCTAGCTAAAGTGGGCGGAGGGAGAGAGCCGCGAACCACTAAGAAAACCGTCAGGCAACGCGCTGATCATCGTCGGCGCGTCTCGGGTGAGGTGTGTCTGACGCATGAGGGATGGCTAAGAAAACGCCACTACAGGAGAACACAATGGTCGAACTTGCACAGGGAACATGGGTTGTTATTGCCGACGGGGAAAAGGCGCTGTTCATGGAGAACGTCACGGACGCCGAAGACCCAAATCTGGTTGTCGTATCGGTGGAAGAAAGCGACGGACCAAACACGAAGCCTTCTGACCGGGCTGGCCGTCGTTTCGACACGGCGCCAAATCAGAAATCTGCGGTCGAAGAAAACA
The DNA here is from genome assembly GCF_056538705.1 of Ruegeria sp. BF12. Lineage (NCBI taxonomy): Bacteria > Pseudomonadati > Pseudomonadota > Alphaproteobacteria > Rhodobacterales > Roseobacteraceae > Ruegeria > Ruegeria sp. BF12. The sequence goes on along the minus strand of NZ_JBQFTP010000001.1, from coordinate 407,017 downwards.
AATGGAAAACCCATGCGAAATCCCTATTTGTTCAGGATGTTGCCAATCTTCTGAACCGCAAAGGGTTGAAAGGGGCCTATAACCGACTGGTTCTGGTGGCCAGCCCGCATGTTCTGGGGCTGTTGCGTCGGCGGTTGCACAGTGAAGTGCTGGCCAAGGTTATTGCCGAAGTCGACAAAACCCTGACCAACCACCCACTTCACAAGGTCGAGCAGGTGCTGAGAAACCGTCTGGCACCCGCAACTTGAGTTTTGCCAAAAAAAGACGGGCGGCTTTGACCGCCCGTTGTTCTGCCCGATTACGTCAACACCTGTCTCAGCGTGGACATTGCGGTGTTTGGATCTTCGACCCACGTGATGAATTCTGATAGCGATTGTTCCGCAAATCCCTGACCGATGACCTGCTGCAGCAAGTCATGCAGCGCATCCCAATAGCCATCCACATTCATGACCAGAATGGGTTTGTCATGCAGGCCCAGCTGCCGCCATGTCAGCGCCTCGAACAACTCGTCCAGCGATCCAGGTCCGCCGGGCAACACAACGACAGCGTCGGCGTTCATGATCATTACCTTTTTGCGTTCGTGCATCGTTTCGGTAATGACGAAATGCGTCAGGTCTGTTTTGCCGACCTCCCGTTTCACAAGGTGCACCGGGATCACGCCAAAGGTTTCTCCGCCAGCAGCCTGCGCTGATCGCGCAACTTCACCCATCAGGCCCACATCCCCGGCGCCATAGACCAGCCGCCAGCCCTCCTTGGCCAGCAACTCTCCAAACGTGCGCGCGGCCTCGGAATACGCGGAATTCGCGCCATTTCGTGACCCACAGTACACACAGACAGATTTCTGAGACATAAGATGGCTTCTCCGGGCTTGTGTCTGGGCTTTTGACCCGTGATAGCGGGATTGATAGATTGGCTCAACCGTCAGGCAGAATGTGTTATACTCAAAGCACTTGCGCTGCGGAGCGAAAGGAAAAGAATGAACTCCAAGTCGGGAAGCGAAAGCTCCGGAACTTTCACCTGGGGGGTGATCGCCGGCATCGTTGCTTTGGTTGGGGCAGGTGGGTTGTACCTGTCCGGCATCTTCGGGAACGTCTCACAAGACGCGACGTCGCAATCGGATGTGGCAGTTCAGACCTCGGAGGTGGCCAGCCCGGCTCCGACCAGTTCTCCGGCGGCTGAGGATCAGGCGCAGTCGGACGCCGAACCGGAAACCACCGAAACAGCGAGCGATCAGGACAGTGCCGAGCCTGCACCGGCGGCAGAACAAACAGCTGAGGTCGATGCCGGGACAACGCCGCCGACGCTGGACCAGATCTTTGTTGAGCCGGATGGCAATACGGTCCTGTCGGGCAACGCTGAGCCCGGCGCAGATGTTCGCGTCTTGCTGGACGGAGAACCGGTTCACAGCTTTACCGTCGATGATACGGGTCAGTTTGCAGAATTCCTTTCCATCCCGTTTTCGGAAGACGCGCGTGGACTGACGCTTGAGACAGCTGACGAGGGTCAGCCCGTGCGTTCGGACGACTACCTGATTGCCGCCCTGCCTGATCCGCAGCCGGAAACTCAGGACGTTGCGAGCGCTGAAACGGCTGAAACTACGCCTTCCGCTGACGCATCTGAAGCGAGTGATGAGGAAACCTCCGCACAGGAAGCCACAGCTGATGCGACCGCGTCGCCCGAGACTGAAGTTGAGACGGCGGAAGCAACGCCAGAGCCGACCGAAGATCAGGCAGAGCAAGCAGCTGATGAGGTTGCAGAGGAAGCCGAACAGAACCAACAGGTTGCCATCCTGCGTTCAGGTGAAGACGGGGTCGAGCTGGTACAGCCACCGTCAGAGCAAGGCGCATCGGACGAAGTTGCTTTGGATACGATCGGGTATTCGGACGTTGGCGACGTGGAACTTACCGGTCGGGTGCCGGACGGGTCTGCAGTGCGGCTGTATCTGGATAATCAACTGGTCGCCGATCTTTCCCCTGTCGATGACGGTAAGTGGCGCAGTGAGCTCGAAGGGATCGACCCGGGCGTTTACACCCTGCGTGTGGATGAGGTTGCTTCGGATGGCACAGTCGTCAGTCGATTGGAAACCCCGTTCAAACGCGAGCCGCTTGAGGTTCTTCGCGCCGCTGAGGGTACAAATGTGTCAGAGGACGAGCAGGAAACGCCCCCGATCCGTTCGGTTACCGTACAGGAAGGCGACACGCTATGGGCCATTTCCCGTGACCGTTTCGGAGATGGCATCCTTTATGTCAGGCTCTTCGAGGCCAACCGGGATTCGATCCGTGACCCTGACCTGATCTATCCAGGGCAGATTTTCACAATCCCGGAATAATTTTTGCCTCTGGCCCTTGCGGGGTCCAGGGCCTATCTCTGACCGCAGATCAGGTACGTGATGAGACGAACAGCGCCGATGACCTCAGCCGATATGCCCACGCCCGATGAACGCCGCTCTGGTTGGCGCACGATCCGGAAGGTCGCGCCTTATATGTGGCCCGAGGATCAACCGTGGGTGAAACGACGCGTCGTGCTGGCCATGGGCATGTTGGTGTTGGCCAAGCTGATCGCGGTTTATACGCCCATCCTTTACAAAGGCGCGGTCGACAGTCTGGCGGGCGAAGGTGTTCCGCCTTTGGCTCTGGGTGCGGTGGGCCTGACCGTCGCCTACGGCGTCGCGCGGATGATGACCGTTGGCTTTCAGCAACTGCGCGACGCGGCTTTTGCCCCGGTGGGGCAGCGTGCGCTGCGTGCATTGGCGCTTGAGACGTTCCAGCACATTCACCAGTTGTCTATGCGTTACCATGTGACGCGCCGGACCGGCGGACTCAGCCGGATCATTGAGCGCGGCGTGAAAGGTGTGGAGTTCCTGCTGCGGTTTCTGCTGTTCTCCATTGGACCGTTGATCCTGGAATTGCTGCTGGTTGCGATCATCCTGATGTGGCTGTTCGATGTCTGGTATCTGGTTGTCGTCGCGGTCACCATCGCGTTGTACATCTGGTTCACCTTCGCAGTGACGGAATGGCGCGTGAAGCTGCGGCGTGAGATGAACGATCAGGATACCGAGGCCAATCAACGCGCCATCGACAGTTTGCTGAATTTCGAAACCGTCAAGTATTTCAATGCTGAACAGCGCGAAGCTGACCGGTATGACGTTTCGATGAAAGCCTATGCCGGCGCCGCGCTGAAGACGGCGTATTCGCTGGCCTTCCTGAATTTTGGACAGTCTTTTCTGATCACTTGCGGGTTGATTGGGGTGATGGTGCTGGCTGCGATCGGCGTGCAGAACGGGTCGCTGACCGTCGGCGATTTTGTCATGGTGAATGCTTATATGATCCAGATTACCGTGCCCCTGAACTTTCTGGGCACCGTATATCGGGAAATTCGCCAGTCGCTGGTCGATATGGGGCAGATGTTCGATCTTCTGGAGCAACCTGCCGAGGTCAAGGATAAGCCCGGCGCGCCTGATCTAGTGGTCAATGGCGGCGAAGTGACATTGGACAACGTCCGCTTTGGCTACGATGCGGATCGGGAGATCCTCAAAGGTGTCTCGCTTACGGTTCCAGCCGGTCAGACTGTTGCGATAGTTGGGGCGACCGGGTCGGGTAAGTCCACTATCGGGCGTCTGCTGTTCCGGTTCTACGATGTGACCGGTGGGGCTCTGAAAATCGACGGGCAGGATGTGCGCGATGTCACCCTGAACAGCCTGCATGCAGCCATCGGTGTGGTGCCGCAGGACACGGTGCTGTTCAACGATACCATCCGCTACAACATCGCCTACGGCCGCGACGGCGCTACGCAGGAAGATGTAGAAACCGCAGCCAAGGCCGCTCAGATCCACGATTTCATCGTTACGCTGCCCGAAGGTTACGACACCAAAGTTGGGGAACGTGGCCTGAAACTGTCAGGCGGTGAAAAGCAGCGTGTCGGAATCGCGCGCACATTGCTGAAGAATCCGCCAATCCTGTTGCTGGACGAGGCGACCTCGGCGCTGGACACGGACACCGAGCAGGACATCAAGGACGCTCTGGCGCGGGCAGGTGAGGGGCGTACGGTTCTGACGATCGCCCATCGCCTCAGCACCATTGCCGAGGCGGATCGGATCGTGGTGCTGGAACAGGGTGAGATTCTGGAGCAGGGCACCCATGACGAGCTTTTGAGACGCGAAGGCCGGTACGCGCAACTGTGGAGCCGCCAGCAAGCTGATGCCGCCTGATCCGTCGGCCATGTTCACTGTGTCTTTTGGCGCACGGGCCGAGGACGGTTAGCAGATCAGACCGACTACTCTGTGCCCGTAATTGACGCGCGTTTCGGGACGAAATACACGTGGCCGATGAAATTTCAGTTTTCTTCTGGGGCCGAGTATCTGCATGGATAGGAAAGAACTTTCCAGACCGGAGGCACAATTGGTGCGCGCCGTGTGCAGGGAAAAAATGACTATGGTTGGTCGCCACTCGGCATTTGCCACTGCGCTGTCCGCGCTTCACGTCGTCAAACAAAAGATACCTGGTGACTTTGTCGAATGTGGTGTGTGGCGCGGGGGCAATGTGGCAATCGCGGCTAAAGTTTTCACACACCGGAACGACCCGCGGAAGTGTTATTTGTTCGATACCTTCACGGGCATGACGGCACCGACGCAGGATGATGTCGATCAGGCCGGCGCACCGGCCTTGGATGAATTCGAGCGCAAGAAAACTGAAGAAGGGTCCGATTGGTGCCTGGCGTCGCTGCAGGAAGTAAAATCCAATTTGGCGGGCTTTGATCTTGCCCCCGACATGTTTCAGTTCTGCAAGGGGGACGTCCTGGAGACGCTGAGACAGGAAGAAAACTTGCCTGAAAAGATTTCGTTCCTGCGTTTGGATACGGATTGGCATGATTCAACAAAATTGGAACTCGAGGTCTTGTATCCCCGGTTGTCACCAGGGGGAGTGATTATTGTCGATGATTATGGGCACTGGAGTGGTGCTCGAAAAGCGACTGATGAGTTCTTCGAAAACTCTGACTTCAAGCGCCCATTTTTCTTTACGCTTGAGAATGGCGGGATCATCGGAACAAAGATCTGATTTCCCGGCAACACAAAGTGCAATCTGACTTCGTTCACTCAAGATTAATTTGACGAATATTTTCGTTGATGACAATTTACCGACAGGCATAGTGCTTGGTGCTTTGACCGAACCCTAAACAAAGGAATAACTGATGAAAATGCGTGCAGCAGCAGCGTTGACCGCAACTGTACTTATGGCGACTTCGGCATTTGCCGATGATCTTGAATTTCTGGTGGTAAATGACTCCAGTGCGGATCTGGTCGAGTTCAATGTCTCGCCCGCGTCGTCCAGTGATTGGGAAGGCAACCTGCTGCGCGGCGGCTACCTCGCCCCCGACTACGAAGCCGACGTTGTTATCGCGGACGGGTTGACCACATGCATCTACGACATTCGTGGCGCTTTCCACGATGGTTCTTTGGTCGAAGACTATGGCCTGGATCTGTGTGATCTGGGTGAATACGTGTTCACCGATTAATCCTGCGCAAAGAAAAATGGCGAACCCCGGGGTTCGCCATTTACGTTATTCAGCCGCCTTGAGGGGCGTTTTGGGCGGGTGATCGGGGCGATCATCTTTCCGGGTATCCGGGTCTGCCGCAGCGACGGCTTCATCATCCCACACGACTTCTGTAGCCTGGGCTTGCATAGCAGCACGGCCAACGGCCATGTCCTGAGCGACCTGGCTGGACCGACCGGCAGTGACACGTGCCAGAGCTTTGCCAGTCCAGATCGCATAGGTCGTTACCCAGACACGCAAGGCCAGGAACGATGGCGTCACGATCAGGGTCAGAACCGTCGCGATGCCCAAACCAAACACAACCGCAGTCGCCAGTTGCTTCCACCACAGCGCGGTCGGGCTGTCGATGGAATAGCCGCCGTTGATGAAGTCCAGCGACAAGCCGAACATCATCGGTGTCAGACCGGCCATCGTTGTCAGCGTGGTCAACAGAACCGGACGGATACGTGCCTCGGCCGTTCGGATGATCGCCTCGATCCGGGGCATATAGCGGCTGTATTCCTGATAGGTGTCGATCAGAACAATATTGTTGTTCACCACGATCCCCGCCAGAGCCACAATCCCGGTCCCGGTCATGATGATCGAGAAGGGCTGCTGCATGACCATCATCCCGATCAGAACACCGGTGGTCGACAGGACAACAGCCAGCAGAACCAGAACCGAGTTGTAGAACGAGTTGAACTGCGCCAGCAGGATGACGAACATCAGCCCAAGGGCGGCCAGAAACGCGCTGGACAAGAAGGCCTGGCTTTCGGCCTGTTCTTCCTGATCCCCGGTCCATTCCCAGCTGACGGTGTTGGCGAACGGGTTGGTGTTCAACCATTCGGTCAGAACCGCGATGCGTTCGTTCGCGTTGATCAGGCTGATCCGGGCGTCACCAGAGTCGATACCAGCACGCAAGGCGTCGACGTTCTCTGCTCCCGTCAGCGTAACCAGTTCAAAGGTTTTACCCGTTGGACCTGTAAAGGTTGCCCCGACAGGTTCGACCCCTTCGACGACCTCACGCACAACGGCCAGGCGCTGTTCGGTTCCGTCCGGATTGTCGGTCACAACCTTGCTCAGTCCCGGCTCAACATCGGCCTTCACATCGTAATAGCGCTGCTGGTTGATCCGGTTGATCTCGGCCAGCTTGGCCACCGGCTTACGCGTGACAAAGTTCGACAGTGGCACCAGACCATCGGGTGTGCGCACCTTGAGCGTATCGAGCGTGGACAGAACCCGATCCTCGTCGGGCAGGCGGACGCGGATTTCGATTTCCTCGTCCACACTTTCAGGGCGCATTTCGCCAAGCAACAGCCCGCGCGTGACCAGTTGAACCATCGCGCCTACGGTCGCCACATCCGCGCCGAAACGGCCAGCTTTGGCGACATCCACGTCGATCTGCCAGTCGATGCCGGGCAGGGGGAGCGAGTCTTCGATCTTGATCAAGCCCGGGGTCTCATCGAACACTTCCCGTGCGGCCACGGTGGCCGCGGTCAGGTCTTCCCAGCCATCCGCCCTGATGCGAAGGTGAACCGGTTTGGCCGAGGCCGGACCCTGTTCCAGCGGTTGGATATCAACGATGAAGCCCGGCAGGTTTGCCAGATCAGCAGTCAAATCGTCGAGAACCACGTTTCCATCATATTCCGGCGCAATGGTTTCGCGATCCAGCAGGCCGCCCAAAATCGGTTCGGACAGATTGGGCCGGTCCTCCCACGGGATGATCTCGAACTGGACACGACCCACTGTATCAGCCGGGGCCTCTGCACCGCCGGTGTTCTGATTCAACCCGCCTTCGCCAGCAAAGGCAAAGACGTTGACGACCGCAGGATGCGCGCTGATGATCTCTTCGGCGGCCAGAACCATCGCGTCCTTTTCCGTCAGCGAAAGGTTACCCCGTGCGCGGACATAGGCCGTGGCCTGTTCCGGCTCGGTTTCCACAAAGAACTCGACACCGCGATTGTTGTTACCAAAGGCGGTCATCACCGTGACAACAGCGAAACCGATCGCCACGATGGACACAATTGGCATGATTGGATTGCCGACCAAGAACTTCATCACATAACCAAAGTTGGTGTGTTCCCGGGCAGTGTGCACATGGTTATCAGGCGCGCGCTGAATTTTGGCCGCGCTCAGCGTGATCGATCCGCCAAAGGCCCCGAACATCAGCAACAGGGCACCAAGCACCACACCGCCAGCGGACGATCCGGGCATCAGGTAATCGGGATTTACCATCTGCATCGCGCCGAGGAACATCATATACAGAACCGGCGGGATCATAATGGCACGTACCCACCATGCGGTTCTCGCGCGCAACCAGTCAGAGATGCGGTCAAACACTCGGCTCACCCGCCCCGAGACCCCGCCTACAACCGGCAGATAGATCAGAGCCACAACCAGCGATGCCGACAGAACGAAGATCAGGGTGATCGGTAGCATCTTCATGAACTCGCCCGGAACGCCGGGCCAGAACAGCATGGGCAGGAAGGCACAAAGCGTTGTGGCGGTCGACGACACGATGGGCCAGAACATCCGCTGTGCTGCCTCAACATAGGCATGCATCGGGCCGACGCCTTCTTTGATGCGTTTGTCGGCATATTCCACGACAACGATGGCCCCATCGACCAGCATCCCCACGGCCAGGATCAGCCCGAACATCACCATGTTCGAGATTGTAACCCCGATCATCGCCAGAAAGGCGAAACACAGCAGGAATGAGGTTGGGATTGCAAAACCCACAAGCAGTGCCGCGCGGGTGCCGAGCGAGGCCAGAACAACGATCATAACCAGAGCGATCGCGGTCAAAACCGAGCCTTCGAGCTGTCTGACCATCGAATCGACAATGCGGCTTTGGTCATTCGAGGTGCCAAGCTGGATGGCAGCCTGCATCTCGGGCGGCCATTTCGCCTGTGCAGCGGCAATGGTCTCTTTCACCCCTTCGACCGTGTCGATCAGGTTAAAGCCCTTGCGCTTGACCACCTGCAACGCGACGGTCTGTTCACCGTTGAAACGGGCCGTGCCTTCGCGATCTTCAAAGGTATAGTTGACCTGCGCCAGCTCGCCCAGCGTGACAACCCGGTCACCGTTGACCTTGACTGGCAGGTCATACACGTCCTGCGAGGTTTTGAAGGACGACGGGATCTTGACCGAGAATGTACCTTGTTCAGTTTCGACCTCACCGGCCGCGATCAACTGGTTGTTGTTGCGGACGACGTCGATGAGTTCCGCCGCTGTGACGTTGTATGCCTCAAGTCGCAGAGGGTCGATAATCACCTCCAACAGCTCATCCCGATTGCCCGCGATCCCAGCTTCCAGAACGGAATCCATCGCTTCCAGATCGTCCTGCAAGTCTTTGGCGACGCGTGCCATTGTGCGTTCCGGGACAGCCCCTGTCAGGTTGACGATGACAATGGGGAATTCCGAGAAATTGACCTCGGTGATCGTGTACTGCTCGGCTCCGTCAGGAAACTTGCTCTGAGCTGTGTTCATCGCATCGCGCACATCGGCGATGGTGGCGGACTTGTCCCAGCCGAACTCGAACTCCATCAGAATACCCGCGTAGCCCTCGGCGGCGGTTGCGGTCATCTTGTCCAGCCCGTCGAGATCGGCCATCTCGGTTTCCATTGGCTTGACCAGAAGGCTTTCGCTGTCCTCAGCCGAAATGCCGGGGAACTGAACCGATACGAAAAGCATCGGGATATCGATATCCGGTTCGCCTTCTTTCGGCAGGCTGACATAAGCAAACCCGCCGATCACCAGCGAGATGGCGATGAAGGCCAGAACCATTCTGGCCCGGTCGGCGGCCCAACTGACTATTCCGGTCATTTTGCAGCTTCCCGATATGTGGGCTTAACCGTAACACCGCGAGTCACGAATTCCTGCCCGACGACGATGATATCCACTGTTTCCGGCAGGCCGCCGACCCAGACACCTTCTGCAGTGTCACGCAGCAAGACGATGGGTTGGAAATCGACCACGTTGCCCTGGCCGACCGTACGGACACCGACCTGACCTTCGTTGTTCAGGGTCAATGCAGATTGCGGCAAGAAGTGCGCCTTGGCACCATCCGCCGAGATGCGGATGTCGGCGGTTTGGCCATCCCGAATAGCAAGTTCCGGGTTCGGAACCGTGATCTCGACCTCAAAAGTACGGGTCGTTTCATCCGCCGAACGGCTAAGGAAGGTCACACGACCGGCGACCTGCAGGCCGGTTACAAGCTGCGCCGACGCCTCAGAGCCGACGAGGATACGGTTAACCTCGGTTTCCGGGACAAACCCGACCAGTTTGATGGGGTCCAGCTGAATGACCGTCGCACACAGCGAACCGGGCTGCATCAGGCTGCCAAGTTCGGCGGTGTCGCTCTCCAGCAGGCCCTTGAAGGGGGCTTCGATCGTCTGCCGGTCGATCTCGCGTTTAGCGGCTTCGACTTCGGCTGTTGCGGCTTCGATTCCCGCGCGCGTGGCCTCAAGCCCGGCTTCGGCGGTCTTGATCCCTGCTTCAGCCGTCCGCATGGCGGCTTCGCTCGAGATTCTGCGGGTTTCAGAACCAAACCCGGTTTCGGACAGCTTGTTGGCGGCGGTCAGGTTGATCTGAGCCTCGGCAACCAAGGCGTGGGCTTCCTCCAGACGGGCCTCGGCCTCGGGGATACGACTTTCGGCTTCGAGTTTACCTGCCATTGCCTCGGCCAGGCTGGCGGGGCGGGTGCCCGGGTCCAGTTCGCACAGCAGGTCGCCCGCTTCGACAAAAGTACCCTTGCGCTTGGGTTCCGAGATGACGGTCGACGTGGTTTCGGCCAGAACTTCAACCTGGCGATTTGCCTTCGTCTGACCACGCAACAGCACGGCGCTGTCAATTTCGCGCGCAGTTGACCTTACGGCAACTACGCCGATGGTCGCTTGATCCACGGCAGTTCCGTCGCCGGAATCGGTCCCGGCTTCGGGGCCAGCATCGGCTTCTGCTCGTCCGGCAAAGGCAAACAGAGTGTCACGTTCGAAAACCAACAAAAACAGAATAACAATCACCAAGGCGGCATTTGCCAATGAAATCAATCGCATGCAGGACTACTCCCAGAATTCTTGGCCAAGGTTATTTTGGCGCTCATGCTAGAAAGTGGGGACGATTATGTACCTTTTCCACGCTAAACTGAATAGTTCGGTTTATTTTTTTGCACAAGAGCGCTTACCCCCCTCGGGATTGTGCAAAATCGGGCTCTTGGCTTGGCGATGGTGCCGGGGTATGACATGGCGCCATACACCAAGGATGCAGCCCCGGAGGGCAGGGATGAGCGACGTCGACAGTTTTATTGATGAGGTGACCGAAGAGGTGCGCCGAGACCGCCTGTTCCTATTGCTGCGCAGGTGGGGCTGGATCGGTGTGGTTGCGGTTGTTCTGATCGTGGGCGGCGCTGCTTTCAATGAGATCCGCAAGTCACGCGCAACCAGCCAGGCGCAGGATCTGGGCGACTCTATTCTGGCCGCGCTGGCGCAGAATCAGTCGGAAGAGCGAGCGACAAGCCTCGCCGCTGTTGAGGTCCAGTCACCGGGTGGAGACGCGATTCTCAACATGCTTTTGTCGGCATCTCAGGTCGAGGCTGGTTCGGAACAGGATGCGGTCAGCAGCCTGAACACCATTGCATCCCAGGGTGATCTTCCGGAAATCTATCGTGCGATCGCAACCTTCAAGGCGCTGTTGCTGCAAACCGAGACATTGCCCGCAGCCGATCGCCGCCTCCAGTTCGAGGCGCTCGCCGCACCGGGTGCTCCGCTGCGTCTTCTGGCCGAAGAACAGCTGGCTCTGATTGATGTGTCCGAGGGCAATGTCGACGCAGCCATCGCGCGGTTGGAAACGCTGCGTCAGGACGCGGAAGTCGGGGTGGATTTACAGCAGCGCGCGGCCCAGCTGATTGTTGCGTTGGGCGGTGAACCGAAACCTCTGGTCGCCCAACAGGGCTGATCCGGTGGCGGAACGAAAAATCACAGGCGAGTTCGGAAGATCATGGTAGCAAGTCTATTTTCTCGTATTGGATTGCCGGTGGCAGCCCTTTCCCTGACCATGGTCGCCGCCTGTCAGGAACCCGAAGTCATTCTGCCCGGTCCGCGTGAAGATATCCGGCCGGCGTCCGATACCGAAACGGTGGTGACCCGCGGTTCCAAGCCGATCAGCCTGCCGTCGCAAAAAGCCAATGCCAGCTGGCCACAAAGTGCGGGCACAGCTGCGTTCCGTACAACAAATGCCCAGTTGCGCGCCACACCGCAGAGGGTCTGGTCTACATCGATCGGTCAGGGGGACTCGCGCAAGCAGCGGATCACCGCAGAGCCGGTTGTCGCAGGGGGGCTGATCTACACGCTGGATGCGGGCGCGACAGTATCCGCGTTGTCGCCGCAGGGTCAGGTCGTGTGGAGCACCAACCTAATTCCGCCGAATGATGGCGATTCCGACGCCACCGGTGGCGGTTTGGCCTATGACAACGGCGTGCTGTACATTTCGTCCGGATATGGCCGTTTGACGGCACTGGATGCGAGGTCCGGTAACGTCCGCTGGCAGAAACGATTGAACGCGACAGGCAGCGGGGCACCTCTTGTCAGCAACGGGATTCTGTATCTTGTTGCCGGTGATGAAACCGGGTGGGCCGTCAATACCAAGGATGGGCGGATCGCCTGGCAGGTTCAGGGCACACCCAGCGTTGGTAACGTTCTGGGCGCACCGGCGCCGGTGATCGCTTCGGACTTTGCCGTCTTTGCCTTTGGCTCGGGCGACATCGCGGCCGCTTTCCGTCGGGGGGGTATTCGCCGCTGGAACGCATCCGTTGCAGGTGGGCGCCGTGGCAGAGCGGCCGCGCAGATTGTTGATGTCACCGGTGGGCCAATGGTCGTGGGCGACACGATCTATATCGGCAACCATTCCGGACGGACCGTTGCTTTTGACGCCAATTCCGGGGATCGGATCTGGACCGCAGACGAGGGCGCCGTCGATACGGTCTGGCCTGCTGGCAACAGCATTTTCCTGATCAGCGACCGCAGCCAGTTGGTCCGGCTCGACGCGGCCACCGGAGCGATTGTCTGGGCGCAGGACCTACCGGGCTTTGTCAAGGACAAGCCGGGTCGCCGTGGCCCGATCTACGCGCATTATGGTCCGATCCTCGCAGGCGGTCGCATCGTTATCGCCTCGAATGACGGCTACCTGCGCTTCTTCAACCCTGTCGATGGAACGCTGGTGAACCGCGTTGAAGTGCCGGGCGGCGCCACAACAGCGCCGGTTGTGGCGGGGCAGACACTGTACGTCGTGTCCACCAAAGGTGATTTGCACGCTTTCCGTTGACAGCAAGATGCGCTAAAGGGCGCGTCTGAGTCTTGAAAGTTGAGTATCATGTCGCTGACCCTCGCCATCGTGGGGCGCCCGAATGTGGGCAAATCCACCCTGTTCAATCGCCTTGTGGGCAAACGTCTGGCTCTGGTCGACGACCAGCCCGGCGTGACGCGCGACCTGCGCGAAGGCGAAGGGCGTCTGGGTGATCTTCGCTTTACCGTGATCGACACTGCTGGTCTTGAAGACGCAACCGATGACAGCCTTCAGGGCCGGATGCGCCGCCTGACCGAGCGCGCTGTGGATATGGCCGATGTCTGCCTGTTCATGATTGATGCTCGGGTCGGCATCACCCCAACCGACGAAATGTTCGCCGAAATTCTGCGCAAACGCTCCAAACACGTGATCCTGGCTGCCAACAAGGCCGAAGGCAGCGCGGCAGATGCGGGTGTACTCGAGGCTTATAACCTGGGTCTTGGCGAGCCGATTCGCCTGTCGGGTGAGCATGGTGAGGGCATGACCGACCTTTACACTCAGCTGATGCCTTTGGCTGATGCTGCCGAGGAAAAGGCCGTTGAGGATGCACCGGAAACCGATATCGAGTTAGACGAGGATGGAGAGGGCGAAACGCCTCTGATCACAGCGGCCAAGCCACTACAGGTCGCGGTCGTGGGCCGTCCGAACGCCGGAAAGTCCACGCTGATCAACAAGATTATCGGTGAGGATCGCTTGCTGACTGGTCCCGAAGCCGGAATTACCCGCGATGCAATCAGTTTGCGTATCGACTGGGCGGACCCTGACGGGGAAAGCACGCCCATGCGTATCTTTGATACGGCGGGTATGCGCAAAAAGGCCAAGGTTCAGGAGAAGCTTGAGAAGCTTTCGGTTTCGGACGGCCTGCGTGCGGTAAAGTTTGCCGAGGTTGTGGTTGTTCTTCTGGACGCCGCAATTCCCTTTGAGCAACAGGACCTACGCATCGCAGATCTGGCCGAGCGAGAAGGCCGCGCCGTCGTTGTCGCCATTAACAAGTGGGACATCGAAGAGGACAAGCAGGAAAAGCTGCGGGACCTGAAAGAGTCGTTCGAGCGTTTGCTGCCTCAACTGCGTGGCGCGCCGCTTGTTACGGTTTCGGCAAAAACGGGCAGGGGGCTGGAGCGTTTGCGCGCCGCCATCCTCCGTGCCCATGACGTTTGGAACCGTCGCGTTCCAACGGCCGCTCTGAACCGCTGGCTGACCGCCATGCTGGAACAGCACCCACCACCAGCGCCGCAGGGCCGCCGGATTAAACTGCGCTATATGACTCAGGCCAAAACCCGCCCGCCTGGGTTCGTGGTCATGTGTTCGCACCCAGACAAAATGCCGGCCAGCTATACCCGTTATCTGGTCAATGGTCTGCGTGAAGACTTTGACATGCCGGGCACTCCGATCCGCCTGACTTTGCGCGGACAGGGCGACAAGAACCCCTATAAGGGACGCCGCAAAAAGAACGCGGGCGCTCTGGCCAAACATCTCAAGGGTCGCGCGTAACTGCGCCAATTTTCAGCATTTTCGGCTGAGGGGCGTGACAGTCCCGATTCCCCGCGCTAGCATTCGTTTGCGTGCATCTGTTCATGCGCGCGCTTTTTCACGCGGAATTTCCGCACCAATTTTTGAAACACCATTGGACCTGACCATCGTGGGGAGCGGCTGGATGGATCTGAGGGAATACACAAGGCAATACGCGGTTCAGGACAATAGATTGGCCGCCTTGAGCTACTTTGGAACTTTCGCGGTGTATTTTGCATCGCTCGCGCTGGCGATTGTCTACGTAGATCGTTGGTACATCATGATCCCGGCGGGAGTCGTCTTTGCCTTTTCGGCGGTGCGCCTCTATGTGTTGCAGCACGATTGCGGGCATCATTCGTTGTTCGAAATCCGCGCGCAAAATGAATGGGCCGGGCACGGGCTGTCACCATTTACCTTTGCGCCTTTCGAGGTGATGAAGCAAAACCACAACCTGCATCACGCGGGCATCGGCAATCTCGAGCATCGCGAGACCGGCGAAATCCACACAATGACTCTGCGGGAATGGAACGAGGCCGATTGGAAGACGCGCCTGTTCTACCGCCTTTATCGTAATCCGTTCATCCTGGTTCCCATTGGCGCGTTGTTCACCTACTTCATCCGCTACCGCTGGCCGAAGAATACCGTTCGGTTCGGTATGACCGGTGTGCTGTTGCACAACTTGTCGATAGTTGTGTTCCTTGGACTTCTTTATTTGATCGCTGGTATGACAGGTATTCTCGTCTGGCTGGTTTTCTCATTGCTGGGTGGAATGTTGGGCGTTTTCCTTGTCTACCTGCAGCATAATTTCGAGGATACGTATTGGGACCGGCGTCCGGACCTTGACCCCAAGCTGGCGGCTTTGCAGGGGTCGTCGGCGCTGGATTTCGGGTGGTGGTTCGACAACGCGGTGGCCTGCATTACGCTGCACGATATCCATCACTTCAACGCGCGGATACCGTCGTACCGGTTACGGGCATGCCACTATAACTTGCCGCCCGAATACACTCCGCGTCGGATCAAGTTCCCTGAAGCCGTCGCCGCTTTGAATCTTAAACTCTGGGACGAAGATGCAAAGCGCCTTGTTCCATTTCCCGGAAAAGATCGATCTGGCGATCTGGCCCACAGTAACTGATATTAGCAACATGCTTGCCCGGCCGTTGGCTTGCAGGTCTGTATATCCAGTGTATATACGACAACGAAGGGCGAAATAGAAAGGACAGATAATGACCGCAGTGACCGATATTAAAGGTGTAGGTGAAGCGCTTGGAAAGTCTTTGGCTGCCAACGGTTTCAAGACCGCCGAAGCCATTGCCAAGGCAACCCCCGCTGATCTGGTCAAAGTTCCCCGAATTGGTGAAGCCCGCGCGGCTGTGCTGATTGCCGCCGCAAAAGAAGCCATTGCCGCGAAGCCTGCGGCTGCACAGCGTGCCGCGGCAAAACCAGCCGCGGCAAAACCAGTTGCCGCTAAACCTGCTGCTACCAGACGTACCACGACTAAACCTGCAGCGCGCCGCGCTCCGGCCAGAAAACCCGCGACGCGCCGACCGGCGGCCCGCAAGACAGTTGCGACCGCCGCTGCTGAGAAGCGGGCGGAAGAGGCAGCGCGTAAGGCGGCAGAGGAAAAGGCAGCGGCCGAGTTGGCAGAGGCGAAAGCCAGGAAGAAGGCAAAGGCCAAAGCGAAAGCTGAAAAAGCCGCCAAAAAGCTGCAAGAGATGGAGGCTGTGTTTTCCAAGGCCAAGGATAAGGTAAAAGCCAAGGCCAAGAAGGACAAAAAGTCCAAGAAGGACGACAAAAAGAAAGCTGACAAAAAGGCCGACAAGAAAAAAGCCGACAAAAAGAAAGACAAAAAGACAGATAAGAAGAAGGATAAGAAAAAGGCGAAGAAGTAACCTTCTTCACCTTACTGCCTTATGAACCCGGCGCCGATATTCGGCGCCGTTTTTTTATGCTAGTGCGCCGTCCAGCTGCAGCGTCATCTTGCCGCCCAGATAAGGGGCCAGAACCTCGGGCAGGGTGACGGTGCCGTCTGCGTTCTGGCCGTTTTCCAGAACGGCGATCAGGCAGCGTCCAACGGCCAGACCGGAACCGTTCAGGGTGTGAACGTATTCGGGCTTGCCACCACCTTCGGGACGGAACCGTGCGTTCATACGGCGCGCCTGGAAGTCACCGCAGGTCGAGACCGAGCTGATCTCGCGATACGTATCCTGACCCGGTAGCCACGCTTCGATGTCGTAGGTCCGGCGCGCGCCAAAGCCCATGTCGCCGGTGCACAGGATCACGGTGCGATAGGGGATGCCCAGCTTTTCCAGAATACCCTCGGCGCAACGCAGCATGCGCTTTTGTTCGTCATCCGATTTGTCCGGATGTGTGACCGAGACCATCTCGACCTTTTCGAACTGGTGCTGACGCAGCATGCCCCGGGTGTCCTTGCCGGCGCTGCCGGCTTCCGAACGGAAGCAGAGCGAATGCGCGGTATAGCGGCGGGGCAGGTAGCTTTCCTCGATCATCGTGTCGTTGACGATGTTGGTCAGCGAGACCTCCGACGTCGGGATCAGCCACCAGCCTTCGCGGGTCTGATAGCTGTCTTCGCCGAATTTCGGCAGTTGGCCGGTGCCCTGCATCATTTCAGACAGAACCAGAACCGGGCCGTTCACCTCGGTCAGTTCGTTCTCGTTGATATGCGTGTCCAGCATGAATTGTGCGAGCGCACGGTGAATGCGGGCAACGCCGCCGGACAGCAGCACGAAACGCGAGCCGGAAAGTTTTGCCGCCGTCTCGAAATCCATCCCGCTCTGAACGGCTTCGATTTCGAAATGCTCTTTCGGCGCAAAATCCAACGCACGTGGAGTGCCCCAGCGGTTGACCTCGACATTGTCGTCTTCGTCAGCGCCTTCGGGCACGTCCTCGGCCGGCAGGTTCGCGATGCGGATCAACTGATCGGTCAGCAGCGCATCCAAATCCTTGGCCTCGGTCTGCATCTGGGCTATCTCGGCCTTCTTTTCCGAGACCAGAGCGCGCAGACGCTGGAACTCTTCCTCGTCGCCGCGGGCCTTGGCAGCGCCAACTTCCTTGCTGGCCTTGTTCTGTTCGGCCTGCGCGGTTTCAGCCGCCAGAATCTTGGCCCGGCGGCTTTCGTCCAGCCTCAGCAAATCTGACGACACCGGCGCGTCCCCACGGCGCGCAAGAGCGGCGTCGAAGGCGGCTGGGTTTTCGCGAATGGCGCGGATGTCGTGCATGGTTCAGATCCTTAAATGCGTGAATCACTGAAACCGCTTATGCACCATCTGAAAGGCGGGTTGTAGCACCGCTTACGACTTATCCGTGTCCTCGTGTGTTTCGTGCGCCAGATGGCCATCCCAATGCTCGACCGGGATCTTGGGTTCGGGCGGATCGGCCATGTAAGAGGGCGTCATGATCTGCACGCCATTCTCATTGAACACCGCTACAATGTTGCGGTGCAGGTCCGACCGGATTTTCGGGATAATGCTGCCCCGAGTCGTGTAGCCGTTTATCTGGTAGTTGATCGCGTAATCTGCCAATGCCGTCCACAAAACAAAGGGTTCCGGTTTGGACTTGATGCCCTTGGTGCGATTGGCGGCCTCGATCAGCATCGCCTCAACTTTCTCGGGTGGCTCTTCGTATCCGATGCCGACCGTTGTGTGCAGCAACAGCCCACTGCCGTCCGTTTTTTTCGAGAAATTCACAACGTCCGAATTCATCAACTGGGCATTGGGGATCGAGATCAGCTCGTTCTTGATGGATTTCAGGTGCGTCTCCATCAGTTTGATCTGAACCACGTCTCCGATATGGTCGCCGATCTGAATGCGGTCCCCGATCGAGGTCGACCGGCGGTAGATCACGAACAGGCCGGCCAGCATGTTTGACACGACTGAATTGGCGCCAAGCGACAGCATCGCGCCCACGAGAATGGTCAAGCCTTGGAATGCAGCCGAGTCCGATCCAGGGATGTAGGGGACCGCGAAGACCAAGGCGATCAGGATCACGACAACTCGTGCAATGTTGAAGGTTGGGCTGACCCAGTGCTTCTCGAAATCGCCCATATCGAATGAGCCTGCTTCGACAGCGTCAAAAAACACCCGCACCCCCTTGATGATGTACATCGTTACCCAGGCGATCAAACCCAGCATGATCATGTTGGGGATGTAACTGATAACGCCTTTGAAGATCAGCAGCACAGGCTCTGTCAGGTAAGTCAGCAGAAGCTGGGCGAAATAGCGGGTTTCGGCGAAGGCCAGTAGAACAAACGAAAGGTAGTAGTAAAAACCCAGGAAGAAGATGATTAGCAGAACAAAACTCAGCCCGTACCGGACGAGCGCTGCAATCGCCTCGGCCTGAACGCTTTTGGCCGTCGCGGTTTCCACGTCTTTAAGATGACGCGAGACAAACTTCAGTGTCTTCCGTCGTATCCGACGGTGCAACCAGAGGATCGCAACTACAAACGCAACAAACCCCAAGGTCCATGCGGCGGCCTCGATCGCACCGGAAACGCGCGCCTGTTCGGTGCGGTTGGAGCGATAGGATTCAATGGATTGTTTGATCGCGTCCCCGTGTAAAACACTCAGAACGCTCAGCTCCATCTGTTCCAATTCGGCGTCAGCTTCGGTAACGATCGAGATTCTCTCACCATCAGCCAGTGTCCAGATACCAAACTCGGTTTCTTCGTATGTGATCTCGACCTTGGGCGTGTCCGAGGCTTCGGCGACTTCGACAATCTTGTTCTGAACAATCTCCGCTCGTTCGGGGGCGGGCAGGGCACTAGACCCACGGACCCGGAACAACACGTCCCCGTCCACTATAACCGGGGCGACGAAGGCATCCGATTCCGTACCCTCAGAAGCCGCCGGCTCGGCCGGTGTTTCCTGTGCCGACACAGCGTCTGAGAGCCAAAGGCTGGCAGCCAGTGCTGTCACAAAATAAGCCAGCAAAAGGAAGGGCTTGAATTGTTGTGTCATATGTCCCCCTTAGCCCAAACTATACCCAGTTTCGGTGACCTGCCTAGGACATATCTGCAACGCCTGGCTTGTTCTTTGCACACTGTGGTCAGATCCCGGTGGAGTTCGGCGCGGCCTTCGCTTGCAAAGGCGCAACTCAGAGCATAGGTTCTCGCCAAATTTGCGGAGCGTTTCCGCAGCACCAAAACAAAGGAATATCCCATGGAAGGTGGCGCAATCGCCCAGTTTCTCCCGCTGATCCTGATCTTCGCGATCATGTATTTCCTGCTGATCCGTCCGCAGCAGAAAAAGATGAAGCAGCATCAGGCCATGGTCGAGGCTGTCCGCCGCGGCGATCAGGTCGTCACCCAGGGTGGTCTGATCGGCAAGGTGTCGAAGGTCAAGGAAGGCGACAACGAGATCGAGGTCGAGATCGCCGAAAACGTCAAGGTTCGTGTGGTCAAATCGACCATTGCGCAGGTTCTGAACAAAACCGAACCGGCGAAGTAACTTCGCGCGACAATTCCTTGAAAAGGCAGGGTAATGCTGCAAATTGATACCTGGAAGCGGGTTCTGATCTGGTCGGTCTGCGTGATCGGCCTGCTGATGGCCCTGCCGAATGCGTTTTATACGCGCGTCGAGCAATCCAACGATGCCAAAGCCGCCATTGAGCTTGGCATCGACACCCCCGAAATGCAGGCCGAAGCGGCGCAGTGGCCAAACTGGCTGCCGTCCTCTCTGGTCAATCTGGGCCTCGATCTACGCGGAGGTGCGCATCTGCTGGCCGAAGTTCAGGTAGACGATGTCTACGAATCCCGGATGGAGGCGATGTGGCCGGAAATCCGCGATGCTCTGCGGGATGAGCGGGCGACTGTCGGCACGATCCGCAAGCAAGACTCGGCCCCCGATGAGATTCGCGTAAAGATCAGCCAGCCCGAGGGCATGTCCCGCGCGCTTGAGGTTGTGCGCGGACTGGCCCGTCAGGTGCAGACCCTGACAGGCGTAGGGGCCACGGATATCGAGGCGCGGTCGGATGGAGACACGATTGTCGTTCAACTGTCCGAAGCCGAAAAACTGGCCTCGGACGACCGCACCGTGCGCCAATCACTTGAGATTGTCCGCCGCCGGATCGACGAAGTTGGCACGCGCGAGCCGACGATCCAGCGGCAAGGTGCAGACCGTATCCTGATCCAGGTTCCGGGGATCGGTAGCGCGGGTGAGTTGAAGGACATCATCGGTACCACCGCACAGCTGACCTTCAACCCCGTTGTCGGGCGGGGCACCAACCCGGATGCGGTTCCGGGAATCGGCGAAAAGATCATTCCATCCATCGACGAAAATGGCATTTTCTACACCGTCGAAGCGGCGCCGGTCGTCACCGGTGAAGAGCTGGTGGATGCCCAACCGTCCTTCGACCAGAACGGACGTCCGGCGGTAAGCTTCCGGTTCAATACGTCCGGTGCTCGTAAGTTCGGCGACTATACGCTGGAGAACATTGGCCAGCCTTTTGCGATCGTTCTCGATGACGAAGTGATTTCGGCCCCTGTGATCCAAAGCCACATTCCGGGTGGTTCCGGTATCATCACCGGTAACTTCACCGTTGAAGAAAGCACCAACCTTGCCGTTCTTCTGCGTGCCGGTGCTTTGCCTGCCGGGCTGGAATTCCTTGAAGAACGAACCATTGGACCCGAGCTGGGTCAAGACAGCATCGACGCAGGTAAGGTGGCAACGATTGTGGCCTTTGTGGCCGTGCTGACCTTCATGGCGCTCAGCTATGGGCTGTTTGGCATATTCGCCAACATCGCGCTGATCATTAACGTCGGTCTGTTGTTTGGCCTGCTGTCGCTGATCGGGGCAACGCTGACCCTGCCGGGTATCGCGGGCATCGTGTTGACTGTCGGTATGGCGGTGGATGCCAACGTGCTGATCTTCGAGCGTATCCGCGAGGAACTGAAATCTGCCAGAGGTCCGGCGCGTGCCATCGAGCTTGGCTATGAAAAAGCGCTGTCGGCCATTCTGGACGCAAACGTCACGACATTCATTACGGCAACCATCCTGTTCGCCATGGGTAGCGGACCGGTACGCGGCTTCGCAATCACCCTCGGCCTGGGTATCCTGACTTCGGTCTTCACCGCGATCTTCGTGACGCGACTGATGATCGTCACGTGGTTCGAGCGCCGCCGTCCGAAAATGATCGAGGTTTGACATGAGACTTAAACTCGTACCCCAGAACACCTCGTTCGATTTCTTCAGCCGTTGGAAAATCTGGCTGGGCATCTCGGCCCTGATGATGATTGTGGCGTTCACCTCCTTCCTGCTGCAGGGGCTGAACTTCGGCATCGACTTCCGTGGTGGAACCACGATCCGGATCCAAAGCGCAGAAGTTGTGGATGTGGGCGCTTACCGTGGGGCTATTGCTCCGCTGGAATTGGGCGATGTGACGATTACCGAGATTTTCGATCCCACTTTTGCGGACGATGAAAATGTCGCGATGATCCGTATTCAGGCGCAGGCCGAGGCCGAGGCCGTGTCGGCCGCGACTGTTACAGCGGTTCAAGAGGCCCTGAAAACCGCCGCACCAGACATTCAGTTTGTCTCCGTCGAATCCGTCGGACCCAAAGTCTCGGGCGAGTTGATTCAGACCGCCGTCATCGCGGTGGCCTTGGCCATCGGCGCGGTGCTTGTTTATATCTGGTTGCGCTTCGAATGGCAGTTCGCATTGGGTGCTGTTGCCGCGCTGGTTCATGACGTGATCCTGACCATCGGTATCTTCTCGGAGCTGCAGATTCGGTTCGATCTGGCCATCATCGCGGCGCTTCTGACCATCGTTGGTTACTCGTTGAACGACACCGTGGTCGTGTTCGACCGCGTGCGCGAGAACCTGCGGAAGTACAAGAAGAAGGATCTGAAAGAGGTCCTGAACATCTCGATCAACGAAACGCTTAGCCGGACGGTGATGACCTCGGTCACCACACTGTTGGCTCTGATCTCGCTCTATGTCCTAGGCGGAGACGTGATCCGCGGCTTTGTCTTCGCGATGATTTGGGGCGTGATTGTTGGTACTTACTCCTCGGTCTTCGTGGCCTCGACCATCCTGCTGTGGCTGGGTGTCAAGCGCGACTGGTCGAAACCGTCCAATAATGCGGGCAATCAGTTCGCAAATGTGGACGCCTGATCTGTTCGGCCAGTCCCCCACGGGGCTGGCCGTTATCTTTTTTGCGGCCACTTTGGGCGGCATCGTACGCGGGTTTTCCGGTTTTGGAACCGCGCTGGTCTTTCTGCCAATTGCCACCCCGTTCCTGGGCCCGTTCGGGGCGCTGATCGGCCTGACGATCATGGATATCTTCGGACCGCTACCCAACCTGCGCCGCGCATGGCGCGTTGTGGATCGGGGCGATTTGGCGCGTCTGCTATTGGGCTGTGCTCTGGTTCTGCCCGTCGGGTTGTGGGTCCTGACGCAGGTCGACCCCAAGGTCTTCCGATATGCCGTCAGTTTCCTTGCCCTGTTCATGCTCACGATCCTGATTCTGGGGTTGCGCTATCAGGGACGGGTTCGGCGCGCGATGGTGGCTGCAATCGGCGGTGCTGCGGGATTTCTGGGCGGCGTTGCGGGCCTGCCTGGACCTGCGGTGATCCTTTTCTACATGTCCCGCCCGCTGCCGGTTGAGGTCATACGGGCCACGATCCTGCTGTTTCTGTTCGGCTTCGATTTTCTCATCTTTGGCTTCCTGTCTGGCATGGGACGGGTCACATTTGATTCCATCATTCTGGGGCTGGCACTGTCGATACCGAACCTTTTGGGCAATTGGCTGGGGGGCTGGCTGTTCCACCCCGAGCGGGAAAAGCTGTATCGGACTGCCGCATATGTCGCGATTGCGCTTGCCGCCTTGTCGGGATTACCACTTTGGGGCATAGAGGACGCCCATGCGGTTGAATGAAATCACATACAACAATGCGACGCCTGTAGACGGCTACGGGCCCGGTTTCTTTCGCGTTGGAGGGCAGGTCTATGAAGGCGCCATTCTGACCGGACCCGGCGGAACCGCCGGTTGGGGCGGCTATTCGGACCAGTCGACCTTGCTTGCGCTGTCCGAACAAGTGGACGTCCTGCTGATCGGAACAGGGACGGAACTTGCCCATATTCCCGCGGATCTGCGCGCTTCGCTCGAACAAGCGGGTATTGGCGTTGAGATCATGAACTCGCCCGCCGCGTGCCGGACCTATAATGTTCTCCTCTCCGAAGGTCGCCGCATTGCGCTGGCATTACTCCCGACCTGACGGGATCCCATTCATCTGGCCAAAAATACCTCGGGGAGCGCGAAGGGCTGGCCCCTCGCTTCGACGATCCCCACAAACGAGCCGGTCAGCACCCTGCGGCAAATCTCGCCTTTTGCCCCTGACCGCAATGGGCTAAGCGGGGTTTCATGACTTTGACCGTAACCGATCTTGCCATTACCCGCGGGGGTATTCCCGTGCTGGAAGGGCTGAATTTTTCTTTGCCACCCGGACGGGCCCTGATCCTGCGCGGCCCGAACGGGATCGGCAAGACCACGTTGCTGCGCACGCTTGCGGGGCTTCAACCGCCATTGACCGGTCGTATTGACGGGGCCGAGGATCAGATCGCCTATGCCTCGCATTCGGACGGGTTGAAGCCGACACTTACGGTATTGGAAAACCTGAATTTCTGGGCCTCGGTCTTTGGCACAGATGATATCCAGTCCGCTCTGGACGCTTTTGCGCTGAACGAATTGTCCGACCGCCACGCTGGCAACCTGTCCGCCGGGCAGAAACGGCGGTTGGGACTGGCGCGGATGCTGGTGACCGGGCGACCAATCTGGATGCTGGACGAACCAACCGTTTCGCTGGACCGCCACGCAGTTCAGATGTTTGCCGATGCAGTGCGGGCGCATCTGGGGCAGGGCGGCTCGGCCCTGATCGCCACCCATATCGACCTC
Organism: Ruegeria sp. BF12; assembly: GCF_056538705.1. Taxonomy (NCBI): domain Bacteria; kingdom Pseudomonadati; phylum Pseudomonadota; class Alphaproteobacteria; order Rhodobacterales; family Roseobacteraceae; genus Ruegeria; species Ruegeria sp. BF12. Next base: position 382,734 of record NZ_JBQFTP010000001.1, on the reverse strand, counting down.
GGTCTTGACGGAGAGGTGCTGGACGTCGGCCCCAACAAAGCCAAGCCAAAACCCATCGATGACTTTGACGGAGGCTTCCTGTGATCGCTCTGCTTCTGCGCGACCTGAAATTGGCCTTCCGCGCGGGCGGAGGCTTTGGCCTTGGCCTTGCGTTCTTCCTGATCGTAACGGTTCTGGTGCCATTTTCGGTTGGCCCGCAATCCTCATTGCTCTCGACCATTGCGCCGGGTGTGCTGTGGCTGGGCGCGCTTCTAGCCTGCCTGTTGTCGCTGGATCGCCTGTTGGCGCTGGATTGGGAGGACGGATCGCTCGACCTCTTGGCCACCGCTCCCCTGCCGCTTGAGGCTGTCGTATCCATCAAGGCGCTGGCTCACTGGCTGACCACCGGGTTACCACTGGTTCTGGCCGCGCCGTTTTTGGGTGTGTTGCTGAACCTTCCGACCCCTGGCTTTTCCTGGCTGGTGATCTCACTGCTGATCGGAACCCCGGCCATGAGCGTCATCGGCACGTTCGGTGCTGCTTTGACGGTGGGTCTGAAACGTGGCGGATTGCTGTTGTCTCTGTTGGTTCTGCCGCTTTACGTGCCAACGCTGATCTTCGGGGCCGAGGTCGCCCGTCGCGGAGCAACAGGAATGGAAACCCAGACACCGCTGCTGATGCTGGCGGGCGTGACTGCGGCCACAATCGCCCTGCTACCCTTTGCCAGCTCAGCGGTGCTGCGCATCAACCTTCGGTGACACGGTCGCAGTTTGACTGATGTCAATTGAGTACCGACCCGACTCGGACTAGATAAGGCCCATGTCTATCGCAGCCAAAGCCAACGCCCTTTGGGAATACGCCAACCCGCGCAAGTTCCTCGCGACCAGCGAGCGGGTTCTGCCGTTTTTCTGGATTACGTCCGCCGTCTGCCTGATCGTCGGGCTGACCTGGGGATTCTTCTTCACGCCGGATGACTACAAGCAGGGTTCGACCGTCAAGATCATCTATCTGCATGTGCCCGCGGCGCTGATGGCGATCAATTGCTGGCTGATGATGTTGGCGACGTCACTGGTCTGGTTGGTTCGGCGGCACCACGTTAGCGCATTGGCCGCACGTGCTGCAGCCCCGATCGGGATCGTGATGACCCTGATCGCCCTGGCAACCGGCGCGATCTGGGGTCAGCCGATGTGGGGTACCTGGTGGGCTTGGGATCCGCGTCTGACATCGTTCCTGATCCTGTTCCTGTTCTACCTGGGCTACGTCGCCCTGTGGGAGGCTATCGAGGACTCCGATACCGCGGCTGATCTGACTTCGGTTCTTTGTCTTGTGGGTTCGGTCTTCGCGATTCTCAGCCGCTATGCGGTGAACTTCTGGAACCAGGGGCTTCATCAGGGGGCGTCGGTGATGCGGGCGGCCGCCGTGACTGGGGCGGATACTGAAGAAAAAGTCAGCAATATCTATTTCTATCCGCTGCTTCTGTGCATCATCGGGTTTGTGCTGCTGTTCATTGCTTTGGTGCTGTATCGCACGGGCACGGAAATCCGCGCACGCCGGATCAAGGCGCTGCTGGCGCGGGAAAGGGTAAACGGATGATCCCTGATCTTGGAAAATACGCCGATACTGTCTTGTGGTCCTATGCGGCGTCATTGGGTTTGCTGGCCGCGTTGATTGTCGTCAGCGTGATGCGCGGGCGCAAGGTCCGGGCCGAGATGGAAAAAGTCGAAAACAGGATGACGCGCAATGGTTAAAATCTCGCCCCTGATGATTGCGCCGCCCCTGATCTTCGGCGCTTTTGCCGTTCTTGCGGGGATCGGTATGTTCCGCGAGGATCCAAACGCATTGCCCTCGGCCCGTGAAGGTCAGCCCGCGCCGCCGGTGGTCCTGACCGAGTTTCCGGGCAAGCAGATTTTCGACGATGCCACGCTGCGTGACGGCGAGATCAAGCTGGTGAACTACTGGGCCAGCTGGTGCGCGCCCTGCCGCGCCGAACATCCAAACCTTGAGGCACTTTCGGAGGAAGGCATTCCGGTCTACGGCATCAACTACAAGGATCAGTTGGGCAACGCAGAGGCCTTTTTGGCCGAGTTGGGCGATCCATACGCGGCCATGGGACGGGATGAACAGGGGCGTATGGCGCTCGACTGGGGTCTGTATGGTGTGCCGGAAACCTATGTGATCGATGGAGAGGGTACAATCATCTTGCGCTTTGCCGGGCCGATTACACAGCGTGTGATCGAAAGCACGATCCGTCCAGCATTGGAAAAAGCCAGCCAGTAATTCGGGCTGTAGCGAAACGGAGCGTGCCTGCGGCACGCGCTTTATCTTTTTTTGCGTTTGCGACTGCGACGTCTGGAACGTGAAAGCCCCGGCGCGTTGGCCGGGGCTTTGTTGTTTTAGTCGGCTTTTGCCAAGTTCCGCAGAACATATTGCAGAACGCCACCGTTTTCGATGTATTCGATCTCGGGCGCGGTATCGATCCGGCATTTCAGGGTGATGGTTTTCTCGGCTCCGTCGCCATAGACGATAGTGCAGGGCACCTCTTGCAACGGTTCGACGTTTTCCAATCCATCAATCGAGACGGTTTCATCCCCCTTCAGACCCAGCGATTTGCGGCTATCGCCGCCGGTGAATTCGAACGGGATGACTCCCATGCCAACCAGGTTGGAACGGTGGATACGCTCAAAGCTCTCTGCGATGACGGCCTTGACGCCCAGCAGAGCGGTGCCCTTCGCGGCCCAGTCGCGCGAAGACCCGGCGCCGTATTGCTCGCCACCGAAGACGACCAATGGGACGCCTTCTGCCTGATAGGCCATCGAAGCCTCGTAAACCGAAGTTTGCTGACCGTCCGGACCTTTGGTGTAGCCACCTTCGACGCCATCCAGCATCTCGTTTTTGACGCGAATATTGGCGAAAGTGCCGCGCATCATGACCTCGTGGTTCCCCCGACGCGAGCCGTACGAGTTGAACTCACGTGGTTGAACCTGTCGGTCGGTCAGATACTTACCCGCCGGAGTTGTCGTGGCGAAGGACCCGGCGGGCGAGATGTGGTCAGTCGTGATCATGTCGCCCAGGATCAGCAGGACCTTTGCACCATCGATATTCGAGATCGTGCCGGGTTCGGGGTTCATACCCAGGAAATAGGGCGGGTTCTGGATGTAGGTCGACGTCGGAGGCCAGTCATAGGTTTCCTGTTGGGGAACCTCGACCGATTGCCATTTTTCATCACCCTTGAAGACGTCCGCGTACTTGGACTGGAACGCCTCGCGGGTGACCGTCTGCTGAACCAGTTCCGCAATTTCGTGTTGGGTCGGCCAGAGATCTTTCATAAAGACGTCATTGCCGTCCTTGTCCTGTCCAATCGGCTCGGATGTCAGATCGATGTCCATCGTCCCGGCTAACGCATAGACAACAACCAGCGGCGGGGAGGCCAGATAGTTGGCCCGCACGTCGGGTGAAATCCGGCCTTCGAAGTTTCTGTTGCCTGACAGGACCGAAGTGGCGACCAGGTCGCCTTCGGAAATCGCCTCAGAAATTTCCCTCTGGAGCGGTCCCGAGTTGCCGATGCAGGTGGTGCAACCATAACCCACAAGGTTGAATCCGATGGCGTCCAGGTGCTGTTGCAGCCCGGCGGCCTCAAGGTACTCCGACACAACCTGCGAACCGGGGGCCAGCGAGGTTTTGACCCAGGGCTTACGGTTCAGGCCCAGCTCATGTGCTTTCTTTGCCACCAGACCGGCGCCGATCATCACGTAAGGATTCGAGGTGTTAGTGCAGGAAGTAATCGAGGCGATCACGACCTTGCCCGACTCCATGCCGTATTCTTCACCTTTGACTTCGACCTGCTTGCCCATCGGGCGCTTGAAGGTTTCAGCCATTTCTTTGGTAAAGGCCGCCTTGGCGTCGGTCAGAGCGACATAGTCTTGCGGGCGTTTCGGACCCGAGATCGCCGGGACGATGGTGCCCATATCCAGCGACAGTGTGTCCGTGTAGATCGGTGCGTAATTCTCATCGCGCCAGAACCCGTTCTCTTTCGCGTAGGCCTCGACCAACGCCAGACGGTCCTCGTCACGACCAGTGTTGCGCATGTAGCGCAGGGTCTCGTTGTCGATCGGGAAGAAGCCGCAGGTCGCGCCGTATTCAGGTGCCATATTGGCGATGGTGGCGCGGTCGGCCAGCGGCAGACGGTCCAGACCCTCGCCGTAGAATTCCACGAACTTGCCAACCACGCCTTTTTCGCGAAGCATCTCGACGACTTTCAGAACCAGATCGGTGCCGGTGGTGCCTTCGACCAGTTCACCGGTAAGTTCAAACCCGATGACCTCGGGGATCAGCATCGAGATCGGTTGACCCAGCATTGCGGCCTCGGCCTCGATCCCGCCGACGCCCCAGCCAAGAACGGCCATGCCGTTGACCATGGTAGTGTGGCTGTCGGTGCCGACCAGGGTGTCGGGGTAGGCGACTTCTTCGCCACTCTGGTCGGTATCGGTCCAGACGGTCTGCGACAAATACTCCAGGTTCACCTGATGGCAGATGCCGGTCCCGGGCGGCACCACGCGGAAGTTGTTGAAGGCCGACTGACCCCATTTCAGGAACTGGTAGCGCTCCATATTCCGTTCATATTCGCGGTCCACGTTCATCTGGAACGCGCGTGGGTTTCCGAATTCATCAATCATGACCGAGTGATCGATGACCAGATCAACCGGGTTCAGCGGGTTGATCTTTTGCGCATCGCCGCCCAGCGCTTTGATGCCGTCGCGCATCGCGGCTAGATCGACCACGGCCGGAACGCCGGTGAAGTCTTGCATCAGCACGCGAGCAGGGCGGTAGGCAATTTCGCGCGGGTTCTTGCCACCGTTGTCAGCCCATTCTCCGAAGGCTTTGATGTCGTCGACCGAGACCGAGAAACCGTCATCCTCGAACCGCAGCATGTTCTCCAGAACAACTTTCAACGCGGCGGGCAGCTTTGAAAAATCACCCAGACCGGCCTCTTGCGCGGCGGGGATCGAATAATAAGAAATGGATTTGCCATTCACGCTCAGGCTGCGGCGTGTCTTGGCGGTATCCTGTCCAACTTTGATGGGCATCTGTGGCCTCCCTCTGAAATGACTTAGGTCTCGGGATTCGCTATTAGTTATCTGCATCACCAAAGCCTTCGGTTCAAGGACCAAGGCAGTAGGTTCGCCGCTTGATGTATACCGTTGCACACAGAATTTAAGAGTCTTGACGGTCGTATCTCTCAAGAAACGTTGATTGGAGGTTGAGCGGGGTTCCGTTTAAACCGGTCGGGCACTCCGAAAGAAGCCCGAGATTCAAAATGTTCAGATCAGTTCGTGCAACCGCACTTGTTTCCTTGTTCCTTGCCACCGCCGCTGTGGCTGAAAGTGACCCGGTCGTGGTTGAACTGTTCACGTCTCAGGGATGTTCGTCCTGTCCGCCGGCGGATCGGATCATGCATGAACTGGCCAAGCGTGATGACGTCATCGGCCTCGCGCTGCATGTGGATTACTGGGACTACATCGGGTGGAAGGATGAGTATGCGGATCCGGACCACACACTGCGGCAGCGCTCATATGCCCGCCAAGGCGGACGGTCGATGATCTATACGCCTCAGATGGTGGTGAACGGCCAACAGGATGTGGTCGGCGCACAATCGCGGGAACTGGACCGTTTGATCAATGCGCACCTCAAGGCTGCGCCCGAGGCTTCTGTTACGGCGACCAGGTCCGGCAACGACGTAACGGTCGCCGTGACGCCCGTCGAGCTTCCTGTAGGAGAGACCTATGATGTGCGCGTCATCCAGTACGCGCCCTTGCGGCATGCTTCTATACGGCGTGGTGAACTTGCCGGGCATGAGCTGGATTACGCGAACGTTGTCGACTCCTGGCACTTGGCCGGTCAGTGGGACGGCGTTTCGCCGCAGGAGTTTTCGGTATCCCTGAACTCGGACTTGCCCGCCGTCGTGCTGATCCAAAGGGCGGGGCACGGGCCGATCGTCGCGGCGGCGCGGGTCAAGTAATCAGGGCATATCCTCGGGCTGAACACCCAAACCGTTCCACGTTTTCCAGCGCCGGTGAATCCAGAACCACTGACCCATGTGTTTCTTGACCATCGACTCCAGATCGTCATTTGTGAACTGGGTCATGGTCTTGGGGTCAGTGTGCGGCACCGGGTCGTGCAGAACGATTTCGAAATCAATGCCGTTGGGCTGACGAACCGCATAGCATGGGATCAGAACGGCGTCGTATTTCATCGCCAGTTCCGCGTTCAGCACCGAGGTCACGGCCGGTTTTCCAAAGAACATCAGCTCTTCGCCGCCATGCGCGTGCAGGTCCGAAACGATTGCGATGATCCCGCTTTTCTTGAGAGAGCGGACCATCTCGACCATCCCGCGACGACCTTGTTCGAACATCGGTGCGCCGGTTTTATAGAATGATTCGACATACATTTCGTTGAAATACGGGTTTGCCATGCGGCGATACAGGCATCCGATCGGTTGACCGCTGCGCTCTTGCAGGGCGATGCGGGCGGCCAGGTAGTGGCCGAAGTGCGCGGTGATCATCATGATCGGGCGACCCTCTGCCACGGCGGCGTCAAAGGCGGCAACACCGGATCCGCTGACCTTGGCGTTGCGTTGACGATCGGTGAATCCCTCGGGCGAAAAATGCTCCATAATGGCGCGACCGGCATTGTCGGGAACCGCGCGGCAAATCCGTTTGACCTCGTCTTCGGGCAGGTCCGGACAAGTCAGTTTCAGATTGCTGCGCACCCGGTTCGTGAATCCAATCAACGGAGACAGACCGCGCGCGATTGCGGCCATGGTGGCCAGACGGGTTTCATAGGGCAGCAGACGCATGGCCCCGATGACACCTTTCATGAACAATCCGGTGATATAGTATTTTCTAAGCTCTGCGCGGCTTAATTCCGACTTTTCGACGGGCATAGTGAAGTCTCACCGGCTGTTGCGATTTGCCGGGCAAGACATACAAGGCAGAAACCGCAACCACAAGCGTTGCAAAACAACCCTTTGTGCCGGCACGCTGGAAGGCGCTTGTCTGTCACTATTCGCGGTCTTCTTCGATCAAAGATATTGCCCCTTCGTCGACAAGGGCCCGAATTGCGCCAACGATCAGCGTCATGGCTTCTTCGGTTTCGGATAGCTTCACCTTGCCCCGCTCGCCAATTTCTTCGCGCAGGTTGTCGGCCATGCGGGTCGACATGTTGGACAATAGGAACGTAGCCGCGGCCTTGTCACCCTCAGCCGCAGCGCCCGCCAGAGCGGTGACGAGGTCTGCCTGATCCACGCCTCGCAGAATCGCAGGCACGTCGCGAGGAAGAATGCGGGCTGGGATATGGGCGAAGGTGAAGATCGACTGCCGTACGATGGCCGCAAAATCGGTGTCCTCTTCGTCCAGAGCAGTCAAAAGCCCATCGCGCGTCGAGGCAGCGGACTGGTTCAGGATCGCGCCGACGCGAACTCCGGGACCGTCTGAGAAAGCCGTCGCCGGACGTCGATCCAACTGGGCCGCCAGAGACCAGCCAATCCGTTCGACCGCCTCGGGCGTAACATTTGCCGTTTTCGACACGGCATAGGTGATGCGCCGCGCAATCGGGCCGGGTAGGTGCCCCAGTAGTTGCGCCGCCTTTGCAGTTTCTAGCTTGGACAACATGACGGCCGCAATCTCGGTGCTTTCGGCCTGCGCCATTTCCGCCAGGTCTTCGGTCGGGATCTCGCGCAGTCTTTGCCACGGGTCGCCGATCTGACGTACCCCGGCTTCTTTCCGCAACCGGGCGGCGGTCGCCGGAGCGATCTTGCCGTTGACCGCGTCCAAAGCCCCTGCCAAGCCATGCGGAAAGGACAGGCCGATGCCATCCAGTGCCTCTGCAAACTCCTGCGCGACGGCGTCCAGAGTGACCCGGTCCACAAGCCCCATCTGCCCCAGCTGATGCGTCAGCTTTTCCTGTAGGCTATCGGGAAGTTCTTCGAGCGGGATATCCGCGCCTTCGTTCAGCAAAAGGCGCACCACGACCGCGGCTTTCTGTCGGCTGCTTAGCGCCCTGGGCACAACACGGGGCGCGTCGTCCTGAGCGTTTGCGACGGGTGGCGACGCCCCCGGTGCCACTTGTACCAAAGAGTTCGTATCCTGCATCTGCCTGCGGTGCCAAAATTCTGTTCCACAGGCAGACTACGGGGAGTCGGGTAAAGAAAGGCTGAAGCTTAGTAGCTATAGGTCAGCCCGGTGCGGATCGCTTTGCGCAGGGATGCTTCGGCCCAGGTGCCTTCACCACCGCGCGCCTTGATTTCGCGCCACTGTTCGATTGCCAGATCGGGTTTACCTTCGGCCACAAATCCCTGACCCATGTAGCTGCGGGCCAGAATGTTGTCGGGGTTGGCTTCAATGGCATTGTTGTAAAAGGCATTTGCCAGCTCAAGCTCGCCCAGTTTGCGATAGGTAAAGCCCCAGTAGGTCAGGACGCGATCGTCGTTCTGGTCCATGATGCGCAGGATGTCCTGAGCATTCTCGAACTGTCCGTCATACGCCAGCTCGCGCACGGCATCGTACAACTGATCATCCGTAAAGTTGCTTTTGTTCGGCTTCACGCAGCGCCCGGCGTCCTTGTCGTAAACGCGGCCAAACAGGCATTTCTTGGTCGTATTGGTCGGCTTTGGCGGACTGCTGTCACCGCCCGCAGCAAGCGCAACTGGTGCGAATGCAAAGGCCTGAAGGGCGATGGCGGAAGCTATTACAAGGCGCATTTTCCTACTCCGTTGTCAGGGCTGCTTTGAGAAAGCATAGTGCGATCTTCAAAAAAGCTAACAACCCAAGGCTCGCATTTATTCACGAGTAGGAAAATTTTTTCTCAGCTGTTTACAATTTTGGCGCAAGTCTGGGCTTCGGAATCCCAATATGTCCCCGGCGCGCAAGATTGGGTTTGCTTGGAATGACCACTGCAGGCTAACGCGACAGACGCTGAACAGCTTAGGATCATAGCGCAGATAAGAGTACGGACCATCTTGTTTCTCCTGTTCGGAAATACGCGCTTAGGATAACCGAATTGAGGCCGTCTGGCAAAAGAACAAAGCCCGGCTCGCATCGTGCGAACCGGGCCTTTTCAACTGATTGATCAGCTTGAATTATTCGCCGAATACGCGGGCGAAAATCGTATCGACGTGCTTGGTGTGGTAACCGAGGTCAAATTTCTCTTCGATTTCTTCGGGGCTCAGCGCGGCGGTGACATCGGGGTCTGCCAGCAATTCCTCTTTGAAATCGGTACGGTGTTCCCAAACTTTCAGCGCATTGCGCTGGACCATGGCATAGGCATCTTCACGGCTGACACCTGCTTGGGTCAGCGCCAGCAGAACACGCTGGCTCATAACCAGGCCGGGGAACTTGTTCATGTTCTCGATCATGTTCTCCGGGAAGATCAGCATCTTGTCGATCACGCCTGTCAGGCGGGCCAGCGCAAAGTCCAAAGTGATTGTGGCGTCCGGCCCGATCATGCGTTCGACCGAGGAATGCGAGATATCGCGCTCGTGCCACAGCGCCACGTTTTCCATCGCCGGGATTACGGCTGCGCGCACCATGCGGGCCAGCCCCGTCAGGTTCTCGGTCAGCACCGGGTTTTTCTTGTGCGGCATGGCCGACGAGCCTTTTTGACCCATCGAGAAGAACTCGGCGCCCTCCAGCACCTCGGTCCGCTGCATATGGCGGATTTCGACGGCGATGTTTTCGATGCTGCTCGCAATCACGCCCAGTGTCGCAAAGAACGCCGCGTGGCGGTCGCGCGGGATGACTTGGGTGCTGATCGGTTCAGGCACAAGACCCAGCTGGTCGCAGACATGTTCCTCGACGCGCGGGTCGACATTGGCGAAGGTGCCGACCGCACCGCTGATCGCGCCGGTTGCGATTTCTGCGCGGGCGTCGCGCATACGGGATAGGTTACGGTCCATCTCGGCGTAGAAGCGGGCGAAGGTCAGGCCCATGGTTGTTGGCTCGGCGTGGATGCCGTGGCTGCGGCCGATGCGGACGGTGTTCTTATGTTCGATCGCGCGGCGCTTCAGGGCGGCCAGCAGACCTTCGAGGTCAGCGATCAGCAGATCAGCGGCGCGGGTCAGTTGCACGTTGAGGCAGGTGTCCAGCACGTCCGAGCTGGTCATGCCCTGATGCACAAAACGCGCTTCTTCGCTGCCAACATGTTCGGCCAGATGGGTCAGGAACGCAATGACGTCGTGCTTGGTGACGGCCTCGATCTCATCGATGCGCGCCACGTCGAATTCCACATCCTTGGCTTTCCAAACGGCCTCGGCATTCTCGCGCGGGATGACCCCCAGATCGGCCATGGCATCGCAGGCATGCGCTTCGATCTCGTACCAGATGCGGAACTTGGTTTCGGGCGACCAGATGGCGACCATGTCGGGGCGGGAATAGCGTGGAATCATTGGCAGCGGCACCTTATTGTGATTTGGCAGGAGGCGATGCGGCGGGGTTTAAACCCGTGCAGGCACAGGAACAAGGCGCGAGTGCATATATGAGACGGTTTGCCCTGATTTTCGCCCTTTGGCCCGGTTTGCTGCAGGCTGAAGAGTTCCGGACGTTGAACGGAGAACAGATTCTGGCGGCGCTGACCGGGCAGAAGCTCGATTACGGGCAGGGTGTCTGGCAGACCTTCGATGATACGATGCTGACACAGTACTTTTCGGGCCGGCCAAGCGCGGGACGCTGGGCGGTGCGTGAGGATCGTTATTGCTCGCTCTGGCCGCCGTCGGACCTGTGGGCCTGCTACGACGTTCAGCAAAGCGGCAGGGTCATTCGGTTCGTTGACGACAACGGCGGCACGACGGAGGGGATCTACGCCGAATGACCCTGCCGACAAGCCTGTCCGACTTTGAAGGCCGCTGGAATTTGACCCGGACGATCCGGGATGCTCGGGCCGGCCAGGTCGTGCAGGCGGATGGATTGGCGAACTTGCATCGGGTTGCAGACGGTTTGATCTATGATGAGAAGGTGACGCTGTACCTTCCCAACCAGCCTGCCATGAAGGGAACGCGCAGATATCTGTGGCACGACAGCGAAGAGAGAGTTTCCATTCACTTTGACGATGGCCGGTATTTCCATGCCCTTAAACTGGGCGTTGCGCGGGCTTGCGATCACCATGATTGCCCACCGGACAGCTATGATGCGGAATACGATTTTTCGGGCTGGCCGAATTGGACTGTGCGCTGGATCGTGGATGGGCCACGAAAATCCTATGAAATGGACACTAAGTACAAGTTAAGATAGCGTAATCATATTGCAGCTAGCGATCGAAACGGGCAATGCTGCACCTGCATATAAATCCGAAAGTGGAGATATGAGAATGGATGCGAATGTTCTGGCCAATGCGATTGGCCCGCGCGAAGGGACGGCATTGCGCGTAAAACAGGTTGCTCTGGTCGCTCTGGGTATCCTTGCGCTGGCAATTGCCGCTAAAATCAAGGTGCCGATGTGGCCTGTTCCGATCACCATGGGCACCTTTGCTGTGCTAACAATCGGCACAGCCTACGGAACGCGCTTGGGTCTGATCACCATGCTGGGCTACCTGCTGGTCGGAGCGCTCGGCTTTGACGTCTTCGCGGGTTCTTCGGCCGAGAAGTTCGGTCTGACTTACATGATGGGTGGCACTGGCGGCTATCTGGTTGGTTACCTGCTGGCAACTGTTCTGCTGGGTGCTCTGGCCGCGCGCGGCTGGGACCGCTCGTTTGGGAAGATGGCGCTGGCTCTGGTTCTGGCCAATGTCGTGATTTACGTGCCGGGTCTCTTGTGGCTGGGTCAACTGTACGGCTGGGACAAGCCGATCCTGGAATGGGGTCTGACGCCCTTCCTGGTGGGTGATGCCATCAAGCTGGTTTTGGCTGCGGTATTGATCCCCGGCCTGTGGAAACTGGTGGGCGACGCCCGCACCTGATCTCTGCCGAAATCGCCTATACGGAACCGCGCCCGGAAGTATCCCGGCGCGGTTTTTTCTTGTTTCCTGGCCGCAACGCTGGACAACTCCGGTGGCGGCGGTTCAATCTGCACTCAATGAAATCATCAGGTTATTGAAATATGCGTATTCAAATTGCCTCGGCATTCACCGTTTGTGCCGCTCTTTGGTTGAGTGGTGGGGGCGCATCAGCAGATACTCCGGTTACTTATACCGACAACGGGCGCGCACTGTTCAGCTTTTCCGTGCCTGACTATTGGGCGCTGCGGACGGGCGGCCCGCGTGAGATTGAGGATACCGAATTAGGTGACATGCGTGCCGTTTCCCGCGTCATGGGGGTGCGGCCTGTCACAGATGACAATGTCTGGATGGGGTTTGTCTCACCTGCTGGCGTGGCTTCGATTGAAGACGGTCTTCGTTATCTTGAAGACATCGACAAGTTTCTGGTCAAGGACCCAACAGTGTCCGAGACCACGTCGACGCGCATCGGCGGGATGCCGGCGCGGGTCATTCGTGGGACGGGCAATCGAGATGGGCGTGGCGTGAATTTCACCGCAACCATCATCGACCTGCCGCGAAACCGTGTTGCCGTAGTTGTCGCAATTCTGCGCGACGGCGCCGACCCAGCCTATGTTGACGACTTGAACGCCGTTTTCGCGTCGTTCCGCTCTAAACAGTGAGGAGGCGCCGATGACCCGCAAACTGATCAAACGCGTAACCCTCGCATTGGGATTGGGCGTAGCAAGCCTGACCCTATCAGCCTGTGATGGCGTAACCGTCGGCGTCGGATACGGGTACGATCCGTTTTACGATTCGATGCTGTGGAACGACTATTACCACGATGTTAACGTCGATATTGATATCGACCGGCCAGATCGCCCCGGACGTCCGGGAACGCGCCCCCCGGCGCGTCCGGTTCCGCCCATCGCAAAGCCGCCGAACAGACCGCCGGTGTCGCGACCGCCAAACAGGCCGCGCCCGCCGGTCGCGCGTCCTCCAGCCGCCCGGCCTCCCATTCACCGCCCCGCTGGGCGGCGATAACGCATCGGATCAGTCCAGTAATTCCGTCGTGATCTGGGCTGACCCTTCCAGCGTTCTGTGAACCGGGCATTTGTCCGCGATTTCCATCAACCTCGCGCGCTGCTCTAGCGTTAACGGACCTTCCAGGCGGATTTTGCGTCGGAATTGGTCGACCTTTCCTTCATTGGCCAAGCCCGCGTCCTGAGCGTGGACCTTGTTGTGGCAGACATCGACGGTGATGCCGTTCAGAGGCCAGCGTTTGCGCCGGGCGTACATGCGGATGGTCATCGACGTGCATGCGCCCAAACCGGATGACACAAAGCCATAGGGTGACATCCCCCTGTCCGTGCCGCCGTATGAGGCCGGTTCGTCTGCAACCGCATGGTGTCGGGGGCCGGATTGGATGTCCTGCAGAAACCCGGACGGGTCGGCCTCGGTTACGCGCACAACACCCTCGGGCGCACCCGGAGGCGGGGCAGGCGGGCAGAGTTTGACATAGCGCGTCACCCACGCGGCGATTACGTCCGCTGCATATTCAGCGTCGGCCGCGCGCGTAATCAGGTGGTCTGCATCGTCCAGTGTCACAAAGCTTTTGGGGTGTTTGGCCGCAAGGAAGAGTGTGCTGGCGTTGTCAATGCTTACGGTTTCGTCCCGGGGTGCGTGCAGGATCAACAACGCGGCTTTCAGGTCGGCGACTGCCGGGAGAAGCGCGGTCTCAGAGATATCGTCAACGAATGCCTTGCCTATGCGGAAAGGGCGCCCACCCAACATTACGTCAGCCGCCCCTTCTTGCGTGATCTCGGGCAACGCGTCCTCAAAGTGATGAGCAACATGACCCGGGTCAGCAGGTGCACCCAGAGTGACCACCGCCTTGACACTTGGAATGCCAGCGCGCGCGCGCAAAACCGCCGCTCCGCCCAGCGAATGACCGATCAGGAGTGCCGGCGCCATGTTGCGACCGGCAAGATAATGCGATGCAGCGATCAGGTCTTCGACATTCGACGAGAAGGTCGTATTGGCAAATTCTCCGCCGGAATGCCCCAGACCGGTGAAGTCGAAACGCAAAACGGCAATGCCCATTGCCGCCAACCGCGCCGCAATTCGGCGTGCGGCGGGGATGTCTTTTGAGCAGGTAAAACAATGTGCAAACAGCGCCGTTGCCAGGACCGGCCCGTCTGGCAGGTCAAGGCGCGCGGCCAATTGGTTGCCGTCGTGACCGGCAAAAGTAATGCGTTCGGTGGGCATGGCAGTTCCTTGTGTGTCGGGATGAACCAATAGTGTGTGCATCCGTCAGGTCGCTCAACCCCATTGTAAGGCGCGTCACGGGAAGGTGAGGTCCTGATACAGGTTTGTGCTTTAGCCCAGCGAAGATTCAATACATCAACATGTGTGATGCTTTTATTAATAAATATTCGTTTCACTAATTCTGAAAGCACCCCCATGTTGCGGTCACAGATCTTTTCAGCTCAGGAGGCTCAAATGGCACATAGCGTATCTGAACCCAGGGGCGTGATATTGCGTCCGAATATTGTGATCGTGATCGTACTAGCCGGTGTAATTGGTTTTTCACTCGGTCAGAATTGGCCGCTGGTTTCTTCGGACACAATGGAAACTGCCGCGCCCGTCACAGAGGACTGGCACGGCAATGTCAGGCGGTCGTACTGGTCGAACTGAGGGCTTGGCTCAGACCCATCAACTGCGGATCAAAGGGATAGGTGGTCAGGTTCTCATACCCGTCTTCTGTGATCAGAACCTGATCCTCCAGCTTGATCGAGAAATCTCCGCCGACCTCGCCGCAGGCGGCTTCGACGCACAACACCATGCCGGGCTCGAGCGGATAGTCGTACGAGCCCGCCACCGCCTTATCCGGGTAAGCGACCAGCGGCCATTCATCACACAAGCCGACGCCATGCATCAGGCAGCCGTATTTCTGCGCCTGGAATTTGTCGTCCAGTTTGTGCGCATTGGCCGTCAGTTCCGGGATCATTACGCCGGGTTTTAGCATCTCCATATTGGTCATGATGTGCTCATGCGCATGCTGCATGGCATAAACCATATCGGGGCGGGGTTTTTCGTCCCCAATCCACCATGTGCGCGAGATATCGATGCAAATGCCATATGAGCCGATCAGGTCTGTATCGAAGGCAATGATCTCGTTTTTCTGAGTAATCCGCGGGCCGCATTCCTGAAACCACGGGTTGGTTCGCTGGCCCGAGGCGAGCAGGCGGGTTTCAATCCACTCACCACCGCGGCGAATGTTTTCGGCGTGCAGGACGGCCCAGATGTCATCTTCTGACGTTTTGCCATCGCCCACGTTGGCGCGTGCGAACTTCTCCATCTCGGCAACGGCCGTTTCGCAGGCATGGTTGGCGCAGCGCATGGCGAGGATTTCGTCTGGTCCCTTGATGGCGCGGGTTTTTTCGGTGACTTCCTCACCTTCCATGATCTCGAACCCCTGCGCCTCAAGCGCGCGCAGCCCGTGCAGCATGATCTTGTCCACGGCCAGACGTTGATTGCCGCCGCCGTGCTCGTTGATCAGAACGCGCACCTCATTCGAAAACACGTCAGCGGCCACATCCACCTTGTCGCCGCGGTCGAAATAGAACAGGTCCGCACCGGATCGCTGTTCACGGACCAGCGGGTTGAACTTCGACAGGAACGGAGAGTTCTTATAGTCCCAGATCACCATATACCCATCGGCGCACAACAGAACCGCACGGAACGGGTTATGGGTGTTCCACAGCTGCATATTGGTACTATCGGTGGCATAGCGGATGTTGAGCGGGTCGAACATCAACAGTCCACCATAGCCGCGATCGACGATGGCTTGGGTTAATCGCTTCCACCGGTGTTCCCGCATCCGTGTCAGGTCAGGCAGGACAAGGCCGGCCTGTTCCCATTCCGAGAATGCAAGCTGAGTTGGCCCTATCTCAATCCGGTCATTCTCGTTCGGGGTGCCGTCACCAAGGGTCGCACCTTTGGTCGGGTCGATCTTGCGGTTGTCGCGATAGTGCTGATTCATGGTGGGTCTCCCTGCCTATTTTTCGAACGTGGAGAATCAATCTCCCGGCGTCTTGAAAATTTGCGACGGCGCATTCGTCGCTTTTTGACCGACAAGCCAAAATTCTGATGGTAGGTCAGAACCATGACGACCATTCTTCAAACATCTATCCCATACGATCCGCTGGACCAACGTCCCTTGCCCGGTATTCAGCCCGGTAGCATGGATGACTGGTTGCACTGCGATGACGCGTTCGCGGCTCAGATGCAAAGACGTGCAACGCTGTTGGCGGACCGGCGTGCGGACGTGCTGGCGCTGGACCCAGGCGCGATGCCCGCCGCACAGGAATTACTGGATCTGGTTCTGCAGCACGCCTATCCTGGAAGCACGGACCATGTGATCCGCTCGGACGGGCAGCGGGTAGAGGTTGACCGGTATCGTCCGTTCGACACGCTGTGCCAGCTGGTGCAGGAAGATTTCTGTATTCTGCAAAAGCAAGGGGACGAACACGTTCTGACCGGCGCTATCTTGTGTTTTCCCGCCAGTTGGCGGTTGTCCGAGAAATTCATGCGTCCCCTCGTCGGCATTCATGTTCCTGTAGATAGCTATGACGAAAACATCGCGCGGCGCGTTCAGCGCCTGTTCGACGGGATTCAGCCGGGACGTCCGCTGTGGAGGTTCAACACGCTGTGGTATAAGGATGCCGAGCTGCATCAACCCCGTAGCGCAAGCGAACCGCGCGACATAACAGATCCGGGATCCACAAGTTTCCTGCGAAGTGAGCGGCAGACACTTTTGCGCCTGCCGGAAACGCGGGCCGTCATCTTCTCGATCCATACGTATGTGCTTGCGGCAGATCAGGTGGCCAAAATGGAAAACCCCGCCTGACGGCGGGGCCTCCAAGGAGGGTCACTTGATGCCGGGCTACATGCCCAACGCACCGGCCACGCCTGCGAATGCACCGCTTGTGCTGAGAGCGGAGATCGCAACGGAATAGGCCAGCACCTGAGTATTAAGGCGAAAGTCTTCGCCCTTGATCAGGTTTACAGCGGCCAATGAGGCCGCAATCGGGACCGACACGCTTGCCACGGCACCCGTCAATCCCCAACTGGTCAGTCGTAGGATATCGCTGGGTTTTTCGTGGTCGAGGGGGGGCGTGTCGTCCCGATCGGTAGGCTGCTCGATAGGTTCTTCTGTCCGAAAAGCGATGCTGAGCAACTGCTCATCCGACAGCTGGATCGGCCGGGCTGCTGGTTTCAGCGCCCCTTTTTCTGGCTCATCCAGGTCTTGTGCGTCAGGAAGGTTCAGCCCTGCAAACGGGCCTGTTACTGCCTCGAATATCTGCTTTCTGTTCCGCGCCTTTCCGGGGGTCAGAGAGTCAAACGCGCTCATGAATTGTTCGAGCGTTAGAACGGTATTAGGGGATAGCCATTCAATCCGCTGCGTCGCGCAGATGTCGACCATCCTGTACAGGATTACCACCAGCATCAGCTCGGAAATTTCGCTGTCGTCCAGCAGGGGCGAAACCGGGGAAACCGTGATCGACAACCGGTTTTGCGGCTTGCTTACAATCGGTCTGGGAATGGTTTTCAAACCTGCTGCGCGGTCCAGACGCCCGAACCGGTCTTCAGTCTCGGCCGCCTGAGTGTCCAGTGTCAGGCGCACCAGATACTGGCTGGAAACAATACTGGCTTCGGTGGCGCTCAACAGGGCCCTGCGTTCGACCAGGTGACCATAGTCCTGAAGCGTCGTTGCAACGATTTTTCCAAACCGCTCAATCGCGCCTTCGGTCTTACCGTTGAATTGCAGACCACCGTGATAGCTGTGCTTCGGAGTCACTGCGCTGTCCTTTGTCGCATCCTGTCGTTGGAAACAATCTAGCAAGCGATCTGGGGCAGATTGGGGCGAAAATGGAAAAAAATGAAAAATCGCCCGGATTGATTACGCTATGGAAACCTAGGCATTTTAAGGGCCGTTTAATTTCTGTGGCGACAATGTGGCTGAAATTTGGTGCATTGGCCCGAATTCCCAGCTTCTCTTAACCGTCGATTCGGGCGGCCATGATTGCAATGGACTGCTGGTACACCGACGCGGCGTTCCACTGTTGAATGACCGCGAAATTCGGCTGGCCCTGCTGATAGCCGCGCCCCGGTTTCCACCCTTTCCTACGTAGAAAATTGGCGGTTGAGGCCAGTGCATCCGTCATATTGTAGAAATCAACGCGACCGTCGCCGGTGGCATCTACCCCGTAAGTCATGGCGTTGCCGGGCAGAAACTGAGTGTGCCCAAGCTCGCCATGTTTTGCGCCTTTTGTAGCCGTCGTAATGCTGCCTTGATCGACCAGTTTCAGCGCCCCGATGGCGTGGGGAATGAAAAACTCAGACCGGCGACAATCGTAGGCCAGTGTTGTAATTGCGGAAACAACCTGGCTGTCACCCATGAAGTTGCCAAAGCCAGTTTCCATACCGTGTATGGCGATCAAGACTCCTGCGGGCACTCCATATTGGCGTTCAAGTGCCGCGTAGAATTGCGGGTTACGCGCCTTGCGTTTACGACCCTGCGCGACAATGGTGTCCGCGCCGCGCACGCGCATGAACTTGTCGAGAGAGTATTTAAAGCTCTTCTGATTGCGGTCAGCCGCGATTGTGCGCGTGGCGTATTGCGACTGCGCCAGCGCTTGCAGACCCTTCTTTTTCACACCGGCGCGCTTGGCCTGTCTGGCAAAGTCGCTTTTCCACGCGTCAAATCCACTGCCGGTATTGCCGCAAGGGGCGGCCGCCGTCAGCGCGGGTATGGATAAAGCGAAAGCGATCAAAATGGCGAGGCGCCGCATGGTTTTCATTCCCTCAATCAGTTCTGTTTAAGCCGGTGCGAACTTTTACAACGCACGCTGCAGGTCTTCGGAGGTCAGGACGGGCTGGATTTCTATGTTTGCGTCCAGTGCTGCAAAAAGCGGTTCGTTGATTGCGGGCATGCGGGCCTGATCGGTTTCCTCAAAGATGACGATCCCCATTCTTTTGCCGTGCTCAAGCGCGAAATAAGCGGCCTCTGCGTTCACTTCTTTTACCAGAGCTTCAATCGCTGCTCCAAGTGTGCCGTCCCGCTCGGCCTGATTGCCTTTTTCAACGGGTATCGTGAATTTCAACATCAGGCGCATCGTTTTCTCCCAAAGCGATCAAGACAATACTTCAAAGAAAGGCTCTGACGATACCAACTGTCAGTCAAGACGCTTGTGATAGCGATGTTCGGAATGACAAAAGGGCGCCCAACAGGCGCCCTTTCGTTTGGTCTTTGCGCTAACCCTCGGTTTAGCAGCTGTAGTACATGCCGTACTCAACTGGGTGGGGTGTGTGCTCGTAGGTTTCGACCTCTTCCATCTTCAGTGCGATGTAGCCGTCGATCTGGTCTTTGGTGAACACGTCGCCCTGCAGCAGGAAGTCGTGATCGGACGCCAGAGCTTCCAGAGCCTCACGCAAGCTGCCGCAGACGGTCGGGATGTCGGCCAGTTCTTCGGCGGGCAGATCGTACAGGTTCTTGTCCATGGCTTCGCCCGGATCGATCTTGTTCTTGATGCCGTCCAGACCGGCCATCAGCAGAGCGGCAAACGCCAGGTAGGGGTTTGCGGCCGGATCGGGGAAGCGGGCCTCAACGCGCTTGGCTTTCGGGCTTTCGGTCCACGGAATACGGACACACCCCGAACGGTTGCGGGCCGAGTAGGCGCGTAGAACGGGGGCTTCGAAGCCCGGGATCAGACGCTTATAGCTGTTGGTTGCCGGGTTGGTGAAAGCGTTCAGGGTCTTGGCGTGCTTCAGAACACCACCGATGAACCACAGAGCTTCGTCCGACAGGTCGGCGTATTTGTCGCCGGCGAACAGAGGCTTGCCGTCTTTCCAGATCGACATGTTCACGTGCATACCGGTGCCGTTGTCGCCCGCGATCGGCTTCGGCATGAAGGTGGCCGATTTGCCGTAGGCGTGTGCAACGTTGTGGATGACGTACTTGTACTTCTGTAGTTCGTCGGCTTGCTTGGTCAGGCTGTCAAAGATCAGACCCAGTTCGTGCTGGCACGATGCAACCTCGTGGTGGTGCTTGTCGACCTTCATGCCCAGACGCTTCATGGTCGACAGCATTTCCGAACGCAGGTCCTGTGCTTCGTCGATCGGGTTGACCGGGAAGTAACCACCCTTGACGCCCGGACGGTGGCCCATGTTGCCCATCTCGTACTCGGTGTCGGTGTTCCACGACGCGTCCGTTGCATCAACTTCGTAGGATACTTTGTTGATAGTGTTCGAGAAACGGACGTCGTCGAACAGGAAAAACTCCGCTTCGGGGCCCATATAGGCGACGTCGCCGATGCCTGAGGCTTTCAGGTAAGCTTCGGCCTTCTGGGCAGTGCCGCGCGGGTCACGCTCATAGGCTTCGCCGGTGTCGGGCTCGACAACCGAGCAGTGTACACAGATGGTTTTTTCCGCGTAGAACGGATCGACATAGGCGCTTTCAGTGTCGACCATCAGCTTCATGTCAGATGCTTCGATCGACTTCCAGCCCGCGATGGACGAACCGTCGAACATGAAGCCTTCTTCCAGAAAGTCTTCGTCAACCTGATCTGCCATCAGCGTCACGTGCTGAAGCTTGCCGCGCGGGTCGGTGAAGCGAACGTCGACGTATTCGGCGTCCTCGTCCTTGATCAGCTGAAGAACTGCGTCCTTGCTCATAGCTTATTATTCCTCTGCTTTGAGATTGTTCTGTTACAGGGCTTCCGGGCCGGTTTCGCCGGTCCGGATGCGAATGGCTTGTTCAACGGGCGAGACAAAGATTTTGCCGTCGCCGATCTTGTCGGTTTTGGCTGCCGCAACGATGGCGTCGATGGCCGCATCAACCTGATCGTCGTCCAGCACAACCTCGACCTTCACCTTGGGCAGGAAATCAACGACGTATTCCGCGCCGCGGTAGAGTTCGGTGTGGCCTTTCTGACGGCCAAAACCCTTGACTTCGATCACGCTGAGACCCTGGACGCCGACGTCCTGCAGCGCCTCTTTAACTTCATCGAGTTTGAACGGCTTGATGATCGCTTCGATCTTCTTCATCCCGGGCTCCTTTTAACTCTTGTCACTGAGGCACTGACCACGTCTAAAATCGGTCGGCAATGTGATTGCGAAAATGGTCCGGGTTGGGCGCTTAGAAAAAAGGCGACAGGTCAAATTTTGATCGACTTGCACAAAAAGTAATCGAAATTGAATCACCGGGGGATTTGAGATGACGGAATTGCTGACAGCGGCGCAGATGCGGGCGATAGAACAGGCCGCTATTGAGTCCGGTCAGGTGACGGGTCTGGAGCTTATGGAGCGCGCCGGTCGCGGAGTTGTCGAGGCGATTTTCGAAGAATGGCCGGAGCTGTCGAAAACGTCCGGAGCGGCCGTGGTTTTCTGCGGCCCCGGTAACAATGGCGGTGACGGGTTTGTCGTCGCGCGGTTGTTGAAAGAGTGGGGCTGGGAGGTCGATGTTTATCTATTTTGCGATCCGGGCAAGCTGCCGCCAGACGCAAAAGCGAACTATGCGCGATGGTGTGCGATCGGAACCGTCGCGGAAGGGAAGCCGGTCGCTGAGGAATTGCTGCAGCGCGACCACAACCTTGTAATTGACGCAGTATTTGGAACGGGATTGTCGCGCCCACTTTCAGGTGCTGCAAAGGCGTTTTGCCTGGAAATGTTCAAGACTGGAATTGATGTGGCAATCGACGTTCCGTCCGGTTTCTGCTCCGATAGTGGGAAATTTCTGGACGAAGAAACGTCGTTTTATGATGGACCGATGGGCGTTGCGCTTATCGTGACGTTCGAACGCAAGAGGTTAGGCCACGAACTCGGTATTCTCGCGGATCAGGCTAAAACGTTAAAAGTCAAGGAAATCGGAGTATCCGACTTTGTACCTTCTTATCGGCGGGACTTTTCCATGCAATATGAGGCTGGGCGTGCTCGCTATCGGGCCTCAAGTAAGAACATTTCTGACATTCGTACCGGCAAACCGACGCATAAGTTCTCGTACGGCCATGCGCTGATCCTCTCTGGGGGCTCAGGTAAAACCGGCGCGGCGCGATTGGCGGCGCGTGGAGCTTTGCGGATCGGGGCCGGGTTGGTGACATTGGGTGTTCCTCTGGCAGCGCAGACGGAGGTCGCGGCGCAGGTGACAGCGATCATGTTGCAGCAAGTGGAGGATGCCAGTTCGTTATCCGAAGCTCTGAGAGACGAGCGTCTGAATGCCTTATGCCTTGGCCCCGGAATCGGGCTGGACCGAGGGCAGGATTTGGTGCCGGCCGCTCTGGCGGCTGGGAGGTCAACCGTTCTGGACGCGGATGCGTTGACGGGTTTTGCGAAAGCCCCCTCGACCTTGTTCAACATGCTGCATGAAAATTGTGTCCTCACTCCGCACGGGGGAGAATTCGCGCGTCTATTCCCTGACATAGCTGAAAAGCTAAAGGCGGTTCCCACCAAAGGCCCGGCCTATTCCAAGGTCGACGCTACTCGCGAGGCCGCCAAGCGGGCAGGGTGCGTGGTTCTGTTCAAGGGGCCGGATACAGTGATTGCTGCGCCGGATGGGCGCTGCGCGATCAATTCGGCCCACTACGAGCGGTCCGCACCGTGGCTGGCAACGGCGGGTTCCGGCGATGTTTTGGCGGGGTTCATCACTGGCTTGATGGCGCGCGGCTTTGATCCCATGTCGGCCGCGGAAACAGCGGCTTGGTTGCATGTGGAATGCGCACGTTCCTTCGGTCCGGGTCTGATTGCCGAGGATTTGCCCGAGCTGCTGCCTCGGGTGTTTCAGCAAATGTCCAGTTGACGCATGCGCGGAATTTGGCCGCTTTCCCTGGCTTTCGGCAAGAATTGGCCGCACGCATCTGCATCATTGCATGTCATTCTTTTGAAAGACGTGTGGTGGAGTGGCAGACTTGACACAGGAGCCCTGAACAATTTGAGGGCGCGCGAACAACGTGTTGATATATTTGCCATTTAGTTTCTGCCGATTTAGAGCCGTAAGGCGGAACCTCAGAGTCAGAATAGCCGGTTCTACGTGATGGATCTGTCGCATGAGTTCAGCCCGCTGACAGTATCCAAAAATAACGTTCATGGTGAAAGAAATGACAGTGAAATTAAGCATCCCTTCAATTGCCGGAGTTCTGGCCGTTACCACGGCAATTCCCGCTGCAGCCGAATTGAAGTACGACAACAACAGTGGCGGTTATGTGCTGCTGTATGGTCAGTTTGACCCGGTGATCGTGTCGGTCGATGACGGCCAGGAGACCGAGACCCGCTTGCTGGACAATGACCTGTCCAACAGCCGGGTGGGCCTGCGCGTGATGCAGCCTTACGGTAGTAACGAGTTCATGTTCCGGTTCGAGACGGGTCTGGGTCTGCCAAGTACCGGGTCGGCCAACCAGGACGGCACCAACACCAATGGCTGGACCCGCGAAGATATTCGTCACGTCGATTTCTCGCTCAAGGGGGGATACGGCAAATTTTCCGCCGGTCAGGGAAGCATGGCCTCGGACGGAGCCGCTGAAACGGATCTGTCTTACGTCGGAACCGCATTGTATTCGTTTACGAACGACGAAAACGGCGCATTCTTCTATCGTGCACCCGATGGTATCCTGAGTGACATCACAGTTGGTGACTCGGCCAGCAACTTTGACGGGGCTCGCCGGGGTAGGGTGCGTTACGATACACCTGATTTCAACGGCTTCTCGGCCGCAATCGCTTATGGCCAGAACATCCTGTCCAGCAGCGACGATGACGATTACTACGACATCGCAGTCAAATATCGGAACACCTTCACAAACGGCGTCGAGTTTGCAGCCAGCATTGCATACGCTGTGCGTGACTTTGACGGCCAACCTGGTGAACGCAAGGATACCATCGGATCGGCCTCGGTCTTGATGCCAAGCGGCTTTAGCTTCACAGCGGCTCTGGGATCGCGCGACGATACCTCGGCAGGGGCAAGCGATCCGGACTACTGGTACACCAAGCTTGCTTACGAAGGCGATTGGGTGTCGTGGGGCAAAACCGGTGTTGGTATCGACTATTTCGACGGTTCGGATTTCGAAAACCAGGGGTCCAGCACAAAGTCGTGGGGTATCGCAGTTGTTCAGCGGATCGATGCGATCAACACGGATGCCTATCTGAAGTACCGTAACCACGATTTCGACGACACGGTCGACTTTGACAAGAACGAAGCCTGGGTGCTGGGTGCGCTCTGGAAGTTCTGACGACAATTCCCCGTGAACTGGACGCGCCCCGACTTAGTTCGGGGCGTTTTTTTTGTTCAAATCGGCGGCAAAACAAGGCGGATCCGGCCATTGCCTCTTGCACGCGGGCGGCTGGGCAAATAGAAGGCGTCAAATTTGCCCGGCGCGCCGTTTTGCGCGCCCCGAATCCTATGGGGACTACCATAATGCAGGTTACCGAGACGCTGAACGAAGGTCTGAAACGCGGCTACAATATCGTCGTATCCGCAGCCGAGCTGGACGACAAAGTTAACGAGAAACTGGTCGAAGCGCAGCCGGAAATCGAGATGAAGGGTTTCCGCAAAGGCAAGGTGCCGATGGCGCTGCTGAAAAAGCAGTTCGGCCAGCGCCTGTTGGGCGAAGCGATGCAGGAAAGCATCGACGGTGCGATGAACAAGCACTTTGAAGACAGCGGCGAACGCCCCGCGCTGCAGCCCGAGGTCAAAATGACCAATGAGGACTGGAAAGAAGGCGACGATGTAGAAGTCGCAATGTCCTATGAGGCACTGCCCGAGATTCCCGAAGTTGACCTGAAATCGGTTGAACTGGAAAAGCTGGTTGTCAAAGCAGACGACGCTGCCGTTGAAGAAGCGCTGAACAACCTGGCCGAAACCGCTCAGGACTTCAAAGCGCGCCGCAAGGGTTCGAAAGCCAAGGATGGCGATCAGGTTGTGATCGACTTCGTTGGCAAGGTTGACGGCGAAGAGTTCGAAGGCGGTTCCGCTGAAGACTATCCGCTGGTTCTGGGTTCGAACAGCTTCATCCCCGGCTTCGAAGAGCAGCTGGTTGGCGTGAAGGCCGAAGAAGTCAAAGACGTCGAAGTAAAGTTCCCCGAGGAATATGGCGCCGAGCACCTGGCCGGTAAAGACGCCGTTTTCACCTGCACCGTCAAAGAGGTCAAAGAGCCGGTTGCGGCCGAGATCAACGACGAACTGGCCACGAAATTTGGCGCAGAAGATCTGGAAGCCCTGAAAGGCCAAATCGCCGAGCGTCTGGAAGCGGAATATGCCGGTGCCTCGCGCGCTGTTATGAAGCGTGCTCTGCTCGACGCGCTGGACGAGAAAGTCTCGTTCGACCTGCCGCCGTCGCTGGTTGAAGCCGAAGCCAAGCAGATTGCACACCAGCTGTGGCACGAAGAAAACCCGGAAGTGGAAGGCCACGACCACGGTGAGATCGAGCCCACGGACGAGCACAACAAGCTGGCCGAACGCCGCGTGCGTCTGGGTCTGCTGCTGGCCGAGCTGGGCCAGAAGGCCGAGGTCGAAGTGACCGATGCGGAAATGACTCAGGCGATCATGAACCAGGCGCGTCAGTACCCGGGTCAGGAACGCCAGTTCTTTGAGTTCGTTCAGCAGAACGCTCAGATGCAGCAGCAGCTGCGCGCGCCGATCTTCGAAGACAAGGTTATCGACTACGTATTCGAACTGGCTCAGGTTGCGGACAAAGAAGTCAGCAAGGACGACCTGCAGAAAGCCGTTGAGGCACTGGAAGAGGAGTAATCCTCTTCCGCCCATCCCCATGGGCACAAAAATAAACGGAGCCGTCTGAAATTAGACGGCTCCGCGTGGGTGGCTTCAACTTATGAGGTGAGGGGGTCAGGCCTCATGAGCAAAAGCACGGGGGGTTCTTAGCAGAGCGGTCTTCTGCTCTGGCGTAAATCGGTCCGAAAGCGCTTCGATCAGTTTCAACACTGACTCTACTTCGGCCTTCGATGTTGCCGAATTCATCTGTTCGACAAAGTATTTTTCCAGCTGTGTTAGCGGCTGATGGTCGTAATTCGCGGCACTTGGCTTTGCTTTTGCACCTTCGAAGCGCTCAAGCGCCTGTTCGTCGGTCAGAAAGACATCATGTTCAATGCCAGCATAATCCCGAATTCCCGAAATCCGCTCCTCCGAGCAGTCCATAAGGGCGGCCATCGCTAC
This sequence comes from Ruegeria sp. BF12, assembly GCF_056538705.1. Taxonomy (NCBI): domain Bacteria; kingdom Pseudomonadati; phylum Pseudomonadota; class Alphaproteobacteria; order Rhodobacterales; family Roseobacteraceae; genus Ruegeria; species Ruegeria sp. BF12. The sequence continues at coordinate 356,576 of NZ_JBQFTP010000001.1, read as the reverse complement.
CACCTTGCCCATCGGCTTGGCGGTTCCAAGATAGTCGTAAGGCGCGTTGCCCGACCGTTGCAGGACGCGGTTCATCACCGGGTCGATCACGGCGATCGAGTCCAATACACCCGCTGTTTTCGCGTATTCGAACGAACCGATCATAACCTCGCTGGTGACATAGGACACAGAGTTTTCCCCACGACCGCGTCCTAGCTTTTTGGTGTCGACGCAAAACCGTGTTGCTTCCCAAACCTGAGCGCTGCGGATCGGTGGTTCGCCGTCCAGAATTGAATGAAAAACGTCGGACAGCATATGTGGCCCGGTCGTTTGCAGCAGTCTCATGCACCCAACAACGTCCCCCTCGTCGTTGATGCTGACTACGTGTGCAGGATGCAGATCGTCAAAATGGTCGCGCTCGCGCCCATCAACGATGTTGACCTCCCAGCCAAGACGGTCTCCAAAAACGCGTGCGCGCAGTTTGAACATCTCGTCCAAGACGTCATTAAACTTATGTTGGTTGATACCATCAATTACGATGATCATTTCCATCCCCCTACAGTCTGGTTACCGTAGAGAATAAGTTAACTAAGTTTTGAGCTGAGACTATTGGGGGTTTCCCGTATTTTTTATCTTTTTTGATTATCCTGGGGCAATTAAGCCCAGTCCAATGGCCCGTCCGATAGCCTGAGGTGTGGTCAAGGCACCGAGTTTTTCCCGCCCGGATCGCATGTGAACTTCGACGGTTCGGTGAGAAATCGACAGGATATCGCCAATATCCTGCTGAGATTTGCCGTCAGCGACCCATTGCAGGATCTCTTTTTCCCGCGTCGAAAGGGCTGGAAGATACAGCGCTTTGGCCAGCAGGCCGGACTGCATCACAGTATCATGCGCCTGAACAGCAGCCATCTGCAGGTCCCCCATGACATGTTTTTTAAGCTTTTCCCACTCTGCATCCGAACAATCGCGGGTCACATTCAACAGACCGCATTCTCCGTAAGGACCGCGCACGGGAACGGTCAAACCCCTTGGAGTTATGCCGAAATCATGCGCGTCACGGAAAACCGAGTGGAATTTTTCGTCGTGATTGAAGCGTCCCCAATCAACAGGGGCGATGCTGAGAACAGATTGGTATAGGGTCGGGTCGAAATGGTGAAATCCTTGACTTCCATAGTGAATTTTCCATTCGTCCGGATAGTTTGCATAGCCTTGGACGTCACCCTTCACGGGATTGAAGGTGGCATAAGACGCATAATCAAAGCCGAGTTCCTCGCAGACAGCGTTAATAATGTCGGCTGCCGACTTCTCCTCGTGGTCGATCGCGGCCAAGTCTATGAGTTTCACCTGTCCAACCCTTACGGCGGCAAATCTTTCCCCAAAGAAGTGCCATATCTGTCCATTTCATTGCATACGTTGCGTCAACTTAGGTGTCCCGCGCAAGGTATTTGTTCAAAACGTTTAGGCATATTGCGTGGTTCCGGCAACATAGTACCTAAGTAAACCACTAAGACACCTGTTAATATATTGTTCACATTTGGACTTGAAATTCAAGTCGACATCATTCCGGCCGCAAACCTGTTTCAATCAACATTCCTTGCGCTTTTGCTTCGGGGTAATAGCCCTTGGCATAGAGAAATATCGCGCGTTTCTGGTCGCCATCCGACAAGAGCCACGCACCGCGAAGGTATTTTCCGGCGAATTCCAGATTGGTTTCCGCGTCCAGCAATCCCTTTGCGTTACCTTTATATCCCATGGAACGCGCCGTCGCCGGAAGGATCTGCAACAGTCCGTAATATGGGCGGTTCACAGCCCACGGCCGATGCGTGCTTTCCCGAATCGCCAGCTTGTGAACCAACTCACGCGGCAATTCGTAGTGGTCGGCCCATTTGTTGATTGACGCGCGCAGCTCGGGGGTCTCATTGGGGTACAGAGGGGGATCAAAGGCATCACGGGCCGAAGTGTCAGGGCCACCACAGGCAGCGAGGGGCGCGGCAAGTAACATGGCCATAACGCTTCGGCGCAAAAAGTTATTCATCAGGGAACTCCGAGTTTCTGGACCCGATGATATGAGTTGATACCGTGACCGCAAGCATAGGTAAAAACTCTGGCTGATTTCTGCCCGTCTTGCGTGTGTACGAAAAAAGACCGCACGTTGAGTGCGGCCTTTTAAAACTCAGGTTAGCTAGATCAGGCCTTGGCTTCGTCTTCTTCAGCCGGGGCTTCTTCGGCAACCAGATCATCGTCGTCGGAGGCGGCGGAACCGATATCGTCGAACAGTTCAGCGATTTCGAATTCAGCGGCGGCCTCTTCTTCAGCTGCCAGTTCCTGGATCGATTTGCCCGACGCCTGCAGTTCGGCTTCTTCTTCCGAACGGGCGACGTTCATTTTGATTTCAACTTCGACCTCGGGGTGCAGCTTGACTGCCAGCGAGTGAAGACCCAGTTCCTTGATCGGAGCGATCAGGGCAATCTGCTTCTTGTCGACGGTGAAACCAGCTTCGGTTGCAGCGTCTGCTGCGTCACGCGGGGTGACCGAGCCGTACAGAGCGCCGGCATCCGATGCCGAGCGGATCACGATGAACTGCTGACCGTCCAGCTTTTCAGCCAGTGCTTCAGCTTCTTTCTTGGTTTCCAGGTTGCGCGCCTCAAGCTGCGCTTTCTGAGCTTCGAACGACGCGATGTTAGCGTCCGATGCGCTCAGCGCTTTGCCCTGGGGCAGCAGGAAGTTGCGGGCGTAGCCGGGCTTGACGTCAACGACGTCGCCCATTTGACCCAGTTTCGCAACGCGTTCGAGAAGGATAACTTGCATGTCAGTCTCTCCTTACTTCACGGCGTAGGGCAGCAGGGCGAGGAAACGGGCGCGCTTGATAGCACGGGCCAGTTCACGCTGCTTTTTCGCCGAAACGGCGGTGATGCGCGAAGGAACGATCTTGCCACGCTCAGAGATGTAGCGCTGCAGCAGACGGGTGTCTTTGTAGTCGATCTTCGGCGCGTTGTCGCCCGAGAACGGGCAAACTTTGCGGCGGCGGAAAAATGGTTTTGCGGCCATGGTGTATGTCCTTTTGTCAGGCTTAGATCAGCGGCGCTCGCGGCGGCCTTCGCGCTCATCGCGCTTCTGCATCTGGACCGAGGGGCCCTCGGCATGCTCGTCGACCTTGATGGTCAGAACGCGCATAACGTCGTCATGCAGGCGCATCAGGCGTTCCATTTCCTGAACGGCACCAGCGGGGGCGTCCGTCTTCAGGAAGGCGTAGTGGCCTTTGCGGTTCTTGTTGATCTTGTAGGCCATCGTCTTGACGCCCCAGTACTCGCTTTCGACGACGTTGCCGCCGTTGTCAGCCAGAACGGTGCCGAAATGTTCGACGAGGCTTTCTGCCTGCGCGTTGGACAAGTCCTGACGCGCGATCATTACATGCTCATACAGTGGCATGTGCACTCCTGTTTATATCAAGGCGCATTTCAAAGGCGGGGCCATCTGGTCCTTCGCGACCCTGCCACGAGAGGCTGCGCGATTCATAACTCTTGCGAAGGATGGCCCCATATACACGATTGCGCGCAGGGGGCAAGCCCTGCCACAAATGCCTTTGCGAAGTCGCGCTATTAACATTCAATTAACATTGCACCGCCCAATTCCTGACTCTTTTCGGCTCAAAGTTGTTTTGCATACCGGGGACTAGCCGGACAGAACGAACCTAAAGACGGCAACCTGAAACAGGGTACAGTGAAATGACCGCGATAAACACGAATACCTACGACAAGTCCGCGACCACCGCGAACTATGAGCAATCGGTTCCAGTTCTTATCGCATTCGCGCCAAACTGGCCGGCCCGGATCATTCTTGCACGTGTCGCAGGAGCGTTTCTGATCGTCGTTGCATTCTCGATGTGGCTGATGTCTGGCGCAGTGATGGCAACTGAGGTCTGGCCGATTAAACTGGCTGCGTCGCTTATGTTTCTTCTTGTTGGCGTGAGCCTGCTGACCATTCAGGTTCTGGATCCGCGCCCTGATGCCTATTTCGATCCGATCCGTCGCGAGGTTCGGGTTCTGCAAAAGAATGAAAACGGACGCCCTCAGACGGTGTTGCGCCGCAGCTACGACACCTTGGGAGGTGCCCGGTTTGCGGATGACCAGGTCGAACTGTACGACGTGGATGGCAGCCTGCTGATGAAACTGCCGCTACAATCGGCGGATGTCAGCCGAGCGCTGAAGGGGCAACTCAGCGGAAGTGTAACAATCTTTGCCTGATTTCTTTTCTGTTCATTTAAGAACAGAAAATGTGAGAGATTGAGTCTTGTGTGCCGCCCTTGGGCGGCACATTTTCGTTATCGAGCATTCCAACTGGTTTGCATCCACAACATTTTTGGAGATTGTCATGAAATCCACCCTTCTTGCTGCTGCACTGGCCGTATCGGCGACCTCGGCATTTGCGAGCGCCGAGAAATACGTTCTGGACCCCAGCCACAGCCAGGTTGTCTTTACCTACAACCACCTTGGTTTCTCGACCACGACCGGCATGTTCTCGGGCTTTGAGGGCGAGATCATGTTCGATCAAGAGAACCCGGCTGGTTCCAGCGTGAGTGTTTCGATGCCAGTCGTCGAAATGATCACCGGATGGAAACCGCGCGAAGATCACTTCATGACCGAAGACTTTTTTGGCGTTGCCGAAGGTGACCTGATCACGTTCACCTCGACCGGCATTGAAGTGACCGGCGACAATACCGCGAACATCACCGGCGATCTGACCATGAACGGCGTGACTAAGTCGGTCGTTCTGGACGCAAAGCTGAATCAAGTTGGCGAGCATCCGATGGCGGGCAAACCCTGGGCCGGTTTCGATGCGACCACCACATTGGTCCGCAGCGAGTTCGATCTGGGGCAGTTTGCGCCGTTTGTGGGCGACGAAGTGGAAGTTCGTATCTCGGTTGAAGCACAGAAGGCCGAATAAGCCTGCGTCAAACCCAAAGATTACCGCCGGGACCGAAAGGCTCCGGCGGTTTTTTGCATAGAAGCTATTGTTCTGCCTGCGTCGCCGTGAGTTCAACGGCCACTTTGACGCCAAACGCCAGAGAGTCTTCGGTCGGTTGTGATTTTCCGATGTCGAAGTCTAGCCGGTTAAGCTCGAGTTCGCCTTGCATCTTCGCGGTGCCGTCCTGCAGGTCCAGTTCAAACGGCAACACGACGTCCATGGTTTTGTCCCGGATGGTCAATGTGCCGCGCGCCTCATAGGCTAGGTCGGTCTTGAACAGGTCGGCTGTGAATTGCGCGGTGGGGAACTGACTGCTGTCAAAGAAATCGGCGCCCAACGCCTGATCTGTCACCGTGCCAATGCTTAGAGAGCCGATGGCGACTGTCACGTCAATAGACCCCGCAGGCCCGGGTTCAGCCGGATCGTCAAAGGTGATTGCGGCGGTCCACTCGGAAAACCCGCCGTTTACGGGGCTGCCCAACTGAGTGATCGTGATGCCCAGCGTGCCTTCCTGCACCTGCCAGTCGGATTGCACCGCTTCCAACTCGGCTGACGTGTGATCTGAAGTCGGATGCGCAGAATAGACCCCGTCAAACCAACCGACGGCCAGAGCCGCGCCCCAGATCACGATGGCGGCGAATGCAGGGACGGGAGAATGCCATTGCTGCGGTGGTTCCGGTAGCTCGATGCGACCGGGCAACATACGGCGCAGCGTGCTGTCCTTATCGATAACGTGGTGCTTGAGGGCGCCGGCGATGTGCAACACCAAGGCACCCAGCAAAACCAGCATCAGTACTTTGTGCAAGCCGCCGGTCACTTCGGCCACTTCGGGGGACTTGGGAACGAAAGGCAGGTTTTGTCCGAACGGCCAAAGGATCGGAGCGAAGCCTTCGGTTGCCGCATGGTGAATCCAACCGGTCAGAGGAACCAGAACCAGCGAGCCGTACAACAACCAATGCACAGTTTCTGCCGCAAAGGCCTCGGGTTTGTTTTCGGCGTTCAGCAGGCCGGGTTTGGGTTGACTCAGCGCCCACAGGATTCGGGCCAGTGCAACAATGAACACGGTGACGCCGATCGTTTTGTGCAGCGAGAATAGTTGCGCGGCTTGCTGAAGGTCTTCTGGTGTTGTCGGAATGGCCGGGTCTTCAATGGCATGTGCCAGTCGGTTTGCGAACCAACCTATCGGGAAGGCCGACAGAATTAACAAGGCCGTCAGCCAGTGAAAGGTTTTGGTAACGCCCCCATAGCTTTGGGCGGTGTTGGCAAGGGACATTGGTGAAAAGCTCCGGTCTGTTTGCTGGTGCTAACCTAATTGCACAGCGTTTCGACACAATAGCGTCTAGCGCACAGATTGCGTGTCAGGATGCAGAGCTTGTGCCGCTCGTTCACTCGGTTTACACCCCCACGCAACCTAACGTCATCCAAGAGGTTGCAATGACACGCGCGTTCGTTTTTCCGGGGCAGGGCGCCCAAACCATCGGCATGGGCAAAGCACTGGCTGAGGCCTATCCGACTGCTCAGGCCATTTTCGATGAGGTTGACGACGCGCTGGGCGAAAAGCTGAGCAGCCTGATCTGGGAAGGTGACATCGCAGAGCTGACGCTGACCCAGAATGCGCAACCGGCCCTGATGGCAACTTCGATGGCGGCAATGCGCGCATTAGAAGCTGAGGGCGTTGCGGTGATAGATGCGGCATATGTCGCCGGTCACTCTCTGGGTGAGTATTCGGCCCTAGCAGCGGCAGGAGCGTTGACTGTGGCTGACACCGCGCGTCTGTTGCGCACCCGCGGTCAAGCGATGCAAAGCGCGGTGCCGGTGGGCGAGGGCGCGATGGCTGCGATCCTTGGGTTGGATCTTGAGGCCGTGCGTGCCGTTGCAGAAGAGGCTGCACAGAATGGGGTCTGTCAGGCCGCGAACGACAATGATCCTACTCAGGTTGTGGTGTCGGGCGCCAAGGCCGCCGTGGAACGTGCTGCTGAGATTGCCAAGGAAAAAGGCGCCAAGCGTGCTGTGATGTTGCCCGTAAGCGCTCCGTTCCATTGTGCATTGATGCAGCCTGCCGCGGATGTGATGGCCGAGGCGCTGGCAGCTGTGGAAATCAAAGCTCCGGCGGTTCCGTTGGTGGCGAACGTCCGAGCTGAGGCCGTCAGTGACCCGGACCTGATCCGGCAGTTGCTGGTCGAGCAGGTCACTGGGTCCGTGCGCTGGCGCGAGAGCGTGCAGTATATGGCAGCACAGGGTGTAACCGAGACATGGGAAGTCGGCGCGGGCAAGGCGCTGTCGGGCATGATCCGCAAGATCGACCGCTCGATTGCCGGTAAGGCTGTTGGCACGCCGGATGACGTGCAGAATGTGATTCAGAGCGAATCGTAAGGACAACGTGCGACGCAAGTTGTGCACCAAGAGGAAGATCGAATGTTTGATTTGACAGGTAAGAATGCGCTGATCACCGGTGCGTCCGGTGGGATTGGCGGCGAGATCGCACGTGCGTTGCACGGCGCGGGTGCGACCGTTGCGTTGTCCGGTACGCGGGTTGAGCCGCTGGAGGCGCTGGCGGCTGAGCTGGGCGACCGGGCTCATGTCCTGCCGTGCAACCTGAGCGATGGTGAGGCCGTGGCCGCGCTGCCGAAACAGGCGGCCGAGGCGATGGGCTCGGTTGATATTCTGGTCAACAACGCCGGGATCACGCGGGACAACCTGTTCATGCGTATGTCGGACGACGAGTGGCAGAGCGTGATCGACGTGAACATGACCTCGACCGCCCGGCTGTGCAAAGGCGTCTTGCGGGGCATGATGAAGGCCCGCTGGGGTCGGATCATAAATATCTCGTCCGTGGTTGGCGCCACTGGTAACCCCGGTCAGGCAAATTACGCGGCGTCCAAGGCAGGTATGGTCGGCATGACCAAGTCGCTGGCCTATGAGGTTGCCAGCCGCGGGATCACTGCCAATGCGGTTGCGCCTGGCTTCATCACCACGGCCATGACCGACAAGCTGACCGACGATCAAAAGGCAGGCATTTTGGGGCAGGTTCCGGCCGGACGCATGGGCGATGCATCGGAAATTGCGGCGGCTGTTCTGTATCTTGCCAGCCCCGAAGCCGGATATGTTACCGGAACCACCTTGCATGTTAACGGCGGTATGGCCATGTTGTGAGCGCGGACAGGGGCAGGTGCGAAAGCGTTTGCCTCGCGCGTTGTCTATGTTATAGGCGGCGCATAAATGCTGAGGTCGACCAAACGGTCGGCCTTCTACTTTCCCGGTCATCCGGGAGCCAACCGCCCGCACCGGGCAAATCAAAGCCAGCCTGAGCGGGCAAGGGCAGAACCGGGCACTAGGCCCTGAAAACGGAATGAGGAATAGACATGAGCGACGTCGCAGATCGCGTAAAAAAGATCGTTGTTGAGCACCTGGGTGTTGAAGAAGACAAAGTGACCGAAAACGCGTCATTCATCGACGATCTGGGCGCAGACAGCCTGGATACTGTTGAGCTGGTTATGGCCTTCGAAGAAGAATTCGGAATCGAGATCCCTGATGACGCAGCCGAGACCATCCAGACATTTGGCGACGCCGTCAAATTCATCTCGGAAGCCTCCTAAGAGCTTCGAAAACGTTAAAAAGCGGCGCTTCCGGGCAACGGAGGCGCCGTTTTTTATTGTCCGTTAGAAATTCAGGCTTGCAAGCTGCGGCATTCGTTCGCAACCATTTATGTGAGGCTTAAATTTCTGAGCGGGCAGGGCATGATACGATCCACCCCGATGATAAACACGGCACGCCTGACGCTGTGCGCCATGCGGCCAGAGGATTTCAACCGGTTCGCCGAGATTTGGCGGAACCCGTGTATTGTGCGGCATATCGGTGGCATACCGCGTTCTCGTGGTGAGGCGTGGGATTCTTTTCTTCGCAATGCGGGGCACTGGCAGATGGCTGGGTTCGGTCAATGGGCCGTGGTTCAGCAATCGAATCGGCAAATGATCGGTCAGGCCGGTTTTTTCTACGGTAACCGTTCAATCGGTGAAGATTTCGACAGTTTCCCCGAGGCCGGATGGATTTTGGTTCCCGAGGCGCAGGGGCAGGGGCTGGGGTTCGAGGCCGCGCAGGCCGCGCACGACTGGTTTGACCGAATTATGCCCGGCCCATTGGTTGCAATGGTAAATTCGGCGAACGAGGCCTCGCAAAAGTTGGCTGGAAAGCTTGGGTATGTTCCCATGCGCGAATGCGATTTCAACGGCAGTGAGGTGACACTTTTCCGCCGCAACGGGCCACCCGCCCGTCACTGACACTTTGAGACTTCGGGATGCCGCAAACCGGCCGTAGTTTGCCGATCTTGGTAACATCGGGCTGATCTTCCGCGTGTATGGTACTCTGGATTTGCAGAGCGATTGAGCGGAGGAGCAAGCTCATGAGGATTTACCCCACGATGGAATTGCAGAACGGCCGGTGTGTCACACTGGACAAGGGCCGTCTGGACGAAGCGATGATCTGGCATGTGAATCCGACGGAAACGGCACGCAGCTGGTCTGCCGCCGGGGCCACGTGGATGCACCTGACGGATTTTGACGCGATCGAAGGCAGCGATGCCAACGCCGCGTTGGTCGAAGAAATTATCCGCACTTCCGAAATGTCGGTGCAACTGGCCGGCGGTATGCGGACAAGGGAACAGGTTGAACACTGGATCGACAAGGGCGCGGGTCGGATTGTGATCGGAACGCTGGCCGCTTGGGATCCAAACCTGGTCAAGGAACTGGCCAAGCTGTACCCGGACCAGATCGTTCTGGCCGTGGATGTTTGGCAGGGCCAGGTCATGACAGAAGGCTGGCGCAGCCAGAGTGCGTTTACACCCGAAGCTTTCATCGAAGCCTTCGAAGGCACGCCGTTCGCGGCAATTCTGGTGACTGACATCGACAGTGATATTGAAGATGTTGACGCGCAGCTGGGTCTGATCTCTGGTATTGCAGAAGCATCACGTACCCCGGTTATCGCCAGCGGTGTTGTTCGCACCGTCGATGATATCTCGCGCCTGGCGTATGTTCATAACATTTCGGGTGCATTGGTCGGGCGGGCGTTGTTCCGTAAGACGATCGATTTGTCGGACGCGTTGGAAGTCGCCGCGCAAGCGCACGAACCGATCGCCGAATTCCAGTAATACCACGTCAATTCTACAAGCCCCGCCTCATTCTTTTCAGGGAAGGGGCGGGGCAGTTCGTTCCGGCACATAGCTTCCTGCCGGAACTTCCGGCGAAATGGTGCCGGTGCGGAATGTGCCGTTGCTCTTGCCCCCGGACCCCGGGCCGGGGTATGAGCGGTTCTCAAATAGGAAGCAGGCAAGAGGCATTTCATGCGCAGAGTCGTTGTAACCGGTCTGGGATTGGTCACTCCTTTGGCCAGCGGGGTCGAGGAATCTTGGTCGCGGCTGCTGGATGGAGAATCCGGCGCGGGCCCGATCACGCAGTTTGATGCCGAAGCAAGCGGTGTCACCACGACCTATGCCTGCGAAGTTCCGCGCGGCGATGGCACCAACGGGACATTCAACCCCGATGACTGGCTGCCGCCGAAAGAGCAGCGCAAGATCGAAGACTTCATTCTCTATTCCATCGCGGCCGCCGACATGGCCTGTCAGGACGCCAACTGGCTGCCTGAGGGTGAAGAGGACCGCCTGCGCACAGGCGTTTTGATTGGTTCCGGTATTGGCGGGCTGGGCTCTATCGCTGAAACAGCGAACCTGATCCGCGACAAAGGTCCGCGCCGCGTGTCGCCGTTCTTTATTCCCGGGGCTCTGATCAACCTGGCATCTGGCCAGGTCTCGATCCGTCATGGCTTCAAGGGGCCGAACCACTCGGTCGTGACTGCTTGCTCCACCGGCGCGCACGCCATTGGCGACGCGAGCCGCATCATTCGCGCAGGTGACGCGGACGTCATGGTTGCAGGCGGCGGCGAAGGTTGCATCTGCGAAATCGGTATTGCCGGTTTCAACGCATGCAAGGCGCTGTCGACCAAATACGCGGACGATCCGAAGAAAGCGAGCCGGCCATACGATGTGGATCGTGACGGATTCGTCATGGGCGAGGGCGCAGGCATCGTGGTTCTGGAAGAATACGAGCATGCTAAAGCACGTGGCGCGAAGATCTATGCGGAAGTGCTGGGCTACGGTATGTCCGGTGACGCCTATCACATCACCGCCCCGTCTGAAGATGGTGACGGTGCAGAACGTTCGATGAAAGCCGCGCTGCGCAGCGCCGGGCTGGAGCCGAAAGATCTGGACTATATCAACGCGCATGGTACCTCGACCATGGCCGACACGATCGAGCTGGGTGCGGTTGAGCGCCTGCTGGGCGATCACGCCAGCAAGGCGACCATGACCTCGACCAAATCGGCCACCGGCCACCTGTTGGGTGCGGCTGGCGCGATTGAGGCGATCTTCTCGATCCTCGCGATCCGCGATCAGGTTGCTCCGCCTACGATCAACCTGGACAATCCGGCGGTTGAGACGCCGATTGATCTGGCACCGAACGCAAAACGCGAGCGGGAAATCAACGTGGCGCTGTCGAACTCGTTCGGCTTTGGCGGCACCAACGCCAGCGTGATCTTCGGAAAGGTCAGCTAAATGTTCCGGGCTCTTGCTTCGAACGCGTTGACTCTGCTGATCGTCGGCCTGTTCCTGATGGGGGGGCTGATCCTGTGGGGCCAGTCGCAATATAAGGCCGAGGGCCCACTGGAAACCGCCATGTGCCTGCAGGTCAAAAGCGGTTCGAACATGACAAAGGTGAGTCGCGAACTGGAAGATCAAGGTGCCATCAGCAATGCGACGATCTTCCGGATGGCGGCGGACTACACCGACAAAGCCCAGCAACTGAAGGCCGGCAGCTTTCTGGTGCGCGAAGGCGCGTCGATGGAGCAGATCATCGACGAAATCACCAGCAGCGGTGCCAGCACCTGTGGCTCCGAGATCGAGTATCGTATCGGCGTCACCCGGATTCAGACGCGCGTGCGCGAACTGGACCCTGCAACGCTGGACTTTGTCGAAATCGCTTCGTTTGATGCAACTGACGAGGACATTCCCGCCGAGTACACAGAAAAGCGAGGCGATGCCGACACCCGGTATCGCGTTTCGGTTGCTGAGGGCGTGACGTCCTGGCAGGTGGTTGAGGGGCTCAAAGGAATTGACACTCTGACCGGCGAAATCGGGGAAATTCCGGCCGAGGGCATGTTGGCACCCGACAGCTACGAACTGGCCCCCGGCGCTGACCGGGCGGCCATTTTGCAGGCGATGCAGGACAAACAACAACTGCGCATCAACGCTGTTTGGGAAGGCCGTCAAGAAGATTTGCCTATCAGCAGCCCAGAAGAGATGCTGATCCTCGCTTCTATCATCGAGAAGGAAACCGGTGTTCCACATGAGCGCGGTCAGGTTGCCAGTGTCTTTGTGAACCGCCTTGAACAGGGGATGAAGCTGCAAACGGACCCAACGGTCATCTACGGCGTCACCAAGGGGCAGGGTACGCTGGGTCGCGGTCTGCGTCGTAGTGAGCTGCGTCGGGCAACGCCTTGGAATACCTACGTGATCGATGGGTTGCCACCGACACCGATTGCAAACCCCGGACTGGCCAGCCTTGAGGCAGCCGTCGCGCCCGAAGACACCAATTTCGTCTTCTTCGTTGCGGATGGAACGGGCGGTCACGCGTTTGCGGAAACTCTGCAGGAACACAATCGCAACGTTGCCAAGTGGCGTGAGATTGAGGCCGAGCGGCAAAGTTCAGGCAACTAAATAAGGCCGCGCCGGAAACCAAGCCTTTAGCCAGACGAGTTGCTGATCACGCGACAGCGGTTGCGAGATCGGCGGCTCCTTCATGTCAGGTTCGAGTCCAAAGCCACGGTCTTGAATTTTAATTCAGAGATTACTAACCGTGATGAAAATTGCTTTCTTCGGAAATCAATGGCTGAGTAAGTCATTTCAGTGAAGGTTCCATTTTGATCTTGGCAACTGATTGGGCCAATAGTGCAGGTGGCCAATGAAACAGCGCGGAGTCCTTCTTTATTACGTCACAGCGGCGTTTTCTGTGTTTGTGGTCGGCTCGGGGATATTTTTCCTATCAGCTAGTATGAAACCAACTGCTGATGTCGAAGCACGTTATCGAAACGATGTACACTCTGTTTGGCTGGAAAACTGGAAGCCCGGCGATGTCAGGACTCTGCGTCTTGACGAAAAACCAATTGTGTTGTGGCGTCGAGATATCACAGAAATTGCGGCTGCGATGGCACAGATTGATCCAGACGTTTCAAAGGAAGAATGGTTGAATGTGCTGAACGACGGAACGTTTGCGTTTGAGATAGGGCCGGAAGCTTACAATCGTTTAGAATGGTTCATTGCTAGCCCCATAAACGTCGGCGGATATGGGTGCATTGTACATCCGAAGGTCGGCGATTACGACGGCTTTCTTGATCCTTGCCAGGCCGTGCACTTCGATATGTGGGGGCGCCCGAAAGCAGGACCAACCACGGAAAACCTGAAAGTAACTCCCGCTTGGTTTTCTGAGGACCTGCAGTCAGTCTATTTGGACCTTTCAGATATGCCGACCATGAAATGATCTGACCAACATTACGTCCGCACCAGCCAATCCTATCCTCCTGTTCTTCTACATAGTCAAAGCTTTAAACCAAAACACCCTCGCAGATATTTGCGAGGGTGTTTTTCTTGTTAGAGCCCGCTGCGCCTTGGGTTGTTCAGGCTTTGCGACACTCCCGGTAAGAGGCTTGGCCGCAAACGTGGCTCCATGCTTTGGCTTAGGCAGCGGGGCGTCGACGCGGCCGGCGACGCTTGGAAGGCGCAGGCTTGGACGCCGTGTTCGCAGCTTTGGGTTTGATGCCGCGGCCCCGGAAACCGCCGCGTCCGCGGGACTTTTTGGGTTCTGCAACTTCGGGCATCGTGCCGCTCGCGACAGGGATTTCGATTTTCATCAGTTTCTGAATCTGACGGAACTGATCCAGCTCATCGGGGGCGCAGAACGCAATCCCTTCGCCCTCGCGACCGGCACGGGCCGTTCGGCCGATACGGTGAACATAATTGTCCGGCACCTCGGGCAGGTCATAGTTGATCACATAAGCGACACCCGGAATGTCGATGCCGCGCGCGGCGACATCGGTGGCGACCAGTACGTTGATCTCTCCGGTGCGAAACGCTTTGATGGCGCGGTCACGTTGCCCCTGACTTTTGTTTCCGTGAATGGAGGCGGCGTTGAAGCCGTCTTTGACGAGGTCTTTCATCAGGCGTTCCGCACCGTGTTTGGTACGTGCAAAGACCAAAGTCAGAGCACCCATGTCCGCCGACAGGATTTCGCGCAGTTTCACAGGCTTCTCAGCCCGGCTGAGGAAGTGCACCGACTGAGCGATTTTGTCGGCCGCCTTGCCCGGAGGTGAAACCTGCACCCGGTGGGGGTTCGTCAGATAGGCCTGGCTGATCTCTTCCATCTGTTTCGGCATCGTGGCCGAAAACAGCATGGTTTGGCGCGGGGTTCCCAGCTTGGGCGCAATTTTGCGGAGCGCGTGAATGAAACCCATGTCAAGCATCTGATCCGCTTCGTCCAGAACCAGATGGCGCACTTGGCTGAGGTCTACCGCCTCACGTTCCATCAGGTCGATCAGACGACCGGGAGTGGCGACCAGAATATCGGTCCCGCGGGACAGAAATGAGATCTGTTTTCCGATGGACTGCCCCCCAACAACGGTGGCGACGCGCAGCTTGGATTTCTGTGTCAGGTTGCGCAGGCTTTCGGCGATCTGGTTGACCAGTTCGCGTGTGGGGGCGAGGATCAGCGCTTTGGCCGTTTTGGGGGCTGGTCTGCCGGGCTGGGCCAGCAGGTGGTCGATCAGCGGCAGGCCAAAGGCCAGTGTCTTGCCGGTGCCGGTTTGGGCCAGCCCGAGGATATCGTGGCCTTTTAGCGCCAACGGGATCGCCTGGTTCTGAATCGGAGTCGGTTGGGTGAAGTTGGCGCGTTCCAGCGCTTCATTCAGGGCCGGGGCGAGGCCCAGCATGTCGAAGTCGAACAAGTGTCATTCCTTTGCGGCCCATGGCGAAAGGTCAACCACGGACAATAGTGTTTGATCCCGCAAACTGCGAGACCGGCAGGGTTTTTACGAAGCCTCGGGTTGCACAGGCGAGTCCTGTGGCATCCGGCCGTCGCATCAAGAACCCTGCGTGATGGGGAACTGGGAAATGTTTAGCGCACTGTTGGGGCGGTCTTATCCGCGAAAGCTCACGCAATGGCGCTGTAATCCGGGGCAGATGCAAGTTTAGACGTCAAATGTCAAGCGGCTCTAAGGATTGCAATGTATTCAGCGAAACAGAACGCCGATCACGCGTTTCAGACTTTGAGCATAGTTTTCCGGTGTGCCGACCTTGAGCAGCAATCCCTTTGAGGCGAGGTTGAGCACATAAGCCGCATCCTTGGCCGCTTCTTCAGAGGGTGCCATACCTTGGGCCAAAAGGAACCACTCGACCGCTCGGGTGAACTCCCCCTCATAGTCGCGCGCTGATCTTTCGGCGGCAGATTTCGTTTGGTCCAGAAGCTCGGACCCATGCGGTGTTCCGCGCATCAAGGGAAGGTGATCACCGATCCAAGCCTGATAGGCTGATACAAGGGTTTGGGATGCAGAGCCGTCCATCGTTTCGAGGCAGTGAAGGGCATCGTCGATAATCGCGTCAAGGAAACTGGTCACCGCCCAATCAAGAACCGCCTCTTTTGAGCCAAACTGGTTGTAGATCGACTGTCGAGACAGCCCTGCGGCGGTTGCGATTTCACTCATCGATGCCTTGCGAAACCCGTAATTGGCAAAAAGTGTCAGAACATTCAGGGCGTTGCTATCGTTGGGCATTTTCGTATTTAACATTTTGGGTCCAAATTGTAAACATGGTACACGACCGGGTTACCTCCAACAAGCCTTACCTCAGGATTGAACTATGGAACAGAAAATCAGCGATTCCGGATTTGCGAATTGGACGCACGCGCAACTGCCCGATCTGACCGGCGGGACCTTCGTGATTACGGGGGCGAATTCGGGCATCGGATTTGAAGCTGCGCGGATGCTTGGCGAAAAGGGCGGAAACATCGTCATGGTATGCCGGTCGCGCGAAAAAGGTGAAGCTGCGCAACGCAAGCTTTCGGCACGTGTCAAAGGCAAATTGGATCTGATCTTGATGGACCTGTCAGATCTGTCTTCAGTTCGTAGTGCTGCCAAAGAACTGCGCGGCCGCTACAGCAAGATTGATGCGCTGATCAACAATGCCGGCATTATGATGACGCCGCAGACAAAGACAGTAGACGGTTTTGACCTGCAAATGGGGGCCAACCATTTGGGTCATTTCCTGTGGACCGGACTTTTACTGGATTTGGTTGAGGCGGCTGAGGGTCGTGTTGTTGTCTTGTCGAGCATGGCTCACAAGTTTAGACCGCTGGATCTGGATGATCTTATGTCAGACAGGAATTACTCGCCGACCAAAGCCTATGCCCAGAGTAAACTGGCAAACCTGATGTTCGCTTTCGAGTTAGATCGCCGCCTCAATACCCCGGGCAGCAAGGCATCCTGTATAGCTTGCCACCCGGGATACACCCAGACAAACCTGCAAAGCACAGGACCCAAGGGTGTTCTGAAGGGTCTCATGGCATTGACCAACAAACTGATGGCGCAAAGTCCCGAGGCCGGTGCGACCCCGACGGTTCTGGCGGCGGCAGGAACCGAAGCCAAAGCTGGTGCCTATTACGGGCCGCAAAAGATGCACGAGGCGCGCGGGCCGGTGAGCGATGCCAAGGTCATGGATCATGCGCTGGATCGCGAAAAGCAAGCGGCGCTGTGGGTCAGAAGTGAAGAATTGGTCGGCTTTCGATGGAGCCTTCCGGCTGTTTCTGACGCGGCCTGAGACCCGTTTTAAAGGCGTGATGCCAGTCAGGGCAGTGGCTCCGTTAAGAAATTCATAGGAGTTTTTGAACGGTGCCTGTTGCGACCATGTTGCGCAAAGCATTGACTTTGCGCGCTTTTTCGCGTACTAAGTGTGTCATGCTAGAAGAAGTGGGCAACGGCCCCGGGGAGACCCGGTGGCCGTTTTTCGTTTCTCTCGTGCGGAAAAACTCACGCATGAGGTCACAGGCAAACATGACTTTGATTACCCCGGAAGAGAGGATTTCCCAGACGGCGGAACTTTTGCAGTCGCTTGAGACATCCATTCGCGGTTTGCGCCAGGCAGCGGAAGAACTGCGCAGGCAAATCGGAACCGGGGAGGATGCAGATCTTGCTGGTTCAGCCAAGCAACTCGGGCAGCTAGAGGGGCTGATCCGAACCTGTCAGAAAGTGGAGACAAGCTTTGTCGAACAACATCACAGACAAGCCGGAATTGCCCAAGGGGGGTATGCGCTCGACCTTGAGCGCGCTCGATTTGAAGTCGGGTGCAGGCTGGCTCGCCTCCGCGCCTGCTGCGGTTCGGGAGAGATTTCTGAGTGAGATCGGGGAGGGGGGGCTGTGTGCCCTCCCTTTCCTGTTCGAGTTCTGGGCGTTGCCGCACCAGTTGCCGCCCGAGGGCGACTGGCGATCCTGGGTGATCATGGGCGGGCGTGGGGCCGGTAAGACGCGGGCCGGGGCCGAGTGGGTGCGGTCGATGGTTGAGGGGTCGAAGCCGTTGGATCGCGGTGAGGCGTGTCGTGTCGCTCTGGTCGGAGAGACCTTCGATCAGGTGCGCGATGTGATGATTTTTGGCGATAGTGGGATTTTGCAGTGCTCGCCACCGGATCGGCGGCCTGCGTGGAAAGCAACCGAACGCAAGCTGATCTGGCCCAACGGGGCCGAGGCGCAGGCGTTTTCGGCGCATGACCCGGAGGGGTTGCGGGGGCCTCAGTTCGATGCGGCTTGGGTGGATGAATTGGCCAAGTGGAAGAAGGGTGGTGAAACCTGGGATATGTTGCAATTTGCGCTGCGTTTGGGGGATCGGCCTCGGGTCTGTGTGACCACGACGCCGCGCAATGTGAAGGTATTGAGGGCGTTGTTGGCGTCTCCGTCCACGGTGCAGACCCATGCGCCGACCGAGGCGAACCGGGCCAATCTGGCGGACTCGTTTTTGGCCGAAGTGCGCGCGCGCTATGCAGGCACGCGGCTGGGGCGGCAGGAGTTGGACGGGGTGCTGCTGTCGGATGCCGAGGGGGCGCTGTGGACGGGTTCGATGCTGGAGGCGGTGCGCTGTGCGCAGGTGCCGGAGTTGGACCGGGTTGTCGTGGCGCTGGACCCGGCGGTGACAGCGGGGTCGGATGCGGATGCCTGCGGGATCGTGGTTGTGGGTGCGCGGGTGCAGGGGCCGCCAGAGGAGTGGAGGGCCTTTGTGCTGGCCGACCGGACGGTGCAGGGCGTTGGCCCGGCGGGTTGGGCGCAGGCGGCGATTGACGCGATGGACGAGTTCGGGGCCGAGCGGCTGGTGGCCGAGGTCAATCAGGGCGGACAACTGGTGGAAGAGGTCGTGCGGCAGGTGGACCCTTTGGTGCCCTTCCGCGCGGTGCGTGCCTCACGCGGCAAGGTCGCGCGGGCCGAGCCTGTGGCGGCGCTGTACGAACAGGGGCGGGTGTGCCATGTGGCGGGGCTGGTCGCGCTGGAGGAGCAGATGTGCCAGATGACCGCGCGCGGGTTCGAGGGGCAGGGCTCGCCCGACAGGGTCGACGCGCTGGTCTGGGCGCTGCATGAGTTGGTTGTGGGGCCTGCTGGGGCGTATCGGCGGCCTAGGGTGCGGAGTTTGTAACCGCAGCGAATAGAGAACATTGACTGTGTTCTCGAATAAGTTGCAAATGCTCAAAGGTTTTTCATGCATAGGAGCGAATTGTGACCGCTGCTTCTACTACTCCCTCGCTGTCAGGTCTTCCTATCGGCTTTGAAGCCGAAGGTAGCGATGCCCTGTTGGAACTTTTTCGCAAAGAACGGGACCCAGACCTCTGGCACTTATGCTTAACGCAAATGAACCCTGACACAGGCGTGGTGTATCCGCTCGCTATATGGGTGATAGAGCAGCCAGAAGTGGATAGGGCGACTGCAATGCTTTTGTTAGAGGTATTTGGTTGGAATACGGAGAGAAATGGCGGAAAGGTCTACCCGGTTTACTCTGGTAGTGGGCAATATAGATATGCGCCTGACTCTGATGGGCCTGACCGCGAACGGGATGCCTTCAATTTAGCTATTGATCGACTTCGGAGAGGTGATTTTTCTCGAGCAGAGTTATCTGCAAGAAAGTACTCTATTGTTAATGAGACCGATGCAAGAGACTTTGAGCCGAAAATTCTTCTAAGCGGTCAGCCCGGGCGTAAGCCGAATACGCCTTGGAAAGTGTTTGATGAAACAGCTGTGGTCTACGATCCCCATGATACCGTTATAACGCCATATTGGATGTAGTATCTAACGAACAGAATGAAATTGAGTAGCTGTATCTTTGAAAGAGCGCCCGGTTTTTGTCGAGTTGGGGTCGCCCTCCGAACGTCCGCCTATCGCAGAATTTTTTCTCTGACGTGTTGCCCACCCCCCGTACGCCCCGTTCCCAAGCGCTAAACTTCTTTCTGTCATAACTCCTTTCAACAAGCCGGGCAGAGCGGCGGCAGAAAGGAGCACAGATGGTATTCGATTTCTTGCGTCGTGGATCGGCTGAGGCGGCACCCGAGGCGAAGGCGAGCGCGGCGGGGCCTGTGGTAGCGTGGCAGACGGGCGGGCGCGTGGCGTGGAGCCCTAGGGATGCGGTGTCGCTGACGCGGACGGGGTTTTCCGGGAACCCGGTGGGGTTTCGCTCGGTCAAACTGATTGCTGAGGCGGCGGCGGCTCTGCCTCTGGTGTTGCAGGATCAGGCGCAGCGGTATGATACTCATCCGATCCTGTCGCTGATGCGTCGTCCGAATGCGGCGCAGGGGCGGGCGGAGTTGATGGAAGCTCTGTTCGGGCAGTTGCTGCTGTCGGGAAATGCCTATGTCGAGGCTGTGCAGGCCGATGAAGGGTTGCCGGTTGAGCTGCACGTGTTGCGCTCGGACCGGATGAGTGTGGTGCCGGGGGCGGATGGTTGGCCCAAGGCCTATGATTACGCGGTGGGTGGAAAGAAGCACCGGTTCGCGGCGGAAAACATCTGCCATATCAAATCGTTCCACCCCCAGGATGACCATTACGGATTCTCGCCCATGCAGGCGGCGGCGATGGCGATTGACGTGCATAACAGCGCGTCCCGGTGGTCGAAATCGCTGCTGGACAATGCGGCGCGGCCTTCGGGAGCGCTGGTTTGGAAGGGCGGTGACGGGCATGGCGTGATGGCCGAGGACCAGTTCCGCCGCCTGTCAGATGAGATCGAGCAGAACTATCGCGGTGCACGTAATGCCGGGCGGCCAATGGTTCTGGAAGGGGGATTGGATTGGAAGCCGATGGGTTTCTCGCCCTCGGACATGGAGTTTCAAAAGACCAAGGAAGCCGCCGCCCGCGAGATCGCGCTGGCCTTTGGGGTCCCACCGATGCTGCTGGGGATACAAGGCGATGCGACTTATTCGAACTATCAGGAGGCCAACCGGGCGTTCTATCGCCTGACCGTTCTGCCCCTGGTGACGCGGGTGGCGGCGGCGGTGTCCGAATGGCTTTCGGGTTTCACAGGTGAAGAGATGGTTCTGAAGCCCGATCTGGATCAGGTGCCTGCACTGGCCGCCGAACGCGACGCGCAATGGGCGCGGGTCAGCCAGGCAGAATTCCTGACAGAGGCTGAAAAGCGTTCGTTGCTTGGGCTGCCAGCGCTGGCAGATAACGCGGATGGCTGAAGGGTATCCGCCGTTCGAATGCGCGCCGGGCCTGCGTCTGGCCGCGCATGAGAGGGTGGCCGAGATTCAGCATGCGCATCTGTGCCGACGGTTGGATCAGATCGAAGAGATGATGGAGCGGCTGGAGCGGCGACTATGGTTGACGGTCTACGGTGTGGCCGCAGTGATTTTGGCGCAGGCGTTTCAATCATTTCTTACGGTAACACCATGAGTTCAGCGGGTTACATGGAGAAGTTTATGGACTTAGAGCACAAGTTTGCGCGGTTTGGTGACGGGCTGTCCGTATCCGAAGACGCGGTGATAGAAGGCTATGCCAGTCTGTTCGGTCAGGTCGACCATGGCAGTGATGTGGTGCAGAAAGGGGCCTATCGCGGATCGCTGGAAGGTCTGAAAGCGGTTGGTCAGCGAGTCAAGATGCTGTGGCAACATGATCCGGCACAACCCATCGGTGTCTGGGATGAGGTGCGCGAGGATGAGCGCGGTCTGTGGGTCAAGGGCCGGCTGCTGGAGAGCACACAGCAAGGTCGTGAGGCTGCGGAACTGATCCGAGCCGGCGCAATTGACGGGTTGTCGATTGGTTACCGCACCAAGCGTGCCGTGAAGAATGAAAAGGGCCAGCGGCTCTTGACCGAACTGGAGCTGTGGGAGGTGTCTTTGGTGACCTTTCCGATGCTTTCCAGTGCGCGGGTTGCGGCGAAGGGGGCGGACCCCGAGGCCGATAACACCTGGCGCAGTATTGCCGAGGTGTTCGATCACGCCCGGCAGGAGCTGGCGCGAATCTAGCGCGCCTCAAACCCACCCAAAAAGGAAGTGCTGATGAGCAAGACCGATACCCCGGCCTTGACCGTAGAGGGTGCGCCCCTGGTTCAGGAGGTGAAGCAGGCGATGGCTGGCTTCGTGAATGAATTTAGGGGCCTGAAGGCTGAAGTTAATACTAAACTGCAACAGACAGAAGAGCGACTGACTATGCTGGATCGTAAATCAACCATCGCGGCGCGTCCGCACCTTTCGACCTCGATCGAAGACGGCGCACCGCACCAGAAGGCCTTTGACGCTTATGTGCGTTCGGGTGACGATGATGGGCTGCGCGGGCTGGAAATGGAGGCCAAATCGCTTTCCGGTGCAGTCAACAGCGACGGCGGGTATCTGGTTGATCCGCAGACTGCCGAGATGATCAAATCCGTGCTGAAATCCACTGCTTCGATCCGCTCGATTGCATCAGTGGTGAATGTCGAGGCGAACTCGTTTGATGTGCTGATCGACCATACCGATGTAGGTGCGGGTTGGGCGGATGAGACCTCGGCCGCGACCGAAACAGCGACGCCTTCGATTGACCGAATTTCCATCGCGCTGCACGAGCTGAGCGCGCTGCCCAAGGCTTCGCAGCGGTTGTTGGATGACAGCGCATTTGATGTCGAAGGCTGGCTGGCCGGGCGGATCGCAGACAAGTTCGCCCGTGCCGAGGCGGCGGCGTTCATTAGCGGCGATGGCTCGGAAAAGCCGAAGGGCATTTTGGACCACGGCAAGGTCGACAATGATGTCTGGACCTGGGGCAATATCGGTTATGTCCCGACCGGCACGGCGGGCGGCATCGACGCGGACGCGATTGTCGATGTGGTCTACGCGCTGGGCGCGCAGTACCGCGTCAACGGGACATTCGTGATGAACTCGAAGACCGCCGGCCTGATCCGCAAGCTGAAGGACAGTGACGGCCGCTTCCTGTGGTCGGACGGTTTGGCCGCGGGTGAGCCTGCACGCCTGATGGGCTATCCGGTGCTGATTGCCGAGGATATGCCGGACGCCGGCACCGACAGTTTCTCGATTGCTTTTGGGGACTTCCAGGCGGGCTACACCATCGCCGAGCGTCCTGATCTCCGCGTTCTGCGCGATCCCTTCAGCGCCAAGCCTCATGTCCTGTTCTACGCAACCAAACGTGTTGGCGGCGACGTGAGCGACTTTGCCGCGATCAAATTGGTGAAATTCGGCACCGCCTAAACGGTGACGGATCTGGGGGGCTTTGCGCCCCTCGGGCGGCGGGTACGGGCCGGGGTGAGATCCCCTGCGTTGTCTAGCTGCTCCCCTCCGTCCGAGCAACGTGGGGCGGCACGTGCCCGTCATTTTCCTCAAGTGGCCCAGGAGGGGTCCGAGATTGCGGAGTGAATAGATGATGTTGATCGAAGAAACCGCCATCGCGGATGCGGCGTTGCCGGTGGATCAGTTCAAGGCGCACCTGCGGCTGGGCACAGGGTTTGCCGAAGGCAGTGTGCAGGACGAGGTGTTGAAGGGATTTCTGCGCGCGGCGATTGCAGCGATAGAGGCGCGCACCGGCAAAGTGTTGATAGAGCGGGATTTCTCGTGGAGCGTGAATGGCTGGCGTGATCCGGCGGGTGAGGTTCTGCCGGTGGCGCCGGTGGGCTACGTTGATGCGGTGACGCTGACGGACGCCGCTGGAGCCGAAACTGCGGCGAAAACCTCGACGTATCGGCTGGAACACGACAGTCAGCGTCCTCGGCTGCGGCCTGTGGGATCGGTATTGCCAGCGATCAGGACCGGTGGATCGGTGAAGATCGTCTTCACTGCAGGAATGGCTGTGGACTGGGGCGGGTTGCCTGCTGATCTGGGGCAGGCGGTTCTACTGCTGGCTGCGCATTACTACGAATACCGCGATGAGACTGCTCTGGGTGCGGAATGTATGCCCTTTGGCGTCACCAGCCTGATCCAGCGTTATCGCACGGTTCGGTTTGGCGCTGGAGTGATGCAATGAAGAAGCCGCGACTGAATCGAAAGCTTGTGCTGGAAGCGCCGGTGCGCGTTGCGGATGGGGCAGGTGGATACACCGAGACCTGGGCGACGCTGGGCACTGTATGGGCCGAGGTGACCGCACGCAGCGGTTCTGAGCGGCATGTGGCAGGCATTCCCGTATCGCGGGTTGGCTATCGCATCGTGGTCCGAGGTGCCCCCACAGGATCGACCATGCGACCATCGCCGGATCAGCGCTTTGCAGAGGGCACGCGCCGCTTTGTCATCCGCGCCGTCGCCGAGCGTGACTCGAGTGGCCAGTACCTGACCTGTTTCGCGGATGAGGAGGTGGCCGCATGAGCTATGGTGTCTCGGCCGCCCTGCAGGCGGCGGTGTTCAAGCAGATTTCAGAGGATACGCAGGTCAGTGCCTTGTCGGGAGGCGCGATTTACGACGCGGTGCCAGCTGGCTCTGTGCCACAGACCTACGTGACCCTGGGGCCGGAAGACGTGCGTGATGCTTCTGACAGGTCGGGCGTAGGCGCAGTGCACCGGTTTTCAGTTTCGGTTGTTTCCGAAGCCGCGGGATTTGGGGCTGCCAAAGCGCTGGCAGGCGCGGTGTGTGACGCGCTGGATGGTGCTACGCCCAGTCTCGATCGCGGACGCCTGGTGGGGCTGTGGTTCGAGCGCGCCTCGGCGCGGCGCACCGGGACCGGAGGAGCGATCCGCCAGATCGACCTGAGATTCCGCGCCCGCGTGGAAGACGATTAATTAATCAACGGAGAGAGCATATGGGTGCCCAGAACGGCAAGGACCTGTTGGTCAAAGTGGATATGAACGGCTCAGGCCTGTTCGAAACCATCGCGGGGCTGCGCGCTACGCGGGTCAGTTTCAACGCGGAAAGCGTGGATGTCACAAGTCTGGAAAGCCAGGGCGGCTGGCGCGAGCTGCTGTCGGGGGCGGGTGTCAAATCGGCGTCGATTTCTGGCTCGGGCGTGTTCAAGGATGCGGGCACGGATGAACGCGCGCGGCAATTGTTCTTTGACGGAGAGACGCCGGGTTTTCAGGTAATCATCCCCGATTTCGGTATCGTCGAGGGGCCGTTTCAGGTGACCGGTATCGAGTACGCCGGTTCGCACAATGGTGAGGCGACCTATGAAATGAGCCTGGCAAGCGCCGGTGCTCTGACCTTTACGGCGCTGTAAATCCGATGGCCAATCCGTGGACGGGCGAGGTGGCTTTGGCCATCGATGGAGAGCAGCGAGTACTCAAGCTGACGCTGGGTGCATTGGCGGAGTTGGAGCAGGAACTGGGCACAAGTTCCCTGGTAGAACTGGTGCAACGGTTCGAAGGCGGGGCCTATTCCAGCGGCGATGTATTGGCATTGATCGTGGCCGGGTTGCGCGGTGGCGGCGCTGATGTGAACCGCGCCGACCTGCTGAGCGCCGAGATCGAGGGCGGCCCGATGGCCGGTGCGCGGGCAGCCGCCGAGCTGCTGGCGCGCGCCTTCATGGTCCCCGGTCAGGCATGAGTGGCTTTGACTGGCCCGCCCTGATGCGCGCCGGGATGACCGGTCTCTGTCTGGCGCCGGATCAGTTCTGGCGTCTGACACCGGCTGAACTGCGACTGATGCTTGGGCAGGGCGCAGGGATGCCCTCGATGAACCGGGCGGGGTTGGACGCGCTTTTGGCGGCCTACCCGGACAAAACAATAGGAGAGCGTGATGACTGAGCGTGAAGGTCTGGAGGATCTGCAGGAGCGCGGCGAAGCGCTAGGCGACTCGCTGAGCGATGCGGCGTCAATGGCGGCGGCCTTTGACGGACAGATGAAGCGGATCAGCGCGGCGTTTGAAGAAACCGGTAAGGACGTCGCCACGCTGGAACGCGGTATGTCCAGCGGTTTGCGCAAGGCTTTCGATGGAGTGGTTTTGGATGGCATGAATTTGTCGGATGCCCTGGATGTACTGAAGAACTCGATGATCCGAACGGCTTACTCGGCGGCGATCAAGCCAGTAACGGACCATTTTGGCGGGATGTTAGCGGGTACGGTAGGCGGTCTGGTGCAGGGTCTTTTGCCATTCGCTGATGGTGGCAGCTTTTCGCAGGGGCGGGTGATGCCTTTTGCCAATGGCGGCGTTGTGAGCGGTCCGACCATGTTTCCGATGCGCGGCGCCACCGGGTTGATGGGCGAGGCTGGGCCCGAAGCGATCATGCCTCTGGCCCGTGGTCCGGACGGCAAGCTGGGCGTTCGCAACTCGGGTGGCGGGCGTGCTGTCAACGTCGTCATGAATATAACGACCCCGGACGTGCAAGGCTTCCGCCGAAGTCAGAGCCAGATCGCGGCCCAGATGAGCCGCGCGTTGGGGCGCGGCAATCGCAACAGGTAACAAGAGGGAGAATGTCATGAGTTTCCACGAGGTGAGATTTCCCGCCAGCCTGAGCTTTGGTTCGGTCGGTGGCCCCGAGCGGCGCACGGATATCGTGGCGCTGGCCAACGGGTTCGAGGAACGCAACACACCCTGGGCGCATTCTCGGCGGCGATATGATGCCGGGCTTGGGATGCGCTCGCTGGACGATATAGAAACGCTGATCTCGTTTTTTGAGGCGCGACAGGGGCAGATGTTTGGGTTCCGGTGGAAGGACTGGTCGGATTTCAAATCCGGCGCAGCAACGGCCGAAGTGGATAAGGCCGATCAAGTGATTGCGCAGGGCGATGGCAAGACGACCGAATTCCAATTGGTAAAAACCTACAGCTCTGGTGGGTTTAAATACGTCCGCCCGATCATCAAACCGGTGCTGGGAACCGTCAAGCTTGGACTTGAGCAGGATGAAATGCGCGAAGGCGTGGATTTCGAGGTCGATCTGGCACGCGGCCGGGTCATGTTCACGATCGCTCCACCAGAGGATGTCGATATCACGGCAGGTTTTGAGTTTGATGTGCCCGTTCGTTTCGACACGGACAAGATTCAGACCAGCGTGGCCAGCTTTCATGCAGGCGACGTGCCAAATGTTCCGGTGGTCGAGGTACGTGTCAGATGAGTGGTGATAGTCAGGCGCTGCAAGCACATCTGCAAAGTGGCATAACGACAACTTGCCGGTGCTGGGCAATCGGGCGAACGGATGGGCAGGTTTACGGTTTTACCGATCACGATATGGAGTTGCGCTTTGACGGGCTGACGTTCAAAGCCAGCACCGGATTGACGGCGGCAGCGATTGAACAGGCCACCGGGCTGTCCATCGACAACTCTGAGGCAATGGGCGCGCTGTCCGATGCGGCGATCAAAGAAGATGACATCGAAGCAGGTCGGTTTGACGGAGCACAGGTTCGCGCCTGGCTGGTAAACTGGGCCGCGCCCGAGCAGCGAGTCCTGCAATTTCGGGGCTCGATCGGTGAGATGCGTCGCGGCGGTGGGGCGTTTCATGCCGAATTGCGCGGACTGACGGATCTGCTGAACCGGCCTCTGGGCCGCATCTACCAAAAGCCATGTACCGCAGTTCTGGCTGACGCCGCCTGCCGGTTTAACGTGGTTGCGCCCGGGTTTCAGGCGGAAGCTGAGATCGTCAGCCTGACCGCGGGCAGCGTATTGCAACTGAAAGGGGCCGAGGCGTCGGATACGGCATGGTTCGAACGAGGCCGGTTAGATGTGATTTCTGGCACGGCGGCTGGGCTTTGGGCGTCTGTCAAACAGGATGAGCGTATCTCGGGCGGGCGCAATGTGACGTTGTGGTCCGGGATCAGTGGCGGGTTGACCGTCGGAGATCGCGTCAGGCTGACCGCCGGCTGCGACAAGCGCATGGAGACCTGCCGGAAGAAATTCAACAACCTTATCAATTTTCAAGGTTTTCCGGACTTGCCAGGCGAAGACTGGGTAATGGCTGTGCCGAAGAAAGACAAACCGAACAAAGGGGGCAGCAGGCGATGATGTCAGGCCGGCAAGACATAGTTGCAGAAGCACGCAGTTGGTTGGGTACGCCCTATGTGCATCAAGCATCCGTAAAAGGCGCGGGGGCGGACTGTCTTGGATTGCTGCGTGGTATCTGGCGCGCGCTTTATGGGGCCGAACCGGAGGCCGTTCCGAACTACAGCATGGATTGGTCGGAGCCGCAGGGAGAGGAGCGTATGTGGGCCGCTGCCTGCCGTCATCTGACGTCCAAAGCGCCTGAAGAACTGGCACCTGGGGACGTGCTGTTGTTTCGCATGCGAGACGGTAGCGTCGCCAAGCATGTGAGCATTGTCAGTGAAACCGGGGCGGTGCCTCGGTTCATTCACGCATATTCCGGGCATGGCGTTGTTGAAAACGCGCTGAGTGAGCCTTGGCGTCGCCGGGTTGTCGCATGTTTCGCATTTCCGCTGGAGGTCAAGTAAATGGCTACGATTGTTCTTTCGGCAGCCGGGGCTGCCATTGGTGGCTCGATCGGTGGCACTGTCGCGGGCCTTTCCACGGCGATCATCGGCCGCGCGGTCGGGGCCACTCTCGGTCGGGTCATCGACCAGCGGTTGATGAGCCAATCGGTGATGGGGGGCGGCAGCGAAGTTGTTGAAACCGGGCGACTCGATCGCTTCCGCCTGACTGAAACCGGAGAGGGTGCTCCGGTCACAACTGTATTCGGGCGAATGCGCGTCGGCGGTCAGGTGATCTGGGCCTCTGACTTTCTGGAAACCCGCAGCACCAGCACGACAACACAGTCCACTCGTGGCGGGAAAGGGTCGCGACGTCCAAGCTCGACCACAACAACCACGACCACGCATACTTACAGCTATTCGATCTCGCTGGCCATCGCGGTTGGCGCCGGGCAGATTTCCGACGTCGCGCGTATCTGGGCCGATGGTGAGGAGTTGGAGCGTGCCGGGCTGAACATGCGCGTCTACAAAGGCACCAATGACCAGTTGCCGGACCCACTAATCGAGTCCGTTGAGGGCACCGGCCAGGTTCCGGCGTATCGGGGCACGGCTTATGTAGTTATTGAGGACTTTCATCTGGCCTCCTTCGGAAACCGGGTTCCACAGTTTTCCTTCGAAGTGGTTCGGCAGGAACAGCCCGGGCTGCCGGATACGCCTGACGCCGTTTCCCGGATCGTTCGCGGTGTAGCGATGATCCCGGGAACGGGGGAGTATTCGCTGGCCAGTTCTCAGGTGAACTATTCCAAGGGGCAGGGGCAAAGCTGGGCTGCGAATGTGCATTCCGCCTCTGGTGTTTCTGATCTGGTTACCTCAACGCAGGCGTTGAACGCGGAAATGCCGGCCTGCGATGCGGTTTCGCTGGTCGTTTCCTGGTTCGGCGACGATCTGCGATGCGGACATTGCAAGGTTCAGCCAAAGGTTCTGCATAAGGAATTTGATGGCGAAAACATGCCCTGGAGCGTGTCGGGTGTCTCTCGCGCTGCGGCGCAAGTCGTTCAGATTGAAAACGACCGCCCAGTCTACGGAGCGACGCCTGCAGATGCATCTGTGATTGAGGCGATCCGACATCTGAAAAGCTCAGGTAAACGGGTGATGTTCTATCCATTCATCCTGATGGACCAATTGCGCAACAACGGCTTACCCGACCCGTGGTCGGATGCCACCAGTCAGCCGCATCTGCCGTGGCGGGGGCGCATCACGCTCAGCGAAGCACCGGGGCGCACGGGGTCCCCGGACAAGACCACCGAGGCCGACGCGCAGGTTGCGCAGTTCTTTGGCCAGGCCCGGGCGAGCGATTTTTCCGTTGGCGATGGGATCGTGACCTACAGCGGCCCGCAGGAGTGGGGCCTGTTCCGGTTCATTCTTCACTATGCGGCGCTTTGTAAGGCTGCAGGTGGCGTGACGTCCTTCTGTATCGCCTCGGAGATGCGCGGGCTGACGCAAGTCAGGGGCGCGACCGGGTTTCCTGCCGTGGCGCAGATGCGGATTCTAGCGGCTGAAGTGAGGGAAATTCTTGGGGCGGATACCAAAATTGGCTACGCCGCCGACTGGAGCGAGTAT
This sequence comes from Ruegeria sp. BF12, assembly GCF_056538705.1. Classification (NCBI taxonomy): domain Bacteria; kingdom Pseudomonadati; phylum Pseudomonadota; class Alphaproteobacteria; order Rhodobacterales; family Roseobacteraceae; genus Ruegeria; species Ruegeria sp. BF12. The sequence continues at coordinate 327,136 of NZ_JBQFTP010000001.1, read as the reverse complement.
TTTGGCTATAAGCCCGCTGACGCGGGAAACGACCGGTATTTCCACCTTGATCCGCTGTGGGCCGACGACAACATCAACTTCGTCGGGATCGACAATTACATGCCCCTGTCCGACTGGCGCGACGGCGAGGATCACGTCGACACCAAGGCGGGAGTGGACGCGATTTACAACCTTGATTACCTGCGCAGCAATGTCGAAGGCGGAGAGGGCTACGATTGGTACTATGCCTCGCCCGAGGAAGCCAAGGCACAGATCCGGTCTCCGATCGAAGACAAGGCCCATGACGAGGCTTGGATCTGGCGATACAAGGATTTGCGCAACTGGTGGTCGCAACCCCATCACGAGCGGATTGGAGGGGTGCGGCAGGAAAATCGCACGGCTTGGGTGCCGGGCTCGAAACCAATCTGGTTCACGGAACTCGGCTGTGCCGCCGTCGACAAAGGCACCAACCAGCCCAACAAATTTCTTGATCCGAAGTCCTCGGAATCCAAGCTGCCGCGCTACTCGAACGGCCTGCGTGACGACTTCATGCAGGTGCAATATCTGAAAGCAATTCTGGGCTATTGGTCCGACTCTAGAAACAACCCGACTTCAGAGGCCTATGGTGGTCGCATGATCGATCTGTCAAACGCCTATGTCTGGGCCTGGGACGCGCGACCGTATCCAATCTTTCCGAACCTGCAAAGCCAGTGGAGCGATGGTGAAAACTATCCGCGCGGTCACTGGCTGAACGGCCGGTCAGGTTCGCGCACGTTGGCGTCGGTTGTGACGGAGATTTGCCACGGGGCCGGAGTGACCGACATCGACACGTCGCGCCTATATGGGGTTGTGAGGGGCTATGCACTTGAGCAGGTGTCCGACGCACGATCGGCCTTGCAACCACTTATGCTGCGCTATGGGTTTGACGCGATCGAACGTGACGGCGTGTTGCGGTTTCAAATGCGCAATGGCCAGCGCGCGATTGCGTTGGATCAGGAACGGCTCGCCATCAATTCCGACATTGAAGGTGGTATCGAGCATCGCCGGGAAGCCGAAGCTGAAATGACAGGCCGAGTTCGTCTTCGTTTTGTGCAGTCGGATGCGGACCATGAAATCGTGGCGGAAGAGGCGGTATTGCCGGACACGCGCACGCATTCTGTTTCGGTCAACGAAATGCCCCTGTCCATGACACGTTCTGAAGGACGGCAGACGGCAGAACGGTGGCTGAGCGAGGCGCGGGTGTCCCGCGAAACCGTACGCTTTGCCCTGCCGCCCTCCTTGGGACACATCGGTGCGGGGGATGTCATCAGCCTGACCGAGGGGGGGCGGGGCGCGCGTTTTCGGATCGACCGTCTTGAACAGGCCGAAATGCAGTTGGCAGATGCCGTCAGGATTGAGCCGGGAATTTATGCGCCGTCGGATTTGCCCGACGACAAGGTGTCCGCAAAGCCTTTTGTTGCTCCGGTCCCGGTTCTGCCGGTGTTTATGGATCTGCCTCTGCTGACCGGTTCCGAAGTACCGCATGCGCCGTACATTGCAGTATCCGCAGACCCCTGGCCCGGAAGCGCGGCGGTGTACTCGGCAGCAAACGACGAGGATTATGCCCTGCAAGAGGTCATCTCGGGTCAGGCTGTCATCGGGTTCACTGAAACGCCCATGCGACGGGCCAGCGTTGGTGTCTGGGACGATGGGGTACCACTGCGCGTCCGTTTGGTCGCCGGCTTGCTGGAATCCCGTCCGAGGGACGCTTTGCTGAACGGGGCCAACCTGGCGGCAATCGGAGACGGAACCCCGGGAAACTGGGAGCTTTTCCAGTTCGCCAATGCCGAACTTCAGGATCAGGGGATCTACACTCTGTCCGGTCGTTTGCGTGGGCAGTTAGGAACGGATGCCGCCATGCCGGATGTCTGGCCCGACGGTTCAACCTTTGTGCTGTTGGACGAACGGGTCTTTCAAACCGGGTTGCTGCGGTCGGAAAGGCGCGTGGCCAAGCATTATCGAATTGGCCCCGGGACCCGAGGATATGACGATCCGTCCTATGTCCATCAGGTTCATGCATTCGACGGCAATGGATTGCGACCCTATGCGCCAGCGCACCTCAAGATTACGTCGACCGGTACCGGCGACGAGCTGTCGTGGATACGCCGGACTCGGGTGGACGGCGACGACTGGGCCGGGTTGGACGTTCCTCTGGGCGAAGAGACCGAATCCTATCTGGTGAAAATCCGGGTTAACGGCGCGATCACGCGCGAATATGTCTCAGCGCAGCCAAGATGGCTCTATACGACCGCAATGAAAGCCGCGGATGGAGCCACCGGAGCTTATGAGGCTGAAGTAGCGCAGGTCTCGGCCAGTTACGGGCCCGGCCCGGCTGCACGCCTTTCGGTCGGCTGAGGCAATCATGCGTCCTGTTCTGCACGGTGACGTGAGTGCTGCGGCGCGGGCTCTGCTTAACGCGCCGCCCGCGGACCGTGAACAGCTCTGCATCAGAATGATAAACGAAGCCCAGCTGGCCGACGCACATGTCGGCCAGACCGGGCGTCTTCATCCGTTGTTCGGAAATGGCTCTTTGATGGCGTCGGCGCGCAACTGGCAACTGGCTGAGGAGCCGAATTTTGACGATCTGCAATATTGTCAGTGTTTTGAGTTGGTTCTGCGGTGCCTGGTTCAATTCCACGTTACCCGGATGCGCAGGTGACGCACTTGCTGGCGGCGAGATTCAGGTTCAGGCGACCAGCCGGGATCTCGTCGCCGCAATCTTCGCAATAGCCGAATTCACCGTCCTCAATTCGGATCAGTGCCGCCGATAACCTGCGTGCCTCAATATCCCGATTTGCCTGCTGCGCCTTTGCCATGGCCTGGTTTTGCAGGGCGTCCATTCGGCTCAGACGTCCAACCGCCTGCTGGTCTAACTCAACAACCGACTGAGACTCATTTGCCAGCGCCGATTGGTCTTTCAGTTCCTCCAACCGCGCGCGTATCCTGGCTTTGAATTGGCCCAACTGCGTTTCATTCATTTTCGTTACCCTGCAGATCACGGGTTTGCGTTTGGCGTTTTTCCAACTAAATGGCATTCTAGGCGCAGCAAAGGAAGAAAAACCATGTTGGAAACGCGCAGTCACGTGACCCCTGTCGATCCGGTTTGGGATCGTATCACGACCGAAGCTCAGTCGGCCGTTGAAAAAGAGCCATTGATGGGTGGGTTGGTGCATGCCTGTATTCTTCACCACCGTAGCCTCGAACGGGCGCTTTCGTATCGGGTGTCGGCCAAGCTGTGCTCGAACGAAATGTCCATGATGGTGCTGCGCGAGATCGTGGACGAGGCCTATGCCAACGATCCGTTACTAATCGAGGCCGCCCGTGCGGATCTCATGGCTGTCTACGAACGCGATCCTGCCTGCCACCGACTGTTGCAGCCGATCCTTTACTTCAAGGGATATCAGGCGATGCAAGCCTATCGGGTTGCGCATTGGCTGTGGCGCAAGGGACGTTACGATCTGGCTTATTTCTTCCAGATGCGGTCGTCCGAGATTTTTGGGATCGATATCCACCCTGCAGCCCGTATCGGCAAAGGGATCATGATCGACCACGCGCACTCGATCGTGATCGGTGAAACGGCTGTCGTCGGCGATAACGTCTCGATGCTGCATTCGGTGACCCTTGGCGGGACCGGCAAAGAAGAAGAACAGCGTCACCCGACCATTGGCGACGGCGTGCTGATCGGCGCAGGGGCAAAGGTTCTGGGCAATATTGTGGTCGGCCATTGCAGCCGCATCGCGGCCGGTTCTGTTGTCCTGCAAGAGGTTCCTGCCTGCAAAACCGTAGCTGGAATTCCCGCGAAGATCGTGGGCGAGGCTGGATGTGATCAGCCGTCGATCTCGATGGACCACATGCTGGGCAAGGATCAGTAATCCGACCCCTGAAAACGAAAAAAGCCGCCTCATGAAAGTGAGGCGGCTTTTTTTGTGCTTGAATTGATAGGCGTTAGGCCAGCATGACCATCGGGTTTTCCAGGTTCTCCACGATGGCTTTGAGCAATTCGGCACCCAATGCTCCGTCTATGACCCTGTGGTCAACGGACATGGTGACCGACATGACAGTCGCTACGGTCAACTCTCCATCGTCGCCGACAACCGGTTTTTTGACACCCGTTCCGACCGCCAGAATACCGGCGTGCGGCGGGTTCACGATGGCGTCAAAATTGTCGATGCCGAACATGCCGAGGTTCGATACCGCGAAAGTGCCGCCCTGATATTCATGCGGGGCGAGCTTACGCTCGCGGGCGCGGGCAGCGAGGTCCTTCATCTCGGTCGACAGAGCGGACAGGGATTTGGTGTCAGCATCCTGCAGGACCGGCGTGAACAGACCGCCTTCAATAGCGACCGCGACGGCCACGTCCGAAGGTTTCAGTTGCAGCACCCGGTCGCCAGCCCAAACAGCGTTGCAGGCCGGAACCTGTTGCAGCGCGTTGGCGACAGCCTTGATGATGAAGTCGTTGACGCTCAGCTTGACGCCACGGCCTTCCAGCTGCTTGTTCAGCTGACTGCGGAACTTGAGCAGCGCATCGAGCTTAATATCGCGGCGCAGGTAGAAATGAGGGATGGTCTGTTTGGCTTCGGACAAGCGCGCGGCAATGGTCTTACGCATCCCGTCCAGTTTGATCTCTTCGTACTCGCGACCTTCATACATCCGGGCAACAGCATCCGCGGACGGCCCAGCCGGCGGAGCGGCGGGTGCAGGAGCTGCAGCAGCAGGTGCGGGTGCCGCAGCCGGAGCTGTGGCAGTTGCACCTTCGACGTCGGCTTTCACAATCCGCCCGTGCGGTCCCGAACCGGTGATCTGCGCCAGATCAAGGCCTTTTTGCGCTGCAATCCGGCGGGCCAGTGGCGAGGCAAAGATACGTTCGCCATCCGCTTTGATCGGAGCTGCAGGGGCAGGGGCGGGCGCCTCGGGTGCCGCTGGCGCGGCAGCCTCGTTGCCCGCAGCGGCTGCGGGTGCAGCCGCAGGAGCAGCAGCCGGTGTGGTCGCGATATCATCTGCGCTTTCGCCATCTTCCAACAATACCGCGATGGCGGTGTTGACCTTGACCCCTTCGGTGCCCTCGGGGATCAGGATTTTGCCAATGGTTCCTTCGTCAACGGCCTCGAACTCCATCGTGGCCTTGTCGGTTTCGATCTCAGCCAGCAGGTCGCCGGAGGAGACGGTGTCACCTTCTTTGACCAGCCATTTGGCGAGCGTGCCTTCCTCCATGGTCGGTGAAAGGGCGGGCATCAGAATTTCGGTGGGCATCTGTTTGTCGCTCCTTACCGGTAGGTCACTTGTTTGACGGCGGCGATCACCTCATCGGTGGTGATCAGGGCCAGTTTTTCGAGGTTTGCGGCATAGGGCATCGGAACATCCTTGCCGGTGCAGTTAATGACCGGTGCGTCGAGATAGTCGAACGCCTCTTGCATCACGACCGATGAGATGTAGCTGCCAACCGAACCCTGCGGCCAGCCTTCTTCGACTGTGACCAGACGGTTGGTTTTCATCACCGAGTTGATGATTGCACCGGTATCCATCGGGCGGATGGTGCGCAGGTCGATTACTTCGGCGCTGATGCCTTCCTCGGCCAACTTGTCTGCGGCTTCCAGCGCATATTGCATACCGATGCCGAAGCTGACGATGGTCACGTCCGAGCCTTCACGCCAGATGCGTGCCTTGCCCAGCGGGACCGTAAGGTCATCCACTTGTGGCATGTCAAAGCTGCGACCGTAGAGGATTTCGTTCTCCAGGAACACGACCGGGTTGGGGTCGCGAATCGCCGATTTCAGCAGGCCTTTGGCATCGGCTGCCGAATAGGGCATCACCACTTTCAGACCGGGGATCTGCATGTACCAAGCCGCGTAGTCCTGGCTGTGCTGGGCGGCCACGCGCGCAGCGGCGCCGTTGGGGCCACGGAACACGATTGGGCATCCCATCTGACCACCGGACATATAAAGCGTCTTAGCGGCCGAGTTGATGATTTGGTCGATCGCCTGCATGGCGAAGTTGAAGGTCATGAACTCGACAATTGGCTTCAGACCGCCAAAGGCGGACCCAACCGCGATCCCGGCAAAGCCGTGCTCGGTAATCGGAGTATCGATGACGCGCTTGGAGCCGAACTCATCCAGCATACCCTGGCTGATCTTGTAGGCGCCTTGATATTCGGCAACCTCTTCGCCCATCAGGTAGACATCTTCGTCGCTGCGCATTTCTTCAGCCATCGCATCGCGAAGTGCTTCGCGCACAGTCTGCTGGATCATCGGCGCATCTGCCGGCCAGTCCGGCGACAGATCCACTTTGGGCGCAGCAGGAGCGGCTGTGGCTGGGGCTTCTGTCGCCACGGGGGCGGCTTCGGCCACCGCCGCGGATGCGGGTGCAGCCGCGGGAATGGCTGAGGCGTCTTCGCCTTCTTCGACCAGCACCGCGATGGGGGTATTCACCTTGACCCCTTCGGTGCCTTCGGCGATCAGGATCTTGCCGACGATGCCTTCATCGACGGCTTCGAACTCCATCGTCGCCTTGTCTGTTTCGATCTCGGCCATGATATCGCCGGACGATACGGTGTCGCCTTCCTTCACCAGCCATTTGGCCAGCGTGCCTTCTTCCATGGTGGGCGAAAGGGCGGGCATGAGAATTTCGGTTGCCATGTCTTAGTCGTCCTCTCAGGCGTAAATGTCGGTCCAGAGCTCTTCGACGGAAGGCTCGGGGCTTTCTTTCGAGAATTCGGCGGCCTGGTTCACGATCTCCTTGATCTCTTTGTCGATCGCCTTCAGGTCATCCTCGGTCGCATGTTTGCCGGACAGCAACAGCTCGCGTACATGTTCGATTGGATCGCTTTGCTCGCGGACCTTCTGAACCTCTTCTCGGGTGCGGTACTTGGCCGGGTCGGACATCGAGTGACCGCGATAGCGGTAAGTCTTGATTTCCAGGATGTAAGGGCCTTTGCCCGCGCGGCAGTGCGCGACGGCTTTCTCACCGGCTTCCTTGACGGCCAGCACGTCCATGCCATTGACGATCTCACCGGGGATGCCGAAGGCTTCGCCCCGGTGGTAGATGTCCTTGGTCGAGGTCGATCGCGCCTGAGCGGTGCCCATGGCGTATTGGTTATTCTCGATCACGAAAACAACAGGCAGGGCCCAAAGAGCCGCCATGTTGAACGTCTCATAGACCTGGCCCTGGTTCGCCGCACCATCACCGAAATAGGTGAAGGTCACGCGACCGTTTTCCTTGTACTTGTCAGCGAATGCCAACCCCGCGCCCAGCGGAACCTGCGCGCCGACGATGCCGTGACCGCCATAGAAGTGCTTCTCTTTCGAGAACATGTGCATCGAGCCGCCCTTACCTTTGGACAGGCCACCGATGCGCCCGGTCAGTTCGGCCATCACGCCGCCCGGGTCCATGCCGCAAGCCAGCATGTGACCGTGGTCGCGATAGGAGGTAATTCGCTTGTCACCTTCTTCGGCCGCAGCCTCGAGGCCGACAACAACCGCTTCCTGACCGATGTAAAGGTGGCAGAAACCGCCAATCAAGCCCATGCCGTACAACTGACCGGCCTTTTCCTCGAATCGGCGGATCAGCAGCATCTCACGGTAATATTCGGTAAGTTCTTCCGCAGAAACATTTGGTTTCTTTGTGGTTTTTCGCGCAGCCATTGTGGCGATCTCCCCCTCTCGGCAAGATAGTTTAGCGTTAAACTATCTCATAAAGCATTTGGCGCTTTCTGGCGAGTGGAAATGTGACGCAGCGTTTCGCCGCGCAGATTTTAGCGTGATTCTGAGTGTTTGCCGGTTGTGAAGGTCTTGGGGAGGGGATCAGCGAATGACGATTTCATCCGATCGGATCATACCAAGCACAGAACGCGCCTGCTGATCCAACAGGTCGAGGTCCAGATAGGTGTCCGACAGGCGGCGCGTCAGGTTTTCCATCTCTGAGATCTCAGCCTCAAGCTTGGCCAAGTCGCGCGACAGGGCGTCCCGTTCCGCTGCGATCTCGACCCGCCGGAACAGGCCATAGTCGCCCTGCACAGCGGCGAAGGTGAAATAAACACCAAGCATGAAAGCCACCATGAAGAATACAACTGCGCCCAAACCGGGCCGATGGGAACGGGACACTCTGTTTACCGCCGTATGAAGTCTGCCTCAATAACGTGCCCTTTTCGAGCATCTGTCAGCACTATGTCACAGGTGATTCGGCTTGTGAATCCCTCGATTCGCACTTTTTGCAATTCGACGAAGAAATGTGATCTTCTGCGGGTTGTGACGGCGCAAGCAACGCATCACCGCCAAGCGGCCAGTTCCTGATTTCGTTTCAGGGTCTGTTCTTCCATGCAGGCCCAGTAGAACATCTGCGCTGCACTGCCATCGCTTTTTAGTTCGGGGTCACAGGTTGCATCCCTGCGTTTTAACCAGGCGCGCTGTTCGTTCAACAAAGCCTGACCGCTACCGCGCGTATCCGCCGCCGGTTTGATCTCTTTCCAGAGGCGGTTCAGCTCTTTATCTGCGGTTTCCATTTCTCCTTGGCGCAGAAAGTGGCCTCGATCTGAGTTTGACCAGCGCAATGGGATTGCGCGTCAGAGGCAGTGGGCAGAAGGATGACAGCAAGGACGGCAACGGCTTTCATGGCTCATCTCCCGGTTTGCGGAAGAATACCATGAATGCAGATTGCCAGCCAGAATGGGGTTATTGATCCAGTGCGGCGACACCGGGCAGCGTTTTGCCTTCCATCCACTCGAGGAATGCGCCACCAGCCGTCGAGATGTATGAGAAGTCCTTTGCAGCGCCGGATGCATTAAGCGCGGCCACCGTATCACCGCCACCGGCGACAGAGACCAGTTGCCCGGACCGTGTCAGTTCCGCAGCTTTCAGCGCTGCTGCGTTGGTGGCGGCGTCAAACGGTTCGATCTCGAACGCGCCTAGCGGGCCGTTCCAGATCAACGTCTGGCTTTTGTCAAAAATCTCGGTGATGGCCGCAACGGTTTCAGGGCCGGCGTCCAGGATCATGCTGTCATCCGGGCACTGATCGGCTGGCAAAGTCTGGTTGGGCGCGTGGGCTTCGAACTTCTCGGCGACGACGACATCGCGGGGGAGAACGATTTGGCAACCAGTTGTTTCAGCTTTGGCCATGATCTCAGCGGCTGTGTCTTTCATTGCCGTTTCCGCCAGCGATTTGCCGACGTTCACGCCCTGCGCGACGAGGAAGGTGTTCGCCATCCCACCGCCGATGATCAGGTAATCTACCTTTTCGATCAGGTTGCCCAGCAGATCCAGTTTGGTCGAGACTTTGGCTCCACCCACAACGGCTGTCACGGGGCGTTTCGGCGAGCCAAGTGCGGCTTCCAGCGCGCTCAACTCTTGCTGCATCAGACGGCCCGCACAGGCGGGCAGCAGGCGCGCCAGAGCCTCGGTCGAGCTGTGTGCGCGGTGTGCGGCCGAAAATGCGTCGTTGCAATATACGTCACCCATCTTAGCCATGCCCGCAGCCAGTTCAGGGCTGTTCTTGGTCTCAGCAGCGTGAAAGCGGGTGTTCTCCAGCAAAAGCACTTCACCAGCGCCCAGGTTCGCCGCCGCGGTTTCCGCCTCGATCCCAACACAGTCATCGCCGAAACGCACCTTGGTGCCAAAGGCGGTTTCCAGCGTCGGAACAAGCTGTTTCAGCGACAGGTTCTGGCGGCGTTCACCGCCCGGGCGTCCGAAATGGGCCAACAGGATGGGTTTGCCGCCAGCCGCCAGAATGTCCTTCACGGTTGGTACGATGCGCTCGATGCGCGTGGCGTCTGTGACCACCCCGTCGACCACCGGCACGTTGATATCCACGCGCACCAGCACGCGTTTGCCGTTCAGGTCCATGTCGTCCAGTGTTTTCCAGCCCATCGCGCAATCCTCGACAAAAGTGAAATCCATTTAGGCGGTTCTTTTCCTGCATTTTGCCCTCAGGTCAATGCGTCACTTGGCATTCCCGCGTCCGGCGCATAGGTATTTGCGCAAGATAAAACGACAGGAGGGCCTCATGGCCGAGATCAAGGATCCCGAAAACACAATCATCGTCGAGCTTAAAGACGGCAACGTCGTCATCGAACTGCTGCCGGACGTGGCACCGCAGCACAGCGCGCGGATGAAGGAACTGGCACGGGCTGGCGAATATGACAACGTGGCTTTCCACCGTGTGATCGACGGCTTCATGGCACAGACCGGCGATGTGCAGCACGGCGATATGGAAGACGGGTTCAACCTGCGTATGGCGGGCACCGGTGGTTCGTCTCTTCCGAACGTTCCGGCGGAATTCTCGAAACTGCCGCATGACCGCGGCACGCTGGGTGCTGCCCGTTCGCAGAACCCGGACTCGGCCAACTCGCAGTTCTTCATCAACTTCAAGGACAACCACTTCCTGAACGGTCAGTACACTGTTTACGGCCGCGTCATCGACGGGATGGAACATGTGGACGCCATTGTACGTGGCGAGCCGCCGATGAGCCCTGATCGCATGATCAGCGTCAAGGTAGCAGCCGATGTATAAACTGGCCGCTGCATTTGCCCTTCTGGCCAGCCCTGCGCTGGCCACGGGCCTGGAGATCGAGATTGAAGGTGAAGGGGCCAACGGCACTGTCACCATCGATCTGTTCGATGACCTGGCCCCTAAGCATGTCGAGCAAATCTCGGCTCTGGCCAACGAAGGCAAGTATGATGGCGTGGTGTTCCACCGCGTTATCGATGGCTTCATGGCGCAGACTGGTGATGTCGAGCATGGCCGTTTGGGTGGCGACATGCGCCGCGCCGGCACCGGTGGTTCGGACCGTCCCGACCTGCCTGCCGAGTTCTCGGACTATGAATATGACCGGGGCGTGGTTGGCATGGCCCGTTCGCAGGATCCGAACAGCGCCAACTCGCAGTTCTTCATCATGTTTGAGCCCGGCCCGTTCCTGAACGGCCAATATACAGTTGTTGGTCAGGTGACCGACGGAATGGATGTGGTCGACGCGATCAAACGAGGAGAGGGTCAGAATGGCGCCGTGATCGGCCAACCGGACGTGATGAAAAAAGTCACTGTGACCGAATAATGATTAGACCCGGCACTGACATAGGCGCCGGGTTTTTCCTTATTGGTCGATAAAGTCCCTTATCGCCTGTGTGTATGCGTCCGGCGCCTGGAACGACGCAAAATGGCTGACGTCTTTCATAATCAGAAGATCAGCATCGGGGATTGCCTCAGCAATTACCTCAGAGTGTTCGGTGAGGATCGCTTCATCATGTTCGCTCTGCACGACAAGGGTAGGAACCGTTAATGAGTTCAGCCCTTCAAGCCCGCCGGGCTTTTCTGTGGCCCACATGGCCGCGACACCGCCCAGAAACGCGTCGAACCCGTCCGGAGTGGGGGACATGGCAGCATAATCTTCGGCCATCATACCGACGTAAGCACCGAAGAGCTCGTTGGTTTCCACCGATGGATCGATGCCATCAAGGGTGACGTTTCCCGCATGCGCAAAATGGCTGGCCAAACGTTCGGGCGCCGTAGACGAAATCGTGTAGCCAATATTAGCTCCGTCCGACCACCCGACCAGATGCACCTGATCTACGCCTAGGTGATCCAGCAACGCCAAATAATCCTGCGCCAGAAGGTCGTAAGAATAGGTGCTGCCGTCATTAGTGGATCGGCCATGTCCGCGTGTATCCGCGACGATCACGCTATGGTCAGTGGAAAGGTCAGCCACTTGCGCCGCCCAGATATCACCATGTGCCAGACCGCCGTGGATCAGAAGCACAGGAGTGCCCCCCGATGCGCCATAGGTGGCGTAATACATGTCGATACCATTGACGCTGGCGGTGCCGCCGGTCACCGCTTCGGGCATCGAAGGTGGTTCGGGAATTGTCAACCAGACGTCCTGCGCCAACGCTGCCGTTGAGGTCAGAATGACCGCAATTGCCGTAATAAATCGAAACATGAGCATCTCTCTGCTTGGGGCCATACGCCACGTGGGCGGCGCGGTTCTGCCGGAGATGATAGCTGAGGAAGGTGAGCCGCGGGGGAAAATCCCCCGCCGCCTTTTTTAGTCGTCGCCCATTGCTTTCCAAATCAGGGCACCGATAGCCCCACCGATCAAAGGCGCGACCCAGAACAGCCAGAGCTGTGCCAGCGCCGGCCCATCTGCAAACAGGGCCACACCAGTTGACCGAGCCGGGTTGACGGATGTGTTTGTCACCGGGATCGAAATCAGGTGGATCAGTGTCAGGCCAAGACCGATGGCGATCGGCCCAAAGCCCGCCGGTGCGCCCGCAGACGTCGCGCCCAGAATGATGATGATGAAGAAGGCGGTCATCACGATCTCGATCACTAGGGCCGACGTCAGTGAGTACCCTTCGGGCGAAGCCTCTCCGTACCCGTTTGACGCAAAACTGCCGGCGCCTTCGAACCCCGGCGCGCCACTGACAATCAGGTAAAGGACGGCTGCGGCTGCAATTGCTCCAATAACCTGCGCGATCCAATAGGGCAGCAAATCCTTGGCTGGGAACCTTCCGCCAATCATCAACCCAAGGCTGACCGCCGGGTTGAAATGCCCGCCCGAGATATGCCCAACCGCATAAGCCATTGTCAGAACGGTCAAGCCAAAGGCGAAGGCAACGCCCAACCATCCGATGCCCACATCGGCCACGCCAGCCGCCAGAACGGCGCTACCGCAACCGCCCAGCACCAACCAGAACGTGCCGAAGAACTCGGCCATGAGTTTTGATGACATGAAAAATCCTCCAGAAAACACTGATTTAAGGTTAATTCAATAAACACAATTTTTGAAATACTTGAAAATGAGGGACGTTTTTTCTGTTTAAGTATTTCTTTTGGGTAACTACCTCAGTGGTTGATTTGTTCCCCGGTGGATTGGGTTTTGACTCGATCCCCTTCAATACTCGCCCTTCTCTATGCCGACTGATTTCGAGAGGAACGCTGTCGGATTTGCGTCACTCTTCTGAAAAAAAAACAGCGCTTGGCGCCGCGCTTTTCATGAGATGGAGTGAGTTTGAAGGAATTTTTTGAGCTAGATTAGAATAAAGAATGCCAAAACAGTTTCAACTTACGCGTTGCGCGCCTCTCTGCGCTGTTCTGAGTCTTGCTGCGCCGATCCCGGCCTATGCTCAGCAACAGGCAGAAAGCGCGGGCTTGGATTTCTTCCTTGGGGCGGCGTTCCGCAATATCTTAACATTCCCGCAGTCTGAGGTCTCAACCGAAGAAGTACGTGGGCAAATTGCTTTGAACTTTTTCGCGCTGATGTCTAATGCGGATATCGTGCTGTCTCATGCGGATTCCGTTGACTATTTGCGAGTGGTCTCAAACAAATATTCGTTTTCAGTTACCAAAGAACCGGCGCGGTATGACCCGGATCGTGACGGCGTCGTCACGCAATCTGAGCTTGAGGTCTTCTGGTCCAAAGACGCCTGGAAATCAGCCGCTCATGAATACAAGCAAGGTGCAACGTTCGAAGCGGCGACGGAACGGTTTAAGGATAAACTTGGACAACAAACGGCTTTTATCCGGGATCTCATGGGGGGCCGGCGACCGGAGAAATCGTAGTTGATGACCCGCAAGGCGGATATACCGGGGCAGAGGAAACGGCTCAGCCGAAACCGGTACCGTATCTGGAGGAGTTTGACACAGACGGGGATGCAGTTTTGACTTTTGCGGAGTTCACCGAACCGCTTTGGGCGGCAGCCAGCGCCGCGGATTCAGATGGGGACGGCCTGTATTCAGACGATGAAATCAATCTGGTGCGCGAACGCTTTATTCTTGCCAATAGAGCACTGGATGGGAACGGGGTCCGCTCCGTCTCGAGCTGGAAAAAGCGATGAGGGTACCACCGATTTCTTCAGGTGACACGTTCATCCTGTCAGAGAGTCCTGAATCTGGCGCATTAATTCCAACTGACGGGGTCCAGACGGAACAGTTTGGACAGTTGTTCGTACACATCCGGCGCCTCGGCCTTTAGCGCTCGGGGCTTCTCAAAGAAAACTTCGACCGAGACGGCAAAGAACTCTTCATGTCCCGTCGCACCGTAAGCATCAATGACGGTGTGCCGCCCGCTTTCTACCGCGCGGACAAGGTCGTCATAGGCGGTCAGAAAGACGCGTTCCCACTCGGCAAAGCTTTGGCCGTCGCTCAGGATGGGAACGCCGTTGGTGCCGCCGGACAGATCGTCGATCTGATGGGCGAATTCATGCAGAACAACATTCTGCCCGTCATGGTCGTTCAAGGCACCCAGCTTGCTGTGTGTCCAGGACAGGATGACAGGCCCGCGGTCCCAGCTTTCGCCGGTTCGCACGATTTCCTTTTCGCTGACCACGTACCCTTCCTGTCGGCGCTGCCGCGACTTGAAGGCGTTCGGGTAGATCAGGATGGTCGTGAGATTGTCATACCAGAGGTCGCTGTTGACGATCAGCAGGCAAGCCTGTGTGGCGATGGCCAGTTCCATCTCTTCAGTGACCTCGAGCCCGTCGCAGCCATAGAAGCGCACCTGATCCAGAAACAGGTTCACTTTGCCATCCAGCTTGACGCTCAGGTCCAGAGGTAGGCGACGGATAAGCGGCACCTGCTGTTCGATGATCATGCGTTGATGGTCCGTAAGCCGGGTTGACAGAAGCTGCTGCCGCGCCTGGGATTTGGACCATTGGCGATACAGAAAGAATCCGGCGATAAGCGCAAGCGCAATAAAGAAAAACAGCATGGGGATCACTATAGGGACCCTCCCGCCGGTTGGAACCGGAAAACCCAATCCTCCTCTACTAATGAAAAACGCCGCGGGTCACCCCGCGGCGTTCAGAACTTTAGCTGGGTGTCAGCGTTACTGCTTGACCTCGGCTGCCGGGTTCGCGCCCGACTTGCCGCTGCGGCCCGGGTTCAGGGGGTCGTCCTGACGCTGAACCGAACCTTCGAAATGCGCGCCGCTTTCGATCGCGATGGTCTTGTGGATGATGTCGCCTTCGACGCGTGCGGTCGAGGTCAGACGGACTTTCAGACCACGTACGCGGCCAACGATACGGCCGTTGATCACGACGTCATCGGCGGTGACTTCGCCCTTGATGGTAGCGGTTTCGCCAATAGTCAGCAGATGTGCACGGATGTCGCCTTCGACTGTGCCTTCAACCTGGATGTCGCCCGATGTCTTCAGGTTGCCCGTGATGTGCAGGTCCGAGGACAGAACCGATGCCGGTGGCTTGGGCTTGGGCGCGGTGCTGGCCTTGTTTTCTGCCGGTGCAGGGGTCGCCGGAGTCGCCGGTGCAGCGGGTTTTGCCGCCTCGGGGGCAGTGGACGCGGGCTCGTTGATTTTGCTCTTAGAAAACATTTCTCGCAGCCTTGATGTAAGTCATTGGGTTAACAGGTTTTCCGTTCACGCGAACTTCATAGTGCAAATGCGTGCCGGTCGACCGTCCGGTGCTACCCATATCAGCAATATGATCCCCGCGCGAGACCCTTTGACCAACCGTCACACGTATCTTCGTGTTATGGGCATAAAGTGTCTCAATTCCGAAAGCATGCTTGATTTTTACCAGCCGTCCGAATCCGGACTGCCAGCCGGCGTGGCTGACCACGCCGTCGGCGGTGGCAAAAATGTCGGTGCCGTGGGCACCGGCGAAATCAGCGCCGTTGTGCATGCGGCGACCACCGGTCTTGGGGTCGCGGCGAGTCCCGTAACCGCTCGTGAAACGTACGACGGCGTTGACGGGGCTTGCAAACGGCGCTTTCTCGGCTGCGATGCGATACAGATTCAGCTGATCCATTTGCTGCAGCAGAGTATTCGCGCGGATCTCGTCGGGGGTCAGTTCCTCACCGCGCGTGCTAAAAGAGATAGGGGTTAGGGGGCCGCCCATGCCGCTGTAACCGCGGCGGACTTCTTCGATGATGCGGTCGGTGGGCATACCGGCCTGACGGAACATCTTGTCCAGCGGTTCGACCGAGATCACCATAGCTTCTTCAAGCTGGCGGAAGATCTCGTCGCTTCGTTCCTGCATCAGCTGGATTTCCAGCTCAAGATCGTCACGCTGTTCTAGCGCGTCCTTGGCATTTGCCGCGATCTGGTCCCGTTCCTCAGCGGTACGGGACAAGGCCTCGGTCATGAAGTTCATCTGTTCGGGGTTGGCAACGGCGGCCATGTAGATGTCGCCTTCGCCGGCTTCCTGCTGCAGCTTGGCCACCTCAGTGCGGGCTTCTTCGCGCTGTTTCATTGTGGCGCGCAGGGTCGTCTGGATGACCTCGATGCCGGTCTCAAGCTCACGGCGACGGTTTTCCGAGGCCAGCAATTCCGACTGCATGGCCGAGATCTGATCCAGTGCCGCATTGAACCGGTCCTGCGCGGCAAGGGCCTCTTGCGCGCGCGCATCGCGTTCGGCGGACATGATGTTCAGGCGTTCCTGATAAGTCGCCTGATCGCGCTTTGCCTGTTCCCGGAAGTTGCCAGACCCGATGCTGTCCATCAAAAGGATCGCCGTTGCAACAGCCGTCCAGGCGACAAACAGCCCGACACCGGCAACAGCAACAATCTGCGTTTCCGAGCTGAGCCGGATGAATCGCGTATCGTTGTCCGATTTCAGAAATACACGGCGTTCAGGAAAATGCCGCTCGAGCAGTGAGTGTAGTTTGATTGCCAGACGTGTTCTCACGCGTCTTACCTCTCCATCCCCAAAGATCGGGCCGGTCGTGAGTGATAGCCGCCCCTTGGGCGAAGTGCATAGATGGAGAGGGGGCTTTGGGCAAGTTTGTTAACCAGCCGACCCTGCGTTAGTGGATTTTACCGCCAATTCTAGGCGGGAAATTGCCGATTACGTCAACTTGCGCAGGACTATTGCGCTTGTCCGGGCGGAGGCAGATTTTCGGTAAGAGGCCAATAGAAATCCGGCGGCAGCCCGGCTTCGGCGCGCTTTTCCTCATTGAAGGGGGGCTTGAGCACGCCGTGGAAGTAGCGTCGCACCAGTTCGTGAAACACGTCTTTGGGATCGGCGTTTTCGCGCCCGCACAAAAAATGGAACCATTTTGACCCATAGGCCACATGGCCGACTTCTTCGGCATAAATGACTTCAAGCGCGGCAATCGCCTGTTCCGCTTTGGCCTTGCGGAAGATGTCGATCATGCCGGGTGTCACGTCCAGACCGCGCGCCTCAAGCACCATCGGGACAACGGCCAGTCGGCCCATCAAGTCCTCAGCCGTGTCCTCGGCTGCGCGCCACATTCCGGCATGCGCTGGCAGTGCGCCGTAGTGACTGCCCATCTGTTGCAGACAATCGCAGACCATCTCGAAATGGCGCGATTCCTCTTTGGCACATTTAACCCAGTCGTCGTAGAAACCGATCGGCATGGGCACGTGGCCAAAACGCGCGATGATGTCCCAATGCAGGTCCACAGCGTTCAGTTCGATATGCGCAACTGCGTGAAGCAGGGCGATGCGGCCTGCCTCGGTCCCCGGACGGCGCTTTGGGACGTCGCGAGGTGACAGCAGTTCCGGCTTGTCCGGGCGCGCCGGGTTCAGGGGCGGTGCTGCTGTTCCGACCTCAATCGCAGGCGCGTCGCCTTTTCGCGATGCGAACCACTCGGCGGCGTACCGCTTGGACAGGGTGGTCTTCTCGCGGCCATCCGCCGTTGTCAGGACCTCGGTCGCCATCTGAGTCAGTGTTTTGGACACCGTGTTGTCTCCGCTGATCTGGGTTGGCGGCTCATAAACCGGATGGCGACCGTGGTCGAGAGCGTTACAGGGCGCGCACGGCCTCAAGCACCTCATCCACATGGCCGGGGACTTTGACCTTGCGCCAGACCTTGGCGATCTTGCCTTCGGCGTCGATCAGGAAGGTCGAGCGCTGAATGCCCATCGATTTCTTGCCGTACATGTTCTTTTCAACCCAGACGCCGTAATCCTCGCAGACAGTCGATCCTTCGTCTGACAGCAGCGGCGTGGTCAGGTTGTGTTTGGCGACAAATTTGTCGTGCTTGGCGACGCTGTCCCGCGAGATGCCGAAAACTTGAGCGCCCGCATTGGCAAACTCCTGAAGTTGTTCCGAGAAACCGATGGATTCCTTGGTGCAGCCCGGCGTATCATCGCGGGGATAGAAAAACAGCACGACGGTGCCGCCGCGCAGGTCCGAAAGGGTCACCTCGCCGCCTCCGTCGCGGGGTAATGTGAAATCAGGGGCGATGTCTGTAACGTCGGGCATTGGAAACTCCGCTAAAGGTTTTTAAGTGCTGCCCGGCATAATAGGGCGACGCGAGCGGGTTGAAAGACGTGGATAAAAATTTGGTTCAGCACGAAAACACAAGTGCCGACCGGCCACAAAAGCCTGTGCGCCGGCGGTCGCGCCGCCGTATCGCCGCGCGCTGGGCCATCGTAGCCACTTTGTTTTTGTGTCTTCTGGCCGGTGCAGGTTGGTTTTTTCTGATCGGCAAGCAGTTGCATGCGCCCGAATGGGTGCGGGAAAGAGTCGAAGCACGCCTTGAGCAGAGCCTTGGGGGCCTGAAGTTCACGTTTGGGGACGCCAGTTTTATCGTCAACGAGAATTGGCGCCCGCGAATCCGGCTGACGGACGTGACGATCAGCGATGCCGCTGGTCGACAGATCGCTCAGGTATCCGAGCTGAGGACCCGGTTGTCGATGCGCGGCCTGTTGCGCGGCCAGATTCGGCCCCGGCGGATTGTTTTACTTGGCGCGCAAATTGCACTGACCAGAGGAGAGGACGGTGCGCTGTCGCTGACCGTGGGGTCGGGAAGCACTCCGGTTCAAAAGGCGCCGACGCTGGCCCAGCTTATCGAGGAATCCGACGATGTGTTCCTGTCGCCAATCCTGTCGGGGTTGCGGTCCGTCGAACTGGAGTCCCTGACACTGGATTATCAGGACCTGCGGCTGGGGCGGGCCTGGGTGTTTGACGGCGGGCACATCTCGATCACTCGAGAGGATTATGAAATGCGTCTCGCAACCGGGTTCTCGGTTCTGACCGGGCGCGACTATGCCAGCACGATTGAGGCAAACTATACCAGCGTGCTTGGTACCCCTCAGGCCACGTTTGGCGTTTCGATCACTGATTTGCCATCCGAGGATATCGCGGGTCAAAGTCTGGCGCTGTCCTGGCTGCAGGTGCTCAATGCGCCGATTTCAGGCGCGCTGCGGGGCAGTGTCGATGGTCAGGCCGCGCTGGGTCCGCTTTTTGCGACGCTGAACCTGGGTGAGGGCGTGGTGCAACCCACTCCGGAAACGCGGCCCATTCGCTTTGACTCGGCTAGGGCCTATTTCACCTATGATCCTGCGCGGCAGGTTCTGGACTTTAATGAGGCGTCGGTCGTCTCTGACCTTGGCGCGGTACAGGCTGAGGGCAAAGCGTTTCTGAATGGAATTGAGAATGGTGTTCTGGAAAGCCTGACAGCTCAACTGACGCTTAATAGTATCGATATCTATCCGGGCGGCCTGTTCCCGGAATCGCTTGAAACGGCGCGGGCGGATCTGGATTTCCAGATGAAGCTTGCGCCGTTTGAGGTGCGGCTGGGGCAGATGACCATCAAGGACGCCCATCATGAACTTCACGCCACGGGCAAGCTGATCGGCCAGCCCGACGGTTGGGTGGCGGAACTGGATGCACAACTGGACAAAATGGGGTCTGAAAACCTGCTGAGGTATTGGCCCGAGCAGCTGGCACCGAACCCGAGGAAATGGGTGGCCGAAAACCTGTTCAAAGGCCAGTTTTCGGATGTCGAATTCGCGCTCCGGGTAAGACCCGGTAGCAAGCCGGATGTCTATCTTGGTCTCGGGTTCGAGCAGGCCGAGATCAGATTTGCCAAAACCCTGCCACCGATTGAAAACACGCAGGGGCGTCTGAGCCTGCTGAAAGACCGTTTCACCGTCACTGCGGAACGCGGCGTCGTAATTGCCGATCAAGGTGGTCAGGTGGATGCGTCCGGAACCTCGTTCATTATTCCCGACACGACCGCCAAGGGGGCAACGCCCGCAGTGGCCCGGATCAAGGCGCGCGGCAACGTGGAGGCGGCATTGTCATTGCTGGACCGGCCGCCTCTAAGTCTGATGACCAAGGCCAATTTGCCGGTTGATCTGGCGTCAGGTGAAGTAAGCCTTTCCGGCACCTTGTCTCTGCCTTTGAAAAAAGGCCTGAAATTCGAGGATACCGAGTTCCACTACACCGGCGATATCGATGATGTCCAAAGTGACAAGCTGGTTCCCGGTTATTCGGTCAGCGCGGATCAGCTCAACCTGTCCGGAAATCAAACCGAGGTGGAAATCGATGGCTATGGGCTGTTTGGGCAGGTTCCGATACAGGCGGCGTGGCGTCAGCCGATTGGCGGCACCGGGCCGCAACGTAGTGCGCTGACCGGTCAGATCGAGCTGTCACCGCTGTTGATGGCCGAACTGAAGGTGCCGTTGCCCTCGGGCATGCTGACCGGAAAGGGCAAGGCGGACATCACTGTGGGTATTGGTGCGGACGAACCAATCAAACTGACTGCGACGTCGAATCTGGCCGGTGTTGGTCTTGCAATCCCGGAGCTTGGTTGGCGAAAGGGGACAGGCGCGACAGGTACGATGTCCTTGGACGCGACGCTGGGCAAGCAGCCAAGAGTAGATAACCTTACGCTGAACGTTGCCGGTCTGCGCAGCACGGCGACAATCTCGTTCAAAGACGGCGGCCAGTTCGACCGGATGCGGTTCAGCTCATTCGAACTGGGCAGCTGGCTCGCGGTTCCGGCAGAACTGATCAACACCGGTGGCCCTGTTCCCAATATTGTCGTGCAGGGCGGTGTGATGAATCTGGGTCGCGCAACCTTCGGGTCAGGGGGTGGCGGAGGTGGCGCGTCTGGCCCTGGTCCAAGGATCGATGTCCTGCTGGATCGGCTTCAAGTGACCGAAGATGTGTCTCTCACCGGGTTCAGAGGTGTTTTCCAAACCACCGGGGGCGTCAACGGAACGTTCTCGGCGAAGGTGAATGGTGGTGCTTCGGTCAGCGGTCAGGTGTCACCGCGCGGCGGGCGCAGCGCGGTCGACATAAAGTCGAATGATGCGGGTGCCGTATTGCGGTCGGCCGGCGTGATCACGCAGGCTCGTGGTGGAGGGCTGGATATGCAGCTCGAGCCGGTGAACGCGCCGGGAAACTACGACGTGATACTGAAAATCGTGAACACTCGCATTACCGATGCCCCCGCGATGGCCGCACTGCTTGATGCCATCAGCGTAGTTGGTTTGCTGGATGAATTGACCGGGCAGGGGATCTTTTTCTCGGCGATCGAAAGCCGTATGCGGATCACGCCGACCGAAATCAAGGTTCTCAGCGGCAGCGCCGTCGGTCCGTCCATGGGGCTGTCCTTCGACGGAACGATAGATACGGTCGCAGGGATGCTGAACTTGCGCGGTGCGATCTCTCCGATCTACTTGGTGAATGCGATCGGGAGTGTTTTCACCCGAAAGGGTGAAGGTGTCATCGGCTTTAACTACAGCCTGACTGGGCCGCTGACAAAGCCGAAGGTGTCAGTAAACCCGCTTTCGGGACTTGCGCCACTGTTCCTGCGAAACCTGATGCGTGCGCCGGCGCCAACGGTGTCGGACGGACCAAACGCGCAGCCGACAAAACCGGATGAGCCGAAAAAGACCTTTGGCTCTCCCCCCAAAGACCATTGAATGGGCTGTTGCTGAATCCGGTACGGCCTTGTATGGCGCGGCCATGAAACTCAGCGACTTTGATTTCCATCTGCCCGAAGACCTGATCGCCACACGCCCCGCCAGCCCGCGCTCGTCCGCGCGCCTACTGGTGGCCGAGGGCGAGGGGATCTCGGATGCGCATGTGTTTGATTTGCCCGACTGGCTGCGGCCCGGCGACCGTCTGGTGCTGAACGACACGCGCGTCATCCCTGCACGCCTGAACGGTCGGCGTCACCGGGACAGCGCGCAGGGTCCGGTTTCTGCGGCCATCGAGGCGACATTGCTGGACCCGCAAGCCGACGGCACATGGGCAGCGCTGATTAAGCCGCTGAAAAAGGTGAAGTTGGGTGAGGACATTCAGTTTTCGGATCAACTCAGCGCGTCGCTGGAACGCGTCGAAGATGGGCAGGCCTATTTGAAGTTCAATCTGTCCGGCGACGACTTTGACTCCGCCCTGGAACAGGCCGGGGCAATGCCTCTGCCGCCGTATATCGCGGCCAAACGTCCGGCAGACGAACAGGACAAAACGGATTATCAGACGATCTGGGCGCGGAACTCGGGTGCGGTTGCGGCACCGACGGCTTCTCTTCACTTTGATGAAACACTGATGCAGGCGCTGGGCGCGCACGGCGTCGAAATCAGCCACGTCACGCTACACGTGGGCGCCGGCACATTCTTACCGGTCAAGGTCGAGGACGTGACCACGCACAAAATGCACGCTGAATGGGGACGGGTCAGCGCCGCCGCCGTTCAGGAGATTCGCGCGACCAAAGCCGCCGGTGGACGGGTCATCCCCGTGGGCACTACAGCCCTGCGACTGATTGAAAGCGCGGCACGCTCCGGTGAGATCGAACCGTGGGAGGGGGACACCGATATCTTCATCTTCCCTGGCTTTCAGTTCCACGTGACCGATGCGCTGATGACCAATTTCCACCTGCCGAAATCTACCTTGCTGATGCTGGTCTCGGCCCTGATGGGGAAGGAGCGGATGCGTCAGGTCTATGCGCACGCCATTGAACAGAAATACCGGTTCTTCTCTTACGGGGATGCGTCGCTTTTGATCCCGTAAAGGCCGTGTTGTCGGGATCGAATCTTTCCAATGTCGTAGACAAGCATGATCAAAGCCGTTTTTGATTGCAGGACGGCGTCATAGTCTAGGTCGAAACTTTTCGGAGGCCCAAATGATTCAGGTCCTTTCCAGCGCGTGGGCGCTTTTGCTTGGTATGGGCCTGTTGATGGTCGGGAATGGCCTGCAAGGAACGGTTCTGGGTGTCCGTGGCGAGATCGAGGGTTTTTCGACGCTGCAAATGTCCTTTGTGATGTCGGCCTATTTTATGGGATTTTTGGGCGGATCGCGCCTTGCGCCAGAAATGATCCGGCGCGTCGGACATGTGCGGGTCTTTGCGGCGCTGGCATCATTCATTTCTGCCGTCATGATCCTCTACCCCCTGATGACGGACCCAATCGTATGGATTCTGGGTCGAGTCGTCATCGGCTTTTGCTTCTCCGGTGTTTATGTGACTGCGGAAAGCTGGCTGAATAACGCCGCCAGCAACGAAAACCGCGGTCAGGCGCTGTCACTTTACATGATCTTCCAGATGATGGGCATCATCAGCGCCCAAGGGCTGGTATTGTTAGGCGACCCAGCCGGTTTCGATACCTTTGTCATCGCATCCATTTTGGTTTCAGTGTCTTTTGCTCCAATCCTTTTGTCCATCTCGCCCACGCCAGCGTTCGACACCACGAAACCGATGACCCTGCGCGAGCTGTTCGGGTATTCGCCGCTGGGTTGCGTCGGCATGTTCCTTCTGGGGGGCGTTTTCTCGGCTCAGTTCGGCATGGCGTCGGTCTATGGTGCCCGTGCGGGCCTGACGCTGGTCGAGATTTCGACTTTCATTGCAGCTTTCTATGTCGGTGCTTTAGTGCTGCAATACCCGCTGGGCTGGATGTCGGACCGCATGGATCGCCGTTTCCTGATCATGCTGGTCGCCGGCGTCGGGACGTGCGCGGCCTTAGTGGGCATGGTATTCGGCGTGACATTCCCGCTACTGCTGGTGTCGGCCTTTGTGATCGGCGGAATGTCGAACCCGCTTTATTCCTTGCTGATCGCCCACGCGAACGACTTTCTGGATCATGAGGACATGGCTGCCGCCTCGGGCGGGCTGCTGTTTATCAATGGTCTGGGTGCGATCGCAGGCCCGCTGATTACCGGTTGGCTCATGGGCGACGCGGTGTTTGGCCCGCCCGGCTTTTTCCTGTTCATTGCGGCGCTGCTGGCCACGATGGCGGTGTACGCTCTGTACCGTACGACACAGCGTGCGGCGATCCCGGTCGACGAAACGGGAACCATGTCTCCGGTCTATCCAACAGCGTCACCGGTTGCAGTTGAAGTTGCGCAAGAAGTGGCCATCGAAGCCGCCGAAGCTGAGCAGGAGACGCAAGATGTTGCCTAAGACACAAGTTTATGTCGCAAGTGTTGCAATATTTTACTGTAACAACTCTGTAAAACGTTCTTAAATGACCCTACGTCCCTGGGGTGGGAAACACGACGGAGTTAAGGGCATGGCAAGTCCTGAAGAAGTATTGAGTTATTGGTTAGATGAAGTCGGTCCGAAGGGTTGGTATTTACAGGACGACGCATTGGACACAGAGATCCGCGAGAGGTTCTTGACCACTTGGGAGGCTGCAATTGAAGGCAGATTTTCCCTGTGGCTGACATACCCAAGTGGTGCTTTGGCGTACATCATCCTGATGGATCAGTTCCCACGCAACATGTTCCGCGGAAGCGCAAAGGCTTTTGCATCGGATCGTGCGGCATTGTCGGCGGCAAAATGTGCTGTGGACAAGGGTTGGGATCTCAAGATCGATGAACCGGCCCGGCAGTTCTTCTATCTGCCGATGATGCATTCGGAAAACCTGTGTGACCAGGAACGCTGTGTGCGCCTGATGTGTCAGAACATGACCAACAGCGACGACGGCAACCTGTTGCACGCACGTGCGCATC
Source organism: Ruegeria sp. BF12 (assembly GCF_056538705.1). Lineage (NCBI taxonomy): Bacteria > Pseudomonadati > Pseudomonadota > Alphaproteobacteria > Rhodobacterales > Roseobacteraceae > Ruegeria > Ruegeria sp. BF12. The sequence goes on along the minus strand of NZ_JBQFTP010000001.1, from coordinate 302,474 downwards.
GCGAGGTGATCCGCAAATTCGGTCGGTTCCCGTATCGCAACGATGCATTGTCACGGCCGATGACCGAGCACGAGGCCGCCTATGTCGACATGGGTGGATATGGATCGACGGTACGCGAACTGCAGGCAGCCGGCTAAGACGCCGGCTCACAGCCTCGGATTGCAATGATCCGGTCGGCGATGACGTCGGCCGAGTTCTCTATGGCGATGTTTACCAATTGGTCCGGAGTTTCCGTAATATCTGCGATACGCGCCTGCGTCGCCTGTAGTTTTTCTTCCAGCCCGTCCAGTTTTGCCAAACTCTCTGAAATCTTTTGGGCGGTGGCGCTGTTGGCGACGGTTTCCCCAAGTTGAATGGAAGCCAGGTCGCTACGCAGAGCTGTCAGTTCGCCTCTGACCCCCTGAACTTCTTCTTTCAAAGGCGCAACGATCTGAACCTTTTCGGCGAATGTACCCGTGATGTCGTCGACTGTAGATGCCAATTTCCACCCCAAAAACAGGCACAGCGCGACCAGTATGAGTGTGGCGTTCAATAGAGCGAGCAACAGATCTTTGAGCGTTTTGCCCATGGTAAGCCTTTCGAATAACTTGGGTTTCGCAATGTCCGGGCAGGGCCGGTACCTATGTTCTAGCCATTCGACCACGCGCGGTATAGGCTGAATTCAGCGCAATCTGCGCTAGTTTACCCGGCGTCTCTTTTGTCGCGGGAGCAATATATTGATGCGTTCGAGAAATTAGTTTAATGGTAAACTAATTTCTGAATCGACCTGCGCCGAGAGGGAAACATGGCAGCACAATCTTTTGATCTGATCGTAATCGGCGCCGGTCCAGGCGGCTATGTGGCTGCAATTCGCGCAGCCCAACTGGGCCTGAAAACGGCCGTGGTCGAGCGTGAGCATCTGGGCGGCATCTGCCTGAACTGGGGATGTATCCCGACAAAGGCCCTGTTGCGTTCGTCCGAAGTGTTCCACTTGATGGAGCGCGCCAAGGATTTCGGGCTGAGTGCCGACAAAGTTGGCTACGATCTGAACGCGGTCGTAAAACGCTCGCGTGGTGTGGCGGCGCAACTTTCTGGGGGCATCGGCCACCTGTTAAAAAAGAACAAAGTGATTGTGGTTATGGGCGAGGCCACGATCCCTTCCAAGGGTAAGGTCACCGTCAAGACCGACAAGGGCACCGAGGAACTAACGGCCAAGAACATCGTTCTTGCCACAGGCGCGCGCGCGCGCGAACTGCCGGGGCTTGAGGCCGATGGCGATCTGGTCTGGACCTACAAGCACGCGCTGCAACCCCCTCGGATGCCCAAAAAGCTGCTGGTTATTGGGTCTGGTGCGATCGGCATCGAATTTGCCAGCTTTTACAACACATTGGGCGCAGACACGACGGTCGTCGAGGTGATGGATCGCGTATTGCCGGTTGAAGATGCTGAGATCAGTGCCTTGGCCAAGAAAGCCTTCACCAAGCAGGGCATGACCATCATGGAAAAGGCGATGGTCAAACAGTTGGACCGTGGCAAAGGCAAAGTCACCGCACATATCGAAGCGGGTGGCAAAGTTGAGAAGCACGATTTTGATACCGTGATTTCGGCCGTCGGAATTGTGGGGAATGTCGAAAACCTCGGTCTCGAAGCTCTGGGCGTCAAAATCGATCGTACCCATGTAGTGACAGATGAGTTCTGCCGCACCGGCGTTGACGGTTTGTACGCTATCGGCGACATCGCCGGCGCACCCTGGTTGGCACACAAGGCCAGCCACGAAGGAATTATGGTCGCTGAATTGATCGCGGGCAAGCACGCCCATCCGGTAAAACCTGAAAGCATCGCTGGCTGCACCTATTGCCAGCCGCAAGTTGCGTCGGTCGGCTATTCCGAGGCGAAGGCCAAGGAACTGGGCTACGACATCAAGGTCGGCCGGTTCCCTTTCATCGGCAATGGCAAAGCCATCGCATTGGGTGAGCCAGAGGGCCTGATCAAAACGGTCTTTGATGCAAAAACCGGCGAGTTGCTGGGCGCGCATATGATCGGCGCAGAGGTAACTGAATTGATTCAGGGTTATGTGGTCGGCCGGCAGCTGGAAACCACGGAAGAAGACCTGATGAACACAGTCTTCCCGCATCCGACTCTGTCAGAGATGATGCACGAAAGTGTGCTGGACGCCTACGGTCGTGTGATCCACATGTAAGGGAAGGGGGCTCTGCCCCCGCCGCCTTCGGCGACTCCCCCGAGGTATTTTCAGCCAGATCAAGCGAGGGATCCTTACTTCATCTGGCCTCAAATACCTCGGTGCGCGAGGCAGAGCCTCGCAAAGTGCTTTTACTTATTCAAAGCTTCCAGAATGCGCGCCCAAGAGCGGATGCCCTTGTGGAAGCTTTTGACATCATACTTTTCGTTCGGCGAGTGGATGGCGTCGTCGTCATTGGCGTAACCAACCAGCATGGAATCCAGCCCCAGAACGCTGTCGAAGTAGCCGACGACAGGGATCGAGCCGCCCATACCGGTGAAGACAGCCTCACGGTCCCATTCATCCGAGAGTGCGCCGCGTGCGGCTTCGAACTCTGGACGGTCCAGGTTCATGACCGACGCAGGGGCGCCTTCAAGATCGTTATCCCACACAACCTTCGCGTCAGGTGACAGGCGGTCTTCGACATGTTTGCGGATTTTGGTGCGCAGGGAGTCGGGGTCCATGTCGCCGACCAGACGGCAGGTGATCTTGCAATGGGCTTCGGACGGGATCACGGTTTTCGAGCCTGCGCCATTGTAACCGCCCCACAAACCGTTCACTTCCAGCGTCGGTCGCGCCCATTGCTGTTCCAGAGTGGAGTATCCCTTTTCGCCGTGCGGCTGGGAATATCCGACCGAATTCAGGTACTCAGCCTCGTTGAAGCCACAGTTTTCCCATTGGCGGAGCTGCTCTGCGGGCACTTCGTGTACGCCTTCGTAGAACCCTTCAACGGCCACGCGCCCAGTTTCGTCGTCATAGAAAGAGGCAACGATTTTGGACAATTCGCGCAACGGGTTCAGACCCGGGCCGCCATAGTGACCGGAGTGCAAGTCGATGCGAGGGCCGATGATGGTGAACTCATCCTTGAGCATACCGCGCAACTGAGATGCAATTGAGGGCACGCCGCGCGAAACCATCGAGGTATCGCAGACCAACGCCAGATCAGCCTTCAACTCGTCCTTGTTGGCTTCGAGGAAGGGAACCAGCGACGGCGAGCCGGATTCTTCTTCGCCTTCGAAGAAGAATGTGATGCGGCAGGGCAGGGTACCGTGGATCGCCTTCCATGCGCGGCAGGCCTCGACGAAGGTCATCAACTGGCCTTTGTCATCCGACGAACCTCGACCACGGATCACCTGTCCGTTTTCGGTGTCTTCCAGCGCCGGATCAAACGGGTCGCGGTTCCAAAGCTCCAGCGGATCGACGGGTTGGACATCGTAGTGACCGTAGAACAAGACATGGGGTCCGTCGCTACCTTCGCCCACATGACCTACAACCATGGGGTGGCCCGGAGTTTCGCGTTTTTCGGCTGCGATGCCAATGCTTTGCAGGTCAGCGACAAGCCAGTCCGCGGCTTGGTCGACCTGCTCTTTGTAAGCGGGGTCGGTCGAGATCGACGGGATGCGCAGAAATTCCATCAAACGGTCAATGGACGTGGGCAGATCGGAGTCGATCCTGCTCAGAACAGCGTCAAGCGACATGGGCTTCTCCTGATTGTATTGAACTGATGCGGAACCTATCAGCACCGGAGGCGCCGTCCAGTGCGTATCGGTGGGAATTGGCGTATACTATCGGAAACGGGATGTATGCTGTGGGGATGGCCTGCGTCGTTTCCTCGCGTCTGATGGCCGTAACTTTGCTTGTCCGAGGGCATGATCAGAGATAATTGATGCAAATCAAAGTTGCGACTCCAACAATGCCGATAGGCAGGGTAGTCAAGGGGAAGCAAAACCGCAGGGACAGTGTGCTTTGTCATCTGGGGGAATACAGGGTTCGGCAACCAGCAGGTCAATGCCGGGCACAGAAGGAGAAACCGGTGGACTATACTGCTCAGCTCGATTCTGCGATTGCCAGGCTGCATGATGAAGGACGTTACAGAACTTTCATCGATATCGAACGCCGGAATGGTCACTTCCCGCACGCAGTTCGCACGCGCCCGGACGGGTCGCAGCAGAACATCACCGTGTGGTGTGGCAACGACTATCTGGGGATGGGGCAACATCCGGTTGTTCTGAACGCCATGCACGAGGCGATTGAAGCCGCCGGTGCAGGTTCGGGTGGCACGCGCAACATTTCGGGCACCACGGTTTACCACAAACGTCTTGAGGCTGAGCTTGCCGATCTGCACGGCAAAGAATCTGCCTTGCTGTTTACCAGCGCCTATATCGCCAATGACGCGACGCTCAGCACTCTGCCCAAGCTGTTCCCCGGGCTGATCATTTATTCTGATGCGCTGAACCATGCCTCGATGATCGAAGGTGTGCGCCGCAACGGCGGCGCCAAGCGCATCTTCCGCCACAACGACGTCGCCCATCTGCGCGAGCTTCTTGAGGCCGACGATCCGAACGTGCCCAAGCTGATCGCGTTTGAATCGGTTTACTCGATGGACGGCGATTTCGGCCCGATTGAAGAGATTTGTGACCTCGCCGACGAATTCGGCGCGCTGACCTATATTGACGAAGTGCACGCGGTTGGCATGTACGGCCCGCGGGGCGGTGGTGTAACCGAACGTGATCGTCTGGCCCATCGCATCGACATCATCAATGGCACACTCGCCAAAGCCTATGGCGTGATGGGTGGCTATATCGCCGCCAGTGAGAAAATGTGTGATGCCGTACGCTCTTACGCGCCCGGGTTCATCTTCACGACGTCTTTGCCGCCTTCGGTTGCGGCCGGTGCTGCAGCGTCGGTTGCTTACCTCAAGGGCGCGCAGGAACTGCGGGATCAGCACCAGACCCAAGCCAAGGTTCTCAAGCTGCGTCTGAAAGGCATGGGCCTGCCCTTGATCGACCACGGCAGCCATATTGTGCCGGTAATTGTCGGCAATCCGGTGCATACCAAAATCCTCAGCGACAGGCTGCTGGATGACCACGGAATCTACGTCCAGCCGATCAACTTCCCGACAGTTCCGCGCGGAACAGAGCGCCTGCGGTTTACACCGTCACCGGTCCACGGACCGGGTGAGATGAACCGTTTGATCCAGGCTATGGACGAACTTTGGTCACATTGTGCGCTAAATCGCGCCGAACTTGCCGGCTAACCTCACGCCAAAGTGTGCAATGCATTTGTCGCGTGTTAAGCTTACGCTAACAAAACAAACGCACGAATCGTTATGGGAGTGATTCGTCGTTAGCGTGTAAGGCGCATAAGGCAGAATGGGGCAGCAGGAATGATTGGGCGCAGATCACAGCGCGATTCCAAAGATAAAACGGACGTCCGGCCTAAAGGCTATGACGACTACGAAGTGCGGCTTGGCGACAGGATGCGCGGCGAACGCGCGACCATGGGCAAGTCTCTTCTGGATGTTCAGCGCGAACTTAGGATCAAAGCCAACTACATAGCTGCCATTGAAGACGCTGATCCCGATGCGTTCGACACACCCGGCTTTATCGCCGGGTATGTACGTTCTTATGCCCGGTATCTGGGTATGAACCCGGACGAAACTTTCGCCGCGTTCTGCGCAGAAAGCGGGTTCGAAGTTGCCCATGGCATGTCGGCCGAAGCATCGGTTGTGCGCAAACCTTCCGGCGCTTTGCCGTCGCGCGGTCCGATGGGGCGTGACCCGTTCATCTCACCGAACACTCCATATATTCCGGGCAAGGAATCTCTGGTCAGCCAGATCGAACCACGCGCGATCGGGTCTTCGCTGGTCTTGCTGGCGGTGATCTGCGGTATTGGGTATGGCGGCTGGGCCGTTCTGAACAAAATCCAGCAAGTGCAGGTCAGCCCGGTCGAACAAGCCCCCGTCGTTCTGTCCGATCTCGATCCTTTGGACGCCGCCCGTGGTGTAATCGAGATTGTCGACCCGACCGAAACCTCGGCCCCGAATGCCGAAGCTCTGGACCGTCTATATCGCCCGCAGGCCTTGGACGTACCGGTTCTCGTGGCACGCGATGCACCGATCTCCACACTGGATCCGCGTACTGTCGGTACTTTCCGCCCACCAGAACCGCCCAAGGTCGAAGTGGCCGAGGTTCACACGGTTGAGCGTCCGGCATTGCCGCAAGTGGTCGAACAGGTAGATACCTCGTTGAAAATCGTGGCCGTTGGGCCTGCGTGGATGCGCATCCGAGCCGCGGATGGCAGCGTTCTGTTCGAGGGCACCTTGGGTACAGTCGAACAGGGGAATACGTTCGAGATACCCTTGACCGAAGAACCGCCGCAACTGCGCGCAGGGGCTTCGGGTGCCGTCTATTTCTCGATGAACGGAGAGCACTACGGACCGGTCGGTAAGCCCGGAACCGTGACCAAGGGCGTTGTTCTGTCCAAGGACGCTGTCGCCGAGCGCTATAAGGTCGCTGATCTTGAGGCCGAACAGAATAGCGCGCTTAAGCAGTTGGTGGCCGAACTTCAGTCACAAGTCACAGAAGCACCGGCCGAGTGATCTGACCATTGCGGTGCCCGGGTAGGCGAACTATTTAAGACCCAACTCAGGCAGCTTTGGACCCATCCTCATGTCCCTCAATCACGTCCGCCCGTGGCGCAACATCTATCGCCGCAAATCCCGCCAGATCATGGTCGGGAATGTTCCGGTCGGGGGCGACGCGCCGATTGCGGTTCAGACGATGACCAACACTCTGACAACGGATGTGGCTGCGACCGTGGCTCAGGTTCAGGCCGCGGCGGAGGCTGGTGCCGATATCGTTCGTGTATCGGTCCCGGACGAGGCATCGTCGAAGGCGCTGAAGGAAATCGTGCGCGAAAGCCCGGCTCCCATAGTGGCAGATATCCATTTCCATTACCGCCGTGGCATCGAAGCCGCCGAAGCCGGGGCCGCCTGCCTGCGGATCAATCCGGGCAATATCGGCGACGAGAAACGTGTAAAAGAAGTCATCAAGGCGGCACGTGACCACAATTGTTCGATCCGTATCGGCGTGAACGCGGGCAGCCTTGAAAAGCACCTGCTTGAAAAATATGGCGAACCTTGCCCTGACGCGATGGTCGAAAGCGGGTTGGAGCATATCCGAATCCTGCAGGACAACGACTTTCACGAGTTCAAGATCAGCGTGAAAGCCAGCGATGTCTTCTTGTCGGCGGCTGCTTACCAGGGAATTGCCGAGGCCACGGATGCGCCGATCCACCTTGGTATCACCGAGGCAGGGGGGCTAGTTTCGGGCACCATCAAATCCGCTATCGGACTGGGCAATCTGTTGTGGATGGGCATCGGAGACACGATCCGCGTCAGCTTGTCCGCCGATCCCGTCGAAGAGGTCAAGGTTGGCTATGAGATTTTGAAATCTCTGGGCCTGCGCCATCGTGGTGTGAACATCATCTCGTGCCCATCCTGCGCACGTCAGGGCTTTGACGTGATCAAGACCGTTGAAGCTTTGGAGCAGCGGTTGGAACACATCAAGACGCCGATGAGCCTGTCAATCATCGGTTGCGTCGTCAACGGACCGGGTGAAGCGCTGATGACCGATGTTGGCTTCACCGGCGGCGGTGCAGGGTCCGGCATGGTCTATCTGGCAGGCAAGGCCAGCCACAAGATGTCGAACGACCAGATGATTGAACACATCGTCGAAGAGGTCGAGAAAAAGGCCGCCGAACTGAATGCAGCGCAAGAAGCCGCAGAATAGTCGACTGAAGGCACCCTTCGAAAAACGCTTTCCTTTCAATCCGGTAATCCCAGATATGGCCGCGGATTGTCAAACTTGCGCCCTATTTTCTCTCCACAACACTCTAATGTTGTTTGGAGGTAATGATGGTCTCTCTAAAACGACGCCTGTTTCGCGAGCGTCGCAGATTTTTGATAATCGCTTTGATGACATTCATTGCCGGTTTGGTGGCGGGAATAGATGACGACCGCATCGTGTTCGGTATTCCGTTTCAACTGGCCTACGGGGTGGCCTTTACCCTGATCCTGACGCCGGTTTTGATGACCATCGCGCTCCTTTTTCCAAGTGTCCGAACCGCAACCGAGTCCGTGGCCTTTTCACTGCCGTTCATTTGTTGGATGGGCCTGTACGGGGCAGGGTACGAGGGCTCGGGATTTGAGGCATCCTCGACGGTTCTAACGCTCATGTTCCTGTATCTTGTTTTTGCTGTTTATGGTGGCGGTTGGCTTGACCGGTTTCTCCCCGCCAGGCGGCGTGCCTTTGACAGCAAGGTAATCACGCGCCTCGCCCCTGATGAACTGTGGCCGTTTCTGGTCGTGACACCCGATACGTTCGACACCTATGGCGGCGAAAAGACGGTTTCGATGAAATGGGTTGAGCCCGGGGTCAGCTTTGTAGAAGTCGAGCAGGTCGATGACCTGACACGGATCGAAGAGATGCAGACCATTGAACAGCTCGAGCCTGACGCGCGTGTTCGTGTCCGTTTTCAGGCTCTAAGTGCCAAAGAGACAGCGGATGGCGCCAGCGGGTGGATGGCCCGGAAGTTCGAGCGCACTGCAAATGGGACCCGGTTGTTCTCAACCCGGTGTTTCGACCGGACATCGCCCACGGCGGGGTTCCGGATGTGGGTGGATGATACCTTCGGGCGTTCTGACGACGAGTATGTCTCGCGAGCTGAGCAGATGTCTGGGCTGTAAAAGCCTTGAGTTTGGTGTGAGTTACACTGGGCAGTTAATCCGTCCGAGGCTCATCGAATTTGTTCGGCCCAGACAGGGAAACTACACGGCGGGCATCTGTTGCGTAGCGCAGTGGATACCGCCGCCAGACTCTCCCAAAACGTCGACGTTCAGCGAAACGATTTCGCGTCCGGGATAGTGCTGGGCCAAAGCATCACGCGCCATTGCATCGGTTTCCTGGTCGCCAAACCGGGCCATCACAACGGCGCCGTTGCAAACATAGTAGTTTGCGTAAGATGCCACGAATTCCAGATCTTTTACACGCGGTTCAAAGGGTTCGGGAATGACGTCAACCTGCAAGCCTTCGGCAATCAACCGGTCATATGTATCCAGCGCGGCAAGGTGGAAAGGGTCGTCCATGTCGGGTTCGTCCGGCAGGTTGACCAGTACACGGCCCGGACCGGTGAAACGCGCGAGGCTGTCGATATGGTAATCAGTTATGTCTTCGCCCCAGACCCCCTTTGACCAGATCATTCGGTCTGCACCATAGGCGGCCAGCAGCTTGGCTTCTATTTCGTCGCGGGATTGGCCGGGGTTGCGATTGTCATTCACCCACGAGCTTTCATGGGCCATCAGCAGCCCGTGGCCATCCTGCTCAACACCGCCGGCTTCGCCGTTCAGGCCCGAGGGCAGCAGCGGCAGGCCCAAACGCTCGGCCACTCGAGCGGCGATGCGGGCGTCGTGTTTATGCACCTGTTTGCGACCCCAGCCATTAAACTGGATCCGGCGGATTGCCATCTCTCCGCTGTCATTGACCAGAAATACCGGGCCAGCGTCCCGGCACCAGAGGTCTTCGGTGGGAACATCCCAAAGTTCGACCGACGCTGACAATTTCCTGCGGGCTGCCGCATGGTGATCGGCTGCTGCCAGCATGGTCACCGGTTCGAAATCCGAAATCGCGTTGGCAATGTCGGCGATCGTCTGCTGCACCAAGTCGAGAAGGTGGGCATCGTTGTACACTTGTCGGCTGACCGGCCACTGCATGAATGTCCGCTGGTGACGCGCTTCCTCGGCCGGAACAAAAAGACCCGAAGGTTGAGCTAATAACTGACCAGTAAAACCCATGACACCCAACGCCGCACCGGAAAGCAAAACACCCCGTCGGTTCATGCAAGATCACCTTTTAGGAATGGTGGTTGGGGCAACCCAGCCTGAGGTGCCCCGTGATCGGTCAGCCTTGTTCTGCGCGTACGCCATTGGCGATCTGCTGCATCTGATCGGCAGGCAAGAAGCCACGCAGCATTTCGGTGCCCAGAACGAAGGAAGGCGTTCCCGAAATCTGCATCCGCTGCGCCAGAGCCCGCGTCTGGTTGATTTCGTCCGTGACCTGTTCGCTGTCCATCGCCGCGATGATTGCATCGCTGTCCAGCCCGAGGCCGTCGGAAATGCGACGCAGCGAAACTTCTGAAGGTTCGCCGGTGAATTCCAGCAGCGCGTCGTGCACCTGCTTATAGGCGTCGTCGCCCGCCACATGCTTGGTCGCGACCGCGAAACGTGAAGACAGGACCGAGGCCTCACCCAGAATCGGGAATTCTTTGATTACAAGACGGATATTGCCGTCCGCTTCCAGCAAGGTGGCCACTTCGGGCACGGCACGGCGGCAGTAACCACAGCGGTAATCCATGAATTCGACCAAAGTGATGTCGCCATCGGGGTTGCCGCCGACCCAGCTGTAGCCGTCATTGAACAGCTCGTCGGAATTGGCTGCGACCAACTCTTTGTCGACCTGAGCTTCGGCGGCAGCGTTGCGCTGTTCCAGGATGTTGATGGCCTCGATGATGACTTCGGGGTTCTCGAGAAGATACTCCCGAACCTGCGCGCCGAACTGATCTTTTTCGGCGTCACTCATCGTGCTCAGGTCCAGCGCCTGAACAGGTCCTGATATCAGGGAAAGCCCCAGAAGGGCCGGTGCAGCGTGTCTGAGGATCATTTCCGTTTCCTTTTCTTTTTCTTCGCTCGTTCCGAGGCAATCAACACATCCTGTGCCCTTTGCCAACCCGGTGAGCCTTCGGGTAATTGCCCAATCGCTCGTTTTGCATGAATCCCCGCATCTGCCAACCGGCCTTGCAGGGCATAACGTTCTGCGGTCACGGCCGAGGCCATGCCGTTATTTCCAATCTTGGCGTAGGCCACCCCAAGATCCTGCATCAATCGCGCATTGCGATAATCCCGTGCGCGTGCTTTTTCAAGAACTTGCAGGGCGTTCTTCGTCTGACCCCGCGCCAGCAGGGCGCGCCCGTATCCCGCGAGGATAAGGGCGTCATTTGGCGCCATCTCCACCGCTTGGCCATAGGCATCCACAGCCTCGGTGAATTGACGATTTTCCAGTAAAATCTGTCCTTTAAGCTCATAATAGAACGGATCGTCCGGGCGTATTTCCAGTGCTCCGTCGATTGCCGTGCGGGCGCGGGCCAGATCACGGTTCTGGTGGTAGGCCGCGGCTTGGCGCATCAGCCGAATGTCTTCGGCGTTTTCTTCTTTGGCCCTGCGCATGGTCCAGGTTGGTGAGCGGAGGAACGCCGACAGCTTTCCTTTCACCCGTGCGAACCAGTAATCGGCGTTTGGATTCGGAAGCGCATTGTCACTGAACTCGCCCATAAACGCCTCAGCTGCGCGCAGACGTTCGCGGCTGGTGGGGTGGGACCGCATATAGGGGTCCTGGTTCGCGGTACTCAGCAATTCCTGACCCGCAAATTTTTGGTGCAGGGCAACCATACCGCTGGGCGAGATACCTGCTGCCCTGAGGTAGCTGGCCGAACTGCGGTCTGCCGAGGCCTCTTCCGCCCGCGTATGTCCCAGAAAACTCCGCAGCGCCGAGGCTGATGTTCCTGCGGCGATACCGGCCGCAGCCTCGCCACCCCCTGCAGCGGCCACGATCAAGGCCAAGGCCGTACCCAATTGCGCATTGCGCTGTGCAGCACGCAGGTTCTCGACCCGACGGGCCAGATGGCCATTAGCGATATGGGCCGCTTCGTGGGCGATCACGGCCTGCAGCATCTCGGGGCTTTCGACGGTCAGGATCAGCCCGTAATTTACGTAAATTGCATTGTAATCAATGACAAAGGCGTTGAACGTGCTGTCATTGACGACCAAAATCCTGACCCGGTTGGTGTTCAGCCCGGCGGCGCGCAGGATCGGAAAAGCCAATTCGCGCAGCCCATGTTCGATATCCGGGTCCCGGATCAGGCTCTGGGCGCTGGCCGGAAACGCGCTGCCCATCCATGTTACTGCCACCAGCAACAGGGCCGGGATTGACGCCAGCCTGGATACGCGTTCAAAAGCCATGGCTGCAACATGGGAGATGGGCATGAGAAACTCAACCCGATCCGGGGTCGATCCCTTCATCGTGATGGACGTGATGGAGGCCGCGCGCCGTGCTGAGGAGGCGGGGCGTCACATTATCCATATGGAGGTTGGCCAACCCGGAACCGGCGCGCCCAAGGGGGCCGTTCAGGCGTTGGCCCATGAGATGGAGCAAGGCCCTTTGGGTTATACCGTTGCTCTGGGTCTGCCTGCCTTGCGCAAGCGGATCGCGCGGCTTTATGGCGAATGGTACAATGTCGATCTGAACCCCGAACGCGTGGTGATCACACCGGGGTCGTCCGGTGGGTTTCTGCTGGCTTTTACCGCGCTGTTCGACAGCGGGGACCGCGTGGGAATCGGCGCGCCCGGTTACCCGTCCTATCGGCAGATTCTGAAAGCACTGGGGCTGGTCCCGGTAGACCTGCCGACAGCACCCGAGAACCGGCTGCAACCCGTGGCCGCTGACTTTGCCGGGCTGGACCTGCAAGGCCTGATGGTTGCGTCTCCGGCCAATCCCACCGGCACCATGTTGGATCACTCGGCAATGGGCGCGTTGATCGAGGCTGCGCACGGGCAGGGCGCGTCATTCATTAGCGACGAGATTTATCACGGTCTGGAATATGAGGCCAAAGCCGTCACCGCGCTGGAGCTGACGGATGAGTGCTACGTGATCAACTCGTTCTCCAAGTATTTCTCGATGACCGGTTGGCGTGTCGGCTGGATGGTCGTCCCCGAGGATCAGGTGCGCGTGGTTGAACGGATCGCCCAGAACATGTTCATCTGCGCCCCGCACGCCAGCCAGGTTGCAGCGCTTGCCGCAATGGATTGCGATGAAGAGTTGCAGGGAAATCTGGATGTCTACCGCCGCAACCGCCAATTGATGCTGGAAGGATTGCCCAAGGCCGGGTTCACCAATATCGCGCCGCCTGACGGGGCGTTCTATGTCTACGCAGACGTCTCGGACCTGACTGATGACAGCCACGCATTTGCGGCTGAAATTCTGGAAAAGGCCGGAGTCGCGGTCACGCCGGGTCTGGATTTTGACCCGTTGCGAGGTCATACGACCCTGCGGTTCTCGTATGCGCGCTCGACGGTCGATATTGAGGAGGGTCTGGAACGCCTTCACCGGTTCATGGCCGAACGTGGTGCGATCACAGAACAGGCCTGAGCCGTTCACAACACGGGCCGGATGCGATAGGGTGCCAGACAAACGATCTCGGGAAAACTTGAGGCTATGAGCAGGATCATCTACGCCATTGCGCTGTTCTGGGCGCTGACAAATGCCGCTGTCGCACATGACTTCAGCGCGCTTGCGCGCGTCCTGCCGGATGACAGCCGCATTGTTGACGAGGGTCGGGCAGGGGTGCGGATCGATCTTGGCCTCAGCCAAGGCGTGCCATACCGTGTGTTTACCCTGCAAGATCCGTACCGGATGGTGCTTGATTTTCAGGAGGTCGATTGGACCGGCCTGGACCGCGACGCATTCCTGCAGAGCGACCGCATCAGCGGCGTTCAATTCGGTGCCTATGTACCGGGATGGTCGCGGATGGTTCTGGACCTGGGCGCTCCGTTGGCCGTCAACAGCGCCGAGATGCGGATTGATGAGACGACCGGAAATGCGCAGTTGTCGCTGAGCTTGACGGGAACAGATTTCGGCATCTTTGCCGCAAGCTCAGGAGCGCCCCGTCAACAGGGCTGGGACCTACCCGAACCGGCAGTGACCCAGGCCTTGCCCCGCGACAGCGCCTCGGGTGCTTTACGGGTCATGCTGGACCCGGGCCATGGAGGTATCGATCCGGGGGCCGAGGTCGAGGGAACCGATGAAAAGACCTTGATGCTGACCTTCGCGCGCGAGCTGCGCGAGCAAATGCTGCGCACCGGAGGGTTTGAGGTCGTGTTGACGCGGGTCGATGATCAGTTCGTCTCGCTTGAACGGCGCATTGCACTGGCGCATCGGGCCGGTGCAGACGTGTTCATTTCGTTGCACGCGGATATTCTGTCCGAGGGGCGCGCGCATGGGGCCGCGGTTTATACCCTGTCCGATGACGCCTCGGATGTGGCGAGCCACAAGCTGGCTGAACGTCACGACCGGGGCGACCTGATTTCGGGGATCGATCTGAGTGGCGCGGATGATCAGGTGGCCGATGTGCTGCTGGATATGGCGCGTCAGGAAACCAAGCCCCGCACCGATGCACTTGCGCGGAGCCTCGCAGACGGCATGGCGCAGCAGGGCGGGCCGATGAACAGCAGACCGATCCGAACCGCCTCGTTTTCGGTTCTAAAGGCGGCGGATATCCCATCGGTTCTGGTCGAGCTTGGATTTCTATCCAGTCCCCGCGACCTGAAAAACATCGAAAACCCGGAATGGCGCAGAAGCATGGCGCGGGGTATCGTGGATGGTCTGAAGAAATGGCGGCAGGAAGATCTTGTCAAACGGTCCCTGATTGGACAGTGACCCAGCGGCGCAAACCGGCTATTATTGGCCATCGTGTTTTGACCCTGCGCCGGGCCATCACTATATAGGCGTCACCGCGAGTAAAAGGCAGTAACGTGATCCGTTTCATTCTTTCGATTTTCGGGGCAATCTTCAGCCTCGTGACCTTGGGTATTTTCATGGCCGCGCTGGTCGTAGGCGCGGTCTTCTGGATGTATGGGCGCGACCTTCCCAGCCATGAATCGCTGGCGCAGTACAAGCCGCCGACGATCAGCCGAATCTATTCGGGCGAAGGCCAGCTGATCGACGAATTCGCACAGGAACGCCGCCTGTTCACGCCGTCCGAGGAAATCCCCGATCTGGTGAAGCAAGCCTTCATCTCGGCGGAAGACAAGAACTTCTACACCCACCAGGGTTATGATCCGCGCGGTATCATTGCCGCCGGTGTCGAGGCGGTGAAGTCCAAGGGTGAGAACGTTCGCGGTGCGTCGACTATCACGCAGCAGGTGATGAAGAACTTCCTGCTGTCCGGCGACCGCCGTGCCGAGCGAAAGATCAAGGAAATCATCCTCGCCACCCGGCTTGAAGATACACTGGACAAGGAACAGATCCTCGAACTCTACATGAACGAGATCTTTCTGGGTCAGAACTCCTATGGTGTGACCGCTGCCGCGCAGACCTATTTCAACAAGACTTTGCAGGAACTGGAGCCGCACGAGGCCGCGACCCTGGCCGCGATGCCCAAGGCGCCGTCGGACTATCACCCGGTTCGACAAAAGGACCGCCTGCTGGCGCGCCGGAACTACGTGCTGCGTGAGATGAACCAGAACGGGTATATCGATAAGGCGACATACGAGACCGAAGTCGACATGCCGCTGCGCTCGGTCCAGAACGGTGATTTCGAAAGCTTCCGCACCGCGCTGCCGCCGCGCGATTATTTCACCGACGAGATTCGCCGCCAGCTGAGCGAGGATTTCGGCGAGGGTGAGTTCTTTACCGGCGGTTTCACCGTCCGTGCTTCGGTTGATGAGGAAATGCAGGTCGAAGCAGCCAAAGCCCTGCGCACCGCGCTTCAGAAATACGACCGTTCGCGTGGCAAGTGGCGCGGCACGGGCGAAGTCATTCCCGAAGAAAAGCTGGCCGATGAGACGCAGTGGCGCGAAGCGCTGGCGATCATGGAAATCCCACGCGACGTGGTGCTGCCGACGCAGTGGTATCCTGCCGTCGTGATGAACGTGGGCGAACAGCAGTTGACCGTGGGCATTGAAGATGGCCCCGCCGACGGCATCGTTCCGCGTTCGGACATCCAGTGGATGCAGGGCGATTTTGCGGCGAACTTCAAACGCGGCGACGTCATTCTGGTCATGGCCGGGGAAGAGGGCCAATGGTCCGCCCGACAGATCCCCGAAGTGCAGGGCGGATTCGTCGCAATGGATGTGAACTCGGGTCGCGTTCTGGCGATGCAGGGCGGGTTCTCGTATCAGGACACCGTGTTCAACCGTGCCACGCAGGCGCAGCGTCAACCGGGGTCGAGCTTCAAGCCCTTCGTTTATGCGGCTGCTTTGGACAGTGGCTACAGCCCCGCAACGATCGTGGTGGACGCTCCGATTGAAGTGAACACGCCGCAAGGTCTCTGGCGCCCCAAGAACTCGTCGAACAAGTTCTACGGCCCAACACCGCTGCGCACCGGGATCGAACAATCGCGGAACCTGATGACCATCCGTCTGGCGCAAGAGGTTACCATGCCGGTTGTCGCAGGCTATGCCGAGCGGTTCGGTGTTTATGACCGGATGGGCGCATTTCTGGCCAACTCGCTGGGGTCCGAAGAAACCACGTTATACAAGATGGTTGCTGCCTATGCGATGTTTGCCAACGGCGGCGAGCGCGTAGAACCCACTTTGGTCGACCGTATTCAGGATCGTTTCGGCAAGACGATCTACCGTCATGACGATCGCCAGTGTCTGGATTGTAACTCGGCGTGGTTGGAGCCGGATGAGTCGCCCACCATTGAGACCAACCGGTCTCAGGTTATGGACGCGATCACCGCTTATCAGTTGACGTCGATGATGAAGGGCGTAGTGGATCGTGGTACAGCCTCGGCCCATATCAATCTGCCGGTGCCCACGGCTGGTAAGACCGGTACGACCAACGAATCCAAGGATGCATGGTTCATCGGCTTCACCTCGAACATCGTCGCCGGGTGCTATATCGGTTACGACCGTCCGCGCCCGATGGGGCGGGGGGCTTATGGTGGCACCATGTGCGGCCCTGTCTTCCAGAGCTTCATGGAGAAAGCCGTCAAGAAATACGGCGGCGGCCCGTTTGAAGTGCCCGAAGGTGGCCATTTCATCAAGATCGACCGTTTTAGCGGCGCGCGTCTGCCGGCCGATGCAACAGGTGACTATGTCGTAGCCGAGTATTTCCGCGATGGTGTCGACGGCTTTATCGACCGCGTCTATGACGGTGGTTTCGCGATGGGATCGGACCTGCCACTGTTCGAAGAGGCAAGCTCGGGCCGACAGGTCACAACGTCCACCGGCAACACGATCACGGTTGGCCCGAATGCCAGCCAGGGCGATTTGCAAGGCGGCGGTCTTTACTGATCGGCCGCTCTTAGGAACAGATTGAGCAAGTCTGCCTGGCTGTCGTCCATAACAGTTCCCTCGGACCGCCAGAAGATCGACAGCGCACATTTTGCGGCGACCCATCGTTTCAGGCGTTTGGGCTGTACGCGCAGGGCCTCGGAATAGAGTGCAATGCAACGGTTGATCTGTTCAGGCTGGCGCAGAAGCTCCGGCATACCCTTTGGGTGGCGCAAGGCATTG
The DNA here is from genome assembly GCF_056538705.1 of Ruegeria sp. BF12. Lineage (NCBI taxonomy): Bacteria > Pseudomonadati > Pseudomonadota > Alphaproteobacteria > Rhodobacterales > Roseobacteraceae > Ruegeria > Ruegeria sp. BF12. The sequence goes on along the minus strand of NZ_JBQFTP010000001.1, from coordinate 285,126 downwards.
GCCAGCTCAAAAGCCGGATCGCCCAGATACCCCTTGGCGTCAATAACCTGCAGACCCTTCGAGGTCTGGATGACGTTGTCATGATGCAGATCACCATGCAGTGGCACCGGATCGTCTTGGGTGTCCAGAAGAGACTGCGCCAAGCGCATCGCGCGGGTCATGTCCCGTCTAAGGTCTTCACGGCAGTTCACAGAGAAGACACAACCAAACAGCGGGGAAAAAACCTCTTTCAGGTCCTTCAAACCTGCCCGGTTCACCAGCGGCTCGGCGTGAAGGCGAGCTGCAGTTTCAGCCAACAGGTTACAGGCTAGGTCCGGGTCGCCGCGGCGGGCAATATCACCCAAGGAAGGGCCTTCAAGCCATTCCATCAGCACCGCATTTCCTGTTTCGGCCAATACCCGAACGGCGCCACGATCCTGCCAGCGCGCCAATAGCTGTGCACCGGGGGCTTCGTTCCCGCGATCAGGCTTTCTATAGAGTTTGAGCGCCGCTTCGGTTCCGTCGGACGTTTTGACCTTCCACACCTTTGCCAAATCGGTATCAGCGACCGGTTCCATGATCGTCAGGCCCCAACTCTTGGGAAACTCAAGCGGTACATTTCTCATTCCAGTCTCACGTGCCTTGTGGTGGTCTCGCGCTCTTGCTATCACGCAAGCCTGATTGAGCAAGTTGGGACAAGACTATGCGCGCCGAAACCCAGAACACCGTGGCGGAAATCGAAAAGTCGCTGGAGCTGCTGGCGCAGCGCATGGACTATGAAACCGCCCCCCACCGTCTTGAGGAATTCAACGCTCGGGTCGAGGACCCCAATCTGTGGGACAACCCTGAAAACGCGCAGAAACTGATGCGCGAACGTCAGATGCTGGTGGATGCCATCGAGACCTACGAGTCGATCAAAACCGATCTGAGCGACAATATCGAACTGATCGAACTGGGCGAGATGGAAGAGGACGAAGAGGTCGTCTCCGACGCCGAGGGCGCCATCAAAAAGCTGAAGGCCAAAGCCGCCAAGAAAGAGCTTGAGGCGCTGCTGGATGGTGAGGCCGATGGCAATGACACGTTCCTCGAAATCAACTCGGGCGCAGGTGGCACGGAAAGCTGCGACTGGGCCTCGATGCTGGCGCGGATGTATGTGCGTTGGGCCGAGAAAAAAGGTTACACGGTCGAGCTGCAGTCCGAGACCGCGGGCGAAGAGGCGGGGATCAAATCCGCCGCTTACAAGATTTCTGGTCACAACGCCTATGGCTGGCTGAAATCGGAAAGCGGCGTGCATCGATTGGTTCGGATTTCGCCTTATGACTCGGCAGCCAAGCGGCACACCTCGTTCAGCTCAGTCTGGGTCTATCCGGTGGTCGACGACAATATCGAGATTGAGGTCAACCCGTCCGACATACGCATCGACACCTACCGGTCCTCGGGTGCGGGTGGTCAGCACGTGAACACCACGGACTCGGCCGTTCGGATCACGCACATCCCGACCGGGATTGTCGTAACCTCGTCCGAGAAGTCGCAGCACCAGAACCGCGATATTGCCATGAAAGCGCTGAAATCGCGTCTGTACCAACAGGAACTGGATCGCCGGAACGCCGACATCAACGCCGCGCATGAGGCCAAAGGCGACGCGGGGTGGGGCAACCAGATTCGGTCTTACGTTTTGCAGCCCTATCAGATGGTCAAGGACCTGCGCACCAATCACGAGACCTCGGACACAAAGGGTGTTCTGGATGGGGATCTGGATGGATTCATGGCCGCGACGCTTGCGATGAATGTCGCCGGCAAGAGCCGCTCGGAGGCGCAGGGCTAGTAAGCCGGGCGGGGGGCACTGCCCCGATCTCCACATGCGGAGATTCCCCCGAGGTATATTGGGCCAGATGAAGCAGATCCAGGGCGCTGTGTTTCGTACGAGAAAAGATATATGTAAAACGTGGGTTTAAATGAGTTTGAGCCCCGGCTAGGCTGAGCGCGACACACTGACACGGGACGCGATGAGCCACGGATGGATCTGAGCCAGAAAACCGCAACCGCTTTGCTGGCCGATCTCTCGGCAGGACGCGTTTCTGCCGCTGATCTGATGCGCGCAACGTTGGCCCGGATCGCGACAATAAATGGTCCCCTCAACGCAATCGTCGCGCTTAGGGATCAGGATTCTTTGATGGCCGAGGCTCGGGCTTTGGATGCGGGGCCTTGGACAGGGCCGCTGCACGGGTTGCCGATCGCCGTCAAAGACCTGGTGAATGTCGCCGGCATCGTGTCGTCGCAGGGATCACCGTTGTACCGGGACCATGTGCCCAAGGAAGACGATCTGATTGCAGAGCGGTTGCGGGCCGCGGGCGCCATCCTGATCGGAAAAACCAACACACCGGAATTCGGATTGGGGTCGCACACGTTCAATCCTGTCTATGGTGCCACACGCAATCCCTACGACACTTCGCGCACATGCGGTGGATCGTCCGGCGGAGCAGCCGTCGCACTCGCAACAGGGATGTTGGCGCTTGCAGATGGCTCTGACATGATGGGCAGTCTACGTAACCCGGCAGCTTGGAACAATGTCTATGGATTCCGCCCGAGCTGGGGAAGGGTGCCGCCGGAACCAGCAGGCGACGTTTTCCTGCATCAGTTGTCCACCCTTGGTCCCATGGCCCGGTGCCCTGAGGACTTGGGCCTGTTGTTGGACGTGATTTCAGGCCCGGACCCCAGGCATCCTTTGGCCGTTCCCAGACAAGCGGTTTCTCCGGTTCAGGCCGCAGAACTTTCTGGCGTACGGATTGGTTGGCTGGGCGACTGGGGCGGAGCATTTCCGTATGAGGATGGCATTCGCGAGGTGTGCGAGGACGCATTGTCCGTCTTTACGCAACTTGGTGCACAGGTGGAGCCTGTTGCGCCGCCGTTCGACGCCGAGAGCATGTTCGACAGTTGGGCGACACTGCGGTCGTGGAGCGTAGCGGCCAGCCTCTCGCCGATGGCGGAACACCGGGCGCAGTTGAAAGATACAGCACAATGGGAAATGGACCAGGGGCAGGCTTTGACGGCGATGCAAGTGCATCAGGCAAGCGTTGTCCGATCCGACTGGTTCCGGCGCGCGGCTGAGATTTTTCAGGATTATGATGTGCTTGTCCTGCCATCCGCTCAGGTCTGGCCGTTTGATATCGAAACGCCGTTTCCCACAGAAATCGCTGGGAAAACAATGGATACCTATCACAGATGGATGCAGGTTCTTGTTCCCGTCAGTTTGATTGGTTTGCCGTGTCTGTCGGTTCCGGCCGGGTTCGGCGCAGGCGGGTTGCCAATGGGAATACAGGTCTTTGGCCCGCGTGGGGCGGATACACGCGTACTATCGATAGGGGCCGCTTATCACGCTGCGACCAAGTGGCCGCAAAAACGACCGGCTTGAGGAAAAGGCCGGAAAGGGGAGGAGAGACAGAACATGGAAAAGCCCTTTGGTGTTCCGGCAATGGGACCCGTGAATACAGAAATGCTGCGTCTGGCATTGCGCCGCGCTTGGGCGGATTTTCGTCGTGCACCGATCTTTGGCTTGTTGTTCGGTGGGTTCTACGTGCTGGCCGGTTGGGTGATGGCATGGGTGACGATCGAAACAGAGACGTCCTATTGGCTGGTGTTGGCCGCGATAGGATTCCCCTTGCTCGGGCCATTTGCAGCCGTGGGTCTGTATGAGGTCTCGCACAGGTTGGAACTGGGTGAACCATTGAATTTCGGGGCGATTTTTGGCGTGGTCATCCAGCAAAGCCGCCGACAGTTGCCGTCGATCTGCGCGATTATCGTGGTGATCTTTCTGTTCTGGTTCTTTCTGGGCCACATGATTTTCGCCCTGTTCATGGGTCTGTCCACAATGACCAACGTGTCCAGTTCGTTCGAGGTGTTTCTGACCCCGAACGGCCTGACGATGCTGGCCGTTGGAAGCGCTTTCGGGGCCGTGTTTGCAATTGTTCTGTACATGATCACAGTGCTTTCAATCCCGATGTTACTGGACCGAGAGCTGGATTTCGTGACCGCCATGATCGCCAGTTTCAACTATGTCAGATCGAACCCCACGGTCATGCTGGGGTGGGGTGCGTTCGTGGCGGTGCTGACCTTTGTCGCAATGATCCCATGGTTTTTGGGGCTGTTAATCGTGCTGCCTCTGCTGGGACATGCCAGCTGGCATCTGTATCGCCTCATCACCTTGGCGGGAGACGGGAAGAACTCCTAGGACCTGGCGGCAAATGGTGTTGTCGGGTTAGGCAGCGCTCTGCTCAAATCGCTTGGCGGCCCGGGCCGCGGGCAAAGCGGCTGTGGGCTTTGTGCCAAGATAGTTCAAGGTCAGTCTGCGCATGGTGGTTGCTTGTGCCGTGGTCTTTGACAGGCAAATCGCAACCCCGCGCCAGCGTTCGGAGTTCTCATCCGAGCCTCGGGTTACAAGGTAGATGCGGCTGTTTTGCGCGGCGCGACTGGACATAAGAATGTATATCTGTTGGCCCGCGCAAGCGGCAATGCCCTGAACCTCGCGCCTGGACGGTGAAGCCTGTTTTTCGCCGTTACTGGGTTCATAGCTGCGAACGAGTGTGCACTGCGGCATTCGCCGCGCATGGATCACTCTGTGTCGGGTCGAAAGCCCCTCATCCAGTCCTGTTTCCGTGACATAGTAGAACCCAGCCGGCAATAGGTTCTCGGTCAAAGTGGACGGGCCCGATCCCAGAAACTCGGTCAGGGCCGAGGCCGCCGGATGTATTGGCGGCAATTCGATTTCATCCAGAGGACGCAGGAGAATTCGGGCGTCGACGTCAAAAAACCGGCACATACGATCAAGGACATCGGGGCGGGGAAAGCTCTCGCCCGCAAGATATCTGTTGAACTGTGTCCTGTTGATGCCAAGCTGACGGCAGAGCTCTGACACAGAAGAGTATTGCCGCGACAATTGTCGCAGATTGGCGCCAAACATCCTGCGCAATTCATCAGGGCTACGGATACTCTTGGTCATTTCTGTCCCAGATTCCAGAGTGTCGTTCACAAGGGCGACGCACCCGACCTTTTGGCCGTTCATGCGCTTTTAATCGTACTGATGACCCTAGCGGACGCATCCCAACACCACGCTACGTTTTGAAGCTAACGTAGGGGGTAACAAACGCAATAGGCTTTATGCCAATTTGTATGATCTTTTGGGGCTTTTATGTTCATCGGCAACAATCAGCTGAACCACTAAAGCCCTCTGAGCAGCATCGCCTCGCCCCATAAATTGGGGCGAGGCTGAACAGTTCAATCTCCGCGCAACAGGGCGGCGACGCCGGTACGGGCGATTTCAACCAGGCCCAGTGGGCGCATCAGATCGGCGAAAGCGTCAATCTTGTCCGGAGCGCCCGTGATCTCAAAAATGAACGAATTCAGCGTGCTGTCGACAACGTTCGCGCGGAAGATATCTGCCAGACGCAGCGCTTCGACCCGCTTGTCACCGCCGCCAACGACCTTGATGATGGCCAGTTCCCGCTCAACCGAGGAGCCTTCGACAGTCAGGTCGTGAACATCATGTACCGGCACGATGCGCCCCAACTGGGCTTTGATCTGTTCGATCACCTGCGGGGTACCAGTGGTCACTATGGTGATGCGGCTGAGATGGCCGGTGTGATCCACCTCGGCCACGGTCAGGCTATCGATGTTGTAACCGCGGCCCGAGAACAACCCGATCACCCGCGCCAGAACACCCGGTTCGTTTTCGACCAGAACCGCAATCGTGTGCTGTTCCTGCACGTCCGAAAAGGTGGGGCGTAGGTTATAGGCGGAATGGCGCGTCGCGCCTTTTTTGATATGTAGGGCAGACATTTATGTCCCTTTCGTCATCCTGAAATGTCAGGCGCGCGTGGCGCCCAACAGAATTCATCGAATTAGGTCAAACCAGAACCGAGCCTTTGGAATCGATCACGCCCTGCGTCTCGGCTTCGCCCAGCAGCATTTCGTTATGCGCCTTGCCCGACGGGATCATGGGGAAGCAGTTCTCGTGCTTTTCAACCAAACAGTCGAAGATCACCGGGCCGTCATAGTTGATCATTTCCATGATCGCGTCATCCAGATCGGCAGGGTCAGAACACAAAATACCCTTGGCGCCGAATGCCTCGGCGAGTTTGACGAAATCGGGCAGGGCCTCGGACCACGAATGCGAATAGCGCTCGCCATGCAGCAGTTCCTGCCACTGGCGAACCATGCCCAGACGTTCGTTGTTCAGAATGAACTGCTTCACTGGCAGGCGGTACTGAGCGGCGGTGCCCATTTCCTGCATGTTCATCAGCCAGGATGCCTCACCAGCTACGTTGATGACCAGCGCATCCGGGTGTGCCATCTGAACACCGATGGACGCCGGGAAGCCGTAGCCCATGGTGCCCAGACCACCCGATGTCATCCAGCGGTTGGGGTCTTCGAACCCGAGATACTGCGCGGCCCACATCTGGTGCTGACCGACCTCGGTTGTCACATAGCGGTCGTGGTTTTTGGTCAGTTCCTCAAGACGTTGCAGCGCGTATTGAGGTTTGATGGTCTTTTCGCTGTTGGTGTAGGCAAGGCAGTCGACTTTGCGCCAATCGGCGATCTGATCCTGCCACTTGGCAACCGAGGCGGCATCGGTCTTACGACCGCGCGCTTTCCAAACTTTCAGGATGTCTTCCAGAACATGGGCGACGTCGCCGACAATCGGGATGTCCACGCGGATCACTTTGTTGATCGAGGACGGGTCGATGTCGATATGCGCTTTCTTGGAATTTGGCGAGAACGCGTCGATCCGCCCGGTGATACGGTCGTCAAACCGCGCGCCAATGTTGATCATCAGGTCGCAGTCATGCATCGCCAGGTTGGCCTCATAAAGACCATGCATGCCCAGCATTCCCAGCCAGTTCTTGCCCGATGCCGGATAGGCGCCCAGACCCATCAGGGTTGAAGTGATCGGGAAGCCTGTCGCGTCGACCAGTTCACGCAGCAACTGGCTGGCCGCCGGACCAGAGTTGATAACACCGCCGCCGGTATAGAAAACAGGTTTCTTGGCGGTTTCCATCGCCGCAACCAGTTCGGTGATCTCTTCCAGATCACCCTTCAGGACGGGCTGGTAATGTGACGTCGAAGGTTTGGGGGCGCTGTACTCGCCTGTGGCGAACTGCACGTCTTTGGGAATGTCGACCAGAACAGGACCGGGGCGGCCCGATGTGGCAACATGGAATGCCTCGTGCATCGTGTCAGACAGCGAATCCGTGTCCTTCACCAGCCAGTTATGCTTGGTGCAGGGGCGAGTGATGCCAACGGTGTCGGCCTCCTGAAAGGCGTCGGAACCGATCATGAAAGTCGGAACCTGTCCGGTCAAAACAACAATCGGGATCGAGTCCAGCAATGCGTCCGTTAGGCCGGTCACCGCGTTCGTTGCGCCAGGGCCGGACGTCACCAGTGCAACACCGGGTTTGCCGGTTGACCGGGCATAGCCTTCGGCGGCATGAACCGCGCCTTGTTCGTGCCGCACCAGAATGTGGCGAATGTCGTTCTGCAGAAAGATTTCATCATAGATCGGTAGCACGGCGCCGCCGGGGTATCCGAATACTGTGTCCACGCCCTGATCCTTGAGGGCCTGAACCACCATCTTTGCGCCGGTCATCTCACGTGTCATCTGCTTTGCTCCGTTCGCGACATGTGTCTTGCGTTTGACAAAAAAAAGCCCCCGATGTTCTCGGAGGCGCATGGGTTCGATTATGGTTTACCGTTACCGGCCCATGCGCGTGTTTCCTACGATTACGACTAGCGTTTTCATCGCCAGAGGCTCCTTTTTGCTTGGCTGGGACATTATGAGCAGGGGGAAGGGGCGTCAACAGGCAATTGAGCCAATTTTGTAACTCGAGGGGCGAATTTTGCGACATTTTATTGCGCAGATTGACGCATGTGGGGAATATTCAGGAAAAAAGGCCGCTTGACCCTCCATATCTCTGTGATTTGGGCGGTCAAAAAGCGGCATGCGAATGTCCGAAACAAGCATGATGGGCGGATTTGACTAGGGCACGCTGACCTTGACCGATCACACGAGGGAGGCTGAGGATGATGCACGATCTGGTTGATCTAGGGCGATATCCGATCGATTGTCCGGACTCGGCGGCATATGAGCGGTTGATCGAAGACTTGCGCCGCGAACTGGATCAGGACGGATGTGCGGTACTGCCTGGATTTGTCCACGAAGACGGTTTGTCCCAGCTTTTGAAGGAAGCGGAAGCAACAGCGGACAATGCGCACCGCTCCTTCAATCGCACCAACGCCTATTTCACGCAGGATGATCCCCGGCTGGAGCTGAACCACCCGGTGCGCAGGTTTTATGACCGGTCGAACGCCTTTGTCCCGGCGGATAACTTTCCGAAGTCCGGTCCTTTGCGGCGGATTTATGAGTTCGAAGGTTTTCTTCCTTTCATCCGCGACGCGCTAAACGAACCCGAGGATCGGTTTTTTCGCTACGACGATCCATTGGCGGATGTGATTGTCAACGTGGTCGAGGAAGGCCAGGGCTTTCCCTGGCATTTCGACACCAACAACTACACTGTGACCTTGGCCATTCAGAACGGCGAGGATGGCGGAGCATTCGAATATGTTCCCAACCTGCGTAGCGCCGCGGAAGAGAACTTTTCAACGGTGGCCTCTGTACTTGACGGAAACCGGGCGCTGGTCAGGACGCTGGAACTGCAGCCGGGGGATCTGCAAATATTCAAGGGTCGGTACTCGCTGCACCGCGTGGCTCCGGTCAGAGGGGAACGCAGACGGTATGTCGGCATTTTTTCCTTTGTTGAGACGGAGGGAATGTGCGGCGGGGTTGAGCGTACCAGGCAATTGTACGGCCGTGTTTTGTCGCATCACCACGAACGGGAAGGTTTGCGAAAGGACCAGTTGTTGGATTGAGTGGGTATGGGGTACGACTTGGCGCAAGGTCTGAAAACGGAGGACCATATGTCAAAAGTACTGCAAATCACTCCCTTTGTTCTTTGTTCTTCCCTGCAAAACCAGATTGATTTCTATTGCGACCGGCTTGGATTTACCTGCGGCTTCCGGCAGGACAACTATGCGTTTCTGTCGCGCGGCCCGATCGCCATTCGTTTGCTGGAATGCCCGGTGCGCGAGGATGGCCGGCCGCTGGGCGACAATCAGTCTTTCTATATTGATGTCGACGGAATCGACGATCTGTATGAAAGTCTAAAGGGGGGGCTGGCTGATCTTCCTGATGGGCGCGTGCGTCCGCCATTTGATCAGCCATATCTGCAGCGCGAGTTCCACGTCCTCGATGAGGACGGAACGCTGGTGTTTTTTGGTGAGGACATCCGGCCGAGGTCATAGGGCAGGGGCTCCCGCCCAGAGTTGATGTGCCTTTGGTTGGGCCGCCTCCGATTGGGCCCGGCAGCGCTGCGCGCTGCGGTTGCGCTGGGTCAGAAGCCGGGGCTGGTACCTTGCAGCACGCCATGTTCCAGCGCATAGCGCGTCAGACCGGCAGTCGACGAGATGCCGAGCTTGCGCTTGATGTTCTTGCGGTGCGTTTCGACGGTTCTGACTGAAATATCCAGCGCAAGGGCCACTTCCTTGTTGGATTTGCCCTGCGCCAATTCTAGCAGAATTGTCTGTTCGCGTCCGGTCAGCGCCTCGCGTGCGCTGCCGCCCTTCGGCTGCAGCGATCCGCTGGCCCCGGTGCACAAATACTGCTCGCCTCGCATCACCGCGTCGATGGCTTGCTTGATCTCGTCGGTGGGGACGTCCTTGAGCACGTATCCCTTTGCGCCGTGGCTGAGCGCGGTGGAAATGTATTCCGGGCTGTCATGCATGGACAGGATCAGAATGCGCGTATCGGGCAGGCGCTCCAGAATGATCTCGGTGGCGCTGAGGCCGCCGAGGCCGGGCATGTTCAGGTCCATCAGGATGACATCGGGTGCCAGCTCGGTCGCCTGATCGACGGCCTCCTGACCGCTGCCCAGTGTTCCGACCACTTCAATTTCATCGAAACTTTCAAGGATCGATTGAATCCCCTCGGCAACCATCGGGTGGTCGTCGACGATTAGGACACGGATGGTCTGATCACTCATGTACCGGCCTTTCGGTTCGGAGTTGCGTCTTCCTGCGGTGGCAGCATGTGGCTGAGGGGCAGGCTGGCCTCGATCACTGTGCCGCTGCGTGGCGGGCGTGATGACAGAATGCGCAGGGAGCCGTCAAGTTGTTCGATGCGTTCCTGCATGTTGCGCAGGCCGATACCGGGGTTGGCAGGATCAGGCGTCGTGCGTAACCCCCGGCCATTGTCGGTGATCCGCATCGTTGCGCCTTTCTTGTGGCCGCGCAGGTCTATTGTAACACGGGTTGCGCCGGAATGGCGTTCGATATTGGTCAATGCCTCTTGCGCGATACGGTAGAGGGCGATCTTGCTGTCCTGATCCAGTCGGTTGCGGAAGACAACGGTCGAAAACTCGGTCTCGATCCCGGTGCGTTCGCAGAAATCATCGGTCAGCGCCTTCAGGGCAGGGCCAAGGCCCAGATCGTCCAGCACGCCGGGGCGCAGATCGCGGCTGATGCGGCGGACCTCGGTGATCGCGGAGCCAAGGTTGTCTATGCCTTTGTCCAGCGGGTCACGCGCGCCTTCGTCATCGCCACGCGACAGTCGGCGTCGGGCGTTGTCGAGGGCATATCGCACACCGACCAGAATCTGGCTGATCCCGTCGTGCAATTCGCGCGCTACGCGGCCGCGCTCTTCTTCCTGGGCGTCAAACACGCGCTGGGTCAGTTCCTTGAGCTTGGCATCCGCCAGCCTGCGTTCACGGACATTCAGCAACATGCCCGAGGCAAAGACAACCAGAACAGCAGCCAGAACAATTGCACCGAGATACATGAAGGTGCGTTGCACGCGCGCCTCGACTTCGGCGCGGGCAATGGCGACCGTGGCCACGATATCGTCGATGAAGACACCGGTTCCAACGGCCCAACGCCAGTCCTGCAGGCCGACGACATAGGCGATCATCTGGGCCTCTTCCCCGGTCGAGGGCTTTTGCCACATGAAGCTGTGCCACCCGGCGCCCTGTCGGGCAAGACTGATGAATTCGTCCACGATGGGGGTACCGTCGCTATCCGTCAGACCCTCCCAATTGCGGTTGATGAATTCGGTCTGGCGCGGGCTGACAAGGTTGTTGCCGTCATAGTCGTAGACGAAAAAGAAGCCGTCCTTGCCGTAGATCATCGCCGACAGGATCTGGGTCACAAGGTTCTGAGCGACTTTGTCATCCGTCGATGCGCGCCCGTAGATATACGCAAACCCGTTGCGCGCCTGCGTGACATAGTTTCGAAGTTCTTCCTTCTTCGCTTCGATCAGACGCCGTTCCAACGCCTGAATCTCGCGCTCGGCTGTCGCGCGGGACTCGTATGCCACGAACAATGCGATCGCGGCCACGGCCACAACCAAGGGTATTGCCGCCACAAGCGACAGCTTTTGGCCATAGGTCAGTGAAATCAGGTTTCGGAATCCCCACATGGCCGAATCGATACGCAAGCGCGACGCAAAATGCAAAATTTTTGGGTTTTTGATGCACAAGAGGCGTGAAATCCCTGTGCTTGGTAGCCCTTGCTGCGGCATTAACCTTCTAAAATAGCGAAAAAAACTGCGGCCTACGTAGTAGTAGGTATTCACATTCACATCTTGGTCATTAGGCTGACGCGCACTGAAAGCGACTATGCCCGGAATTGGCCCGGGTACTGAATATGTAGGGGAGGAACACTCATATGGATCGTCGTTCATTTCTGAAAACATCTGCTCTGGGCGGCTCGGCAGCTGCTGCCACCACGCTGGCGGCTCCGGCATACGCGCAGGGCAAGCGCACACTAACCATGGTAACCTCGTGGGGTCGTGGTCTGGCCGGTGTTTTCGACAGCGCACAGCGTTGCGCCGACAGCATCACGGCAATGTCGGACGGCAACCTGACTGTTGACATCAAAGCCGCCGGCGAACTGGTTGGCGCGTTTGAGGTTTTTGACGCAGTATCGTCGGGTCAGGCCGACATGTACCACGCGGCAGACTACTACTTCGTTGGTCAGCATCCGGGTTACGCGTTCTTCACCGCTGTTCCCTTCGGTATGACCGCTCAGGAAATGGTGAACTGGTACTACCAGGACGGCGGCATGGAGCTGCATGACGAGCTGGGCCAGATCTTTGGTCTGAAGTCGTTCCTGGCCGGTAACACCGGTGCGCAGGCCGGTGGCTGGTACTCGAAAGAGATCAACAGCCCCGATGACTTCAACGGCCTGAAGTTCCGTATGCCGGGTCTGGGCGGTAAAGCTCTTGGTAAACTGGGCGCATCTGTTCAGAACATCCCGGGTTCGGAAGTGTATCAGGCGCTGTCGTCCGGCGCGATCGACGGTACCGAGTGGATTGGTCCGTGGGCCGACGAGAAGGCCGGTTTCCAGGAAATCACCAAGGTTTACTACACCGCCGGTTTCCACGAGCCGAACGCAGGTCTGTCGCTGGCAACCAACCGCGACGTCTTCGAAAGCCTGACACCCGCTCAGCAGAAGATCATCGAGATCGCAGCCGCCGAGGCGCACCAGTGGAACCTGGCGCAATTCCTGGCCAACAACGGTGCGGCCCTGCAGCGTCTGCAGTCGGGTGGCGTCAAGGTCATGGAATTCCCGGACAGCGTTTGGGATGCATTCGGCAAGGCCAGCCAGGAAGTGCTGGACGAAAACATGGGCGACGATCTGTTCAAGAAAATCCACGACAGCGCAGTGGCATCGTCGACATCTTCGGCTGGCTGGCTGGACCTGTCGTCGGGTGTCTACACCACGCAGCGTAACCGCGTACGCGGCTAATCGCCAAAATCGTGCTAAAATGGTTTCCCCGCACCTGCGGGGAAACCTTTCCCGTTGCACATGCGCGGCCTGGACAATGCCGCCATAAACAGCAGTGCAACCGATACGACCTGGGGACAACATGCAGGACGAAAACGGTATCTCGTTCTTCGGCGCCCTGTGGAATGGACTGATTTGGTTCATTCAGAACATTGCCGAAGCCTTCTATAATTTCGGATACGCCATCACGCATCCGCAACTCTGGCTGAATTGGTCGGACAAAGAAGCCATCATGCGCTTTGTCTACTATGGCGGATCGGTCGAGTTCTTCTTTGTAGTTTTCACACTGTTTCTGGTTCTGACGGCCATCGGCCTGTATTTCCGGAACTTCATGTGGGGCATGGTGCGCGGTCTGGAAGGATTCGCGAACACGACGGGCCGGTTCTTTGCCTGGGCGGGCCTTCTGATGGTTATCCAGCAGATCGTCATCGTCTTTATGCAGCGCGTGTTCGCACGGCCAGACATGGCTTTTGGTATGGGTATCCCGTTCCAGATGGACATCAGCTGGTATGCTGAGGAACTGAAGCTATACAACGCGATGGTCGTCTGCCTTTGCTGTACCTACACATTCGTGCAAGGCGGCCACGTGCGCGTTGACCTGATTTACGCGGGCATCAGCCACCGCGCCAAGCGCGTGGTCGACATGCTGGGGGCGTTGTTGTTCATGATGCCGATGGCGGTGCTGACCTGGATGTATGGCTGGTACTTCATGTGGCGTCACCTGATCGTCCCGAAGCCGTCGGCCAGCGACACGCTAGATCGTCTGGTGATGAAGTCCCGCGCCCTGCGCTGGAACGTCGAAACCATCGGGTTCAGCCCCAACGGATTCAACGCCTACTTCCTGTTCAAAATCCTGCTGATTGCATTTGCCGGAATGGTGTTCCTGCACGCAATCGCGTTCCTGTACCGCTCGTATCTGGAATACGTGGAAGGACCGGACAGCGTTGGAAAATACCTCGACAAGGACAGCCTTGGCGAGGGTGAAGAAGCCTACGAAGGCGCACATTAGGGACGGAGACCCAGACTATGTTATTCGGACTTGATGGCGTCGAGATAGGCCTCATTATCGTATTCTTCTGCCTTTTCGGGGGCATTCTCTCGGGCTTCCCGGTGGCGTTTGCCATCGGCGGGGCCGGTATCATCTCATTCGGGATCATCGCGGCACTGGACAGTGCCGGGCTGCTTATCCATCAGGCGATCGACACAGGCTCGCAAGCCTATCGGGATGTTGTGAACTCGGGCGTCAAACCCGACGTAATATCCGTGTTCCGATACCCCGACTTACCTAGGATCGCAGAGCCGGTCTTTGTGCAGGGGTGGGAAACCGCTTTGGACCGCAACGTATCGTTCATCGTGAACCGTATGAACGAGCGGGTCCTGGCCGGGCAATCCATCGAGACCCTGTTGGCCGTGCTGATGTTCGTCCTGATGGGCATCACGCTGGAACGTTCGAAGATCGCGAACGACCTGCTGACCACAATGGCGCGCGTTTTCGGCCCGCTGCCGGGTGGTCTGGCCGTGTCGATCGTGGTCGTTGGTGCTTTCCTTGCGGCCTCGACGGGTATCGTTGGTGCGACCGTTGTGACCATGGGCCTGCTGGCGTTGCCGACCATGCTGCGAAACAACTACTCGCCTGAACTGGCGACGGGCGTGATTGCAGCATCGGGCACGTTGGGGCAGATCATTCCGCCTTCGATCGTTATTGTTCTGCTGGGGACGCTGGCCGGCGACCTGTATTCGACCGCGCAGGAAACCCGCGCTGTTGAGGCAGGTTGCACCGACGCGCTGACCTATCTGGGTGAGCCCGCGGTGGTCTCGGTCGGGACGCTGTTCCAGGCGGCTTTGCTGCCGGGGATTATGCTGGCCTTACTCTATGCGCTCTATGCCTTTGGGTACGCTCTGCTGAACCCGGAAAAGGCACCGGCCGTTGAGATTTCGGGCGGCAGCGGTGAGCCTATCACCCGGGCCGAGGGCTTGACCTGGTTGCTGGGCGCGCCGGTGGCGCTGATCGTTGGTGCAATTGTGCTGAGCAGCGCAGGTGTGATCGGCAGCCAGAATACCTCGGTTTCGGCTTTCTCGGATATCGGTCAGGGCGCCTCGCTGCGGACCAATGTCTCGGCTGAGTGTCAGGCTTCGATGATCGAACTGCACGGTCAATCCGCCTGGGATCAGGCCGTGGCCGAGCAGGAAGCCATCGATGCCGCGGGTGGAACGACCCAGGCTCAGCGCCTCAGCGAAGAAGAACTGACCGCTGCACGAGAAGCCAAGATCGCAGCTGCCGCCCCTATCGGGACCGGTGTTGCGGTGATCGTGGTGCTGCTGGGTCTGACGCTGGTTCTGGGCCGGGGTATTGCCCCGTCGCGTCCGGTTCAGCCGCTGATCGTGGGGGCCATTGGCTTGCTGCTGATGCTGTTGGTGGATGTCCTTCTGATCGCGCCGACGACGTCGGCGGGGGCGACCTTCCTGCTGTTGGCAGTGCCTTTTGCGCTGGCCATTTATGGCTGCAAAGAAGCTGCTGCGCGCTGTGCAACCAATGATCTGATCCGGGTGGTTTTCCCGCCCCTGGTTTTGATCATCGCGGTTCTGGGCTCGATCCTTGGTGGTGTGACCAACCCAACTCCGGCGGCTGCGCTGGGGGCCGGTGGTGCGATCATGCTGGCGGCCTATCGCAAGCTGCAGGATCAGGGCCGGTCGGGCAAGGTGATCATTTGGTCGACCTTTGCGGTCATCATCTGTCTGTTGATGGGCGTGAACTTTGATCTGCGCGTCAATCAGGGCGGTGTTACGGTCGAAACCTGGATCGCGTTCGTGCTGGCCTACGCGTCGTACCTCTACGCATTATTCGGTCTGATTTTCGCCTGCTGGGTTCTGTTTGCCAGCGGGGTTTTGACACCGGTCGTGCGTGAGACAGCCAAGGTGACCTCGATGGTCTTCACCATCCTGATCGGATCGCAGCTGCTAAACCTGGTGGTGATCTCGTTCGGAGGTGAGCACTATATCCAGCAATTCCTCAAGAGCTTTGACAACGAGTTCACGGTCTTCCTGATCGTGATGCTGGTGCTGTTCATTCTTGGGTTCGTGCTGGATTTCCTCGAGATCATCTACATCGTGATCCCAATCGTTGGCCCCGTGATCTATGGCGGGTCGTTCGATCCCAAATGGGTGACGATCATGGTGGCGGTGAACCTGCAGACGTCGTTCCTGACGCCTCCGTTCGGGTTTGCGTTGTTCTACCTTCGCGGCGTTGCGCCCAAAGAGGTCACAACGGGCCACATCTATCGCGGTATTGTTCCGTTCGTGATCATTCAGGTGGTCGGGATTGCGATCCTGTGGTTCTTCCCGACGATTGTGACCATCATTCCGGATTTGATCCCGAACTGATGGAATCGTTTGATCTAAATTGAAAAGGGGGCCTGCGGGCCCCCTTTGCTTTGGAACTGGGGAAGGGGCCAGCCCCTTCTTGGCCTGCGGCCAATTCTACCCCGAGGTATTTTGAGCCAGATGAAGAGCGGATCAGGCGAACTGGATCAGGTCCCAGCGGTTTCCGTACGGGTCGCGCCATACCGCGACTGTGCCATAGGGTTCGTGGCGCGGCGCTTCCTCGAATTGCACGCCTGCGGCCGTCATGGCTGTGTGGTCACGGTTGAAATCGTCCGTTTGCAGGAAAAAGCTGACGCGCCCGCCCGCCTGATTGCCCACGGCGGCAATCTGACTTGGGCCGTCTGCTTGGGCTAGCAGTAAAGACCCATTGCCTGAACCGGGTGGGGCGACCCGAACCCAGCGCTTCCCATCGCCAAGATCGACATCTTGCAGCAGTGCGAAGCTGAGAGTTTGGGTGTAAAACGCGATGGCATCATCGTAGTCCGGCACCACGAGGGTGACGGCGAAAAGATTCTGTTGCATGGGGGGTTAGCCTTTGGTGGGGTGGCGGTCGGGCAGTTGGATGCTGGCAACCTGCTCGGCGATTGGTGCCGTGGACAGGGGGTGGTGGCTGGGATCAATCAGTTCGGTCGGATTGCCAACGCTGATCCAGTCGCCCTGATAATACGCCTCAAGTCCTGAAAAGCGCGCTTTGTATCCCATCTTTGGGCTGCCGGGCACCCAATAGCCAAGATAGACATAGGGCAAGCCCGCCTCACGCGCGATATCGATGTGATCCAGGATCATATAGGTGCCCAGAGAGTTTTGCGGTCTCTTGGGATCGTAAAACGAGTAGACCATGCTCAGACCATCATCCAGAACATCGGTCAGGCTGACGCCGATCAGATCGCCGGATTCAGGGTCGGCGTATTCCACAACGCGGCTACGGATCGGGGTTTCCTCGATCATTGCGGCGAATTCGAACACGTCCATATCGGCCATGCCGCCATCTGCGTGGCGCGTGTCCAGATAACGGCGGAACAGCTCATATTGCTCGTCCGTCGCCCAGGGTGAGTTGGCCTTGCGCTGCAGATACGCATTGCGTTTGGCGGCGCGCTTCTGGCTTTTGCTGGGGCGAAATGCCGAGACGTCTATCCGGGCAGACAGGCAAGCGGCGCAATCCGAACAGGACGGACGATAGAGAACGTTCTGCGATCGCCGAAATCCTTGCTGAGACAGCGAGTTGTTCAGCTGATCCGCACCTTCGCCCTGAAGGGCGGTGAACAGCTTACGCTCCATCCTGCCCTCAAGGTAAGGGCAAGGCTGGGGTGCCGTCACATAGAATTGTGGCGCTATTGGCAGCGTGTGTCGCATGAACGTCCCGTGTCTCCTGCGACCAGATGATAGCAACCGATCCCGGAACCGCCAAGTGATTCACGCCGTTGAATTTTTTACGCGCGCTGGTTGATCATGACCGTTCCAAGGAACGCATCGGTAAGTCCCTGGCAGCGGGCGCTGGTCAGCATCATGACGACCGAAATGATCTGAATGATCGGAAAGGCCATGCTGACGAAATAACCCGCCGTGTGGGCCACAGCTTTGCCCGTATCCATTCGGGAACCGAAGGAATCCCGCAACTCGATCCCCATGAAGCGCATGCCCAATGTCGCCGACCCGTTTGCGATGGTCACGACACGATAGATAAAGCTGACGACGGCATAGATCAGGGCCAGGATAAACAGACCCATTCCGAAGGTCAGCAGGATCGCCACCGTACACAGCAGCGAGATGAAGACGATGTCGAATAACCAGGCGATAAAACGTTTGATCGCGACAGACTGATAGAACTCAGGCTGTCTGTCTGGGTCGGGCAGGTGGGTCATATTGTGTTTTCCGGGTGAGAATTTTGGACACCCTGTCCCGAAATGCGGGACAGGGCAAGGTCGGCTTAGGCGCGGTCGCCGTTTTCAGCCTCATCGCGGTTTTCGCGGGCGCGTTCGTCCATGAACTGGTCGAACTCGGCTTTGTCCTTGGCTTCGCGCAGGCGACGTAGGAAGGCTTCGAAATCCTGCTGTTCGCGCTCCAGTCGGGCCAGAGTGTCGGACTTGTAGGCGTCAAACGCGCTGTTGCCGGATGGCTTCATCGCGCTCATGTGGCTGTGCCATGATTTGCGACGGCTGCAGGATTTGCTGAACATGCGTTTGCTCCAGATCATATAGGCCAGAAGAGCCAGGCCAACGGGCCAGAAAAAGATGAAACCAAGGACCATGGCGGCGATCCAGGCCCCTTTGCCCTTGTCATCCATCCAGGCTTCGGCGCGGTAGAGCCACCCCGGGTTCTCAGGGACGGCGTGGTCGGACAATGCGGTCATTTCGTTTCTCCGGGTTGATGTAAATTGCGTTCACATTGTCTAGATGGGTGCTGAAAGGGTGGTTGCAAGGGGTCAATGTGAAAATGATTTACATTTTGCGATTTTTGGGGCGTTGACCTTGCTGAGGAACAGGCGCACTTTCCGCCTATGCAACACGTTGAAAACCCTTCGCCTCCGTCGCTCGATGAAATTCTGAATCTCGAAAAGCAAGTCTGGACTGCCCTGATGGAGGGCAATGCCGCTGCCGACCGGGCGCTGTTGAGCGCGGATTTTTTGGGGGTGTACCCGACCGGTTTCGCCAACCGGGATGACCATGTGGGGCAATTCGCCGACGCTCCGACGATGGCGCGGTACGAGTTGAGCGAAACTCGGCTGCGGGTTCTGACCTCGGATATCGTTCTGTTGTCCTACCGCTCCGATTACCAGCGACCCGACTCTGAGGAGTGGGAGGCGATGCTGATTTCGTCCTTATGGGAACGACGACATGATGTCTGGGTGAACAGTTTCAGTCAGGACACGCCGTTGGAGGGGAAATGACAGGGCCTCTTTCCATTCAGCGCGTGCCGCGTGCCTTTGATCAGTCGCTTGGGGACGACGCGCGCGCTGCGGTCAATGATATCACGCCTGAACAGGGCGAACTGCTCGCCGGTACGGCGGGGTCCAGCCCTTATCTGAAAAGCTTGATCGACCGCGAAAAAGACTGGCTGGTCTCGGCTTTGCAGCAACCTGATCAGGCGATGGCCGAGGTTCTGGACGCCGCGCACGCGCTGCCGCCCGATCAGTTGAAACCGGGCTTGAGGCTGGCTAAGCGCCGCATGGCCCTGCTGACAGCGCTTGCGGATCTGGCGGGCGCGTGGCCATTAGAAAAGGTGACTGCGGCGCTGACGGATTTCGGTGCGCTGGCTGCAGATGTGGCGGCCAAGGCCGAAATTGCAGCCCTGATCAGGCGCGGCAAACTGCCGGGGATGGGCCCGGACGATGTCGAGACCGCCGCCGGAATGATCATCCTGGCGATGGGGAAAATGGGCGCACACGAGCTGAACTACAGCTCGGATATCGACCTGATTGTTCTGTTTGATGAGACGCGGTTCGACCCAGATGATTTCTACGATGCGCGTCAGGGTATGGTCCGGGCGACGCGAAATTTCTGCGCCACGCTCAGCGACAAAACGGCAGATGGCTATGTCTTCCGTACCGATCTGCGCCTGCGCCCCGATCCGGCGGTGACCCCGGTCTGCATGGCGGCTGAGGCGGCCGAGCGATATTACGAAAGCCTTGGCCGTACATGGGAACGGGCTGCGTACATCAAGGCGCGCCCCTGCGCCGGTGACTTGGCCGCCGGGCAACGTTTTCTGGAAACACTGCGCCCGTTTGTCTGGCGGCGGCATCTGGATTTTGCCGCCATACAGGATGCCCATGACATGCGCCTGCGTATACGGGAAAACAAGGGCACCGGGGGTGCCCTGACGATCCCGGGCCATGACATGAAACTAGGGCAGGGCGGTATTCGCGAGATCGAGTTCTTTACCCAGACCCGCCAATTGATCGCAGGGGGACGTGACCCGGATTTGCGCGTACGCGGTACGGTGCCAGGACTGGCGGCGCTGGCCAAAAAAGGATGGGTGCCGCAGGATGTGGCTGACAAATTGACCGATCATTACCGTGCTCACCGTGAGGTCGAGCACCGTATCCAGATGGTGCATGATGCCCAGACCCATAAGGTGCCTCGGTCGCCTGACGGGATTGAGCGCGTCGCCTGTCTGATGGGCATAGACGCTGTTGAGCTGACTCAAAGCCTGACCCACCGGCTGACAGAGGTGCACGAACTGACTGAAGGGTTCTTTGCGCCGGGCTCATCAACACCTGCACCTGCTGGGGAAGCCAATTTCGACAAGAACATTCTGGCCCGGTGGACAACTTATCCCGCGTTGCGCTCACAACGGGGCGCGCGGATTTTTGAACGTCTCAAACCCGAGCTACTTTCGCGTCTTGGCAAGACCGCCCAACCGGACGAGGCGCTGCAGGCGCTGGATGGTTTTCTTTCAGGACTGCCTGCAGGTGTTCAGCTGTTTTCGCTGTTCGAGGCCAACACCCATCTGATTGATCTATTGATCGATATCGTCGGCACGTCCCATGCTCTGGCCGCGCACCTTTCGCGCAACGCTTCGGTTTTTGACGCTGTGATCGGCGGCAGTTTTTTTGATGTCTGGCCGGGGCAGGCCGCGTTGCAGGCGGATCTGGAACAGGCTTTGGCACAGGAAACGGACTATGAAAGCCAGTTGGACTTAGCCCGCCGCTGGTGCAAGGAATGGCATTTCCGCGTGGGTGTTCACCACCTGCGCGGGCTGATCGACGGAGAGAGGGCAGGACAGCAATATGCCGAACTCGCCAGCGCCGTGATTGCGGCGCTCCTGCCGCGCGTGACGGAACAGTTCGCCCGGAAACACGGGCCGGCCCCTGGTCGGGGTGCTGCCGTTTTGGGCATGGGGTCGCTTGGGGCAGGGCGGATCAACTCGCAATCTGATCTGGATGTCATCGTGATTTATGACCCACTGGATCAGGAAATGTCCGAGGGTCCGCGCCCTCTGGCCACCCGGACTTACTATGCACGGTTCACGCAGGCGCTGATCACGGCGCTTTCCGCGCCCATGTCGCAAGGCCGGCTCTATGAGGTGGATATGCGTCTGCGCCCGTCTGGCAATCAGGGGCCGGTGGCGACAAGTTGGGCAAGTTTCACCAATTATCAGCAGAATGAGGCGTGGGTTTGGGAGCACCTGGCCCTGACTCGATCGCGTGTGATTGCAGGTGAAGAAGGGCTGACAAAGGACATCGAGGTGTTCCGCGCGAGCTTTCTGTCTCAGGTGCCAGATAGCCAGAAGGTTCTGCGCGAAGTGGCCGAGATGCGTGCTCGACTGGCCGCCGCCAAGTCGCCTGCGGGGATATGGGACGCCAAGAACGGACCTGGTCGCATGATGGATATTGAGCTAATGGCCGAGACAGGCGCACTGCTGTCCGGGTCCACGCAGCGCGACGTGCATTCCGGTCTGGACGGTGCCGTCGCTGCCGGGCTGTTGGACGTCGCACAGGCACAAACGTTGAAGGACTGCTACGACCTATGCTGGTCTGTGCAATGCGCAGCGCGTTTGCTGTCTGGTAAGGTGATCGAGGCCGATAAGATTGGCGAGGGAGGGACCGCTTTCCTGTGCCGCGCGACAGGCTTTGAACAAGTCGAACAGCTGCAGGCCGCACTGCAGGAAAGCTACGCCACAGCCGCCGGGATCATCGGTGGCGTGATCAGAGAGGATGACAATGGCGCAGAGTAAGGATCCAAACGATCACAAGGGTCTGATCCGCGAGGCATATCGCATCGAGGGTATCACTTTGCCTGAATGCCGCAGCATCTTTCTGGACTGGGCGCTGAGCCTGCCGGCCGAGCGGGACCAGCAACAAGCGCTGACCGATCTGCATGCGGCATATTCCCAACAAGACGCCGACCATCCCATGACGCAAGTGCTAGCAGAAGGGCTGCAATCCGCAAATGCACCCAAGCGGCGCGGCGGCTGGCGATCACGCGACCGCTAGGGCTTTCCCCCGGTGACGTTCGCGACTAATAGGGCGTCATGACCCAAACTGCCGATCGCCCCCGTATTCGTTTGAAACCCAAAGCCAACGCGCGCGGGCTGCGCCATGGCTTTCCCTGGGTTTATGCCAATGACATCGTGACAGACCGGCGGACCCGCAAGATCGCGGCGGGGGCTTTGGCCGTGCTCGAGGATGAAAAACGCGCGCCAATCGCGTTGGTTGCGGTAAATCCCGAGTCTAAAATCATGTGCCGCGTTCTGGACCGTGATCCGGAGGCTCTGCTGGATGCAGCATGGTTCGAAACTCGCCTACGCCGCGCGTTGGAAATGCGCGAGCGCCTGTTCGACGCGCCGTATTACCGCCTGATCCACGCCGAAGCCGACGGTTTTCCTGGCGTCATCATCGACCGGTTTGGCGATGCCTGTGTAATCCAGCCGAATGCAGCCTGGGCTGAGGCGCATCTGGAAATTCTTACCGATGCACTGGTCAGCGTAACCGGTGTGACGACGGTGCTGAAAAACGCATCGGGTCGTACCCGTGGCCTTGAAGGTTTGGACGACGTCAACCTCACTCTGCGCGGATCCGCGCCGCAGGCGCCACTTCCGGTGCCGATGAATGGTGCCACTTACATGGCCGACCTCACCGGAGGGCAGAAAACCGGCCTGTTTTACGATCAGCGCCCGAACCATGCGTTTGCCGCACAGTTGGTGCAACCGGGGGCGCAGGTGCTGGATGTCTTCAGCCACGTGGGCGGTTTTGGCCTCGCCATGCTTGCAGGTGGTGCGGGGCAGGCGCTTTCGGTCGATGGCTCTGCCGCCGCTTTGGAGCTTGCAGCGAAAGGCGCGCAGGCCTCTGGCTTCGAAGGGAAATTCCAGACACGGCAGGGCGATGCTTTTGATGTCCTGACCAAACTGGGTGAAGAGGGGGCGCAGTTCGATGTCGTGATCTGCGACCCGCCCGCATTTGCGCCATCAAAACAAGCGCTGGACGCAGGTTTGCGCGCTTATGAACGCGTGGCCCGTCTTGCTGCGCCGCTGGTGAAACCGGGCGGCTATCTGGGTCTGTGCTCCTGCTCCCACGCAGCTGATCTGGGTCGGTTCCGCGATGCCTCGTCACGAGGGATCGGGCGCGCGGGACGGCAAGCCCAGCTGATCCACACGGGATTCGCCGGTCCGGACCATCCGCAACTGCCGCAACTGGCTGAAAGCGGTTACCTCAAATCCGTGTTCTATCGGTTGTGAAGGCGGTTCTGGATACCTGCGTCATCTATCCCACGGTGATGCGAGAGATGCTGCTGGGCGCGGCCCGGTTGGGTCATTTCACACCCGTCTGGTCCGCGCGCATCCTTGAGGAATGGGCGCGCGCCGCACGAAAGCTCGGGCCCGAGGGCGAAACACAAGCCCGCGCAGAAATCGTTCTGGCACAATCTCAGTGGCCCAAGGCCGAGTTTCCCGCTGCACCGGGCATCGAACAACGCCTGTGGCTGCCGGACAGCGCCGATATTCATGTGCTGGCGACGGCCGTGGCGTCCTCTGCGGACGTGATTGTCACGGTGAATACCAAGGACTTCCCCCGAAACATCCTGTCTGAAGAAGGGCTCGAGCGTCGCGACCCCGACACCTTGCTACATGGTTTCTGGCAATTTGACCCCGAAGGTATGACCACTACAGCCAACCGCGTCCTGTCCGAGGCGAACCGACTTTCGGGAGATCAATGGACTTTGCGTGGCCTTATGAAAAAGGCGCGCCTGCCACGTCTGGGTAAAGCCCTCACCACCTAAGTCCGGATCCTCTTCATCTGGCCAAAAATACCTCGGGGAGCGCGAGGGGCTGGCCCCTCGCTGCCTTAACCTAGCCGTCCGTACCCCACCGCCGTTCAAGAGCCTCCAGCGCCGCGACCCGTTCATCTGTTTTGGGATGGCTCATCAGCCAGGCCGGAACGACCCCAGCCCGTTGCTGGGTCAGATCTTCCAGCTTGTGGAACAGCGATTTCTGGGGCCCGATCCCGATTCCTGCCTTGGTCAGCAACGCGGCAGCGTATTCATCGGCCTCATACTCATCACCACGCGACAGACGCGACGCCAGAAGGTGGGTGAGCATATTTGCAATCCATGCGCCGATGAAAGGAATGAAGCGGTTGAACAGCAACATCAACGCCGTCCGCAGGGCATTCTGCCCGGAAAAGTCAATCATTCGACGCCGTGCGTGCCCCAGTGCCACATGTCCAAGCTCATGGGCGATGACACTTGCCATCTCTTCAGCGGTTACCTCGCCGCTGCGGAATTTGCGGTAGAACCCGCGTGTTATAAATATCCGGCCATCCGGTGCCGCCAATCCGTTCACGGGATCAATTTCGTAGATGTAAACGGGAACCCGATCGATCTCGAGCGCAGCCGCCAACCGGTCGGTCATGCGTTTGAGGGCCGGGTCCGCCAGTTCCGTCGATTTGGCATCCAATTCGCGATGTGTGCGCCAGACGGAAATCCGGTACATCACAACGGCATAGGCAATGGCCAGCAGGATCGGGGTTAGGCGAAGCATGGTATAGATATGGGTTCCGCTCGCCGCAGGGGCAACAGAAAAACGCGGTCGAAGTACAGATACAGTGTTCGCTCTCGACCGATCAACGTGCGGTGATCGAATGTAACCCGGCGGCGGTTCGACTTGTCGGAGGGCAGTCCGAGCCATAGCTTAGGGTTATGTGGTCTTTTGCCCATATCCGCCCGGACTATAGTCGTGCTGAACGCATCAGCGACGGTGTTGTTCATGTGTTGGGCTTGACCGCTGCGGTTGTCGCTGTGCCCTTCCTCATTATTCTGACGGCCCTTTATCGATCGGAGTCCGCTGCGGTGCTGGGGGCCACGATCTATGGTGTCACGCTTATATTGATGCTGACGTTTTCTGCCCTCTACAACATGGTGCAATCCGACAAGTGGGCTGATCTGCTGCGGCGCCTCGATCACTCGGGGATTTACGTTAAGATTGCGGGTACTTACACGCCATTCATTCTGCTTTCGGGTGTTCAGATGCCCGGGCTGATGATCGGTCTTTGGTCGTCCGCGACACTTGGGTCGATCTTGAAAATGGTCGACCCACACCGGTTCCGCTGGTTCGGGCTGGCGCTTTACGTGTTGATGGGATGGGCCGCGGTTTGGGCCGGTCGAACTTTGCTGGCCGACTTGTCACAACCTGTCGTCGTCCTGATGATCGCCGGCGGAATCGTCTACACAGTCGGCATCGCTTTCTATCTTTTGGAGTGGCTGCCGTTTCACAACACGATCTGGCATGTCTTTGTACTGACTGGCAGCGTGTTGTTTTTCCTTGCAGTTTCGTTCCGGATTGCGTGGGCACCGGTTTTGCAGGTTTGATCGCGTTTCCCTTTAACGGGTCAGTTCCCGCATACCCTGTTCCAGACCGGCAAGGGTCATCGGCACCATGCGGTCCTCGAAAATCTCGCGGATCATGCCAATGGAATGCGTGTATTCCCAGTACTTTTCAGGCACCGGGTTGATCCACAGGTTTGACGACCACTGATCCCGCGCGCGCTGCAGCCAGACCTGACCGGCCTCCTGGTTCCAGTGCTCGTTTGCGCCGCCGGGATAGGCGATCTCATATGGGCTCATCGAAGCATCGCCGACAAAGATGCATTTGTAGTCCGGGCCATAGGTCCGGAGTACCTCATGCATCGGGGTCTGCTGGTCCCAGCGACGGCGATTGTCACGCCAGACGCCTTCATAGAGGCAATTGTGAAAGTAGTAATATTCCAGATGCTTGAACTCGGTTCTGGCGGCCGAAAACAGCTCTTCCACAACCTTGATATGTGGGTCCATCGAGCCGCCAACATCCAGGAACAGCAGCACCTTGACCGCGTTGTGACGCTCGGGCCGGGTTTTGACGTCCAGATAGCCATGCTCGGCCGTGGCGCGGATGGTACCGTCCAGATCCAGCTCATCCGCAGCCCCTTCGCGCGCCCAGCGACGCAGGCGTTTCAAAGCAACCTTGATGTTGCGCGTGCCCAATTCAACCGTGTCGTCCAAGTTCTTGAATTCACGCTTGTCCCAGACTTTGACCGCGCGCTGATGGCGGCTTTCCTTCTGACCAATACGCACGCCTTCGGGGTTATAGCCATAGGCCCCGAACGGCGACGTCCCGGCGGTACCGATCCATTTATTGCCACCCTGATGGCGGCCTTCCTGATCCTTGAGACGCTCGCGCAGGGTTTCCATCAGCTTGTCAAAGCCGCCAAGTGCTTCGATCTCGGCCTTTTCCTCTTCGCTGAGGTGTTTTTCGGCCATCTTGGCCAACCACTCGGCAGGGATGTCGACGGCTTCAAGCACCTGCTCAAAGCTGATCTCGTCCAGCCCCTCAAAGCTTGCAGCAAAGGCGCGGTCGAACTTGTCGATACTGCGCTCGTCCTTCACCATTGACACACGAGCCAGATAGTAGAACGCCTCGACGTCATAGGTGGCCAGACCCTTCTTCATGCCTTCCAGAAAGGTCAGGTATTCGCGTAAGGATACGGGAATACCTGCTTTGCGGAGGTTCTCGAAAAAGGGCAGAAACATGCGTTACCCCACCAAACGGACAAGGACCAGGGACAGCACCAGACCCACAAGAGCAAAGGCGATGCCGTAACCGGCGGCATATTGGGCCATATCCGCGCCGCTGCCGTTGCGTTTACGTGCGGCCAGCGCCCCAAGGATCGCCCCCAGTATCGCCATTCCCAAAACTACGACCATGCGTTATCCGCCTCTGTTGTTGGTGGACGGAGCTTCGGCAACTTCCTGCATCAGTGACCGTACCACGACTTCCGAGCCAAAGCCGTATCGCGCCCATGCCAGACTGTCCAGCCTGACGGAACGTGCCTGGTTTGGACGCCCGGCCTGATTGAGCGCTTCGGATTTCAACAGCAGCAGTGTGGCCAGCTGAGAGGCGTTCTCGGCGCGGGTCATAACCGCGATGGCTTGGTCCAGTTCAGGCAGGATTTCAGGTCCTTTGCCCTGGGCAAGCGCGAAAGCCGCTGTCTGGGTCGTTACATAGGCCTGATGAATTTCAGTTCCCGGTGTAGAGCGCAGAAATTGCATGGCAATTCCGTATTGCTGCAACGCTTCCCGAGGGTTGTCGAATTGCGCCATGCGCCCCAGGATATAATGCGGATAGGCACGGCGATGGTCCGTCCAGCCCTGAGCCTTTCCGATCTGAACGGCCTTTTCCGCGGCTCTCACTCGGGTGCGTGTACCTGGCCCCGGACCTAGCGATTTTTGAACGGCGTTGATCCATTCACGTGGGGTTTCTGAAACAGGTTGTTTGGGCAGCGCGTTCCCACGCGGGTTGAGGCGACTGAGAATACCGGGCAGCGCGGCTTCGACCTGTTCGCGGGTCATGCCACTCTGCAGTTGCGGCGAATAGGCTGTCCGCAGGATCAGCATGTCAAAGCCGGTCAGAATGGTGTGGATGTTGTCATCGTTAAACACCGAATCCGGCAGGTGATACAGATCGTTAAGCGGCCCCAACGCCTGCGCCAGCTCTTCATGCAGGCAGTCGCGTTTTTCCTGTGGACTGGCGTCATACGGAATAAAGATGCCCAGACGTTCGCGGCTGCGCAGTGCGGTCCAGCTGCTTTTCCGTTTCCGTCGATCCTTGCGGTATTCCTCAAAGCTCGAGGCGTTGGGCACCACGAAACAGGCGGCTTGCGGCAAAAGACGCTGTATCTGGCTTTGGCTCACGGCCTCGATGGTGATGTTTGCCTGACCCTCGGAAATCTGCCGGATATCTATCCCGGCTTCGCGCTGCAGCCGTGACAGCAAACGGGTCAGGTCGCGCTGCATCGAAGGCGTCGGCGATCCCGTCAGGCGCACAGTGACCGGCGTTTCGAACCGGGTAAACGCGGGCAGGGTTGTGCCGCCTTCCAATGCAAAGTGCAGCGCAATGAAATCATCCGCGATGTTCGCGTTGGAACGGGCGGGCGCTATCGGGCGGGTCGAGTTGAACGCCTTGGCTGGCGGCAGATTTGCCTCGATCACCTTGACGCGGGTCTGCGGTTCAGGCGGCGTGACCGACGTGCACCCGGCCAGTGTCAGGCCGGCGAGGATCACGGCCCATCGCATCATGGACGCTGGTACCGGATGAAGGGTGTCTCTTTGCCGATACGATCATAAAGTTTGCGGGCGGTGTGGTTGAAATCCTGAGTCAGCCAATAGACCGAAGGTGCGCCCTGTCGGTCGGCCTCGTCATAAACCGCCTGTATCAGCGCGCGCCCAACGCCGGTCCCGCGAGATTCGGGGCGGGCAAACAGGTCTTGCAGGTAGCAGACGCTTTCGACTTTCCACGCATGGCGATGAAATAAGTAATGGGTCAGGCCGACCAGCTTGCCGTCCGCCTCGGCCACGAAACACGAGAAATCGTTGGGGTCATCCCCCAGCAGCCGCGCGAATGTGCTGTCGTAGATCTCATCCGGGACAGATGTCTCATAAAACGCCAGATAGTCGCGCCACATGTCGGCCCACTCGGCACGGTCTTCAGGCCGCAGTGCTCGGATTTTCAGGGTTTCGGGCAAACAACGGCTCCTATGTCATCAGGTCGGAAAATGCCCGACGACGCCGGACGGCTCTGACACTGATGCTGACACCCGGACCCCCGCAAAGCAAGCAGGGATCACCGAGTGTTCATTTATCTCAGCGTTTACTGCGCGCCATGAACGCAAGACGCTCAAAAAGATGCACGTCCTGTTCGTTTTTAAGAAGCGCGCCGTGCAGTTTGGGCAAGGCATTGGCGCCATCGCGTTTGAGGTCCTCTGCCGTCAGGTCTTCGGCCAGCAAAAGCTTCAACCAATCCAGAACTTCCGAGGTCGATGGTTTCTTCTTCAACCCTTGTGTTTCACGGATTTCATAGAACTGGGTCAGTGCAGTCGTCAGTAGCGCATCCTTGATGCCCGGGTGGTGGACTTCGACGATCCGGCGCATGGTCGCCTCATCCGGGAAGCGGATGTAGTGAAAGAAACAGCGACGCAGGAACGCGTCCGGCAGTTCTTTTTCGTTGTTCGAAGTGATGATCACGATGGGTCGGTTCTTGGCCTTGATCGTCTCTCCGGTCTCGTAGACGTGGAACTCCATCTTATCGAGCTCCTGCAACAGGTCGTTCGGAAACTCGATATCCGCCTTGTCGATCTCGTCGATCAGCAGCACGACTTTTTCGTCAGCGTCAAACGCCTGCCACAGCTTGCCCTTGCGGATATAATTCGAAACATCATGCACACGCTCGTCGCCCAGCTGGCTGTCGCGCAGCCGGCTGACCGCATCATATTCGTACAGACCCTGCTGCGCGCGGGTGGTGGATTTGACGTTCCACTCGATCATCTTCAGCCCAAGCGCGCCAGCCACCTGTTTGGCCAGTTCGGTCTTGCCGGTTCCGGGCTCACCCTTGACCAACAGCGGGCGCTCCAGCGTTACGGCAGCGTTCACCGCAATGGTCAGGTCATCGGTGGCAACATATTCTGCTGTACCTTGGAAACGTGCGGTCATGGGCCCCTCATTCAGTATCGCGCGGCATCTGTCCTCTGGGGTTATAGCGGGGCAGAAAATTTGACAAGGCGGGTCGCTGCGTCGCTCGGCGCGAAATTGATGTGCGACTTCAACGCTTTTGGTTGATTCGGGCGCTAACACGGGGCGCGACAAATTCGTAGCCGCCTCAAAAAAGCCCGCTAATAATCACAGAAATACAAGGTTTTCTTGTTAGAAGTCTCATATTTAGACGACGTAGCGGAGCGGCGAGCACGGCGACGTTTCCATAGTGACATTCGGGACGGTGTCGGATAAACGCTCCGCAGAAGGGGATTGCCGCATGTCAGGTGAAGGTAAGGTGACCGGCGTTGCAGGCCACACCGAGGGAGCAAAGATGAAGCAGGAAGTATTTCTGCCGGAAGATTATCGTCCAGCCGAAGACGAACCATTTATGAACGACAAGCAGTTAGAGTATTTTCGCCGTAAGCTGCTGGACTGGAAGAACGAACTTTTGGCAGGCAGCCGCGATACGATCGAAGGGCTGCAGGACAACACCCGTAACATTCCGGACGTCGCAGACCGTGCAAGCGAGGAAACAGATCGCGCGCTGGAACTGCGGACCCGTGACCGTCAGCGCAAGCTGGTTGCCAAGATCGACTCGGCCCTGCGCCGGATTGATGAAGGCGAGTACGGGTATTGCGAGATGACGGGCGACCCGATCTCGCTGAAACGTCTGGATGCGCGTCCGATCGCGACCATGACGCTTGAGGCGCAAGAACGCCACGAGCGCCGCGAGAAAGTTCACCGCGACGATTGATCGCTGAGAAAACGCAGAATTCTTAAACGCCGGGGTCTTACGCTCCGGCGTTTTTGCTTTAAGCCGGTGCCATGAATATCAACGGTCTTAAATTCGCCGTCGTTGGTGGCGGTATTGGCGGTATAGCGGCGGCTCTGGCGCTTCGACAACGCGGGGCTCATGTCACCGTCCTGGAACAAGCCCCGGAATTGACGGAAGTTGGCGCAGGCCTGCAGATCAGCGAAAATGGAATGGTCGTGCTGCGCGCCCTGAATGTCGTGGGCGAAACGCCCGAGGCCGGCGTGCGGTCATGCGGAACGGAGCTGCGCGATTACCGGGCGGGGCGCTTGGTCAGCAGGCTTCCGGCTCCGTCCGCCGGGGCGACCTATTACTATCACCGTGCCGATTTGCTTGGCCTTTTGCACAAGACTGCCGTGGGCGAGGGCGTTGAGTTTCGTTTGGACGCGCGCGTTCTTCAGGTACGCAAGCACCCGTCCGAAGCCGAAATCGTTCTGGACGACGGTACGCGAATTCGGGTTGATTGTGCGATTGCTGCGGACGGCGGCCGCAGTGAAATCCGAGCGGAACTGAACGGGCCCGAGGCACCGGAGTTCACACGGCAGGTGGCTTGGCGCGCGACAATTCCGTGGAAACACCGCGTCGAAAAGCCGAAGGCGGCTCTGACCATGGGGCCGGGGCGGCACGTGGTGACCTATCCCCTTCGCGACCAAAAGCTTATGAACATAGTGGCCATCGAAGAGCGTTCCGATTGGCGTGAAGAAGGCTGGCGTCGGCGTGGTGACCCGGAAGAACTGCGGGCGCGATTTGCCGATTTTGGCGGCCCCGTCGGAGAAATCCTGAAACAGGTGCAGGAACCCCACATTTGGGCTTTGTTCCTTCGCCCCGTTGCGCACCGCTGGCAAAATGGGCGTGTTGCTCTTTTAGGCGACGCGGCTCATCCGACACTGCCGTTTATGGCACAGGGGGCTTGTCTTGCGCTCGAGGACGCTTGGATTTTGGCGCGGTCCTTCGATGAGCAATCTGGTATCCAGCAGGCGCTTACCGCCTATGAAAACCGCCGCCGCCCAAGAGCGCGGAAAGTGGTCGCTGCGGCCGGGGCAAACGCCCGCAACTTCCATCTACGCGGGCCGATGAGACTGGCCGCCCAAGCCGCTCTTATGGCGATTGGGCCGCATCTGTCGCGAAAATACGAATGGATCTACAGCTACGACGTAACGGCTTGAGCCATCACAGATCGAGGTCGACCCAAACCGGAACGTGGTCCGAAGGTTTTTCGTGCCCGCGTATCTCGGCATCGATCCGGCAGTCGCGCATCAGATCGGCGGCTTGCGGCGTTAAAAGAAAATGATCGATCCGAATGCCGTCGTTCCGGTTCCATGCACCGGCCTGGTAATCCCAGAACGAATAATGCTCGGGGCCCTGAGTGACGGCACGAAAGGCCTCGGTGTAGCCCAGGTTCAGAATCTTGCGAAACGCGGCGCGACTTTCAGGCCGGAATAGCGAATCCTCGCGCCATGCATCGGGGCGTTTGGCATCTTCTGCCTGCGGGATGATATTGTAATCCCCAGCCATCAGCGCAGGTTCTTCCGTTGCCAGCAAGTCGCGCGCCCGATCATAGAGGCGTTCCATCCAGGCCAACTTGTAGTCATATTTCGGACCCGGCACCGGATTGCCGTTCGGCAGGTACAGGCCGCAAATGCGTAGAGCTTTCTTGCCAATGACGGTCGCTTCAATCCAGCGCGCCTGTTCGTCCTCGTCATCTCCTGGCAGGCCACGGGACACGTCCTCTAACGGTAGTTTCGAAAGGATCGCAACGCCGTTGAAACTCTTTTGCCCGTGCGTTTCGACGTTATAGCCGCGTTCCTCGAACAACTCGCGCGGGAAGTTCTCGTCGATCGACTTGATTTCTTGCAGTAGTACGACATCCGGCTGCGCCTCGTCTAGCCAGCGAGGCAGGGCCTCGGCCCGCGCTTTTATGCCGTTTATGTTGAACGTGGCGATTTTCATGCGCGATCCTCCGAAGCCTGTGGCAACCTATCGCCCAGAATGAACCCAGCGGCAAGGTGATGGCGGGATTTGCGAGGCTCTGCCTCGCGCTTCGAGGTGTTTTTAGCCAGATTAAGAAACGGATTCTTAACCAATTTTGTAGAAAAGAGTTTTGCGGTACAGGCGGGGACGCCGATGACCGCGCCAGGTGAAGCTCTCCGATGGATGGTCGGAGAGCGGATCCATGCTTCATCTGGCTATAAATATCCTGGGGGTGTGGGGGCAAAGCCCCCGCCGACGATTAAATCGAAAAGGAAGTACCGCAGCCGCAGGACGAGGTGGCGTTGGGGTTTTCGATCACAAAGCGCGCGCCGATCAATTCCTGGGTGAAGTCGATCACCGCATTTTCCAGAAACGGCAGGGAAACTGAATCCACGATCACTTTCTGACCATTGCCTTCCAGCACAAGATCGTCCTCTTTCGGTTCATCCAGAGCGATTTCGTATTGAAAACCGGAACATCCGCCGCCTTCCACTGCGACGCGCAGAGCCTGGCCCTGATCCGCTGCACCGATCTCGGCGAGACGCTCAAATGCGCGTTGTGTGACTGTGGGGGGCAGATTCATGCCAAACTCCAAAGGTTTATTTCCTTTACGCCTTACAATATAGAAAGTGCAAGGACAGGCGACAAGGACAAGACCTTTGAACAGAGCGGGTTTTGCCTCGGACCCAGGCCGCGCAAGGGGGCGGCTTGTGCCAGAGGAGGAAAGCAGTTTCCGGTCATGCTTTCAGCGCGACCGGGACAGGATCATTCATGCCAGCGCCTTTCGGCGGCTCAAACACAAGACACAGGTGTTTGTCGAACATGAGGGCGACAGTTATCGCACGCGGCTGACCCATTCCATCGAAGTTGCCCAAGTGGCGCGCACGATTGCGGGTGCATTGGGACTGAACGGCGAGCTGACTGAGGCGGTCGCCCTTGCACACGATCTTGGACACACGCCGTTTGGACACACAGGGGAAGACGCACTGCACGCGTTGATGGAACCCTACGGAGGGTTTGATCATAACGCTCAAGCCATTCGGATCGTGACCAAACTCGAACGGCACTATGCGGAATTCGATGGGTGCAACCTGACTTGGGAATGCCTTGAAGGTATCGCAAAGCACAACGGGCCGGTCACCGGTGTACTTCCGTGGGCTTTGGCCGAGTGCAACGAGGGCTTTGATCTGGAATTGCATACCCATGCCAGCGCCGAAGCTCAGGTTGCGGCACTGTCGGATGATATTGCTTACAACAATCACGATCTTTTGGACGGGCTCAGGGCAGGTCTGTTTACCGACGCCGAAATTCAGCAACTGCCCATCGTGGGTGACTGCTATGCCGAGGTAGACCGGAAGTACCCTAGTCTGGACCCTTACCGCCGCAGGCACGAGGCGTTAAGGCGTGTTTTCGGCGTTATGGTTTCGGATGTCATCGTCACGTCGCGTGGTTTAATCGCAAGTTCGGGCGCGCAGACTGTCGAGGAAATTCGCAATCTGGGCTATCCGGTCATCCAGTTCTCGGGCGGTTTATGGGCGCAACTCAGGGAAATTCGCGAATTTCTGTTTACGCAGATGTATCGCGCAGCCAGCGTAATGGAAGTGCGCGCCGAAGTAAGCGAAGTCGTAGAAGAGCTGTTTCCGATCTACCTGAACGACCCGAAACAGATGCCTGCGCGGTGGCATGACGACATAGAGGCGGCCACGGATGAAACTGCGCTGGCGCGAATTGTCTCGGACTATATTGCCGGCATGACGGACCGGTTTGCTCTGCAAGATCATGCAAGGCTAACCGGAGCCTGATTACTCGATACCGATATAGGCGATTGCCCAGACCTGCTGTCCGGCTTGCTCGGCGGCAAGATCGGCATCGTCGGTTGGTGGAAAGACGATCATCGTAGGGCCGTACCCTCCGATTCCCATGGGTGAGCCGTCCGCATGGGTTGCGACAATCGGCTGGTGTGCTGCGATGCTGTCCCACGGAATTTCGGACTGGTAACCGTCCAGAGCCATGGGCTTGGCGGTTTTTCCTTCGGCGCCGGCCTGTGCCATCACATCTGACAAAAGCGGCCCGGAAAACGCGATGTCGCGCTTATTGCCCTCGGGCCCGTAGGGAATTGTGATTTCAACCTGTTCTAGCCCGTCCAGCATAGCCGGGTCGAACCCCGCGGCCCCGTCGTGCTGAACCTCAAGATATCCCAGCAGCCCACCGTCATCCTCGCCGCGCGCCGGAAGGTTCGTTTCGGTGACCGCGCCGCCCAACGTCAACAGCACGTGGCCTGTTGGAGCGGACAGTTCGGCCCAAGCCGGTAATGAGGTGGCCAGCAGCAATGCAAGGGGCAGGGCAAGGCGCATGTAGGGATCTCCTGTCGGTTGTTTTTCCGAACCTTAGCCCGGTTTATCGCTAAACCAAGCCCAAACTGCTCGCTTCCATTGACCTTGTCGTGCGGCGTGGTAAACCGCCCGGCAAGCAAAAGGACATCCGAAATGAACCTGTTTTCCGAGATCCGCGGCCTCGTATTGGACGCGCTGGCACAGATGCAGTCCGAAGGCGCTCTGCCCGAGGGGCTGAGCTTTGACAACGTGGCGGTTGAACCGCCGCGCGACGCCGCGCATGGCGACATGGCGACCAACGCGGCAATGGTGCTGGCGAAGCCGGCCAAGATGAAGCCGCGCGACATCGCTGACGTGTTGGCCGGAAAGCTGGCGGCGGATGATCGGATCACCGGTGCCGAGGTTGCTGGTCCGGGGTTTTTGAACCTGCGGTTGGCGCCAACGGTGTGGCAGGGGGTTCTGGCGGCAGTGCTTGAGAAGGGTACGGATTATGGCCGATCGACCATGGGCCATGGCCAGAAGGTGAACGTGGAATATGTGTCCGCGAACCCCACCGGTCCGCTGCATGTTGGTCATACGCGGGGCGCTGTGTTCGGTGACGCTCTGGCGAGCTTGCTGGCCTATTCGGGCCACGATGTAACTCGCGAATATTACATCAACGACGGCGGCGCGCAGGTGGATGTGCTGGCGCGATCCGCCTATGAACGGTATCGCGAGGCCAATGGCCTGAGCCCTGAGATTGCCGAGGGGCTGTACCCGGGCGACTACCTGATCCCGATCGGTGAAGCCCTGAAGGAGAAGTACGGCGACAGTCTGATCGACAAGCCGGAAAGCGAGTGGCTGGAAGATCTGCGCAACTTTGCCACCGACGCGATGATGGACCTGATCCGCGCCGACTTGAAGGCGCTGGGCGTCGAGATGGACGTGTTCTTTTCGGAGAAATCTCTTTATGGCACGGGCCGGATCGAGGCCGCGTTGCAGTCGCTGACGGACAAAGGCCTGATCTACGAAGGCGTGCTGGAGCCACCGAAGGGCAAAAAGCCCGAAGATTGGGAACCGCGCGAGCAGATCCTGTTCAAGTCGACCGAGCATGGCGATGACGTCGACCGCCCGGTGAAAAAGTCTGACGGCAGCTGGACCTATTTCGCCCCGGATATCGCCTATCACTATGACAAGGTGACCCGTGGATTTGACGCGCTGATCGACGTGTTCGGCGCGGATCACGGCGGTTATGTCAAGCGGATGAAAGCGGCTGTGTCTGCATTGTCCGATGGCAAGGTGCCGCTTGATATCAAGCTGACGCAATTGGTGAAGCTGTGGAAGAACGGCGAGCCGTTCAAGATGTCCAAGCGGGCAGGGAACTTTGTCACCCTGCGCGATGTGGTCGATCAGGTTGGTCCGGATGTTACCCGTTTTGTCATGCTGACTCGCAAGAACGACGCCCCGCTGGACTTTGACTTTGACAAAGTGCTGGAACAGAGCCGCGAGAACCCCGTGTTCTACGTGCAATACGCCCATGCCCGTGTCATGAGCGTACTGCGCCGCGCCGCCGAGGCTGAGATTGC
The DNA here is from genome assembly GCF_056538705.1 of Ruegeria sp. BF12. Lineage (NCBI taxonomy): Bacteria > Pseudomonadati > Pseudomonadota > Alphaproteobacteria > Rhodobacterales > Roseobacteraceae > Ruegeria > Ruegeria sp. BF12. The sequence continues at coordinate 248,705 of NZ_JBQFTP010000001.1, read as the reverse complement.
CACCGACGATGCGACCCTCAAGGCTGCTGATCTGGGCAAGATCGATCACACCTCAGAACTGACGGTTGCGAAGAAGCTGGCCGAATGGCCGCGTCTGGTCGAGATCGCCGCTCGGACCAATGAGCCGCATCGGGTTGCCTTCTACCTGTATGAACTGGCAGGCGACTTCCACGCGCTGTGGAACAAGGGCAATGATGAGCTTTCGCTGCGTTTCATCCAGGATGGCGATGTTGCCACAAGCCAGTCAAAAATCGCATTGGCCCGGGCCGTTTCTGTTGTGATTTCAGCGGGCTTGGGTATTCTTGGCGTTACCCCGGCGCAGGAGATGCGGTAACAAACACCGCCCAAAGCACCGGTACGAGGTAGGCAAGAAATGACCCGCGCGCCTTATTTTCTGGCGTGAATCGGGCGGTGAGGCGGACATGGCAAGTTACGATTACTCGGGGCAGATGCGCCCCGAGGAGATGCATTACACGAATCAACCGCATCCTGAGGATGGGTATGAGTATTCCGACGAGTCTTATGGCTATGAACAGGCCCCGCGTGGGGTTGGGCTAGGCCGTATCGTGAATGTCATGGGCGCTGTGGCGTCGCTGGCTCTGGTCGCCGGGATCGGCGTCTGGGGATACAAGCTTGTGATGCGCGATGTCAGTGGCGTTCCCGTCGTTCGTGCAATCGAAGGACCGATGCGCATTCAGCCGGAAAACCCCGGTGGAACCCCGGCCGACCATCAGGGACTGGCCGTCAATGCCGTGGCAGCTGTCGGAACGGCTGCGCCACCCGCAGATCGCTTGATCCTGGCACCGCGCCCGGTGTCCCTGACGGACGAAGATACTCCGGTTGAACAACTGAAACCCACCAAAGCTGTGCACGTGGTTGAGGAAGAGATTTCCGATCAAGAGGCTGCGCAGCTACGTCAGAACACAGTCGACGCTTTGGTCGCTGAACTGGCCGGTGAGGCCGCGAAAACCGAAGAACCGCAAGAGCAGGGTGTTCAACTCGCTTCGTTGACCTTGCCCGAGGAAGAGCCTGCCATCGACCCCGCCGATCTGGCCGCGCAATTGCCCGACCCCGAGCTTGCGGCATTGCCCGGCGTCCGTCGGTCGCTGCGTCCGAATACGCGCCCGGCGCGCAGGACAGCCAGCGGGATCTCTGCAAGCAGCAATACTGAGGCCGCGATCAACGCTGCTGTCAAAGCTGCCGTTGGTTTGGATGTTGACCCGAACGCATTGTCCAAAGGGACGCGAATGGCCCAGTTGGGTGCCTACGAAAGTTCGGATGTAGCACGCGTCGAATGGGATCGCCTGAACGGGCGTTTCGGTGAGTATATGGATGGAAAACAGCGCGTTATCCAGAAAACCTCAAGCGGCGGTCGTACGTTCTATCGCCTGCGTGTACTTGGGTTTGAGGACCTGAGCGACTCGCGTCAGTTCTGTGCCGCACTGGTGGCGCAGGGCGCTGACTGTATCCCGGTTGCCGTGAGGTGACATTCGGCGCTGCGATCACCGATGCCGAAGGCCTGCGCCTGACATCCGAGGAAAAGAACCTGTTCCGACAGATGGACCCGTTCGGGTTCATTTTGTTTGCGCGTAACATCGATACGGCCGATCAGGTCCGCGCCTTGTGTGACGACTTTCGTGAGGCGGTTGGGCGCAACTGCCCCATCACCATTGATCAGGAAGGCGGCCGGGTTCAGCGCTTGCGTGCCCCGCTTGCGCGGGAATGGATGCCGCCGCTGGATCACGCTAAACAGGCTGGCGACGCGGCCGAGCGGGCCATGTACCTGCGCTATCGCCTGATCTCGAACGAATTGTTCGAACTCGGGATCGACAGCAATTGCGCGCCGATGGTCGATCTGGCGCGCGATGAGACGCACCCGTTTCTGAAGAACCGTTGCTATGGTGCTGATCCCGAAGCAGTTTCAAAGGTCGGTCGGGCGGTTGCGAAAGGCCATCTGGACGGTGGCGTGCTGCCGGTTTTGAAACATATGCCCGGTCATGGATTGTCTGCGCTGGACAGCCATCATGACCTGCCGCATGTCGATCTGACGCAGGAAGCTCTGGAGCAGGCTGATTTCGCCCCATTTCGCGCTTTGAACGACCTGCCGATGGGGATGACCGCGCATCTGGTCTATGACCGGATCGACCCACAGCCGGCCACGATTTCACCGACAATGATCGGCCTGATCCGCGACAAGATCGGGTTTGATGGTCTGATCATGACCGACGATATCTCGATGAAGGCGCTCAGCGGTGCACCCGAGGAGATCGCCAAACAGGCGCTGAATGCGGGGTGCGACGTGGTTTTGCACTGTAACGGATCGTTCGAAGCCCGCGCAAAGGTGCTGGATGCCGCCGGCGAAATGTCAGAGCAGGGGCAGAAACGCGCAGAAAAGGCGCTGGAGATGCGGCAAAAGCCTGTGGAACTTGACATCCAAGCCGCCGAGGCGGAACTATCTGCCCTAATGGGCGGGCAGGTATATGAACGATAATCTTTTCAGCGAAGACCCGGTCTCGGTCGCCGATCGACTTGCGGCCGAAGCTCTGATCGTTGACGTCGACGGGTTTGAAGGCCCGCTGGACGTTCTGCTGACCCTGTCGCGGACCCAAAAAGTCGACCTGCGGAAAATCTCGGTTCTGGCGCTGGCGCAGCAATATCTGGCCTTTGTTGAAAAGGCGCGGGCGCTGCGGATCGAACTGGCCGCTGATTATCTGGTGATGGCCGCGTGGCTGGCGTTTTTGAAATCCCGCCTTTTACTTCCGCCCGACCCGGATGACGAAGGCCCATCGGGTGAGGAATTGGCCGCGCACCTTGCGTTCCAACTGGAGCGCTTGCAGGCCATGCGCGATGCTGCCGCGCGTCTGATGGCGCGCGACCAACTGGGCCGCGATTTCTTCAAACGCGGGCAGGGCGAGGATATCACCCGCATCCGCACGGTGACCTATTCCGCCACACTGCTGGACCTGATGCAGGGGTATGCCCGCATCCGTACACGCGACGAATTCCGCCCCTTTGTCATGGACCGCGATTCGGTGTTCACCATGGAGCAGGCGTTGGAACGCATGCGTCCGCTAATCGGCTTCGCGGGCACCTGGACAGACATGGAGACCTACCTGCCCGACGGCTGGGATGCTGACCCAGTGCGGCGGCGTTCGGCCACCGCGGCGACCTTTGCGGCCTCGCTGGAGTTGGTCAAGGAAGGGCACATGGAGATCAAGCAGAGCGAAACCTTTGCGCCGATCCATCTACGCAAGAGGACTGAAACACGTGACTGACGCCCCTGAAAACGAAGGCACCGGCACCCTGTTCGAAGCGCCGCCGCTGGCCGAGCAGGAGCGCATGGTCGAAGCCGTGCTGTTCGCCAGCGCCGAGCCGGTGACAACCGCTGATCTTGAGGCGCGCATGCCTCACGGCAGCGACGCGGCGCAAGCAGTTGAAATGCTTCAGAAACGCTATGAAGGACGCGGTGTGCGTGTGGTCCGAGTTGGTGAAGCCTGGGCCATCCGAACCGCCCCGGATCTGGGCTTTCTGATGCAGAAGGAAACGGTCGAGACCCGAAAACTCAGCCGTGCGGCCATCGAGACGCTGGCCATCGTTGCCTATCACCAGCCCTGCACACGGGCCGAGATCGAAGAGATTCGGGGTGTCTCGGTCTCACGCGGGACTATTGATCAACTGTTGGAAATGGAGTGGATCAGGTTGGGGCGTCGCCGTATGACACCGGGCCGCCCGGTCACGTTTGTGGTGACTCCGCAGTTTCTGGACCATTTCGGGTTGGAGAATGCCCGCGATCTGCCAGGGCTCAAGGAACTGCGCGCCGCCGGGTTGCTTGAGAACCGGCCACCTCCGGGTGCGATGCCGCTGGGCGAGGGACGGGACGAAAACGAAGACGAAGAACAGACGGAACTGTTCGAAGAAGAGTGATCTTGCGGCCCTTTTGTTGCCGTGGAAATCACCTATGTTGTGGCCAGAATGAGGAGTTGAGCAATGAATGCCAATCGGATCATCGACATGATCGTTCGCCAGGTCATGCGGCGGCTTGTCAACAAGGGCGTGGACAAGGGCTTTGACATGGCAAGCCGAATGGGTCGCAAACCAGGTCAGGACCAGAGTGCGCCCAAAGACCCCGAAGCTGCGAACCGAATTCGCAGCGATGTACAACAGCAGGGCCATAACATGAAGAATGTTCAGCGGATGACCAACCAGATGCGCAGGTTCATCCGCTTCTGATCAGGCTACCGCCTTGAAATGCTTGGACAGCTTCAAACCCTGTCCCTGATAGTTCGAGGCTATGCCCGCGCCGTACAATTGTGTGGGCATCTCGGACATTTTCTCATAGACCAGCCGCCCGACGACCTGACCGTGCTCCAGGACAAACGGGGCTTCATGACAGCGCACCTCCAGCACACCGCGTGATCCGGCGCCACCAGCGGCCGCATGTCCGAAACCGGGGTCGAAGAAACCTGCGTAGTGCACGCGGAACTCACCCACCATAGCCAGATAGGGTGCCATTTCAGCGGCATACATAGGTGGAATGTGCACAGCCTCGCGGCTGACGAGGATGTAGAACGCACCGGGGTCCAGGATGATCCGCCTGTCGGTGGTGCGCACTTCCTCCCAATACTCCTGCGGGTCGTACTCGCCGATCCGATCCAGATCGATCACACCGGTATGCGGCTTGGCGCGATACCCCACCAGATCCGTGTCCGGCAGCTGTAGATCGACCGAAAAGCCCAGACCGTCCTGAATGACCGCCGGGCCATCGACCAGGGGTGAGTCGTTGTGCAGGGCAGTGAGCTCTGCGTCGCTGAGCACGGCTTGACCTTGCCGGAACCGAATCTGGTTCAGCCGCATTCCCGGGCGCACCAGAACCGAGAAGGAGCGGGGGCAAATCTCGGCATAAAGCGGCCCCGCATAGCCGGCAGGCACCCTGTCGAACTCGGTTCCACCATCGGTGATCGTGCGGGTCAGCAGATCCAGTCGCCCGGTCGAGCTTTTGGCATTCGCCACCGCACTGGTGTCAGCAGGCAAGGCCAGCGACTCCATCAGGGGTACGAGATAGACGCAGCCTTTTTCCAGAACGGCGCCATCGGTGATGTCGATGCGGTGCATCTCGAACTCGGCCAATCGGTCAGCGACTGAACGACCTTCGCCTGCCAGAAACGAAGCGCGGACGCGATAAGCTACTGTTCCCAGACGTAAATCCAGACTGGCGGGTTGAACTTGCGCCGGGATAACCTCGGGGCTGGCGGTGATTTCACCCCGCCCAATCATCGCCTCGATCTGCTGGTTTGGGCATACACCTGTCATTCCGATCCCCCCTGATGCCAGAGCGGGATCTGGCCTGTCTGCCATAAACGTCGGTGTGATTTGGTCGGGCTAGCAGGACTCGAACCTGCGACCTTCCGTCCCCCAGACGGACGCGCTACCAGGCTGCGCCATAGCCCGACGTTGAGGTGTTCATAAAGACTTTCCCGGCAGGGGCAAGAGGAAATCATCGCCTTTTTTCTTATCCCGCCGATCGGTTCTCAATTCGGTTAACTACAGCGCGCAGGTCCTTCGCGATGGGCGCGATCCGACGCAGCAGGTCGTCGTCAAAATCCGTCCGTTCCCACGCTTGTGTCGCGATTCCACCCAGCAATGGGGCCTCATCCATATACTCGGGCTCCGGCGGTGACATTTCTGTCTGTGGAGCTTCTGCCGCCGGTTTCGATTGCTGCTGCGGCGCGTCTGCCGCTTTTTCGGGCTGTGTTGCTGACGCAGCGGGGGCCGGTTCGTCCAGGTCCAAATCAATCTGGCCGCCGTTTTGTGCAGGCTTTGCCGTAAAGGGAACAACCACATTGTCTTTCGGAGCTTTCTCGGGCGCGGCCTGATCATCAAGGCTTGGAGACAGCGAAGACACATAAGCTACGCCTTGTTCACGCAGGATGCGCTGGACGCCTTTGATGGTGATTCCGTCCTCGTGCAGTAGCTTCTTGATGCCACCCAGAAGACGCATGTCGTTTGGCCGGTAGTATCTGCGGCCACCGGCGCGCTTTACAGGTTTGACCTGACTGAACCGGCTTTCCCAGAATCGCAGGACATGAGCCTGAACTCCCAACCAGTCCGCAACTTCACTGATCGTGCGAAAGGCGTCGGGGGACTTACTCATGACCGTTCCCCGAACTTACTTGCGATTCCCTGCGGCGACGCGATCCTTCATCAGGTGCGACGGGCGGAACGTCAGTACGCGGCGAGGCTGAATCGGAACCTCTTCGCCGGTTTTGGGGTTGCGACCAATGCGGGCCGTTTTGTCCCGAACGCTGAAAGTGCCAAAGGATGAAATCTTGACCTGTTCGCCGCGCACCAGCGCGTCCGACATGTGGTTCAAGACGCTTTCGACAAGCTGTGCGCTTTCATTGCGTGAAAGGCCAACCTCACGGAAGACGGCCTCGCTCAGATCCATTCGGGTCAGTGTTTTATCGCCCATGCCAATTCCCCTGTTGATATCAAAGAATATGGTGACGGGAAATTCGCTGTCAATATCAATGAATTGCGAGCGGCTGTGTAAGCCGTTTTGCGCCGGTTACCAGCGCAGAACCACAGCGCCCCAGGCCAGACCGCCGCCAATTGCCTCGGTCACGATCAGGTCTCCGGACTTAATCTGCCCCCGCTGTTTGCCCACGGACAGGGCGAGGGGAATCGATGCGGCCGAGGTATTACCGTGATCCTGAACCGTCACCACGACGTTATCCATCGGCAGGCCCATTTTCTTGGCGGTGCCCTGAATGATGCGGATATTGGCTTGATGCGGCACGATCCAATCCACGTCAGAGCTGTCCAGCCCGGCGCGGCCAAGTGCGGTTTCAGCGGTTTTGGCCAGTTTCTCGACCGCGTGGCGGAAGACCTGGTTGCCCTGCATCCGCAGATGACCAGTCGATTGGGTCGATACGCCGCCGTCGACATACAGCAGGTCCTTATAACGCCCGTCGGAATTCAGGTCGGTCGCAAGAATACCGCGATCCTGCGCGGTTCCTTCGCCTTCCTGCAACTCCAGCACCAGCGCGCCAGCACCGTCACCGAACAACACACAGGTCGAGCGGTCGGTCCAATCCATGATGCGCGAGAATGTCTCGGCACCGATAACCAGCACACGTTTGGCCTGACCAGAAAGGATCATCGCGTTTGCGTTGCTCAGGGCAAAAACAAAGCCTGCGCAGACAGCTTGCACGTCGAACGCAAACCCGTGGGTCATGCCCAGCCGTGCCTGAACCATGGTCGCCGCAGATGGGAAGGTCAGGTCGGCCGTCGAGGTCGCTACGATAATGGCATCGATGTCCTCGGCCTTCAGGCTGGCATCGGCCAAAGCAGCCTCGGCGGCTTTGGTCGCCAAATCCGATGTGGTTTCGTCCTCGGCGGCAAAGTGGCGGCGTTCGATTCCCGAGCGGGTTTTGATCCACTCATCCGACGTATCGAGCGTCTTTTCAAATTCGGCATTCGGAACGATGCGCTCCGGCAAATAGTGTCCGACACCTACAACAACTGAACGGCCTGCCATTTTGGGTTACTGCCTTTATTGTTATTCGCCCGCCTTTGGCGGTACGTGCGCGGCATCTTGTGCAAGCTCGGCTGTCGATGCAACCCGTGCCGCCAATTTTTCGGCGAATCCTGACTGAGCCAGGGTAAAGGCCAGTTTGACGGCCGCCGAAACTCCGGTGGCGTCCGCGCCACCATGCGATTTGACCACAGTCCCATTGAGGCCAAGGAAAACCCCGCCATTCACACGGCGTGGGTCGATACGTTTTTTGAGACGGTTCAGCGAGGTGATCGCCAGAACCGAAGCGAGACGCGAAAGGGGCGAGTACTTGAACGCTTCGCGCAAAAGGTCTCCGATCAGGCTTGCGGTGCCTTCACCGGTTTTGATCGCCACGTTGCCGGTAAAGCCATCGGTAACAATGACATCCGCCTTGTCACCCGGAATGTCGCTGCCTTCCACGAAGCCGACAAAATCGAAATTTGCCTGATCCGCGAAGTCCGCGATCATTGCATGCGCTTCTTTCAACTCGGCCCGGCCCTTGTGTTCTTCGGTGCCGACATTCAGCAATCCGATACGGGGCCGGTCCAGGGCCATGCCGTTGCGGGCATAAGACGCGCCCATCAGGGCGTACTGTAGTAAATCTTTCGCGTCAGCGCGAACATCCGCCCCCACATCCAGCATCACGTTGAAGCCATGCGGGTTGCGCGACGGCCACAGAATCGCAATCGCCGGACGGTTCACGCCCGGCAATTTGCGTAGCCGCATCATCGACAGCGCCATCAAAGCGCCGGTATTGCCGCATGAAACCGCCCCGTGCGCCTCGCCCTGACGCACCGACTCCAAGGCCGACCACATCGAGGTCTGCTTGCCGTTGCGCACGACTTGACTGGGCTTGTCCTCCATCGTGACCACGTCGGGGCAATCACGAAAAACGACGCGTCCCTGCAGGACACGCCGTTTGGCGACAAGTTTGCGCAGCACTTGCTCGGGCCCGTGCAGGACGAACGCGATATCGGGGTTTTTGTTTGCCGATTTGACAATGCCCGCCACCACAGTAGCGGGCCCCGAGTCTCCGCCCATAGCGTCAACCGAGATGGTAATCCGTCCGGCCTGCGTGGGCTGTTCCGTCATGCCTTAGCCTGCGCTTAAAAAGACTTAGGCCGCGTCTTCGTCCAGGTCGATTTCGTCGGCCTGAGCGACGACTTCACGGTCATCATAGTGGCCGCACGACGCGCACACGTGGTGCGGGCGCTTCAGCTCACCACAGTTGGGGCATTCGTTCGGGTTTGCAGCAACCAGAGCGTCATGTGCGCGGCGGTTGTTGCGGCGCGACTTGGAAACTTTGTTCTGTTGGACAGCCATGGTCTCAACCTTTGTCTATTAAGGGTCAGCAGATTCGCTGCTGGCCGGGTTTCATTCTTCGTTTTTTCGTGGTTTGACGCGCGTTTAGGGTACGAGCCCCACGTTGTCCAACCCAAATTCCGATGAGCGCGCGAAAATACTGCGATTCTCGACATGTTCAAGCGATTTTTCTGGAGGCCTGCTATGACAGGAAAACAGACCTATGTCACTCGTCTTTTTTCAGGGCGTCGCGCAAATTCGCCAGTCCCGCAAACGGCTTTGCATCTTCGTCCGTCATCGCCTGTTTACCCGGTTCGGTATAATCGGCCTGTTCCAGTTCGGCATCATCCTTGCGCGGATACTGGGGCAGGGCCAGCGACAACGCCTCGACCATGACCGATGCCGGGTCGATTTCCGGCCCCAGCGGTTCAGTCTCATCATCTTCGGGGATTTCGAACTCGGGCTCGTCTGGGTCTTCCCAATCAGCGAGATAGACGCGTGACACGGGGACATCGATGCGCGTGGTCACAGGTTCGAGCGTCACCACGCAGGGCTGAATCACCGTGGCACCCAGTTTTCCGGTCAAAACCCAGTCACGTTTGCCTTGTGCCCTTACGTCACCCACAAAGCTGAGTTTGCGCAGCCCCAACAGCCCCAGTTCAGCTTTTATTGCGTCCAGCCCCTTTGTATCGGGGCGCAGATCAAACGGTGTTGGCGCGTTTTGGGGCAGGTCGGCCACCCGCAGAGATGTGTTGTTGCTCATTCGTGACCCTTTCCTGTGTTGAACCGGGGCTGCGGTTTCTGTAATCGGATAGGGTCCGCACGGTCCCAAGGCAAGAGGATGTAAATGTTGAAGGTTGTGAACAGGTTGAAACCAGCGTCCAAAACGCTTGTCTTTGCGGCGTGTTTGGTTGCGGCTGGGGCGTGCTCGCCAATCTTCAAGAATCACGGATATGTCCCGCCAGCCGAGCAATTGGCCGAGATAAAAGTGGGCGTCGATACGCGCGACAGTGTTGTCGAGACGATCGGAGCACCCAGTTCATCCGGTTTGGTGAAGGATTCGGGCTTCTACTATGTTCGTTCACGCGTTCGGCACTACGGTCCGAAACGGCCCGAGGTTGTTTCGCGAGAGTTGGTCGCGATCAGTTTTGACCAGCGTGGCGTTGTGCGGAACATCGAACGATTTGGCCTGGAAGACGGGTACGTCGTTGTTCTGGACCGTCGAGTAACGGAATCCAGCGTCCAAAACCGTGGCTTCCTGCGTCAGTTGTTGGGTAACATCGGAAACTTCAACCCGGCAAATATTCCTGGGGCGACGAATTAAGGGTCAACCGCATCTTGTCATGGTCACAGGGCAGTCACACGTTCTGTGGTAGAACCACTGCAACAGGAATCAGGTCAGCAACCGCGGAGGATGCGACCATGGCACTATTGCTTGGCAAGGGCAGGTACCGGGCACGTTTGGCGCAGTCCCCGCAGGACGTGGCGGAGGCGCAGCAGCTGCGGACTCTGGCCTTCGGTACGGATCAGATCGATCAGGACGACTTTGACCCGGTCTGCGCCCATATACTGGTCGAAGATTCGCGCGCCGGTGGGCAATTGGTTTGCTGTTTCCGGATGCTGACCCTGGACCATGGGGCCGAGGTTGAACGTAGCTACTCGGCCCGGTTCTACGATCTGTCCGCACTCAAAGACTTCGATGGCCGTATGGTCGAGATGGGCCGGTTCTGCATCCATCCCAATTGGACTGACCCTGACATCCTGCGGGTCGCCTGGGGGGCGATGACCACCTACGTGGACCAGAACGATGTCCAGATGCTGTTCGGCTGCTCATCCTTCGCGGGGACGGAAACCGCCGAGTATCTGGATGCGTTTGCCATGCTGAAACACCGGCATCTAGCGCCCAAGCGTTGGTTGCCGCGCGTCAAGGCACCTGACGTTTTTAAGTTTGCCGCCCGTTTGCGCCGCAGCCCCGATGCGAAAAAGGCCATGCTGCGAATGCCACCCTTATTGCGCACCTATTTGATGATGGGTGGCTGGGTCAGCGATCATGCGGTTGTGGATCGGCACATGAACACGCTTCACGTTTTCACCGGACTTGAGATTGGAGCGATTCCCCCGGCACGCAAACGGTTGCTGCGGGCGGTGGTGCGCTAGTTTGAGTATTTTTGAAAAGGTGAAGCAGGGGCGTTGACGCTTTGTGCCCACCGGTTTAGCTGGCGGGCATGGCGAGAATTCCTTTGTTACAGATGTCTGGCATTTCCCTGACGTTCGGGGGCGATCCAGTGTTTTCAGGGTTGGACCTGGTGGTTCAGCCGGGCGACCGCGTGGCCTTGGTCGGCCGTAACGGGTCGGGCAAGTCGACCCTGATGAAAGTGATGGCCGGGCTGGTGGAACCGGATCAGGGTGACATCGTGATTCCCCCCGGGAAGTCGGTCGGTTACATGGAACAGGACCCTGGAATGGAAGGGTTTGCCACGCTGGGAGATTACGCCTCCAGCGGGTTGGAGCCTGGTGAGCTGTATAAGGTCGAGCGCGCTGGCGAGGGTCTGAAGTTCGATCCGGCTCGGGCTGTTGAGACCGCTTCGGGTGGTGAGCGTCGCCGGGCGGCATTAGCCAAACTGATGGCCGAAGCGCCCGATCTGATGCTGTTGGACGAACCGACCAACCATCTGGACATTGAGGCAATCGCCTGGCTGGAACGCGAGTTGGGCTCGACCCGCGCGGCCTATGTCCTGATTTCGCACGATCGCGCGTTCCTACGTGCTTTGACCCGCGCGACCCTGTGGATCGATCGCGGCATGGTGCGGCGGCAGGAGCAGGGTTTTGAGGCCTTCGAGACATGGCGCGACAAGGTCTGGGAAGAAGAAGATCAGCAGCGGCACAAGTTGAATCGTCTGATCAAATCCGAGGCGAAATGGGCCGTCGAAGGCATCAGTGCGCGACGCAAGCGGAACCAGGGCCGGGTACGCGCGCTGCAGGCCTTGCGGGCCGAAAAGGCGGCACAGATCAAGCGTCAGGGATCGGCTGCCATGGCGCTGGAGGCTGGCCCGAAATCCGGTCGAAAAGTGATTGAAGCCAAGGGCTTGTCAAAGTCTTTTGGTACACAACAGATCGTTCGAAATTTCGACCTGTTGGTGCAGCGTGGTGACCGGGTGGCCTTTGTGGGCCCCAATGGCGTGGGCAAGACGACTCTGTTGAAAATGTTGCTTGGGCAAGAGGAACCGGACGAGGGAACGGTGTCGCTTGGCACGAACCTCGAGATTGCGGTGTTCGACCAGACCCGCGCACAGCTGGATCCGGAGATGAGCCTGTGGGACAGCCTGACCGGCGATCCCGAAATGCGGGTTTCGGGCAAGGCCGATCAGGTCATGGTCGGCGGCCAACCCAAACACGTGGTCGGCTACCTCAAAGAGTTCCTGTTCGACGAACGGCAGGCCAGAGCGGCCGTTAAGTCGCTGTCAGGTGGTGAAAAAGCAAGGTTGCTGCTGGCCAAACTGATGGCCAAGTCCTCGAACTTGCTGGTGCTGGATGAACCGACCAACGATCTGGATGTCGAAACGCTGGACCTGTTGCAGGAGTTGCTGGACGACTATGACGGTACCGTTCTTCTGGTCAGCCACGACCGCGACTTTCTGGACCGGGTTGCCACCACGACCATCGCAATGGAAGGCAACGGTCGCGCCACGGTCTATGCGGGCGGTTGGTCGGACTACATCGCGCAGCGGGGCGACGTGTTCGAGAAGAAGATCGAAAAAACAAAACCTTCCAAGCCGAAGCAAAAGCAGGAAGCGCAACAAAAGTCCGGCCTGTCATTCTCGGAAAAACACCGGCTTGAAAAACTGCCTGCCGAAATTGCACGTCTGGAGGCCGAGATCGGCAAGCTTGAAGAGCTTATGTCTGACCCCGAATTGTTCACGCGGGAGCCGGTCAAGTTCCAGAAAGCAACCGAGGCTCTGGTCGAGCGGCAGGAAAAGCTGGCAGCGGCCGAGGAAGAGTGGCTAACGCTCGAAGAAAAGGCCGAGGGCGCTTAGGCCATCGGCCGGGCTGGATTGCCGACGACGGTTTCTCCGGCTGCGACGTCTTTAGTTACCACGCTGCCTGCGCCGATGATGGCGTTGTCGCCGATTGTGACGCCCGGCATCAGGATGGCTCCTCCACCGACCCAGACGTTTCGGCCAATGGTCACGGGCAGACCGATTTCCAGCCCCTGCGCGCGTTCGACCGGGTCTTTGGCGTGCTGGGCGCAAAAGATCTGGACGTTGGGCCCGAACATTGTGCCGTCTCCGATTCGAACAGGGGCCGTGTCCAGAACGACGCAACCTGCATTGAAATAAACCCGTGCGCCGAGGCGGATGTTCAGACCGTAGGCGCAATGAAACGGAGCCTCGAGATAGCAATCCGGCCCAATATCGGCGAACAACGCCTGCAATTTTGGTGCAATCGCACCACGGTCATCCGGAGGACAGGTGTTATGCGCATGTACTGCACGGCGGGCACGCGCACGCAAGCCTTCAAGGTGTGAATCCAGGCAGCAATACCACTGCCCGGACTGCATCTTCTCCCACTCGGTCATGGGAAAGGCTTAGCGCATGCGCAGGGCGCCGTCGATGCGGATGACCTCGCCGTTCAGATAGCCCATCTCGACGATGAACCCGGCCAGCCGCCCGTATTCCCGCGGGTCGCCAAGCCGGGCCGGGTTGGGCACATCCGCAGCCAGTTGCTGCTGGACCTCTTCAGGCAAGCCGGCGAGCATTGGGGTCATGAATATCCCGGGTGCAATGGTCATTACGCGAATACCGGTCGAGGCCAGATCGCGCGCCATGGGCAGGGTCATACCGACAACCCCACCTTTTGAAGCCGCATAGGCCGACTGCCCCTTTTGCCCGTCGAAGGCCGCGATTGAGGCAGTGTTGATGATCACGCCGCGCGCGCCGTCCGGTTCAGGTTCGTTCTTTGCCATCTCGGCAGCGGCCAGGCGCGAGACGTTGAACGTGCCAACCAGGTTGATGTCGATGGTGCGTTGAAAGGCGTCCAAAGGGTGGGGGCCTTCCTTGCCCACGGTCTTGATCCCGTAGGCAATCCCGGCGCAGTTCACTGTGGCGGTGATACGGCCCATCTTGTCCATTGCATGAGTGATTGCCGCTGCAACCGAGGCCTCATCCGTTACGTCCGTTTGAGCGAAGAATCCGCCAATCTCGTCCGCAATTGTGTTGCCACGATCCGCGTCACGATCCAGAATCGTAATCTGCGCCCCGTGCTCGGCAAAATAGCGGGCGGTGGCTTCACCCAATCCCGACGCGCCACCGGTGATGATTGCGGATGAGTTTGATAGTAGCATTGAGGCAGCCTCTCCAAAATTTTGACACGTTTTCGCCGCTTTTCATTTGGCGGTGCGGATAGATGTTGTATATTCAGCAGCAAGGACCGTCACAACTAGTGTCGTGTTTGTTTTAACGAGTGGTGGCGAGCCCACATTAACGCATCTTCAGCGGGTGCTTACCTGCGCTTCATCTGCGGCTTCCACTGAGTAACCGAGAACCCTGACGCACCTGGGTGTTAAGGCGCAAGGAGTTAAGTGATGCGAAATAAGCTGAAATCCAATGTTTCCGCGTTGGTAGCCTCGCCGTTCATAGCAGCTTTGATGGTAACCTCCGCGCAAGCGGCGCCGGAGGTATGTGATGGAAGGACCGCGCGAATTGCAGCCAATAGCGGGGACTTTCAGACCCTTTGCGATTGCACGCACGTGACGCCAAGCTTTCTGAAACGGTTGCAAAAGCGGACCGACTTCGAATCAACACTTGCGATAACTGGTGAACAATGCCCGGGATTGGCCGCATTGTTGACGGAATTTGCCACCGGATCTATCGGCGCAACGGTCGCACGAGGCAGTGAAGATCGGGACGGGGATCAGGCCAGCAGCGGGAGCTCGAACGCAGGCGGTGAATCTGGTTCTGGTGGTGACGGCAATGCAGGGAATGGCGGCCCAGGTAACGGCGGCGGCGGTGACAACGGTGGTGGCGGCGACAACGGTGGAGGCGGCGACAACGGCGGCGGCGGTGACAACGGTGGTGGCGGCGACAACGGCGGCGGCGACAACGGCGGCGGCGGCGACAACGGTGGAGGCGGCGACAACGGCGGCGGCGGTGACAACGGTGGTGGCGGTGACAACGGTGGAGGCGGCGACAACGGCGGCGGCGGTGACAACGGTGGTGGCGGCGACAACGGCGGCGGCGGTGACAACGGTGGTGGCGGCGACAACGGTGGAGGCGGCGACAACGGCGGCGGCGGTGACAACGGTGGCGGCGGTGACAACGGTGGTGGCGGTGACAACGGTGGCGGCGGTGACAACGGTGGTGGCGGCGACAACGGCGGCGGCGGTGGCAACGGTGGTAACAACGGTGGACCCGGCAACGGGAATGGCAACGGTGGTAACCCCGGAAACGGCGGTGGTAACAACGGCGGATCTGGACCCGGCACTGGCAACGGCGGCGGCAACAATGGCCAGGGTAACGGCTCTGGTAACGGTGGCGGCGGCTCTGGCAACGGTGGCAGCAATGGTGGTGGCCATGGTGGCGGTCACGGCAATGGTGGCAACAATGGCGGGCCTGGAAACGGAAATGGCAACGCCGGTAACCCCGGCAATGGCGGCGGAAATAATGGCGGCTCTGGCCCAGGCACCGGAAATGGCGGCAGCAACAACGGCCAAGGTAATGGCGGCGGCGGCCATGGCAATGGCGGCAGCAACGGCGGCGGCAAAGAGGAGCGCTAGAATCTGTCTTTGCGGCGCTCGATTAAAGGAAAAAAGGCCACCCAGTCGGGTGGCCTTTGTTTTTCAGAACTCAAGTCGGACTAGCCCAGCTGAACCAGAGCGTGGCGTTTCTTACCTGCGCTCAGCTTGATCGGCGACGACAATGCGCCAGCGTCGATCATCAGCCCGGCATCGGTCAGCGGCGCATCGTCCAGCTTGGCACCGTTCTCGGCGATCAGACGCTTGGCCTCTTTGCCCGACTTTGCCAGACCCGACTTCACGATAAGCTGCACGATGGACATGCCATCACCCAACTCGTCCGGGCTGAGGGTCAGGGTTGGCAGATCGCCTCCGACACCGCCTTTTTCGAATACCTCGCGCGCGGTCGCCTCAGCTGTCGCAGCCGCCTCGGCCCCGTGCAACAGGGTGGTGACCTCATTGGCGAGGCGGATTTTGGCCTCGTTGATTTCGGACCCCCGCAGCGCGGCTAGGCGGTCGCATTCTTCGACGGGCAGTTCGGTGAAGATCTTCAGGAATCGGCCCACATCAGCGTCGGTCGTGTTGCGCCAGAACTGCCAGAACTCGTAGGACGACAGCATATCGCCGTTCAGCCAGACCGCGCCGCCCTGCGACTTGCCCATCTTGCGACCGTCGCTGGTGGTCAGAAGAGGGGTGGTCAGGCCATAAATCTCGTGATCCAGAACGCGGCGGGTAAGGTCGATACCATTGACGATGTTGCCCCACTGATCCGATCCGCCCATTTGCAGAACGCAGTTGTAGCGGCGGTTCAGCTCCAGGAAGTCATAGGCCTGCAGGATCATGTAGTTGAACTCGAGGAAGCTCAGCGATTGTTCGCGATCCAACCGCGATTTCACCGACTCGAAAGACAGCATCCGGTTGACCGAGAAATGCCGCCCGATATCGCGCAGGAAATCGAGGTAGTTCAGGCTGTCCAGCCATTCGGCGTTGTTCAGCATCAGCGCGCCGGTCTCGCTGTCGTCATAGGACAGGTACTTGGCGAAGACCTGCTTCATGCCCGCGATATTCGCGTCGATCTGCTCGGGCCCCAGCAAGGGGCGCTCGTCCGACCGGAATGACGGATCGCCCACCTTGGTCGTGCCGCCGCCCATCAGGGTGATTGGTTTGTGGCCGGTCTTTTGCAGCCAGCGCAGCACCATGATGTTCATCAAGTGACCGACGTGCAGCGACTGCGCCGTGGCGTCATACCCGATATAGGCTGTTTGCACCCCGCTGATCAGCGCTTCGTCAAGGCCCTGATAATCGGTGCAGTCGGCGAGAAAGCCGCGCTCGATCATCGTGGCGATGAAATCCGATTTGGGGTGGTAGGTCATATCGTGCCTCGGGTTGATGTTGCGGGGCACTGTATAGGCGGCGCTTGGGGTAAGGAAAAGGCACCTTTTCGAAGAAAAACACGGACTGTTTCAGCTTTTGACCGGTGGCAAACGGAAGGCGTAAAGCATCGCGATCAGATTCAGCACCACCAGGGCAATGATCGGCGTGACCGGATCATGCAAATGTGCGACCGCGCCAAGGATCGCAGCGAAGACCATTCCGACAAGGCCAGCGCTGACATCCCCCAGCGCGACAAGGTAAGGGCGCTCTTTTTCAACACTCATGTCAATGAGGTACAGGTAGCGTCCGTAGATCACGCCGTTACCGCCCAACGACAGCAGGAGAATGACCAGCGCGTAGAGCCAGACGTTCTGCGCATAGCCAAGAAATGTGAACCCCAGCGCCAGCAGGGCCGAGATGGTGGCGATCATGCAGCCAAGCCACATTACCGGTTTGACCGATATGCGACTGCTCAGCCATCCCCACAGCAGCGAACCGATTACCATGCCGAGGCTGGCCCCAATAACGAAATAGCTGAGGGAATGCTTGGTCCCCATATGCAGCGTTGCGGCATGGATCGTGTAGAACGGCATCGCCAGTTCGACCGAGACAAAAATCAGCCGGGCGGCCAGGAATTTGCGATACCACTTATAGGCCATGCCGGTTTTGAAACCGGTCACCAGCTCGGCAAGCGGCCTAGGCTTTTGCTTGGGCTCAGGCGCATGGGCCTGTTCTTCTTCCAACAGCCGCACACCGGCAAATGCAACGCCCGCCGCGAACATGGCAATCACGCCGCACCACAAGACCACAATATGCCGCTGCATCGGCTGTTCTCCGGCCAGCAGGTCGCGCGTGACCAGAACGATGATGACGGCGAGCACCCCCGAAATGGTGGCCTGTGCAAACACCATCCGATTGCGTTTGGCCTCCGGGACGGACATGCCGTAAATCTGACTGGTCCCCAGGCTGGTGATACCCTGGCACAACCCCATGACGATGGCGGTGGTAAGAAACAGCAGTACAATCATCACGCTGGGCAGTTTCGTGGCAAACAGCGCCACTGCCGACAGTACGATGGCCGTCAAAAGGTTCGGTATATAGACTGCAAGCTTGGCTCGGGTTGCACGGTTTACGAAAGGTGAGACAAAGATCTCGGCAATCAAGCGCGAACCGGTGACGAAGGGCAGCAGCAATCCTGCGAAAAACGTGGGTGCGCCCAAAGCCAGGTACAGAAATGGCAGCACCAGATTCGGGTTGATAAGCTGCCCGCCGATCGTTGCCAATGCGCCGGACCAGAAGATCAGGAAGTAATTCCGGCCTTCCGATGGCTGTTTCTGAGAGTACGTGTCCGCCATATGCACCTAAAACCAATTTGTGTTCCTTATACCAAATTGTCAGGAAAAAGCGCGCGTCGCGTGCGAACCATCTTGCCTTGGCTTTAAGTGAGTGGGCAGGCTAAACGGGCTGCACCGTTCAACCATGGCGGTACACACAGGACACGGCAGGAGAGACGAGCTTGGGGCGGTCCATCAAGAAAACAGGCGCGATCAGGGTTTTGGGCGCGATGTCCGGCACCTCGATGGATGGGGTAGATGCTGCAGTCGTGGAAACGGACGGGCACCGGATTATTGGTTTTGGGCCAAGCGGTTACCGTGCCTATTCCGATGAAGAACGCGCAGTTCTGCGTGCCGCGTTGGGGCAATGGCACGGACCTGACGTGGATGCAGCGGCGGAACTGGTTACGATTGCCCATGCCGAGGCGCTGTCCGAATTCGACGAGATTGACCTGATCGGCGTTCACGGCCAAACCCTTGCGCACGAGCCGCGCGGAAGGGGGACGTTGCAGGTTGGCGACGGCGAGGGGCTGGCTCAGGCTTTGGGTGTGCCGGTCGTCTGGGATTTCCGCAGCGATGATGTGGCCATGGGCGGCGAAGGGGCTCCGTTGGCTCCGTTCTTTCACTTTGCCTGCGCCAAGTGGATTGGAGCCGACCGGCCGCTGTGTTTCCTGAACCTCGGCGGTGTCGGCAACCTGACCTATGTGGACCCCAGTTTCGACGGCCCGGAAGCCCCCGGCGCGTTGCTGGCGTTTGACACGGGTCCCGCAAATGCACCGGTCGATGACCTGATGCAGGCGCGCCTGGGCCTGCCGATGGACCGCGATGGTGCCGTCGCGCGCGGAGGCACTGTCGAGATGGGCGCGCTGGAGCTGTTTCTTGCCGAGCCGTATTTTACACGAATGCCGCCGAAATCGCTGGACCGGAACGACTTTGCGGAAATGATTGGACTTGTGCAGGAACTCAGCGATGCGGATGCCGTGGCCACGCTAACCGGCATGTGTGCAGCTGGCGTTGTGCAGGGGATGGAGTATTGCCCCAAACCGCCATCACGGTTGCTGGTCACGGGAGGCGGACGGCACAACCCGGTATTAATGGAGATGCTGCGCGTCGCCCTGGACTGCCCGGTCGAGCCGGTCGAGGCCGTAGGTCTGGACGGTGACATGCTCGAGGCGCAGGCCTTTGCCTATCTGGCAGCACGCGTCGCGCGCAGATTGCCGACGTCATGCCCGGGCACCACCGGAGTGAAGGCTTTGGTTGGGGGCGGGGTTGTCAGTTCCGTTGCGGAGATGCGATAGCGCTGAGATCCACAACAGTTCTATTTTGCCAGTCGCCACAAACTTTTTGGTCAGGCGATTTCGTGAGCTTCAATAAGTCCGACGGCAATCGCCCCTTTCAATAGATTCGGCGCAATGAGATGTCCCAAGGAACTCAGTTCTTCGGTGGGCTGGATCAAGTCAGGGATCTGAACGGTTTGCGCACCAGATGCGAGAGCGGCCCGCGTTCCCATCTCACTGTCTTCGAACGCAATGCAGTCTTTTGCTGGATGCCCAAGTCGTTCAGCGGCTGTGTGATAGACCTCTGGATCCGGTTTGTGTCGCACGACCATGTCTCCACCGATCACAAACTTAAAGAAGTTCAGCAGCCCGGATTCCTCCAATTGTGATCGGGCTCTGCCGGTATTCGTCGAAGTCGCAACGGCCAGAAGATGCCCTTTTTCCGCAAGCATACGGGCCAGGGCAAGGGCACCGTATTTAACAGGAATGCGCTGCTCAAGTGTGGCGTCGATGCGTCGATCCCATTCGTCGTTGAACGCGTCAAACCCAACTTTGCCATCAAGGCTGTCACGTATTATCCGGTCCGGCTCGTCCCCTCGCAATCCTACGCATTTGAGGAACGTTTCAGGGCTGTCAGACAGGGCGAACGCGCGCCTCGTGTCGATAAAGCTGTCCAGACAGACTTTTTCGGTGTCCAACAAAAGACCGTCCATATCAAAAATTACTGGGGGTAATGTCATGTGAGTCCAATGAAAGAAAGCTGAGGGTTTTTCGCGCTTTACCGCAATTCGGTCAACTGAAATGGCAACACCGCTTCAAGCCTCGCTGAACCGCGGCAAGGTGGGCGTGCAATTAACGATGTAACGTGCTCACATAGTCGCCTGCAAACTCGGAGTATCCGTCCGAAGTCGATCTCAGATGTTCCCGTGTCCAGTGATGCAATGCGGGCAACTGATGGAAGGGTACATTCGGAAAGGCGTGGTGTTCGGCGTGGTAAGGCATGTTCCACGCGACAAAGCGAATGGACCGGTTAGTGAAGGTGGTGCGTGAGTTCTCCAGCATGTTGGCAACTGGCGGGCACAGCCCGTGTTCCGCCAGAAGATACAGGCGCAGGAAGGGTTGTCCGACCAGCGCGGGTAAGATCCAGACCCAGAACAGCAGTGGAGAGAAGAAAAGGCTCGCTGCGGCGGTTGTATAGATCGCCAACAGGGCGCGCGACTCGATCCGCATGGCTTTGTGCTGGCGCGTTGGCAGATAGGGCGCGTCGATCTGGCCGAATGCGTTCTGGACCAGCACGATTGCCATGCCTTTCCAGTAATACCAGCCGGTCAGATAGATCAGCAGGCTTAACCAGTTATCGGGTCTTGGCTTGCCGCCCAGTTCGGGGTCTTTTTCGGGGTGGTTCGTCCATTTGTGGTGGGCAAGGTGAAAGTACCGGAACCACGTAAAGGGCAGGGCGATCGGAATGGATACCAGATGCCCGACCATATCGTTCAGCCAACCGGTCTTGAACGGAGTCTTATGGGTGCATTCGTGGCTGAGCGTGAAGAAAAACACCAACAGCACGCCTTGCGGCAGGATCAGCAACGGCCACAGAGGGACGTGCAGGGCAATGCCGGTGCTGGTCAGGGCCAATAGCGTCAGGTAGCCCCCCAGGTGCCGCAGGCCAGCCGTGTCAGAGCGCTGTTGCATTTTGTCTTTGGCCTCGGGTGGCAGCGACGCTATGAGGGCGCGGTGGTCCATCGATCAGCCCCTTGCTATATCGAACTCTGGCGCGGCGAGTTCGAACCCCTCGAACTGAAAACCGGGTGAGACGGTGCAGCTGACCAGCGTGTATTCTCCTGTAGAGCGCGCCGCTTGCCAGTGGTTCTTGGGTACGATCAGTTGCGGTGCGCCCTCGGACAGGTTCGGGGTCAGCAGATGGTCGGTGGCTGGACCCTCGTCCGTTTCGCTGAGAGACAGGACCAGGGGCGCGCCCGCGTGGTACAGCCAGATCTCAGTTGCGTCGACGCGGTGCCAGTGGCTACTCTCGCCCTCGGCCAGCAGGAAGTAGATACACGTGCCGGTGGCCCGGCCCTTGTTATCTGCGCGCCATGTTTCGCGGAACCAGCCGCCCTCGGGGTGCTGTTCCAGTTTCAGGTGGTCGATGATCTGTTGTGCTGTCATGGGGTCTCTCGTCATTCGGGGTGATTATGCACGGGATTGCGCGATCCGCTATGGTATTCGTGCATGTAAGGAATATGTTTGCCGCATGACCCTGACGATCCCCTTTGACAACAGCTACGCCCGCCTTCCCAACAGCTTTTATGCACGGCAGGCGCCAATCCCCGTACGCGCGCCGCGACTGATCGCGTTCAACTCCGGTTTGGCCAGGATTCTGAACGTCACGCCAGGTGACGTGGAAGAGATGGCCGAAGCCTTTGCCGGGAATACGCTGCCCGAAGGGGCAGAACCGATAGCGCAACTTTATTCGGGGCATCAGTTCGGGAACTACAACCCTCAGCTTGGGGATGGGCGTGCGGTTCTGTTGGGGGAAACGGTAGGGACGGATGGCATCCGCCGGGATATCCAGCTGAAAGGCTCAGGCCCGACCCCGTTTAGCCGTCAGGGAGATGGGCGTGCGTGGCTGGGGCCGGTCTTGCGCGAATATGTGGTGTCCGAGGCGATGCACTCGCTGGGCATCCCGACGACCCGTGCCTTGGCGGCTGTGGAGACCGGAGAGATAGTGCTGCGTGAAGGGCCGATGCCCGGTGCCGTTCTGACCCGCGTGGCGCAAAGTCACCTGCGAGTCGGCACGTTTCAGGTTTTCGCGGCAAGGGGTCAATTGGACAGTCTGAAACGTCTGACTGACTACGCCATTCAGCGCCATTACTCCAACGCCGAAGGGCCAATGGGATTGTTGCGCGAGGTTGTCGACGCGCAATCACGGCTGATCGCGGCCTGGATGAGCGTTGGCTTCATTCATGGGGTAATGAACACCGACAATTGCTCGATTGCGGGTGAGACGATCGACTATGGACCCTGCGCGTTCATGGACAGCTACCACCCGAACACGGTCTACAGCTCAATTGATCGGATGGGGCGGTATGCCTATTCCAACCAGCCTGACATTGCGGTCTGGAATGTGGCGCAGTTTGCGACGGCCCTGATCCAACGGATGGACGACAAAGAAGCCGCCGTAGAAGAAGCCACTGAGATCGTGCACGCCATGCCCGGAAAGTTGCAGGAAAACTGGCTGCGGCGGTTCCGCGCCAAGATCGGACTGGTGACAGAGGAAGAGGGCGATCTTGAGCTGATCTCGGACCTGCTGACGCGCATGGCGCAGAACCAATCCGATTTCACCAACACCTTCCGTGCGCTTGGCGGAGATGCAGCGCGCGATCAATTCACCGACCCGGCAGCTTTTGACAGCTGGTCTGAAGGCTGGCGGGTTCGCTTAGAGCGCGAGCAGGACCCGACATCCGTCATGACCGCAGCAAATCCGGCCTTCATCCCGCGTAACCACCGGGTTGAACAGATGATCCAGGCCGCTGTTCAGGGCGATTGTGAACCGTTCCACAGACTAAACATGGTACTGTCGCGACCCTATGAGGATCAGCCGGACGCGGTCGACCTGACGCGTCCGCCGACCGAAAGCGAAGTGGTCCACGCCACGTTCTGTGGGACCTGAGGGTCAGGCGTCGTCCCGATAGGGATTGATTTCGTCCGGCCACCGACGCGCGTATTGCGAAATCATCAGGTATACGTCTGCCTCGTCGATTGCTTTGCGCGCATCCCGAACCATGCGCCAGTTCAGCGTGTCGATTTCTTCGGCAGTAATGGGGCGAAGGGGATCATAATAGACGGTTATCAGAATCGTCCGACCTTGCTTGGTCACAGACATGTCCCGCAGCGTACCACCGTCTTCAGCAATGGCGGGGCGCAGGGCGCGACGAGCTGCTGCCAGGACCTCTGGGCTGGCTGTGGCGTTTGCAAGTTCTCCCAACCCGCCACGAAAGTCTTTCACATATGATCCGATTGCGAGGACACACAGAAACAGAACGATGATCGAGTCACCGATCGGCGCAATCGCTGCAAGTGGCCCGTCCCGAAACAGGTAGATTGCACCCAGACCAATGCCGGCTGCAGCGGTGAACATGCCGTCGAAAAACGCCGCCTTGGATTCAAGGCGCAGAATCGCGCTGGTCTTTCCGGTTTGCCGCCAAGTGAAATAGTGAAACGCCCAGAGCAAAAAGCAGGTCAGACCAATCGACGCAAAATAGACGAACATCGGGGCGAAATTCAGCGGCTCGGGCATCATACCGTTGTAATAGCTGTAGATGTTCTTGGCCGCGTTCGAGATTGCGAACAGAACCAGCCCTAACAGGGACAGGGAACGGAAGGTGGAAAAGATCGCCTCATCCGCCGCGTAACCGAACGGCCGACGCTTGTCAGGGCCGGCATCGATGCGAAGGCTTATCCGCCGTCCCAGAAACGCCGACCCAAAACCGACTAACGAGAATAAGCCGTCCATCATGATGGCGTTGGAGTTGGACAACACGCCCGCAAGGATACCTGCTGCGCCCATGAAGAGGTTGCCGGCCATGGCCACGATCAGCGATCGGCCTTCGAGTTGTTTTCTGCGGTCCGCGCTGGGCGTCGTCATTTCGTAACGTCCTGATATGGCATCAAACGCCCAAACAGATAAACGTTTGAATGGGATAGGCCAACACTTGCGTCAGGCATGGCGGCTGGTTGCCGAGGGCGGCGGGCTAGTCCCGCACGATTTCCAACACGGCGGCGCTGACGATCAGGACTGCGCCCAATAGCTCGCGCAGGCCGAACGGTTCGCCCGAAAAGGCTGCGGCCGAGGCTAGGCCGACGACGACTTCGCTCATGAGCAAAAGGCCGACACGGGCAGGCGACAACTTGGTTGCCGGCCAGATTGTCATGAAAACCATGGGCAACGTGTAGAAGGCGGACAAAAGTACGAATTGCAGGGTCCAGAGGATATCCGCTTTGGTGAGTTTCGGCAGGGCCGGTTCCGGAAGCACTGTCAAACTGATAAGCGACAGAATGAGCGCGCCCATCACAAAGGCAAAGACCTGTCCCGAAGCAGAGATCGTGCTGGTCCGGTACAGGCCCAGCGTGCCAAGCGCCCAGCACATACCGGACGCCAGCGCCAGCCAGTCGCCGATATTCTGAGGCCAGGGCACAAAATTTGAACCGCCGAGGACCACGAAAAGGCCTCCGACTCCGCAGACAAGGCCGGCTATGCGTCCCAGCCAAAGACGCTCATCCAAAAAGATCAGCCCCAGAATCGTGCCCCAGATCGGGGTGAGGTAAAACAACAGGATCGACCGCACGACGTCCGTGTAGACAAGGCTGATCGAATAGAGGCTGAATGCCGCGCCGGTGAACATCCCGCTGAACACCAGATCGCGCCATTGCAGGGTCAGCGCCCGCCGCTCTTTCCAGACGAACGGAACAAGCCCCAGAAGTGCGGCACTGTACATCGCTATCCCTGGCCAGGGTCCGGAGAGACCCAGATCATAGAAGAACCGCACGGGTATCCAGTACAGGCCCCACATCATCCCGCCGGCCACCAGAACAATGCTGGCCCAGGTTCTGCTGTTTGTAGCTGCTTCGGTGGAAACCATTTGCTCTCCGGGTGATCTGGGGGCCGCTTGTTGGCGCTTTTCGCCTATGGGACGTTGTTCGTCGCCGGGATAGGCTATTCGGATGCTGTTGATCAAGGAACGCCGTGGCGATTGGGTGCGTTCCGTGTTGGTTGCCCAATTTTGCGGCGAAGTAAGCGGGGCGAAACACGTTTCCTTGCGCACCACTATGGCTGAGGGGTTGCACCCGGCCACCAGCGTGGCACTTTAAGCATCAGTGATTTGATCGGAAGCCCATGTCGCCTGATTCAACCCTGCGGATTGCAAGCTATAATATCCAGAAATGCGTCGGGCTGGACTTTCGCCGTCAGCCCCAGCGCATCATGCAGGTCATCGAAAGCATGCAAGCGGATATCGTCGTGTTGCAAGAGGCCGACAAGCGGCTGCCCCCCAGACCTGCCGCGTTGCCGCATTTCATGCTGGACGAGGCCGGTTGGAAGATCGTCGACCTGGGTGGTGCCGGTAGTCTGGGATGGCACGGAAACGCTGTCATTTGGCGCGGGGACAGAATCGGTGTTCGGCGGACCGGACATCACGACCTGCCGGGGCTGGAACCCAGGGGCGCAGTGCGGGTTGAATTCGATACCCAGATCGGGCCGCTAAGGGTGATGGGGATGCATCTTGGGCTGTTGCCCGCATCCCGGCGGCAGCAGATCCACCATATCCGGCGCTGCGATGAGGATCTGGATCAGATGCCCACCGTCTGGGCCGGGGACTTCAACGAATGGTCGCGGCAACCCGTGCTCGACCATCTTGCGCCCGATATGCGCTTTTTGCCTCCGGTCCCGAGCTTTCCTGCCGCACAGCCACTGGGGGCGCTTGACCGCATTGCGCTGGGCGAAGGGCTTGAGGCGGTTCTCCATGGGGTGCACAACACCCGGCCTGCGCATATCGCGTCGGACCACCTGCCGATATGGGCCGATCTGCGCCGCGAGGGTTAGGCGCAATTCGGCTGTGGCGCCAGCGGCGCAGACGTATTAAGACAGAAACCCGAACTAATCTGAGGGTCACCATGTCCGACACGATCATCGCCCGTTGTGAAGCTAAAGGTCTGCGTATGACGGGTCAGCGCCGCACGATTGCGCAGGTGTTGCAGCAAAGCGAAGATCATCCGGATGTCGAGGAGCTTTATGCCCGGGCCTCGAAAGTGGACTCCGGCATTTCCATCGCCACGGTTTATCGCACCGTGAAGCTGTTCGAAGAGGCGGGGATTCTCGAGCGGCTGGAATTCGGCGACGGACGCGCGCGCTATGAAGACGCCGAGCGGGATCACCACGACCACCTGATCGACATGCAATCGGGCGAGGTGATCGAATTCGTAGATCCCGAGATCGAGGCCCTGCAGGAAAAAATTGCTGCAAAGCTTGGCTATAAGCTGAAAGGGCATCGGTTGGAACTGTACGGCGTTCCGCTGGAACAGGACTGATTCATCACGAATCGCGATTGGTTGCCGCACGGCAATTCATAAATCATGTCGCAATATCGCTTGCGGCGTCGCGAATGTTTCGGTTTTGGTGAATCAAGGGCGCAAATTTTAACAGCCCAATCCAACGGACACGCGCATGAACAACGTTAACGGCATTTTGCTGATCATAGGGTCGATGGCGGCCTTTTCGCTTGAGGACATGTTCATCAAGCACCTGTCGACCAGTGTATCGACCGGTCAGATCATGATCGTGCTGGGTCTGTTCTGCGGACTGGTGTTTGTTGTGATGTCGTTGGCGACCCGCAAACGCATCTTGGACCCTATCGCCTGGCAGCCGTTGCCACTGGCCCGGGCAGGGGCCGAAGCGGTGGGGGCGCTGACCTTTGTCACCGCGCTGTCTCTGGTCGAGCTGTCTACGGTCGCCGCTGTCTTTCAGGCTATGCCGCTGGCCGTGACCATGGGGGCTGCGCTGTTTCTTGGTGAGCACGTTGGCTGGCGACGGTGGAGCGCCATTGGCGTCGGCTTCATTGGTGTCCTGATGATTATTCGGCCCGGTTTTGAAGGGTTTCGGCCCGAGTCGCTGTTCGTCGTGGCCACCGTTGTTGCGATTGCCTCACGTGACCTGATCACGCGCAAACTGGACGTCCGCGTGGCTTCATCCGTTGTCGCCTTGCAGGCTTACATTGCGGTGGCGGTTGCGGGCGCGGTTCTGATGGTCTTTTCGGCTCAGCCCGTTGTTCCGCTTCAGACCACGCAGCTTGGTCCGTATCTGGGCGCAATCGGTTTTGGCGTTCTGGGCTACTACGGAATCGTGACGGCAATGCGGATCGGAGAGGCCTCGGCCCTGACTCCGTTCCGGTACACCCGTCTGGTGTTCTCGATTGCCGCCGGGATGCTGATGTTTGGTGAGCGCCCTGACCTCATGACTGTGGCGGGGGCCGCTCTGATCCTCGGGTCGGGCATGTATACCTTTCTCCGTGAACGCAGGTTGGCGCGCGAATTGGCTGTTGCGGCCTGACGGATCGTCGCACGTTGGCGCAAACAGGAAACTGTTAGCCCTAAAGTGCAGGGAATATGTGTGTTAGCGGTAACGCTGCCGGTTTACTTTTGGCCCGGTGATGCTATGAGGCATGCAACCAAATGCAGCCATAGGGACGGGCCTCATGAGCACAATCATCGACATCCACGCACGCGAAATCCTGGACAGCCGGGGCAATCCTACCGTCGAGGTGGACGTGATCCTGGAAGACGGCACCATGGGCCGAGCGGCAGTTCCCTCGGGTGCATCGACGGGCGCCTATGAGGCCGTTGAAAAGCGCGACGGTGATAAATCGCGTTACATGGGTAAAGGTGTGCTTGAGGCCGTCGCCGCGGTGAACGGCGAAATCGCCGAAGAGCTGGTGGGCTATGACGCGACCGAGCAGGTGGCAATCGACGGCGCGATGATCGAACTGGACGGGACCGAGAATAAAAGCCGTCTGGGCGCCAATGCCATTCTGGGTGTGTCACTGGCGACCGCAAAGGCCGCTGCGGATTTCACCACGCAGCCTCTGTATCGCTATGTCGGCGGCACCTCGGCACGTGTTCTGCCCGTTCCGATGATGAACATCATCAACGGCGGTGAGCACGCCGACAACCCGATCGATATTCAGGAATTCATGATCATGCCGACCTCGGCCGCGAATATTCGCGAAGCCGTGCGTATGGGCTCTGAAGTGTTCCACACGTTGAAACGTGAGCTCTCGGCGGCTGGTCTGGCCACCGGTGTCGGAGACGAGGGTGGTTTTGCCCCGAACATTGCATCCACCCGTGAGGCGCTGGATTTCATCCTGCAGTCCATCGCAAAGGCTGGCTACAAGCCGGGCGAGGAAATCCACCTGGCGCTGGATTGCGCGGCCACCGAATACTACAAGGACGGCAAATACGTTCTGTCGGGCGAGAACATCTCGCTGACCTCAGAGGAAAACGCCGAGTATCTGGCGGCGCTGGTCAAAGACTACCCGATCATCTCGATCGAAGACGGTATGTCCGAGGATGACTGGGACGGCTGGAAAGCCCTGACTGACGCCATCGGCGACAAGGTTCAGCTGGTAGGCGACGACCTGTTCGTGACCAACCCGGCGCGTCTGGCCGAAGGGATCGAGCGTGGTTGTGCGAACTCGATGCTGGTCAAGGTGAACCAGATCGGATCGCTGACCGAAACCCTGCGTGCCGTAGATATGGCGCACCGCGCGCGTTACACCAATGTCATGTCGCACCGCTCGGGCGAGACCGAGGACGCTACTATTGCTGATCTGGCGGTTGCGACCAACTGCGGCCAAATCAAAACCGGCTCGCTGGCCCGTTCGGACCGGTTGGCCAAGTACAACCAACTGATCCGCATCGAGGAATCGTTGGGTGAGGTCGCGGAATACGCCGGCGCATCCATCCTGAAGCGCTAACCAGCCTTACGTCGATTGTTTTGGACCGGCCTTTTTGCATAGGGGCCGGTCTTTTTTGTAGTTTTCGTGTTTCACTCAATCGAAATGCACGTTTGAGTTGCTGAAGAGAGGCGCTAGGGAAAATATCGATTGTTCATAAAGCATTTAACTATCTTCGGGTTGCTCCAAATTCTGACAACGACCGCTTGGGCGGACTACAGGTTGGAGGATGGAACAACCGTTATGCCACTGGAGGCGTTGCAGGAATACGGCGTCTGCCCCGAGATGATAGCCCTTCCGCTTGGTGAGTTCATCATGGGCGGACCGCCGGGGGAGTCTAAGCAAAACTTCCATTGGGACGAAAAGGGCTTTCGGCTTGCAACGCCCGAAGGTCCATACATTTCATTTCACGAAGGACCTGTGCATCCAGTAACAGTGGACATTCCCATCGCCATGGGCAGGAATGAAGTGACTTATGGCGAAAGGACGGCCTGTGTCGATGATGGGGGCTGCAATGGGCATATGCCACAAAACTATGTGCTAGTTGCAGACAAACCACGAGCCAAGCTGACAGCACGACATCCGGTCATTGATGTGTCGTATCTGGATGCTGTTTCCTACACTGAATAGCTAAATGAAAAGGTAGGGGCGCCAGTCTACCGCCTGCCAACCGAAGCCGAATGAGAGTACGCCGCGCGGGCGGGAACTCAAACGCCATTTGCTCAGGGCGAAGACGTGAATACGGACCAGGTTAACTTTCTTTGTAAGCCAACTGAGGAAATGCTGGGTGAAGAACGTCCTGACCTTGTTTCCCGTGGCAAACCGGTTCGGGTTGATGAACTGGATGCAGCCAATGCATGGGGATTGCGGCATATGTCTGGCAATGTCAGCGAGCAAACGCTTTCTTGCCGGACCGAGACGTATGCAGGGTGGGAGACCTCAGGTCCGTATTTACAAATGGCTCGAGAACCCGCTAGCGAAATGCGTGTCGTACGAGGCGGGGCTTATTGGACCGCAATGGATTTTTCGCGAGTAGCCGTGCGAGGGTCTGCTGGCGTCAAGAGCAGATCCTCCACGTCAGGGTTTCGAGTTTTGCGTGATTTGAGAAGCACCTCGCAATAGCAGGTACCTGTGGCAAAACCGTCAAGCTGATCTGCCCATATTACGAGACGTCAAAAACTATGGCTGTGATCTTTCCCAACCGACGCTCTCCGTCTAAGCTGGGTCTCAATTTCGTTTGAGGATTTCGTCTTGCTAAAAGTTATTGAGCCAAAAACACCGGAGCACTTCGATGCTGTCCGGAGATTGTGCTGGGACTATCGAGATTTCCTGCTGACGTTAGACGAGAGATCCAGATGCATTGTTCATACTCTATACTCGCAAGAAAAATATGCGCGCGTGATGGAGGACATAGAAGTCATTCACTGCCCTCCGAATGGCGGAACCCGTCTTGCTTTAAAGGATGGTAAGCCCGTGGGATGCGGGATGTTCCATACGATCGAGCCGGGTGTCGCCGAAATCAAACGCGTGTTTGTGACCGAGTTTGCACGCGGTACGGGTGCGGGGTTCGCAATCATGCAATCCCTGATCGACGCGTGCAGGGCGCAGGGGTACGACTATATCCGCATGGATACCGGCAAACCCCTAGAGGCGGCGACTCGCCTGTACCTTTCGATGGGGTTTGAACTGCGCGATTCTTATTCGGAAGTTCCCGAAGTCGCCGACGGTCATCTGCTGTTTTTCGAAATGAAACTGACCTCGAAAAACGCGGATTAGTCAAAACGCCAAAGTTTATTTTTCAGCTGTTCCCATTGTTATTCTTTGGGAAACTGGGATTTGGCAAAATATCGTCGTCATAAATATCGTTATGTGTGAACTTTTACCTATTTGACCGGCCCCGGTGTCGCGTAATGTGCCTGCATTGCAGAAAGGAGCACGCCATGACTGGTTCGAAATTCCTTCTCGTAGCATCAGTGATCAGCACTGTTTTTCTGGCGGCCTGTGCAGGGCCGGGCACCTATCCGATCACGGGTGAACCGGTTTCCGCAAATGATCCGGTTCGGAACATGGAATCGCCCACTTACATATACCGCGGTGAAGCCCGTTAAGGTTTTCGTTGGGGGGGGCGCCGGCGACAACGCCGGTAAGTTTGTTCTTAAATCAGAGCTTACGGCTCATGAGCACATAGCGATCGCGCGGTTTGAAGCCGGTGCGCAGATAAAGCTTCTGCGCGGATTCATTGGTGCGATCGACCTCAAGATGCAGGGCGGTCAAACCAGCCTCGGCAAGGGCCTTGGGTAGGTCCAAAAGAACTTCGGTGGCGATACCGCGGCCACGGACAGCAGGGCGGATGTATATTTCGTCCACGAAACCGTCCATGCCGCCAAATTCGACCGACCAGCCGAAGGTCAGGATGACATAGCCCAGCGGCGCGCGTCCGGGGCCAATCAAATACACGCACCCATGAGGGATACCGTCCAGCAAGGGGGCCAGAGCGCTGCGCGTCTGGTCCATATCCTGAGCAATCCCGGCTTCGGTATGGAAGGCGGTCACCAACCCCATAAGGCGGTCCAGGTCTTCGGGGCGGGCAAGGCGCAGGGCGGCGCTCATCTGTAATTTTCCAATGCTTTGGCCTCGGTTTGCGGTATCCATGCGGATTTGCAATCACCATAGGCGTGATGGTTGTCGGGATGCGCTGTGGCGCAATGAGATTTTACGGTGGCGTAGTTCCCGCGTGCCGCCGGATCAGCGCGCAGCGCATACCTAAAGGCGAGGCGGCGGGTGACTTCGGCAGAGCTCTCTACAAAGCAGTGAGCCAGCCGGAAGCGATTGCCAGTATTCGGATCATCCATGCGGACGCATCGGCGCCCCGGAAAACCCGCGTCACGCCAGCACAGGATTTCTGCGTTGGCCTCGTCTGGCCAGTTTGGGTTGGCGGGTCCCAGCAGGCTCATAGTCGGGCCAGTCGTTCGGTGAGCAGGTCAAAAAAACCGTCAGCGTCTACTTCACCGATGAACATCGCGTTGGGCGGGTGATCGGTGACGCCCCACCAATCGGCCACGGTCATGCCCATAGTCAGTTCGGACTGAGTTTCGATCTGAACGTTGATGTGGCGGCCCGAGAACAGCTCGGGGCGGATCAGGTACGCCGTCACACAAGGGTCATGCAAAGGCGCGCCCTCAGAGCCATATTTCTCTTTGTCGAAGCGCTCAAAGAAATCGGTCATCTCGGCTACGGCATGGCCGACCTCGCTGTCCAGCGCGCGGAAGGCGTCGTTGCGGTGCTTTGTGACCAGAGCGTCGTGGGTTACGTCTAATGGCATGACAACGATGTGGACGCCGGATCTGAACACGATATCAGCTGCTTCGGGGTCGACGTAAATGTTGAATTCGGCGGTCGGCGTGATGTTCCCAACCTCGAAATACGCACCGCCCATCAGAACGATCTCTTGCACCCGATCGACGATGTCGGGGGCTTTCTCGAACGCGGTAGCGATGTTCGTCAGCGGCCCCAGAGGGCAAAGTGTTATGGTGCCGGGCTCATGCGCGCGCAGTGTTTCGATGATAAAATCAACTGCGTGGCCGTCGGCCAACGGCATCTCTGGGTCGGGCAGAACGGGACCGTCCAGTCCGGTTTTTCCGTGTACATGTTCAGCAGTGACCAGAGGTCGGTTCAGCGGGCGGTCGCACCCCGCATAGACAGGAATCTGCGTGTGTCCGGCCAGTTCGCACACGATCCGCGCATTCTTGGCTGTTAACGCCAGCGGGACGTTTCCGGCAACTGCGGTAATGCCTAGAACATCAATCTCTTCGGGGCTGGCCAGTGCCAACAAGATGGCGACAGCGTCGTCCTGTCCGGGGTCGGTGTCGATGATGATCTTGCGCGGTGCCATAGCTTGCCTCCGGGGTCTTGAAGCGCGGACACTCGCAAGTGTCACCGCGCTTGTCCAGCGGTTTCAGGCGTCTGTCGTCGCATCCACAGGCGGGAGTTTGCCATTGGCGCGATGCTCATCGGTTTTGACCTCGTCCCACAGCGCGTCCATCTCGGCCAGATCGCTTTGTGACGGAGTTTTGCCGCGGTCAGCAAGTCGCGCCTCGACCTGTTCGAAACGCCGGGTGAACTTGGCGTTGGTGCGGCGCAGAGCGGCTTCGGGTTCGATTCCCAGATGGCGGCCCAAATTGACCATCACGAACAGCAGGTCGCCGAACTCATCCTCAAGCGCATCGGCGTCCATCTTGTCGCGCGCTTCTTCCAACTCGGCGGCCTCTTCGGTGATCTTGGCCAGCACATGACTGGCATCCGGCCAGTCGAAGCCCACGCGGGCGGCGCGTTTCTGCAGCTTATGAGCGCGCAAAAGCGCGGGCAGGTTGGCGGCGACCCCGTCCAGCGCGCCTTTCTGTTCCTTGCCTGCCCGTTCAGCTGCCTTGATGGTTTCCCAATCCACGGTCTGCTGATCCGCCGACTTGTCGCGGGATTCGTCACCGAACACATGGGGGTGCCGCGCGACCATCTTGTCCGACATGGTGCGCACCACGTCCTGAAAGGTGAAATGCCCGGCCTCTTCAGCCATTTGGGCGTGGAAGACGGACTGGAACAGGAGATCGCCCAGCTCTCCTTTCAACTCGTCATAGGCTTCCCGCTCGATGGCGTCGGCGACCTCATAGGCCTCTTCGATCGTATAGGGCGCGATGGTGGCAAAATCCTGTTCGATGTCCCACGGACAGCCCGTTTCCGGGTCGCGCAGGCGGCGCATGATTTCCAGCAAACGCTCAATCCCTGCGTCGCTGTCATGGATCAGAGGATTTTCGGCCATTGCGAACCCTTTCGTTCCGGTGTCAGATGCATCCATTCCGCAGTCAGGATCAGGAGTCCACCCCAGATGCCCGTCGTCAACCGAATTGCCGATTACTCAGCCGATATGGCCGCATGGCGCCAACACCTGCATTCGATCCCCGAGTTGGAGTTCGAATGCCATGAAACGGCGGCATTCGTGGCGGACCGGTTGCGAGAATTCGGAGTGGACGAGCTGCATGACGGCATCGCCAAGACCGGCATCGTTGCGATCATCAACGGGCAGGATGAAGGGCCAACGATTGGCCTGCGCGCCGATATGGACGCGCTGCCGATCCCGGAAGAGACGGGTGTTGAATATGCTTCGACCAATCCCGGCAAGATGCACGCTTGCGGTCACGACGGACACACCACAATGTTGCTGGGCGCTGCGCGCTATCTGGCCGAGACGCGGAACTTTCGCGGCCGCGTGGCGCTGATCTTCCAACCAGCCGAGGAAGAAGGCGGAGGCGCGGGCGTGATGGTCGAAGAGGGCATCATGGACCGCTTCGACATCTCGCAGGTCTATGCGCTGCACAACGCGCCGAACCTGCCCGAGGGAGCATTCCACACGACGCCGGGGCCGATCATGGCCGCGGTGGATACGTTCGAGATTCATATTCAGGGCGTCGGCGGCCACGGGGCCATGCCGCATGAAACCCGCGATCCGGTGATGGCGGCTTGTGGCATTGCGCAGGCCATTCAGACCATCGTCAGCCGCAATCACTACGCGCTGGATGATCTGGTCGTCTCGGTCACACAAATCCACACCGGGACCGTGAATAACGTGATCCCCGATACGGCTTTCATCAACGGCACGGTCCGAACCTTTGATCCAACTGTCCAGCAGATGGTGATTGAGCGGATGGGGCAGATCGTGCAGGGGCAGGCAATCTCGTACGGGGTCGAGGCTCGGTTGGACTATGAAAAGAACTATCCAGCCACCATCAACGACGGTGAAAAGGCCGGTTTCGCTGCCGAGGTCGCGCGCGACGTGTCCGGGGCCGAGCGCGTGGTCGGCAATATGGGGCGTGAGATGGGGGCCGAGGACTTTTCATACATGCTGCAATCGCGTCCAGGTGCCTATCTGTTCCTGGGGCAGGGTGAAGGGGCCGGGCTGCACCATCCGAAATACAACTTCAATGACGAGATCGCGCCGGTTGGCGCTTCGTTCTTTGCACGGATCGTCGAAAAGGCGCAGCCGCTGGGCTGATGGGGGAAAGACATGGCACTGGAAGACGCAAAAAATCAGGTAGATGAGGCATTTACCAACCCTGACCTCAAAGGGCTGTCTTACGAGAACACCTTTGGCGGCGCGACATCGTTCCTGCGCCGTCTCTATACCAAGGACCTGAAAGGAGTAGACATCGCCGTGACCGGTGTGCCCTTTGATCAGGCTGTGACGAACCGACCCGGCACCCGACTTGGCCCCCGTGCGATCCGCGAGGCCAGCGCTTTGCAATCGCCCGATGCGCCCTACGGCTGGCCCTTCGATGCGCTTAGCGAACTGGCAATCGTGGATTATGGAGACATGGCTTATGACTATGCCAATATCCCTGCCTTTCCCGATACGTTGACCGATCACATCCGCACTATTCTGGCCGCTGATGTATCCTCGGTTACGCTGGGCGGGGACCACTATATCAGCTTCCCAATCCTCAAGGCTTATGCCGAGAAATACGGGCCGATGTCACTGCTGCAATTCGATGCGCATACCGATACGTGGGCCGATGATGATATGTCCCGCGTGGATCACGGGACGATGTTTTACAAGGCGGTGAAATCGGGGATCGTAGACCCGAAACGCTCGGTTCAGGTCGGTATCCGCACGACCAACGAGGATACTCTGGGCGTCAACATCATCGACGCGCGCGAAGTCTACGAATCCGGCCCTGCCGCCGTGGCGCAAAAGATCAAAGGTATATTAGGCGATAGCCCGGTTTACCTGAGCTTTGACATCGACGGGCTGGACCCGGCCTTTGCCCCCGGCACCGGCACACCGGTTTGGGGTGGTCTGACTTCGATCCAGACCCAGATCATCCTGCGCGACATTGCCGGGATTAACATCAAAGGCGGGGACGTAGTAGAGGTTTCTCCACCCTATGACACGTCCGGAGCGACGGCCATTGCAGGCGCGCATGTGGCGACCCAGATCATCTGCCTGCTGGGTTGGAACAAGCTGGTGCAGGATTAACCTTTGGTTAGCCATCTTTCCGGTATCTGGTTAACCAAAAGCCGGACGGGAGAAATACGGGCATGACAGTCTTTAACCAACCGATCAGCGGCAATGATCTGGCGCGGTTCTCCGGGCCGAACACGTTCATGCGGTTGCCGCAGGCGGATTCGCTGGCCGGGCTGGACGTGGCTGTACTGGGTATCCCAATGGATATAGGCACCTCTTGGCGGTCGGGGACACGGTTCGGGCCGAAACAGATCCGCAGCGAAAGCGCGATGATCCGGCCTTATAACATGGCCAATTCCGCAGCTCCGTTCGATAGCCTGCAGATTGCGGATATCGGTGATCTGGCGATCAACACCTTCTCATTGGCCGAAAGCCTGAAGATCATCAGGGACAGCTACGATTCCATTCTCGATCAGGCGGTTATCCCGGTAGCGATGGGCGGAGACCACTCGATCACGCTGCCGATCCTGCGCGCCATCGCGGCCAAGCACGGACCCGTGGCTCTGGTCCATGTCGATGCCCATGCGGATGTGAACGACGAAATGTTTGGCGAGCGTGAAACCCACGGCACCGTCTTCCGCCGTGCGTATGAAGAAGGGCTGATCGTCCCGGACAAAACCTTTCAGATCGGAATTCGCGGTTCGGGTTACGCCGCCAGCGATTTCACCGAGGCGCGAGACTGGGGCTTTCGCCAATTCCCGGCCTGGGAGCTGTGGCAACAGAACCTGACCGAAATTGGTTCGCAAATCCGTAAGACGATCGGCGATCATCCGGTCTATATCACCTATGACATCGACAGTCTTGACCCGGCTTACGCCCCCGGCACCGGTACACCTGAGATCGGAGGGTTGACCACGCCTCAGGCGCTGCAATTGATCCATGCATTGGCGGGTGTGAATGTGGTCGGGTGTGATCTGGTCGAGGTCTCTCCGCCCTACGATCAGTCGGGGAATACGGCGCTTACGGCGGCCAACCTGTTGTTTGAGTTGCTATGCATCCTGCCAGGCGTGACGTCGCGGTAAAGGGTAGTTTGGTATCTTGCCCCCAATACGGGTCGGAATATGATCTTTCGAAAGGGACAAGATTGGGATGAAGATGATTGCGCTATGGCTTGTTGTCGGTGTCGTTGTGCCGGGTGCTGCCTATATCCGGCTTGCGCCCTCCGACCCGGCGAAATGGCATGTTGCGCCGGTCGGCGATCGAGATCGCGACCTCGAAGGCGGCGCATTTCGCGTGGTCGAAGCGGGTCCGGACGGTTTGTCGCGGCTGGATGCCTTCGCGCGGGAAACAGCGCGGACTTCGGTGTTGGCGGGATCGGTTGATGAGGGGATGATTACCTACATCACCCGCACAAAAGTGATAGGCTTTCCAGACTACACCACCGTTCAGCAGGATGGCGACACCTTGCGCATATATGCACGCCTGAGGTTTGGCAGATCAGATTTTGGCGTGAACCGCACCCGCGTCGACGGGTGGCTTGCTCTGCTGCAGCCCTGAGGACAAGCAGCCCTCGGACACCTCGCGCCACATCGGAACGTTCAGCGACATCTGGCATTGCGCCATGAACATGCGGCCATCGACCTGCAGACAGATCATTTCGCCCAACTCAACGCGCGTACCTGATTTATCGGTGCAATAGCAGTCCTGAACCTTGCCGCCAGGACCGACCACATCGGCCAGAACCGGCGTCGCGAACAGTGCTAGAACAAGGGCCAACCGTTTCATGTTCACAAGCTTAGCACAGCGACGGGCCTTGACCAAAGCCCCGGATTGATAGACACCGCCCGAATGATCCCGGAAGAACGACTTGAACAGATAACCCAGCGATTCCAGTACCTCGAAGCGGCCATGGCGGATGGTGCCTCGGGCGGGGACATTGCGGCTTTGGCCAAGGAATACTCCGATCTCAAGCCGGTCGTGGATCAGATCCTGGCCTGGCGCCAGTTGGTTGCCGATCTGGCTGAGGCCGAGTCGATGTTGGCTGACCCGGACATGAAGGAACTGGCCGAAGAGGAAATTCCCAGCCTGCAGGCGCGTATCCCCGATGCAGAGCATGCGTTGCAGCTGGCATTGCTGCCCAAGGACGCGGCGGATGCCCGGCCTGCGATGTTGGAAATCCGTCCCGGAACCGGCGGCGATGAGGCCGCACTGTTTGCCGGCGACCTGCTACGGATGTATCAGCGCTATGCCGAGGCACACGGATGGCAATTTGAGATCATCGAGGAACAAGCCTCGGATCTGGGCGGGATCAAAGAGGTCGTGGCCCATATCAAGGGTGAGAACGTTTTTGCCCGCATGAAATACGAATCCGGCGTGCATCGGGTGCAGCGCGTGCCCGAAACCGAAAGCGGCGGGCGGATTCACACCTCGGCGGCCACAGTCGCAGTTCTGCCCGAGGCCGAGGATGTTGATATTCAGATCGAACCCAACGACATCCGCATCGACACGATGCGCAGTTCCGGTGCGGGCGGGCAGCACGTGAACACCACCGACTCGGCGGTGCGGATCACCCACCTGCCGACCGGAATTGTCGTGACCAGTTCTGAAAAATCGCAACACCGCAACCGTGAGATCGCGATGCAGGTACTGAAGACACGGTTGTACGATATGGAGCGCCAGCGGATCGACAGCGAACGCTCGGCAGATCGGGCCAGCCAAGTCGGTTCTGGAGATCGCTCTGAACGGATCAGGACCTACAATTTCCCGCAAGGTCGCATGACGGATCACCGCATCAACCTGACGCTCTACAAGCTGGATCAGGTGATGCAGGGCGATCTGGACGAAGTGATCGACGCGCTGACCGCTGACGATCAGGCCCGGCTGTTGGCGGAGATGGCGCTATGATTGCCGCGCTGACAGCGGCTCAGGCCATGGTCGCCGCCACAGCGCGGTTGCGTGCCGCCGGAGTGGACGACCCGGCGCGCGATGCGCGGGTTTTGCTGGCCCATGCGGCCCGGATCGAGGCCAGTCGCGTCACCCTGATCGCACCTGAGGAATTGTCGCCCGAAATCGCTGAACGCTACGACCAGTTGATATCGCTTCGCGCCGTGCGGGTGCCGGTGTCGCATCTGCTGGGCGAGCGCGAATTCTATGGTCGTCGGTTTCGCGTCAGCCGCGACGTGCTGGACCCGCGCCCCGAGACCGAAGCGCTGATCGAAGCGGCGCTGAGCGAACCGTTCGATCATGTTCTGGATTTGGGCGTGGGGTCGGGCTGCATCTTGATCACGCTACTGGCCGAACGCTCAAGTGCGACAGGCGTTGGTGCCGATCTGAGCGAGGCAGCGTGCCTGCAGGCCAGCGCCAATGCCGTGCAGCATCAGGTGCAGAGCCGTCTCGAGATCCTGCAATCCGACTGGTTCCAGAACATAGATGGCCTGTACGACCTTATCGTTTCAAACCCGCCCTACATTTCCCTGTCTGAAATGGATGAGTTGTCGCCGGAAGTGCGCGAGCACGAACCGCGTTTGGCGCTGACGGACGAGGGGGACGGGTTGGGCGCCTATCGCCACATTGCTGCCGGCG
Source organism: Ruegeria sp. BF12 (assembly GCF_056538705.1). Taxonomy (NCBI): domain Bacteria; kingdom Pseudomonadati; phylum Pseudomonadota; class Alphaproteobacteria; order Rhodobacterales; family Roseobacteraceae; genus Ruegeria; species Ruegeria sp. BF12. The sequence continues at coordinate 209,096 of NZ_JBQFTP010000001.1, read as the reverse complement.
CACCGGATTTTCTGATGCCGGGCGGGCGTCTGCTCGTCGAAATCGGGCCAACTCAGGGGCGCAGCGTTGCGGCACTGTTCGAGTCGGCAGGGCTGACGGCAACACAGATCATACCCGATCTGGATGGTCGTGACCGTGTCGTTTTTGCCAAAATGCCGCAGTAAGTAGGCATTCTGACGCCGAAAAGCGCCGATTGATGTAAAAATCCTGCGAATTTTTGGACAAACCCCTTGTCTGCACGCGCAGGACGTGTTTACTCAGGTTCAGTCAGAGAGGTTGACGCTGGTTCAGCGGGCCCCTGACGCCAAGCCCAAAAAAGTCGACATCGCGTCACAGCTAAAGCGTTTGAGCAGTGCAGGATGCGGGTTGATCGACAGTGAATGACAAGGCTGACGTAAAGTAAATGAGATCTTCCAAATCCCGCTCGCGGGCCAAGAACAACCGCAATCGTCCCTCTGGGGGTAACGTCGTAAACCGGGTTTTTGACAGCTCGGGCCCCGAGGGTAAAGTGCGCGGCACGCCCCAGCAGATCATCGACAAATACAATCAGCTGGCGCGAGACGCCCAGCTGTCCAACGACCGTGTGGCCGCCGAGAACTTTCAGCAGCACGCAGAGCACTATCTGCGCTTACTGAGCGAAGCACAGCGCGAGATGGAAGCGCGCCGCGAAGAACAGGAGCGCCAGAACCGCGAGCGTCAGGCCGAGCGTGATCGCGAACGCGCCGAGCGTCAGGAGCGTGAAGCTGCCTCTCGTCAGGCCGATCCGGCCGAGGCGCCGCAGCCTGATGTGATGGATTTCACCCCCGAGGCAACGGCTCCGGAATCCGGTCTGGTCGAAACGCCGGAAAGCAAGGATGACGCACCGGCTGCGGAAGCCCCGGCGAAAAAGGAAAAGCCGGCCCGTCGTCCGCGCACCCGCAAACCCAAGGCTGCGCCCGAAGCCGCCGAGGAAGCCCCGACAAGCAACGGCGACGCGCCAGAAGCGGCTGAGTAATAAGGGCCGTAAGGAAGGATGAAAAAACTCCGGTCAATTGACCGGAGTTTTTTGCGTATGTGTTGCTGGGCTCGTTTGAAAGTTGACTAGATTCAGGCTGAAGACACATTTCTCGCCAATGCGCAGAAGGCCTCAAGCGGAACCTGTTCAGCGCGTTCCGTAGGTTGGATACCTGCAGCCTGCAGACGGTCTTCGATGTCCGGTGCAATGCCTTTCAACGAAGCGCGCAGCATTTTGCGGCGTTGATTGAAGGCGGCTGCGACGACACGCGACAGGGTTGCTGCGTCCGCAGGGTAACGCGGTTCGGGCAGGGCTGTCAGGTGGACCACTGCGCTGGACACTTTGGGCGGTGGGGTGAACGCTCCGGGGGGCAGGGACATCGCAATGCGCGCCTCGGCCCGCCACTGGGCAAGTATCGCAAGGCGGCCGTAGGCCTTGCTGCCGGGTTGGGCGACGATACGCTCGGCCACTTCGCGTTGGAACATCAGGGTCAGGCTTTGCCAGAACGGCGGCCACTCCGGCGGTGTCAGCCAGCGAACCAAAAGTTCGGTGCCCACGTTATAGGGTAGATTGGCGGCAATACGGATTGGCGGTGTCAGATGCGCCAATGGGTCGATTTCCAGCGCGTCCCCGTTGATCACCTCAAGCCGCCCCGGATATGCGGCGGCAATGTCGTTCAGCGCGGCAATGCACCGAGTATCCTTTTCGACCGCAACGACTTTACGTGCGCCTTCGGATAGCAAGCCGCGGGTCAGACCTCCGGGGCCGGGGCCGATCTCCAGCACGTCGCATTCGGTCAGGTCGCCTGCCTGCCGGGCGATCTTGGCCGTCAGGTTCAGGTCCAGCAGAAAGTTCTGCCCCAGCGATTTGCGTGCCGAAAGCTGATGCGTCGCGATGACCTCGCGCAGAGGGGGAAGGGAGTCGATTGCACTCATGTTCCGATTACCGTGGCGCGTGTTGATGGGTTAACGCCAGAGATTTTTTGCCTGCGGCGGGGATATTTACAGCCAGATGACGGATCAAGTGCTTTGTGCCATGCGTTGGGCCAGTTTCAATGCTTCGATCAGACTGGTGGGGTTGGCGACGCCTTGTCCGGCGATATCAAGCGCGGTGCCGTGGTCAGGTGAGGTCCGGATAAAGGGCAGACCCAGGGTCACATTCACACCTCGGTCAAAATCCAGCGTCTTGATCGGGATCAGAGCCTGATCGTGATACATCGCAACTGCCGCGTCGTAACGCGTACGCGCTGCGGCATGGAACATCGTGTCCGCCGGATGTGGGCCTGTCACCGAATAAGTGTCAGATGGCAAGTCGGCGATCAGTGGGGCGATCCAATCCAGTTCTTCATGGCCCATTTTTCCGCCTTCGCCCGCATGCGGGTTCAGACCGGCTACGGCAATGCGGGGATGGGCGATGCCGAACTGTTTGCGCAAGCCTTCGGCTGTGATTGAGATGGTTTCACGCAGCAATTCCGGCGTCAGTTCAGACGGAACCCGCGACAGCGGAATGTGGATCGTGGCGGGCACGACGCGCAACTGTTCACTGGCCAGCATCATGACAACACGTTTGCGCCCCGCCAAGGCTGCCAGAAACTCGGTGTGGCCCGGATAGGCGAATCCGGCACCGTCGATCAGTGCCTTTTTGTGGATCGGAGCGGTGCAGAGTGCTGAGGCGGCACCGGATTGCACCAGCGAGACGCCGGCTTCGATCGAGTCGATCACGCTCGGCGCATTCGCAGGATCAGGTTGGCCATGAACGTTGGGGGCCGGAAAATCAAATTGCAGAACGGGCAGGGCGGTGGCGCTGACATCGCGGGCTTGCGACGGGTCTGTGATCTGTTGCACAGGCGTGCCAGAGGGCAAGTGTTTCGCGTCACCGATATAGAAGAACGGACAGGTCGCCCGCAGTTCAGACCAGGCTTTGGCTGCGATCTCGGGTCCAACGCCTGCGGGATCCCCACAGCTGAGCGCGATGGGCGGGATCATTGTTCGATAATCGTCGCGTCTGCGCGCATCTGTTCCAGAAGGCTGTCTGCAAAGGCCTGCAGACGCTGTTGTGTCAGAGCGTTGGCAACGTCCACGCGCGACGTTTCCTCACCCCGGTCCAGCGTTCGCGTGCACAGCATAAGAAACTTCAGGCTTTGGCCGTTGTTGCCGGTCAGCGTGGTCGACACTTCGTTGAGATCCAGTTTGGACAGCTCCAACGCCACGTCGCGCGGAATCTCTGATGGGCTGGCTTCGACGCGCTGCAGAACCTCAGGCGGCTGACCCTTGGCAATGCCGTATAGGTCGTCGCAGGTATCAACCTGTTCACGCAGTTCTGCGGCGCGGGCCAGGGTTTCGGCGCTGCGCCCACCTGCCATGTTGTAGATCGCGTAGTCGATTTTCGAATAGCGCGGCGTGCTAGTGCTTGTTTCGCGCAGGCCGCGCAGTTGGAACAAGGCAATCGCATTGGGCAACGACAATGGCTGGGTGATGTCGCCTTTGTTGAGGCCCAAAATCACGGGTTGCAGGGCCGGGGGCAAGTCCGTCAGGTTCAGCCATTCCAACCTGCCGCCGTCATTTCGGGTGCCGGCTGCCGAGTATTGCGTGGCTGCGGACGAGAATGAATCGAAGCCTTCCAGCTGAGCGATTTCCTCGGCCAGCAGTTCAGCCTGAGCGACGGTCTGTGGCGTCACCGGGATGATGATTTCCGACATCAGCACCTGCAGGCCACCGCTGCCCGCCTGTCCCATCGCGCGATTGATTTCGTCCTCGCTGGGTCTGGATTGAGACAAAAAGCGCGAACTGACAAAATCGCGCCATGACAGCTGATCGGCGACGAAATCCCGCACGGTTTCGCGAGACACCCCGGAATCGGCCAACAGCTGCAGGAACTCGTCCGTCGACAGACGGCCGCGGGCTGCAAACTCATCAATCCCGACCTGAACGTCCTCAGGTGAAGCCTCGATTCCCGCTTCGCGCATCGCCTGCTTTCGCAGCCGTTGGTCGATCAACGCCTCGCGCACTTCTTCCTCGGTGGAGCCAGGCGCACCCAAAGCGGTCAGAAACTGCTGTCGCTGCTCTAGCTCATACCAGGTGACGATGTCCTGATTGACTTTGATCGCAGGCGAAAACAGGCTTTGCGCCTGAGCCTGCGTGGCAGCAATAGTCAGCAAGGCGGCGCTCAGCGCCGGTGCAACCGGTTTTAGCCAACCGGAACGGATGAATCGGGAGAAACCTGAAATCAACTGCATCTTCTCTTGTACTGTTGGCCGCCACCCTCGATGGAGTAACCTGTCAGGGCAACGGTAAACCCGAATTCTGTCGAAGGCTCAATACTTGATGATGAGGTAAATCGCCTGCTGACGGTCATGTTAACCCGCACACACTCGTTCTGATACGTGATGCCCAGCCCATAGCGGATAGGTTCAGACTCGCTGAGGTCATAGCGCGCCAATGCCTGCGTCAGCCAATTCTGGTCAACGCGATAGCGCCCGTCCAACCAGATTTCCGAAATCTCGTCATTCGCATTTTCCGCCGGGTCTGTTTCCTGCCAGACGTAACTTCCTACGACGCCAGCGTTATCCTTGTTCCAGCCAGCGCGCACCTCGGCTTTGGCAAAGCTGAAATCCCCATTCAGCAGACCGCGACCAGCCAGCGACCAGCCATTGGCGGTCTGCAGTTGACCGGCCAGAAGAATATCCGAAGCCGTTCCCTGAAGACCTGACGTTAGGTTAAAGTTGGGATCTGCGGTTTGGCGGAATACCTGACCAACGGTTGCCAGAGCGCGCCAGCCATTTGCGGCGTAACGCGCCCAGTTCAGGCCGAAGACGGCAGTGGGCCCATCTTCTCTTCGGTCCGGGGCCGGAAAGCGCGACAGGGACAGCAGGTTGCCCTGGTCGAATTCCTGAAAGGTACTTTCGTCGTTTGGAATGTCCTGATCGGTCACTTGCGTCCATCCGACTTGGGCAATCGGTTCCAGGATCTGCGTCGCGCCGGATTCTTCGCGTTTGGACATCGGATAGCGTAGCGTCAGCGCGGCACGCGGTGTCGCTCGGGTTACGCGATCGGGGTAGTTGCTGTCGTCGCGTATGTTGAACGTGTCCACTGACGCGCCCACCTGGGCGTCCGCACGCAGGCCCGAGGCGAAGATCCAGCTGCGCAGCCATTCCGTATCAAAAGTCGCGCGAGCAACGTCCCGTCCAACGACATCCTGATCACTGGTGCGTTCGTGCGTATGGGCGATGAAACCCAAACGGACTTCGCCGCCGACTGATGTCGGGAAATAGCGTTTTTGATAGTAGAGGTCGAAAATCCGCGAAGGAATCTCTTCTTCGTTCTCACTGTCTCGCAGACTTTTGTAGTGGATAAAGCTGGTGCGGAAAGCCGTGTCGCGCTTGATTCTCTCCAGTGCAACTTCGCTACGCAGGCGGTCGAGGTCGGGCAGGCCGTAGTCGGCGAGATAGGCGTTGTCCGATGTGGTTTTTAGGTCAAACTTGAAGCGGAAGTCATTGTTAAGGTTGAAATAACCGTTTGCGAACAAATAACCCCGATCCTCGTCTGGCTGTAGATCATCCCGGGTAAAGGCACCGTTGAGTTCGATCCGGCCCCGTTTGAACGCCTGACGATATCGATAGCCCAGCGTTTTGGTTTTCGAAGAGACATAGGGTGTAAGCGTCAGGTCCTTATGGTCTCCCAGCTTGATGAAGTACGGCACCTGAAGCCCGGTACCGAGCTGCGATGTGGTCCGGACAGACGGAACCAGAAAGCCCGTTGCGCGGTCCAGTGTTGGGTCAGGAAGGCGCAAATAAGGGAAGTAGAAAATCGGAAAGTCCAGAATCCGGAACTGCGCGCCTTCGAAATACAGTTGCCGTTCCAACTGATCATGGGTGACCTTGCGGGCGCGAATCTGCCACAGCGGGGCTTTGCCGTTGGCGCAGACGTGGCACGACGTGGCTGAGACCTTGCTGAACTGAGTGTAGCGACCACCAGCGCGTGCGGCTTGCACCGAGGCGATCTGCACCTGCTGGTCGAACACCATGCGCGCGCCAATGAGCAGGCCGTTCATGATGCCGTCGTCCAGCTCGGCGGAATCCGCCAGCAATGTGGTTTCGCCAGCCTGATCGATGCGTACCGGACCTTCCAGCGACAGGTTGCCGGTTTCCCGGTCGTAGGTGATGCGCTTGGCGGTGACCTTTACGTCGCCCTGAAACGCTTCGACATTCCCCTCGGCCACCAGGTTTCGTTCCGGAGTGATAAAGATCCTGTCCGCCACCAAAAGCGCCGGTTGATCCTCTTGCGCGGAACTTTGCGCGGGATCGGCTGTCGGCTGCGTCTGGGCCGAGACGCCGGCTGGCGTCGTCAGTGCAACAGCGCCGGACAGCAACAAGCTGGCAACAAGCCGCATTAGCCGTCCTCCGCATGCAGCAAAAGGCCGAGAGACAGAAGGATGGCTGCGAAGGGCGGAGCCCAGGCCGCGACTAAGATAGGCAATTGACCGTTTTCCCCTAGAATTTGGGCAAAGTTGCGAATGAAGTAGATGCCAAAGCCCAGCAGGACGGCCGTCAGAACTGCGATCCCGGTGCCGCCAAATCGCACGTGCCGCATAGTAAAGGCCGCGCCGATCAGAACCATCGACATCAGGAAAAGGGGGCGGGCCAACTGAACCTGTAGCCAAACTTCGTATTGTTTGGTCGAGAAGCCAGCCTCGCGCAGGTCGCGGATCAGTTCCGGCAGATCGTAGACTGAAACGGAATCCTGTTCGCCCAATCTATCCAGAATGCGCTGCCGTGTGAGCGAGGTGGGAACTTCAAGCTGCGCATGTTTCGCAGCGTGAGTCTCGGGGTTCACCCCATTCTCCAGCGACCAGATTTTTGCATTGGTCAGAACCCATTTCCCGGCCTCCAGGTCGGCCTGATCGGCCACGATCTGCTGGGTCGGCGTACCGTCCGGCGCGAAGGTAATGATCGTCACCTGGTTGAGGGTGAACGTATCCCCGTTTGAGGTGTCCCGCGCATGAATTACCGATTGACCATTGGCAGACCCCTGCCTCAGCCACAGGCCTTCAGCGCTGATCGAAAACGCCGATCCGCCGTCGTTTTTGTAGGCTTCGGCGAGCCGCTTGTATTCTTCCGAGGTGGCCGCTGCGATGGGGTTCAACAGTCCCACAGCCATGGCACCGATGACAAACGCAATGATCACCGGGGCCAGAAGGGCACGAATGCCCGACCGCCCGGTGGCGCGGGTCACCACAAGTTCCGAGCTGCGCGCCAGCCCGATGAACAGTGCAATCGTGGACAGGATGACCAGCAGGGGCAACATTTCACTGATTGCAGCGGGTGTGTTCAGCAGGGTCAGTTGCAGCAATTGCCCAAATGACAGATTGGCGTCGTCAAAGCGGCGCACCTGTTCGATCAGGTCGATCAGAATCATCAGCGTCAGAAAGATGACGCCAATAACCAGAAAGCTTTGAATGAAACGGCGGGCGAAGTAACGGTCAAGGATCACGAAGGAACCCTCGCCAAGCAGAAGCACAAGGGAGTGTGTGCCGGAAACAGACCGGAATCAACGCTGCAGGTATCACTGCGCGACGGCCTATGCCTGCCCTGTCTTGCCACAACGTTCTCCCCCGAGCCTGTCGGATTTTTTCGGGGACTGTAATGCAAATGCCAGCCGGGGAAAACTGCTATCTGGTCAAGCCGCGCGGCGCGGGCTAGGTCTTGGGAAACTGATTTTGAGGAGTTTGCAATGAGCAGTCTTGTACCGATCCGTTTTCAGGCCCCAGACATGGATGCGATGGCGCAGGCCGAAGGGCGTGTGGCGATCATCATTCCGTCCGACGGCAAGATGAGCCCCGCAGCGCGCCGTGCGAACCGGCTGACGCGCGGCGCCGTTGCACGGCTGGTCGAAAGCGAGCGGTTCGAAAAGGTGAAAACCGGTGACGTGATCTCGATAGCGTGGCCGGGCGGCATGGCGGCCGAGGCGCTGGACGTTCTGGTTCTGCCACGTCGCCCTGATCCGGCCGAGGCGCGCAAGGCAGGCGCCGCGCTGGCCAAATTGGCGGGTAGCAAGGACTTGCTAGTGATGGCTGGCAATCAAGCCAAAACCGAAGATCTGGCCATGGGCATCGCGCTGCGCAGCTATGACTTTGATGCGCACAAAACCAAGGAATCGGATGAAGCCGGTTCGGTCATGATCAGCCACCAGAAGGCCGATGAGGTCGAGGCTGCGTTCGCGCCGCTCTACGCCGTTGCTGACGGTGTGCGTATGACGCGCGATCTGACCAACGAACCCGCCAACGTGCTGACCACCACCGAATTCGCCGACCGCCTGGCCGAAATGAAAGAGCTGGGTCTTGAGGTCGAAGTTCTGGAAGAGGACAAGCTGGCCGAGTTGGGCATGCGCACGCTGCTGAGCGTCGGGCAGGGGTCGGTCAGCCCCTCGAAGGTTGTGGTGATGCAGTGGAATGGCGGCGACAAGGATGACGCGCCGCTGGCTCTGGTCGGGAAGGGCGTCGTGTTCGACACCGGTGGTATCTCGCTGAAGCCAGCAGGCGGCATGGAAGACATGACCATGGACATGGGCGGCGCGGGCGTCGTTGCGGGCACCATGCGCGCGCTGGCCAAGCGCAAGGCCAAGGCCAATGTTGTCGGTCTAGTTGGCCTGGTCGAGAACATGCCATCCGGCAACGCCACGCGTCCGGGCGATGTTGTCAAATCCATGAAGGGCGACACGGTCGAGATCATCAACACCGACGCCGAAGGCCGTTTGGTGCTGTGCGACGTGATGTGGTACGCGCAGGAGCGGTTCAAACCGGTCGGCATGGTCGACTTGGCCACCCTGACCGGCGCGATCATCATCGGACTTGGTCACGAGAATGCGGGTGTCTTCTCGAACAACGACACGTTCTGTAATGCCTTCCTTAAGGCGGCGGGTGCCGAGGATGAAGGCGCATGGCGGATGCCTCTGGGCGAGGCCTATGACAAGCAACTGAAATCGCGCATCGCCGACATGAAGAACGTCGGCGGGCGTCCGGCAGGCTCGATCACCGCCGCGCAGTTCCTGCAGCGTTTTGTCAAAGAGGAAACGCCGTGGATTCACCTGGACATCGCAGGTGTGGCTTCGGTCTCGTCTGAGACTTCCTACGCACCCAAAGGTGCAACGGGTTGGGGCGTGCGCGCGCTCAGCCGCTTTGTGCAGGACAACTTCGAGTAAGCTGATGGGAGCTGTCTATTTCTACCACCTGACCCGCCAACCGCTTGAGCACACCTTGCCGGTGCTGCTGGATAAGGCAAGGCAGGCCGGGTGGAAGATTGCCGTGCGGGGGACCGACCCCGCGCGGATGGATTGGCTGGATGAAAAACTGTGGCTGGGGCCCGAGGAAGGGTTCCTGCCTCATGGCCGGGCAGGAGGGCCGCATGACGCAGCGCAGCCAATCCTGTTGACGACCGAGGTGCAGGCCGCCAACGAACCAACCTGTGTTATGGCGGTGGATGGCGCGCCGGTTGATCCCGACGAGGTCGAAAAACTCGACCGCGTATGCATCCTCTTTGACGGCAACGATGTCGAGGCCGTCCAACATGCGCGCGGGCAATGGAAGGCGCTGACCGGCGCGGGCTGCTCGGCCCAGTACTGGTCCGAAGAATCTGGGCGTTGGGAAAAGAAGGCCGAGTCCTGAGGGTTTTACACCCGGCAAACTGTTTTCGATCCGCTTTGTTTCACACTAAGGTCACGTGGCGCAGTTAGGGGATCAGCCGACCGGAATGAGGTGCCAGATGGACCAGGTACGCCCCAGCGAGATGAACTGGGACAGTTCAAAGACGCCCGAGGCAAAGCGGAACAACGCGGCAGTTGTTCAATCCCTCGAAGCCCTGATCGCGTCGGACAAGCGCCTTGCCGTTCTGTCCATTCTCAAAGGGTGGCAATCGGCGGACGTTTTAAAATGCCTGCTCAAGATGCGCACCAAACGGGCGCGGCGCCTGTTCGAATGGTTGCCGGATGACGTCAGCCTGCCGGTTCTGGTCGAGCTGGACCCGGAACTGCGGTCGGTCCTTTACGAGGCCGCGACTCGCAAAAAGTTCCGCAAGATCGTTTCCAAAGTCTCGCGAGACGATGCCATCGAACTGCTGGAAACGCTGCCCCCGGAAACGCACGAGGACCTGATCGCGGACCGTAAAGACGCGGCCAAGCTGCGCAAGGCGCTTGCGGTGCACGACGACAGTGCTGCAGCGCACATGCGGCACGGCGTGCTGACCATTCCGGTGGTTTGGACGATCGGCGACGTGGTCTCGCACCTGCGGGACGTCGCAGACGACATCGACAGGCTGGACATGATGTTCGTTGTCGAGCCCGATATGCGCCTGGTCGGATATATGCGTATGCGGGACCTGTTGTTGAACCCTGAAGACACGCAGATCGCTGATATCGTCAGGCGCGATCCGGTCACAGTGGACGGTGCAACCGATCAGGAAGAGGTTCTGCGTCTGGCTGATGCACGCGACGCCTCTGTCATCGCAGTGGTAGATGCAGACGGGCGATTTCTGGGCGGAATCGCTCCGCCCGAACTGTCCGAAATCGCGCGGGAAGAGGTCGAGGAAGACATGCTCAAGATGGGCGGCGTTTCTCCGGACACGACCCAGTTCGATACGCCTCTGCAAATTCTCAAGCGCCGGTTACCTTGGTTGCTGGGCGGGTTGATCGGCAGTTCCATCGCGGCCGTAGCTATCGTGTCCTACGAAGACGCCCTGGCCGAATCCGCAATCCTTGCCAGCTTTATCCCTGTGGTTCTGGCGACGGCAGGTAACGCCGGAATTCAGGCTTCAACAGTGTCGGTGCAGGTACTTACCTCTGGCGTCGAGTGGCGCGGTGATCTGACAGCCCGCTTCGTGCGAGAGCTTTATGGTGCCTTGCTGAATGGGCTGATCGTGGGTTCTGTTGTGGGTATTCTGGTTCTGCTGGGTAACTTGTTCATATCCATAGACCGGCCCATGTTGCTTGTGCTGACCTCGATCGTCGCGCTCGCGATTGTCACCATCATTGCGGCCTCGGTCGGGGCGATGGTGCCGTTTCTATTGCGTGCGCTCAAACAAGACCCCGCGGCGGCGACGGGGATATTCATTACGACTTCGAACGATGTTTTTGGAGTGCTGACCTTTTTTGCAGTCGCCAGCGTGATTTACTTGAATTGACGTCCTGCGCCCTTGCTCTGGCGGTCTTCTGCTTTAGGGTGCCCACCGTTGCGAGCAGAAGGATTTTGAGATGAAAAAGAACCCATTGGGACGCACCGGGATCGAGGTGACGGATCTGTGCCTTGGCACGATGACTTTTGGCACGCAAACCTCTGAGGCGGACGCGCATATTCAGATCGATATGGCGCTGGATGCCGGGATCAATTTCCTCGACGCGGCCGAAATGTACCCGGTGAACCCGGTTTCCAAAGAGACAGTCGGACGAACCGAAGAGATTCTGGGCAACTGGAACGCGGCCAATTCTGCACGGCGTGGTGAGTACATTCTGGCCACAAAACACTCCGGAGCCGGTTTCATGCATGCGCGTGACGGGGCACCCATTACGGCGCGGACAATCCCCGAGGCCATCGAGGGCTCGCTACGGCGGCTGCAGACGGATTGCATCGATCTGTACCAGTTTCACTGGCCCAATCGCGGCAGCTACATGTTCCGACAGAACTGGGATTACGCGCCGTCCGGTCACAACACCGACGAAGTGCTGGCGAACATGCAGGAATGCCTTTCAGCCCTGCAGCGACAGGTCGACAAGGGCAATATTCGCGCGTTTGGTCTGTCGAATGAAAGCGCCTGGGGAACGGCGCAATGGCTGCGTCTGGCCGAACAGGTGGGTACGCCGCGCGTTGCATCGGTCCAGAATGAGTATTCGTTGCTGTGCCGCCACTTCGACACTGATATGGCCGAGCTGAGCGTACACGAGGATGTGGGGCTGATGGCGTTCTCGCCCCTGGCGGCTGGATTCCTGACTGGCAAATACCAGAATGATGTCGTGCCCGATGGGTCCCGCATGTCTCTGGTCCCGACAATGGGCGGCCGCAAGTACGACCGCGTGTTCGACGCGGTCGATGCCTATCTGGAGATCGCCCGGCGGCACGGTCTGGACCCGGTCCATATGGCGCTGGCGTGGTGCCGGACGCGGCCGTTCATGATGTCGGCCATTTTCGGAGCGACCACTGTGGCGCAGCTAGAGCACATTCTGGCGGGTAAGGACCTTCAACTGACCGATGAGATTCTGAAAGAGATCAGCGTCGCACACCGCGCAAATCCGATGCCGTTTTAGGGGGGGGGCTGTGCCCCCGCCGCGCTTTGCGCGCCTCCCCCGAGGTATTTGGGGCCAGATGAAGGGGATCCTGTCAGTGATGTGTCGGCTGGGCGCGATCCTGACGCAGGTCACGGGCCGAAAGGCCATGGGCTGTCCGGAAGGCGCGGGCGAAGCTGGACTGTGAGCCAAAGCCGGTGGCCAGGGCCACGTCCATCAGAGGCATGTCAGTATCGGTGACCAGGCGGCGCGCTTCGGCCAGACGCAGTTGCAGGTAGTGATCTTGTGGTGTCGTGTTCAGACGCAGGCGGAATTGTTGCTGCAGAGTGCGCGGGCTGGTGCCCAGCGTATGGGCAATGTCCGCCAGCGGCAGGGGTTCATCCAGAGACGATTCCATCAAGGTATTTGCCTTGGCAGTTAGCGCGGTATGGCGATGTGGTGCGCCGGTACGGCTTTGCGGTTTCGATGGGCTGGGCGCACCATCGTACAGGAACAACCCTGACACGCGGGCAGCGAAACCCGCCCCGTGGCGTGCGGCGATGATGTGCAGCATCATCTCGACCGCCGGAATTGCCCCGCCAGAGGTCAGCCGATTGCCGGAAACGGTGAAACGATCCGGACGGACATCGACGTCAGGGAAGCGGGCCGCGAAGTTGTCCAGATCCTCCCAGTGAGTGGTGGCGGCATGACCGTTCAGCAGGCCGGCCTCGGCCAGCAGCCAGGGTCCTCCGTCGATCCCGGCCATGGTGGCGCCGGTTCCAGCAATACGGCGCAAGCCAGCCAACAGGCTGGGGGTTGCGTGGCGCGCCAGTTGGAATCCGGCGACAACAATCATAAGGTCGCAACCCTGGAGCCTAGCCAGCGGAATGCCCGGCACATTTAGGGCGCTGGTCAGCATCGCCGGTTCCGCTGTTGCGGTCACGTAGTCCCAGTCGAAGGCCGGGCGGTCCGCCAGCCGGTTGGCCGCGCGCATTGGATCGACAGCCGAGGCAAAGCTGAGCGTGTTGCATTCATCCAGAACCAGCACGGCCGTTTTCAGGGCGCGATGTTCGGGCTGGAGTATGTTTTTTGCGGATTTCATCAAGTTCGATTCGCATTCTGGCAAGTTGTTTGCACAAGGCTGCGCCAGAGTCGGGTATGAAAGCAAATCGGAATCCGGGGAGAAGCCTGAGGATAACTTGGGTCAAAACCGGGTATAAGTTGGGGAAAACACCATGCCACTGGAAATGAACCGCGAAGTCTTCATCACTTGCGCCGTCACCGGCTCGGGCGGAACACAGGATCGCAGCCCGCATGTGCCGCGTTCGCCGAAGCAGATCGCCGAAAGCGCGATCGCTGCGGCTAAGGCCGGGGCGGCTATTGTACATTGCCACGTACGCGACCCCGAAACTGGTGCGCCCAGCCGGCGTCTGGACCTGTATCGCGAGGTAACCGACCGCATTCGCGAGGCCGAGGTCGACGTTGTTCTGAACCTGACTGCGGGTATGGGCGGTGACATGGTCTTTGGCCCCACCGAATCTCCGCTGCCATTGCGCGAAGATGGAACCGACATGATTGGAGCAGCCGCGCGCGTTGAGCACGTGGCCGAGTGTCTGCCCGAGATCTGTACCCTGGACTGCGGCACGATGAACTTTGCCGAAGCCGATTACGTCATGACCAACACGCCAGGCATGCTGCAGGCGATGGGGCGGATGATGACGCACTTGGGCGTGAAGCCCGAGATCGAAGCGTTCGATACCGGTCACCTTTGGTACGCAAAGCAACTGGTTAAAGACGGTATTCTGGACAGCCCGGCGCTGGTTCAGCTGTGTATGGGCGTACCGTGGGGCGCACCGGATGATCTCAACACCTTCATGGCGATGGTCAACAACGTGCCTGACGACTGGACGTTCAGCGCCTTCTCGCTAGGCCGGAATCAGATGGCCTATGCGTCCGCTTCGGTGCTGGCTGGCGGCAATGTGCGTGTCGGGCTCGAGGACAACCTGTGGCTGGACAAAGGCGTTTTGGCGGAAAACTGGCAGCTGGTTGAACGCGCCAACACCATCGTTTCGAACATGGGTGCGCGGGTGATCGGTGCGCAGGAAGTGCGCGAGAAGCTGGGGCTGGTGAAGCGGGCGCCGAAGGGCTGAAACTTCGCCTTGCAGAGTTTTCGCAAAGCCAAGACACCGGGGCATCAACTGAAGGAATAACTCATGAAAGTGATGTCGCGGTGTGTGGTGCTTGTCGGAGCAGGATTTCTGGCGGCTTGCCTTCCAACGGATGACAAGGCGGAGGTTGAGCCAGTCCAGAATGAAAGGCAGGCTTGCGAGGCCAAAGACGGAACTTACGAGGTTGCGGGTAAAGCGCAGCAGTATGTGTGCATCCTGTCGTTAGCAGATGCGGGCAAGACCTGTGAAACAGGTTCGGACTGCCAGGGCTTTTGCCTGTCAGAGACCAAACAATGCAGCGCGGTCACGCCGCAGTTCGGATGCATTCCGCATCTGGATGAGACGGGGCGCGAGCTGGTGATCTGTATCGACTAGGAAAAGATATGACAAAAACAGCAGCTATCATCGGTGGTGGTGTGATCGGCGGCGGATGGGCCGCCCGGTTTCTGCTTAACGGCTGGGATGTCCGGGTGTTCGATCCGGACCCAGAGGCCGAGCGTAAGATTGGCGAGGTTCTGGACAATGCACGGCGGTCTCTGCCGGGGCTGAGTGACGTGCCATTGCCAGCTGAAGGCACGCTGACCTTCCATGATGAGATGGCAGATGCTGTACAAGGTGCCTCTTGGATTCAGGAAAGCGTACCGGAGCGGCTGGACCTGAAGCTGAAGGTTTATAAAGGCTTGCAAGAAGCATGTGACGCGGATGCGATCATCGGCTCTTCGACCAGTGGGTTTAAACCGTCGGAACTTCAGGACGGCGCGCTGCGTCCCGAACAGATCGTAGTTACGCACCCGTTCAACCCGGTCTACCTGTTGCCGCTGATCGAGCTGGTGCCGACCGACAAGAACCCGCCCGAGATGGTTGAGCGGGCGCAGGACCTGTTAAAATCGGTTGGTTTTTTCCCACTGCACGTCAAAAAAGAGATCGACGCACATATTGCCGACCGGTTCCTCGAGGCCGTCTGGCGTGAGGCGCTGTGGCTGGTCAAAGACGGTATCGCAACGACGGAAGAAATCGACGAAGCGATCCGTATGGGGTTTGGCATCCGCTGGGCGCAGATGGGGCTGTTCGAGACCTATCGCGTGGCTGGCGGTGAGGCGGGCATGCGGCACTTTATGGCGCAGTTCGGCCCGGCTCTGAAGTGGCCGTGGACCAAGCTGATGGATGTGCCGGAATTCACGGATGAGTTGGTCGACATGATCGCCGATCAGTCGGATGCACAGTCCGGAATGCACTCAATCCGCGAGTTGGAGCGTATTCGCGACAACAACCTGGTGGGCATGATGCGCGCGTTGAAGGCGCAGAACTATGGTGCGGGCGCGGTGTTGAACCAGCACGATGCTGCGCTGAAACCAGGTGCTTTGCCGACGATGGAACAGGCCGATTTGAGTCAGCCGATCCTGACGCTGTCACGCGCGGTGCCGTTGGACTGGACGGACTACAACGGCCACATGAACGAAGCCCGGTATCTTGAGGCCTTCGCCGCGGCGACCGACCGTTTCATGGAGATTATCGGCTGCGATGCGGATTACATTTCATCGGGCGGCAGCTACTTCACCGCTGAAAACCACATCCGTTACATCGATGAAGTAAACGCTGGCGCGAAGATCGAAGTGCGCACGCAGATGCTGTTGGGGCAGGGCAAGAAGTTGCACGTGTTCCACAGCATGTATGAAGGCGACAAACTGCTGGCCACAGGCGAAAGCTTCCTGCTGCATGTCAGCCTTGAAACCCGTCGCCCTAGTGCCCCGTCGGCCGAGATCGAGGCGGCGATGGTCCGGATTGCAGAAGCGCAGGCCGATTTGCCCTATCCGGAAGGTGCGGGCGCTGCGATTCGCAAACCGGCATGAGCGGGCGCGTTCTGATCACGGCTGGCGCCTCGGGCGTCGGTCGTGCCATGGCCGAGGCATTTGATTCAGCCGGTGCCAAGGTCTGGGTGGCGGATGTTGATCAGAAGGCTCTGTCTGATTGCCCAACCCATTGGAAACGGTCCGTGACCAATGTCGCGGACGAGGATGCCGTGGCCGCTCTGTTCAAGGACATTGAGGCCGAATGGGGCGGCTTGGACACCCTATGTGCAAACGCAGGGATCGCAGGACCGACGGCCCTGGTCGAGGATGTGGCTCTGGATGACTGGCGCTTGTGCCTTGCGGTCAACTTGGAAGGGGCGTTTCTTTGCTCGAAATACGCGGCACCACTGCTGAAGCGGCAAGGTAGCGGCGCGGTCGTGATCACGTCTTCGACCGCTGGGCAATACGGCTACCCCAACCGGGCACCTTATGCGGCTGCTAAATGGGGGATGATCGGGCTGGCCAAGACGCTGGCTATGGAACTTGGCCCACATGGCGTGCGATGCAATGCCATCTGTCCCGGCGCAGTTGAAGGCCCACGGATGGAAGGTGTGCTGCAACGCGAAGCCGATGCCAAAGGCATGACCCGCGATCAGGTTTATGAAGGCTATGCTTCGGGCACCTCAATGGGGCGCTTTGTCGAAGGCCACGATATCGCCAATATGGCCGTGTTCCTTGCGTCTGACGCAGCACGGCTGGTGTCGGGGCAAGTGATTGCCGTCGACGGGCATACGGTTAACCCCGACCCAAAGGTTTAAGCGGTTTCAGCCCTGATTGGGCCCGCGAATCTGGCGGATGGATTGGCGGACTGCCTGCCAATCCCGGGCCTGTTGCATATTCCCGGCGGCTTCACACTCGCGCATTTTCTGTGCAGCTTCCGCCTCGGCCTGATCACCGTGGGCCGAATAAAGCGCCCGAGCGTATTGAGCGGTTTTTAATGCGTCCATTCCTGTGGTCCTCCGTCTGTAATCGGAATGCCCGAAAGTTCGCGCCAGGCGACGATATCACACCTTGGTGGCTTGCGCATCATGGGAACGCTATCAGGCGGGGATTGCCGCTCGTAATTGCCTGAGGTGTTCGGGAAAATCCCGCGCGGTCACATCCGCTTCGCGTACCAATGTGTCGAAATGACGGGTAAAAGTTTCGATCCGGTCGCGGTCACGAAACGCCATATAGTGGCTGCCCGCATAGAACACGCAAAGCAGGGGACCGAAAATCGTGACCGGCGCGGAATACAGGCGTTTGGCGTCGAAAAGATAGATGCGCAGACGGGGGTAAAGCTGCTCGCACACCTCAAGCAGGTGATCGATCTGGTCCAAACGGATTTTCGGGCACAACCCTTCATAGTAGCCAGTCGCGCGGGCGAAGCTGTCGACCTCATACAGCGGCATCGCGATTTCATAGTCGGATTGTGCGCTGCGCATCCATGTCAGACGATCTGCCGAGGCACCAATGGCCTGATCCGCTGTCCGGCCCAGATGTGGGGCGTATTCCCATTCCAGCACGGCGCGGGATTTCAACATGTCCGGTAAGGTCGCCGGAACATACCGGACTTTGTAGCCCGCAGCTTCTTTGTGCCATTCGAAAATACGCTCATCAACCAGCGCGCGTGGGGCCTTGGTCATGCTCAGGGAACTCGCCAGCAACTCAGCGGCGCTTTCAGGTCGATCAGACAGGCTGAGCAACCAATCCGCAGATACCCCCAGCGCCGAGGCACAGCTGCCCACCACATGCGCGTTCGGAAGCCGCGCACCTTCTCCGGTCAAAAGCTGTGACACAGTTGAACGATCGACGCCAATATTTCGCGCCAGCGCGCTTTGGCTGACCTGTCGTTCCTCCATGGCGCGGGCAAGACGTAGCCTGAACTGCGCAGCGCGGTCTCGTTTGTCTATTTTATCCGTCATATGATGAAAAATATCACAAGTGATGAGTTTTGTTAATCATATTCAGAATTTTCAACCCCGGCCCAGATACGTAATTCTCAAAATATAACAACAATATGGGTGACGGAATGGAAACGCGACGAAGATCTGTCGTGAAAGCAGTGGTGTGGAATGCAATGGGCCTGGTCATGATGACTCTGGTTGGGCTGGTCGCTACAGGCTCAGCGACAGTCGGAGGGACACTGGCCGTTGTGAACACGGCAATTGGGCTGACTCTTTACGTGATTTACGAGCGTGTTTGGGCCGGAATCACATGGGGTCGCAATGTCTGAGCGGCCGGGACCCGAGTGGGGCACCTTTGCCCTGATTTTGGCCTGCTATGCGGCATGGTTGGCGGTGATTTTCACGCTGCCCGTATGGCTGGCCATTCCGGCAATGGGGCTTGTCGCGGCGCTGCACTCGTCACTGACGCATGAGGCGCTGCATGGACATCCATTTCGCACCCGTTGGCTGAACGAAGCGCTGATGGCGCTGCCGCTTACCTTGCTCA
Source organism: Ruegeria sp. BF12 (assembly GCF_056538705.1). NCBI lineage: Bacteria > Pseudomonadati > Pseudomonadota > Alphaproteobacteria > Rhodobacterales > Roseobacteraceae > Ruegeria > Ruegeria sp. BF12. The sequence continues at coordinate 190,408 of NZ_JBQFTP010000001.1, read as the reverse complement.
TTCCCTACAACAGGTTCCGGGACCTGCATCTGGCGCACCATCGGGACTCGACCCTGACCGATCCCTATGACGACCCCGAGTCGAACTATCTTGACCCAAAGGTCTGGAACACTCTGGCTGATTGGCAGAAATGGCTGCTTTCCGCGAACAACACGCTGTTCGGGCGTATCGTGCTAGGCCCCGCTATCGGACAATACACGTTCTTCCGGGATGAGCTTCGCGGCGCGCTGCGCGGGGATCGCGACATTCTGCTGGCATGGGCGCTACATCTGCTCGGGGTGGTCGCCGTTTTGTGGATTGTCGCACAGTCTCCGATGCCGATCTGGGCCTTTGTTCTGTCGGCCTATATCGGATTGGGGCTGGTCAAGATTCGTACCTTCCTTGAGCACCGCGCCCATGAGGAATCAAGGGCGCGAACGGTTATTGTCGAAGATCGCGGCCTGCTAGCATTTCTGTTTCTAAACAACAACCTGCACGTTGTTCATCACATGAACCCGGGCGCGCCATGGTATCGTTTGCCGGCACTCTATCGCGCCGGTAAGGACAGCTATCTGGCCAGCAACGAAGCCTATGTCTATCGCTCGTACGCTGAGATCTTTCGGTCCTATTTCTGGCGCGCCAAAGACCCGGTCCAGCATCCGCTCTGGCCAAAGGGCTGATTTGAAGACACAAGGGAATCCATGAGTTTATGGATTCCCGTCACTATCGCCGCTGCCGCGTTTCAGACCGTGCGGTTCATGCTGCAGAAATCTCTGAGCACCGTGAAGCTTTCAGCGGCTGGTGCGACCTTTGCCCGTTTTGCTTACTCGATGCCTCTGGCAGTTTTGGGCCTGGTCGTGGCGATGCAGATAACGGGTTTCGGCCTGCCGTCCCTGACCGGGCGTTTTTGGCTGTTTGCGGTGATCGGCGGGACCACGCAGATTTTGGCGACCATCTGTGTGGTTGCCTTGTTCAAACAGCGCAATTTCGCGGTGGGTATCACGTTCAAAAAGACCGAGGTCATCCAGACCGCGATCGTCGGGTTCTTGATCCTGGGCGATCAGGTGTCTTCCGGCGCGTTGTTCGCAATCATTCTGGGATTGATGGCTGTATTACTCTTGTCGAAAAATCCCGGTGGGGAAGGGGTTTGGTGGGAAAACCTCACCAATCGGGCATCACGCCTTGGGTTGGGCTCAGGCGTTCTGTTTGCCTTCTCATCCGTCAGCTATCGCGGCGCGTCCTTGGAACTGGGGGATATCGATGCCTGGTACCGCGCATTGATCACGCTGGCCGTCGTGGTGTCGTTCCAGTTCTTCAGCATGGGTCTGTGGTTGTTGTGGCGCGACAGAGCAGAACTGCGTGCGGTATGGGACACGCGCAGGACCGGCGTGTTTGTTGGCCTGACCAGCCTGTGCGGGTCGTTCTGTTGGTTTTTCGCCTTCACGCTGCAAAACGCGGCTTACGTCAAAGCATTGGGGCAGGTTGAGTTGATCCTCAGCCTGTTTGCCTCGATCTTGTTTTTCAGGGAAAGCATCACCCGGCGTGAGATCGCCGGGATGACGTTGCTTGGTGCCTCGATACTGGCACTGGTATTGGCTATTTAGCCTGCCCGACGCTCATCAAAACTCAGAGCGATGAAGCTGGGCAGGTGATCGCCCATGCCCACAACCGCGGCGCCACCGTCATCGCGGCGACCGCGACCTTTGGAGTCCCTGTCCTTTTTGCGGTCGGTTTTTTTGGCCTCGCTCTTTTTGCCTTCGGAAGGTTTGGCTTTCTTCTCGGGCTTCGGCGCTTCGTCCTTGGGCTCTTCTTTGATCGGATTGTCGATCCGCGGGATTTCCTTCTGGATCAGTTTTTCGATCGCATCCAGAGCCTTTTCATCACGCTTTGAGCAGATGGTGATGGCTTTGCCTTCACGTCCAGCCCGGCCCGTACGACCGATGCGGTGTACGTAATCCTCGGCGTGGCCGGGGACGTCGAAGTTGAACACGTGGCTCACCGACGGGATATCCAACCCACGCGCGGCCACATCAGACGCCACCAGCAGGCGCAGTGAGCCATCGCGGAACCCGTCCAGTGTCTTCATCCGTTGCGACTGATCCAGATCGCCGTGAATGGCTGCAGCGTTATAGCCATATTTCTTCAGCGATTTCGCGCAGATATCCACGTCTGTCTTACGGTTGCAGAAGATGATCGCGTTGGTGCACTTATCACCCTCGGCGTCGATCAGCGCGCGCAGGGTCTTGCGCTTGGCGCTGGCCTCGCGGTCGCGGCGACCGCCTTTGAACATCACGACACCCTGTTCGATGGTCTCGGACGCGGTGGCCTGACGAGCAACCTCGATCCGGGCCGGGGCTGACAGGAAGGTGTCAGTAATCCGCTCAATCTCGGACGCCATGGTGGCCGAGAAGAACAGGGTTTGGCGCGTGAAGGGCGTCAGCGAGAAGATGCGTTCGATATCGGGGATAAAGCCCATATCCAGCATCCGGTCGGCTTCGTCCACCACCATGATCTGAACGCCAGTCAGCAACAGCTTGCCGCGTTCGAAATGGTCCAGCAGACGGCCCGGCGTCGCGATCAGTACGTCAACGCCGCGGTCGATCAGCGCTTCTTGCTCCTTGAAACTGACTCCGCCAATCAACAGCGCTTTGGTCAGTTTCAGGTGTTTGGAGTACGTATCGAAGTTTTCGGCCACCTGTGCCGCCAATTCCCGCGTCGGGCAGAGTACCAGCGAACGCGGCATTCGTGCGCGTGCACGGCCACGGGCTAACAGGGTGATCATGGGCAGGGTGAAGCTGGCGGTCTTGCCAGTGCCGGTTTGCGCAATCCCAAGCACGTCGCGCCCTTCAAGCGCGGGGGGGATAGCGCCCTCCTGAATCGGAGTGGGCGTTTCGTATCCTGCTTCCTCAATGGCTTTGAGGACCTTCGGGTTCAGGTTCAGTTCGTTGAATTTTGTCATGTATGTCCGGTTCATGCGGACACTAAACCTGGCCCGCGCGTCAAAGGTATGCCGGGCCCGGATGGCCATGCGCTGTCAGGCACATTTCGGCTTTGCGCGGACATAACAAAATCGTGGGGCAGCGTCAAATGAAGACCCCTTAACCTGATGTCACCAATTCCCGCTGCAGAATTTTCGCAACAATTCAGCAGCTTCCGGGAAAGTGTTTCACAATCTTCGCATCCAGATCCAGCGGTCTGTGCCGGATCAGGCCATACTCTTGCAGCCGTGCCCGTACGTCCGGGTCTGCACCGCTGATTTCATCGAAGAATGCGCGCAGGCCGTCTATGCCCTGTTCCGTTTCAATCCAGTTAAGCAGTTCATTTTTGTTCAAACCGCCCAGCTCACGGGGGACATTGGGTGACATACCGGGTTGGTATGAGCCCCGCTCCATCCGGAATTGATAGTGAGCCATCCAATGGTCCCAATCCACGGCGTGGCGATGGCACAACTCCAACCCGGGCAATTCAAATTTGCAGGGCAAAAGCTCTTTGTTTTGAAACAGATTGTGGATACGAAAGTTCAGTCTTTCCAGCCCGGTTCGGACAAACAACTTGCCCTGAACATGGCTGAGAAACCCGCCCAAAACAAATTCCCCATAGTTGGGGTAAAGCGACTGCACAAGCGCCGAGCGGCCCGGGCCGGCTGGGATATGGGCCTTGTACAGGTCGTCTCCGCCGACCATCACTTCCATAGGGCGGACGCGGACAGCTGGGGTATTGGACGGGACGGATTGCAGCAATTCCCGGATGGGTTTTGAGGACGACAGAAATTCGTCAACGTCGATATGGGCCAGCCAATCCAGATCGGTGTTGCGATAGGCAAAAGTCGCATGCAGCGTCTGGCGAACCTGATGCCTTTCCGGCCGGACTCGGTTGCGTTTCTCCCAGAACGCATCATCGCAGATTCGCGCTCTGATCTTCGGGTGTTTGCGAAGCGCTTTGTGAGCTTCCGGGTTGGGCTCGTCCATGTAGATGTACATGTAGTCTACGCCCAGATCGAGGTGATGTGCCGCGAACCTAAGGATGTCCTCGGTGGACCCGCGGACCATGGACACGATCCCCCAAGTCGTCATGCCCGAACCTGCCAAATGACGCTGTGACGACGGGAGTTGCCAAGATAAGCGTCGGGCGATTCGACGCTGAATTCAAACAGTTTTCTCAGATTGCATTGCTCGCGCACAGTGCCTGGAATACGCCCCGAAAGATACAGAGATTCATCACTCATGCGCGTAAGCTTGCACAGGCATTAACGCGTGTGCAATCGGCCATTAGCATCACACCATCATCTCTTTCGTGGCGGTCAGGTTCAGCTCTGGGTAGTCCCGCACAACCCGGTCGATGTCCCATTGCAGGCGCGTCAGATAGACGATGTCGCCATCGTGGTCATGGGCAATGTGCTGCTTGTTGGCGTTGACGAACTTGTCGACCTCGGCCTTGTCACCGCTGACCCAACGGGCAGAGGTGAACTGAGATGCCTCGAACCGCACGGGCAGGCCGTATTCCATCTCGATCCGGCTGGCCAGCACTTCGAACTGCAGCGCGCCAACGACGCCGACGATAAAGCCGGAACCAACGGACGGTTTGAACACCTTGGCCGCGCCTTCTTCGGCGAATTGCATCAGGGCTTTTTCCAGATGCTTGGCCTTCATCGGGTCGCCTGCGCGGACGCCTTGCAGCAGTTCCGGTGCGAAGGACGGGATGCCGGTCACCCGCAGCGCTTCGCCTTCGGTCAGCGTGTCGCCGATGCGCAGCTGGCCGTGGTTGGGGATGCCGATGATGTCGCCGGCCCAGGCCTCTTCGGCTAGTTCGCGGTCGGAGGCGAGGAACAGGACAGGGTTCGAGATTGCCATCGGCTTTTTCGACCGCACATGGGTCAGTTTCATGCCGCGTTTGAAATGGCCCGAGGCCATGCGCACGAAAGCAACTCGGTCGCGGTGCTTGGGGTCCATGTTGGCCTGCACCTTGAACACAAAGCCGGCGACCTTCTTCTCATCGGGCGCGATCTGACGCGGTTCGGCGGATTGGATCTGCGGCTGTGGGCCGTAGGCACCAATGCCCTCCATCAGTTCCTTCACGCCGAACGAGTTGATGGCCGAGCCAAACCAGATCGGAGTCATATGCCCCTCAAGTACCGCCTGCGGATCAAGCTTGGGCAACAACTCGCGCGCCATCTCGACCTCTTCCAGCAGCTTTTCCAGAAGGTGTTCGGGCACATGCTCGGCCAGTTTCGGGTCGTCCAGCCCGTTGATCTCGATGCTTTCGGCGACCTTGTTACGGTCGGCGCGGTCCATCAGTTCCAACCGGTCGCGCAGCATGTCATAGCAGCCGATGAAATCGCGGCCCACACCGATGGGCCACGCTGCGGGGGTCACATCAATGGCCAGCATTTCCTGAATTTCGTCGATAATCTCGAACGTATCGCGGCTTTCGCGGTCCATTTTGTTACAGAAGGTCAGGATCGGCAGGTCGCGCAGGCGGCAGACCTCGAACAACTTCTGCGTCTGGCTTTCCACACCTTTCGCACCGTCGATAACCATGACGGCGGCGTCCACTGCGGTCAGCGTGCGATAGGTATCCTCGGAAAAGTCCGAGTGACCGGGCGTATCCACCAGATTGAACCGGAAGTTGTCATAGTCGAACGACATGGCCGATGCCGAGACCGAGATGCCCCGATCTTTCTCCATCTGCATGAAGTCCGAGCGCGTCCGCCGTGCCTCACCCTTGGCGCGCACCTGACCGGCCATCTGAATCGCGCCCCCGTACAACAGGAACTTTTCAGTCAGCGTCGTCTTGCCCGCATCCGGGTGCGAGATGATGGCGAATGTCCGGCGCCGGGCGATCTCGGGCGGCAATACGGGTTGGTTCGAGGCGGTATCAAGCATGAACGCGCGTATATGCGGGGAAACCTGCCGAGGCAAGACAAAGGGACTGTTCAGAATCGCCCGTATATGGCAATGAGAACGTATAGTGAACAAATGATGGAGGGGTGTGATGAATATTAAAGAAATTGCCGAAGAGCTCGTTGCCGGATGCCGGGAAAACCGGGCGATGGAAAATCTGGACAAGCTTTATGCCGCCGATGCCGTTTCGATCGAATCCGTCGATGCCTTGGGTATTGGTCGCGAGGCTCATGGCCGGGACGCGATCCGCGGTAAGCAGGAATGGTGGAAAAACTCTACCGAAGTTACCGGCGGATCAGTCAGTGATCCGTTACTGCATGGTGACGACCGCTTTGCCGTGATCTTTGAGGTGAAAGGCACAATGAAGGAAAGCGGCGACAGTTTTGATATGCGTGAAGTCGCCGTTTACCACGTCGCGGACGGTAAAATCGTGCGCGAAGAGTTCTTTTACTGATCCATGATCGGCCGCTGGTCTTCCCTGAAAGGCTGGTGCTAGATGTTTCGGCAAAGTCAGGGAGGATCAGATGGATCTTGGGATAAAAGGAAAACGCGCGCTGGTCTGTGCCAGCAGTAAGGGGCTGGGTTTGGGGTGTGCCGAGGCTCTGGCCGCTGCCGGAGTTGATCTGGTGATGAACGCGCGAGGTCCTGAAGCCTTGGAGGCGTCGGCTGAGCGTATTCGCGCGGAACACGGCGTACAGGTCCAGACGGTGGCTTACGATGTGACGTCATCCGAGGGGCAGGCGCAGGTGATCGAAGCGGCGCAGGGCGTTGATATCCTTGTAACAAACGCAGGTGGGCCGCCTCCGGGCCTGTGGTCGGACTGGGATCGCGACGATTTTATCAAGGCGCTGGATTCCAACATGCTGACGCCGATTGCGTTCATGAAGGCACTTCTGCCGGGCATGATGGACAAGGGTTGGGGCCGGGTGGTCAACATCACTTCGCAATCGGTGCGCGCGCCGATCCCGGCGCTGGGACTATCGAATGCAGCTCGTACAGGTCTGACCGGTTACGTTGCCGGAACAGCGCGCCAGGTCGCACCCAAAGGGATAACGATCAACAACCTGCTGCCGGGTATCCACGCCACAGACCGTGCGAACTCGCTGGATGGCGGCGTGGCAAAGGAAAAAGGGATTTCGATTGACGAGGCCCGCGCAGCGCGCGCGGCGACTATCCCCGCGCGTCGGTATGGAACGCGGGACGAGTTTGGTGCAGCTTGTGCGTTCTTGTGCTCGCAACATGCCGGTTTCATCGTTGGGCAGAACATTCTGCTGGATGGCGGCGCCACAAACCTGACGATGTAGAGATGGCTCAGAATTTTTCATTGAAAGACCAGCTGTTTAACGCAGAAAAGACCCGTTATCTGGCCGGACTTTTTGCTGGCGCAGACCCAACCTTTGACGCGGAAGCATTCCAGGCACAGGTCATGTCGCGCCTGCTGGATCTGGAATTGAAAGAGCGTATGGCTTGGATCGCCGAATGTCTGCAAAGCTCAGTGCCCGGAGATTTACCGGCCATCGCCCCGGTCCTGTTGCGCGCGCTGCCTCCTCCACTGGACCCCGAAAAGACGGATGATGACTTCGGTGACTTCATCTTCGCGCCACTGGGGGGTTGGGTCGTGTCCGTTGGGATGGATCATCCGGATCAGTCTTTGGACGTTCTTGCAGAGCTGACTCAGCGGTTTTCGATGGAATGGGCCATTCGTCCATTCCTTAACGCCTATCCCCAACAGGTGTTAGCGCAGATGGAAGATTGGTGTGCGCATGACAGCTATCACGTGCGCCGACTGGTCAGCGAGGGGACACGCCCGCGCTTGCCTTGGGGGCAGGCGGTTGGGTTGGAACTGACGGATCCCTTGCCATTGCTGGACCAACTGCATTCGGATAGTACGCGCTACGTCACGCGGTCGGTGGCGAACCATCTCAATGACATTACCAAAAAGAACCCGGATCTGGTGCTGGATCGTTTGCAAGGCTGGGCACGCTCAGCTCAGCAGGATCAGGCGGAACTGGATTGGATAACTTCGCATACCCTGCGCGGCCTTGTGAAAGCGGGGCATCCGCGAGCGATGGCGATGCTTGGCTTTGACCCGGACGCCGAGATTGCAGTGGATGTGAAGATCAATGGTGAGGCTCGGATTGGCGGCGCACTTGAGTTCGACGTCACGCTAAACGGCGCAGAGGATCACCCTGTTCTTGTCGACTATATTGTTCACTTTCAACGCCCTGGCGGAAAAACTTCGCCTAAAGTTCACAAGCTGAAACAGTCCGAGTTGAAAGACCGAACGCTGACCCTCAGCAAAAAGCACAAGCTGAAGGGTGACGCGACGACGTTCAAACTGGTTCCCGGCGCGCACCGGCTTGAGATCCAGGTGAACGGCAAAGTGCGCGCAGGTGTTGAATTCGATCTGTTGGCCTGACACCAACACTTTCTCACGCTTTCGTCAGAATGTTCGCGCCCGGATTGCACCGGGCGGTGCGGTGCATTAGCTGCTTTGCAGCCACCGGGAAAAAGGAAAACCGCGATGAAGCATGAGGCAGTGCAGAATTACTATGGCGAAGTGCTGCAGGGCAGTGACGACTTGCAGACAAACGCGTGTTGCACACCTGATGACATGCCCGATCACCTCAAAAAGATCCTGTCGAAAGTCCACGATGAAGTGCTGACCCGTTATTATGGCTGCGGCCTGATCGCGCCGCTGGACCTTGAAGGGATGCGTATTCTGGACCTCGGGTGCGGCGCCGGAAGGGACGTTTACGCCCTGTCCGCGATGGTGGGCGAAAAGGGCCGTGTGGTCGGCGTCGACATGACGCCCGAGCAGCTGGATGTCGCCCGTGCTCACCAAGACTATCACGCGCAAGCCTTTGGACATGGCGCGTCAAACGTCGAATTCCACCTCGGCTATATCGAAAAACTGGATGCGCTCGATCTGGAGCCCGGTTCCTTTGATATCATCGTGTCGAACTGCGTCATCAACCTAGCCACTGACAAAGAGGCTGTGTTGCGCGGCGCGCATCGTCTGCTGAAAGACGGCGGCGAGATGTATTTCTCTGACGTCTATGCAGACCGCCGCGTGCCCAAGGAAATGGCCGAGGATGAGGTGCTTTATGGCGAATGCCTCTCAGGGGCGCTGTATTGGAATGACTTCCTGACCATCTCGCGCAAGGCCGGGTTCGGTGACCCGCGTCGAGTGACCCATCGCCCGCTGACCATAGAAAATCCGGTGCTTGAGGAACGGGTGGCACCGTTGAAATTCCTCTCGGCCACGTACCGGTTGTTCAAACTGCCAGAGTTGGAGCCTGCTTGCGAGGACTACGGTCAGGCCGTGATCTACAAGGGCACGATATCGAATGCGCCGCATGTCTTCGAACTGGATGATCACCACGCGATAGAGGCAGGCAAGGTCTTTCCGGTCTGCGGCAACACCTGGATGATGCTGAAAGACACGCGTTTTGCGCGACATTTCGAGCTCATCGGCGATTTCTCGACCCATTACGGAATTTTCGAAGGCTGCGGCGGCGAAAGCCCGTTTGAAGCAATGGGGGAGGCAGCAACCGGCGGGTGCTGCTGATCTCTTGCGCCTGACGGGCGGGGTTGTTATCCCCGCCCAAGCCCGATGGATTTGATCGGGAAAGGCAACGGGGTCCATCGGTGACAGAAAACGCTACTCCTCCTCGACTGGAAATCCGAAATCTGATCGCCCGGTATGAGGGGCGCGTTGTCGTGGATGACGTCTCTCTGACCGTGCAGGCGGGGCAGGTGACGTGCCTGCTGGGGCCTTCTGGCTGCGGTAAGTCCACCACGCTGCGCATGATCGCCGGGGTCGAGATGCAGGAGTCCGGCGAGATCTATGTCGACGGTAAGCTGATCTGCGACACGGTATTCCGCGTGCCACCCGAACGGCGCGAGATTGGCCTGATGTTTCAGGACTTTGCGCTGTTTCCCCATCTGAGCGTTGCCGACAATGTGGCTTTCGGACTGAAAGGGCATCGGGACGAGAAACGTGCCCGCGTTGAAGAACTGCTGAAAAAGGTCGACCTGATGCGGTTCGTCGACAACTTCCCGCATCATCTGTCCGGTGGTGAACAGCAACGTGTTGCACTGGCCCGCGCTTTGGCTCCGCGACCACGGATCATGCTGATGGACGAGCCGTTCTCGGGCCTCGACAACCGTTTGCGGGACGGCATTCGGGATGAGACGCTGGCGATCCTGAAAGAAGAGGATGCCGCCGTCGTACTGGTCACGCATGAGCCGGAAGAGGCGATGCGTATGGCCGACGAAATCGCCCTGATGCGACGCGGCAAGATCGTGCAGCAAGGCGCGCCTTACAACGTTTATACGCGACCGGCAGACAAGGCAGCGGTAGCATTTTTCAGCGATGTCAATGTTTTGCGGGCCAAAGTGAATGGAGCTTTGGCCGAAACCCCTTTTGGGCAATTCCTGGCGCCGGGTGTTCCGGATAACACGGATGTTGAAATCGTCTTTCGTCCTCAGCACGTCCGGTTGGACTTTGACCGCAACGGTAAGGGACCGCTGCCGACGCCCACTGACGGTGTTGCCGCACGTGGTGTTGTCGAACGGGCCCGGTTCCTCGGCAATGAGAGCCTCGTTGAGTTCCGGATGGACCATGACGGCTCGATCCTGAAGGCCACCGTGCCGAATGTTTTTGTTCCAAGTTCGGGGCGGGTTATGTGGCTGACCATCCGCCGCGACAGGTGCTTTGTTTTCCCGAAATAGGGTCTGAAGTCACAGTTTTGACCCAAGTGGTGCGCGAAAGCATCAGATTGCACGTGCCCTTTGCTTGCCGACGCGCGGGGGCGGGTCTATCAAGGTCAAAACGCTGGGGTGATGGGGCATGCGTATTCTTCTGACCAATGACGACGGGATCAATGCACCGGGGCTGATCGCTCTGGAGGCGATTGCCGCCGATGTTGCGGGCCCGGATGGTGAGGTCTGGGTCGTCGCGCCTGCCTTCGAGCAATCCGGCGTTGGTCATTGTATCAGCTACACGCACCCGATGATGGTCGCCAAACTGGGCGAGCGTCGCTATGCCGCCGAAGGTTCGCCCGCCGACTGCGTGTTGGCTGGCCTTCATGACGTGATGAAGGACGCAGCACCCGATCTGGTGTTGTCCGGCGTGAACCGGGGCAATAACTCGGCTGAAAACACCTTGTATTCCGGCACTGTAGGCGGCGCGATGGAGGCGGCTTTGCAGGGCATTCCTGCGATTGCCTTGTCGCAGTACTTTGGCCCACGCAATCTTGGGCTGGACGATCCGTTCGAGACCGCGACTCGCTTCGGTGCGGACCTTGTGCGTCGCATTCTGGATGCAACTCCATCAGAACAAGGCGATTACCGCCTGTTCTACAACGTAAATTTTCCTCCTGTTCCAGCAGATGAAGTGCTGGGTACGCGTATCGCAGCGCAGGGCTATCGGAGGGATACCCGCTTTTCGGTGGAACCGCACAGCTCGCCTTCGGGACGGCGGTTCCTCTGGATCAAGGGCGGGTATCAACACAATCCCACGGCGCCGGGCACTGATGCCGCGGTTAACCTGGAGGGCTATATTTCCGTCACGCCCATGCGCGCCGACCTGACGGCGCATGACGTGCTGGAGAAACTGAAGTCAATCGAATGAGCGGACCAGATCCACAAACTACCATGCAATTCCTCTTTGCCCTGCGGTCGCGCGGGGTAACGGATGCCCGCGTGCTGGCCGCGATGGAGCAGGTCGACCGGGGGTGTTTCGTTAAAGGTTTGTTTGCCGAGCGGGCATATGAGGACACTCCGCTGCCGATTGCCTGTGGCCAGACGATCAGCCAGCCGTCGGTGGTCGGCCTGATGACACAGGCGCTGGACGTGCGCCCGCGGGACACCGTGCTGGAAGTCGGCACGGGCTCGGGCTACCAGGCGGCGATCCTGGCAAAACTGGCGCGCCGGGTTTACACCGTTGAGCGCCATAAGCGTCTGGTGCGCGAAACAGGGCAGTTGTTTCGCGAGATGGGCCTGACCAATGTGACGGCGATGCTGTCAGATGGTTCCTTCGGTTTACCTGAACAAGCGCCGTTTGATCGTATCATCGTGACGGCTGCTGCCGAGGACCCGCCCGGGCCGCTCTTGGCGCAGCTCAAAATCGGCGGTATCATGGTTTTGCCGGTGGGACAGTCGGATGCGGTTCAGACCCTGATCCGGGTCAGGCGCACCGAGACCGGCTTGGACTATGACGAATTGTTACCCGTTCGGTTCGTGCCCCTGCTTGAGGGGCTTGGCAAAGATGGGGCGTAAAGTAATATTTGCGAAATGCGCTGGAACCCCGGACAACAGGGGCAGGTGTTGAGGACAGAAAAATGAGAGCAGTTTCCAAATCAGCAATTGTGGCGGGTGCGGCGTCCTTGGCGTTTCTGGCCGGATGCGAAGGCCCCCTGGACTATGACCTGCGTGGGAATGTCGGTGGGTTCTCCACGGCAGACGCGGCGCTTGCGGCGACTGGAAGCCGGCCCGCACCCGATGCGCGCGGTGTGATCACCTATCCGAATTATCAGGTGGCGGTGGCACGTCGTGGCGATACCGTTAACGATGTCGCGGCACGGGTTGGTCTGCCCGCAGCAGAAGTGGCGCGGTTCAATGGCCTTCAAGCAACAGATCCCTTGCGGGACGGTGAAGTGGTCGCATTGCCGCGTGCAGTCAGCGCAGCCAGTACCGTCGATATCGCGACGATAGCCGGTACCGCGATTGACGAAGCTCCGGCAGATGGGGCGGTGCGTACGTCGACACTGGAGCCCGCGAAACCGGCTGCAGCTCCGGCCCCGACACCCGCTCCGGCGGCAGGACCGGAGCCGATTCGGCACAAGGTCAAGCGCGGTGAGACCGCCTATACGATTGCCCGGTTGTATGACGTGCCGGTAGATGCGCTGGCGGAATGGAACGGGCTGGGTTCGGACTTTACGGTGCGCGAGGGGCAGTTTCTGCTGATCCCGATCAAGAACCAGCCAGCACCACGACAGGCGGCTGCGGTTCCTGCGACCACGATCACGCAACCGGGGCAGGGCTCACCAACGCCGACGCCCCCAAGTGCAACTCAGCCGCTGCCGGATGAGGTCATTGCGCCGGCGACGCCCGCCCCGGATGTGACCGCCGAAGCGCCCACCAACCAAAGCAATTCGGCGCTTGGGATGCCGGCCACCGGAACGATCATTCGGACCTATGACAAAGGCAAGAACGAGGGGATCGATATTGCCGCTGCGCCCGGCAGTCCAGTGAATGCCGCAGCAGCGGGAACTGTCGCCGCAATCACGGCGGACGCTGATCAGGTGCCGATCGTTGTCGTCAAACACAATAGCGATCTGCTGACGGTTTACGCCAATGTCGAGAAAATCACCGTCAAAAAGGGCGACCGTGTAAAACGCGGCCAAAAGATCGCGTCCTTGCGGGGTGGCGACAATGCCTATGTCCACTTTGAGGTGCGCAAAGGGTTCGAATCCGTCGATCCGGAACCTTATCTGCGGTGAAGGTGTAACGGTCAGGCGTGCGGGTCGTAATCGCTTAGGCGTTTGCCCGGTTCGTCTGCAAAAACCTCGGGCAATGGCGAGACGGTTTCGATCAGATCAATACGAAAGACGCGAAACCCCTGGCGCAGTTCGCACCATGATGTCAGCGTCCAGACGCGCCCCCAGTATTCCATATGCAGGGGGCGTACGACCCTGTCGGTCAGAACACCATCAATCCGACGATAAACCAGGCGCAGCTTTTGGCGGGATTTGATGGCGGCGCGGATTGGCGCCATATGGGCCAAACCCCGCGCTGCATCGGCAAATGGGTAAACGGCGAATTTCCAACTGTCCGCTTCGGCCACGACCTGTGTGGGCAGCACGGCGTCGATCTTGTCCGCTAGCGACTCGGCCGCAGCTTTTAAGTCAGGGTCGGCAGCCTCGGCGACGATGGCCATGCCGAGATTCAACGCCTCAAGTTCGGCGGGGGTCAGGTTCAGCGGGGGCAGGGTGATCTGCTCGCGTACCATGTATCCCACGCCGCGTTCGCCCTCGACCGGGACGCCGGAGGCAACCAGCGTATCCATGTCGCGATAGATCGTGCGGACTGACACCTCGAGCCGGTCCGCGATGTCCTGCGCGCGGTGCAGTTTTCCGTCGCGCAGGATCTGGATGATATCGAACAGCCGATCAGTACGGCGCATAGGATGCCCTGCTGGTCATGACGCTCCGATGGTCCAGTGGATCGCATCGTGGCGCATGGTCACGGTGTCGGGCGCAATTGCAGCCATCACGGCTGGGGCGAAATCCTGCTTGGGAAAGGCATCTGCGGCAGCCTGAGCGCAATCCATGTCGGCCCAGATGACAGTGTCGGTCCAAAGCCCGTCCTCACCCGAACTGAGGCGCCGGAAGACAAAGCCATTTGCATTCCGAACAAAGGATTCTGTGCCCTTCATGATGTTCACGAAATCCTCCTCTGTTACATCGGCCGCGAGTTTGAAGGTTACGGTTTCTGCGATTTGTGTCACGTGACGCTCCTGTTTCGTTTGAGACAGGTTCGTATTACGCCTTAGCAACTGACATAAACCTGTCAGTTGGAAAATGCGAGTCTTCAAAAAAAGCGTGATCCGTTCAATTTTGAGGGCGGAACACCACTGATACGCTTTTGCGATGGGCCGCTCGGGCGTAAACACAGACGCAGATCACATTCCCGGCGCAGCGCGCCGACTTCAAAGGAGAAGAGACATGCTCAACAATATCGGCCTTCCCGGTCTTCTGCTGATCGCAGTTGTGGTGCTGGTGCTGTTTGGCCGCGGCAAAATCAGCTCGCTGATGGGCGAAGTGGGCAAGGGCATCACCTCGTTCAAGCGCGGCGTCAAAGAGGGCGCGGACGAACTGGAGCAGGATGCGGCCGAGGTGGCGAAAGACGTCACGCCTGAGACCGACAAAGACAAGGCCTAAGCGCAGATGTTTGATCTGGGCTGGACCGAGCTTCTGGTCATCGGCATTGTTGCCCTGATCGTTGTGGGGCCAAAGGACCTTCCGGTGCTGTTCCGCAATGTCGGCCGGTGGGTCGGCAAGGCCCGCGGCATGGCGCGCGAATTCAGCAGCGCCATGAACGAGGCGGCGGATCAGGCAGGTGTGAACGAGATCAAGAAGGGCCTGAATGCGGCCACCAATCCTGTAAACACCGCCATGGACGGCGTGAAAGAAGCTGCGCAGGAAATGGCCAAGAGCATGGACCCGACCAAGTTCGACCCCGACAGCGAAACCGGCAAACTCGCCGCCGAGCGTGCTGAGCAGGCCAAGAAGATTCAAGCCTCAACCGCCCGGGCCGCCGCTGAACGCAAGGCCAAGGAAGCTGCGGATGCGCTGGCCAAAGCCGAAGAGGCCGAAGCCGCGCTGAAGACTGAAAGCAAGACATGACAAAGACCGACGAGATCGAAGACAGCTCAGCCCCGCTGATCGAGCATCTGGCGGAACTGCGCACGCGGCTTATTCACTGTGTTGTGGCGTTTCTGATCGGGATGGTGATCTGCTTCACCGTCGCGACGCCGCTGTTTAACTTCCTGACAAACCCCTTGTGTGAGGTGCTCGCCGAGCGCGGGCAGGATTGTGGGCTGATCTTCATTTCACCGCAGGAAGGCTTCTTTGTTGCCATCAAGGTCTCGCTTCTGGGCGGTTTCATTCTGGCGTTCCCGTATATCGGGATGCAGATGTGGCGGTTCGTGGCACCGGGCCTGTACCGGTCGGAAAAGAACGCGTTCCTGCCGTTCATGATCGCATCTCCCTTCATGTTCCTGCTGGGCGCAAGCTTTGCCTTCTACGTCGTGACGCCGCTGGCTTATGACTTCTTCCTTGGCTTCCAGCAATTCGGGGCCGAAGGTGAGGCCGTGACCGAAGGTGCAACCGCCGCACCACTGAGCGTCGTATTTCAGGGATCCGCACAGGAATACCTGAACCTGACGATCAAGTTCATCGTCGCCTTTGGTCTGTGTTTCCAATTGCCCGTTCTCTTGACCCTGATGGGCAAGGCGGGGCTGGTCACGGCAGAGGGTCTGGGATCGGTACGGAAATACGCCGTTGTCGCCATTCTGGTGCTGGCCGCACTGGTGACACCGCCGGACGTGATCACTCAGGTCATCCTGTTCGTCGTCGTCTACGGCCTGTACGAGATTTCGATCTTCCTGGTCGCACGGGTCGAGAAGAAGCGGGAAGAACAGTTGCGTGCAGACGGCTATTACGACGACGAAGAAGAAGCCGACGAAGAAATAGTTCGGGAAGAAGAAGGCAAGTAACCTTCTCTGCTGATTACAATCAGGCGCGTCCCCCGGGGCGCGCCTTTTTTGTGCAGAGCTCTTGTTGCGCACGCCTGAACGTGGTTTGAAACCCGCAAGACGGACCGGAGGAGCCTATGGACGACCAAGCCCTGAACCGCATCGCTGACGCGCTGGAGCGTATGGCACCGGCCCCGCTGGCCGCGCCTGATTTCGGGGCCGCCCCGGCGTTCGTCTGGCACGTTGAGCCAGACAGGCTGGAACCGGTCGCGCAGGTCAATCGCGTCGATCTGGATCTGCTGGTGGGCATCAACCGCTCTCGTGATACGCTGCTGGATAACACACGGCGATTTGCGGCCGGGTTCAAAGCCAACAATGCGTTGCTGTGGGGCGCTAGGGGTATGGGTAAGTCCAGCCTTGTCAAAGCGGTCCATGGCACTTTGCAGGCGGATTTTCCGGACCTCAAACTGGTGGAACTTCAGCGCGAGGATATGGGCTCGGTCGCGCGCCTGCTGAACCATCTGCGGGCGGCTTCGCACCGTTTCATCCTGTTCTGCGATGACCTGTCGTTCAGCCATGATGACCAGCATTACAAATCTCTCAAGGCGGTGCTGGATGGAGGCATCGAGGGCCGGCCCGAGAACGTCGTCTTTTACGCCACCTCAAACCGGCGTCACCTGATGCCGCGGGACATGATCGAAAACGAACGCTCCAGCGCCATCAACCCGTCCGAGGCGGTGGAAGAGAAAGTTTCGCTATCAGATCGGTTCGGCTTGTGGCTGGGCTTCCACCCCTGCGATCAGGACGAATACCTGGCGATGATCGATCGGTATTGCGCAGCTTACGGTGTCACTGTCGACGCAGACACGCTGCGCGCTGAGGCCATCGAATGGCAGGCCACGCGCGGCGCGCGCTCAGGTCGTGTGGCCTGGCAGTTCTTTGTGGATCTTGCGGGGCGCAACGGCGTCCATATCGCCTGATCCGGGCTTCATCTGGCCAAAAATACCTCCGCCGAAGGCATGGCCTAAAGGGCCATTCCTACAACAGCGCCAGAATCCGTGCGGCTTCGTCCGCAGTGCTCGTCAAGGCATCGCGATCCTCACCGGGATGGAAACGGGCGCGCACGGCGGTCGGCATCGGTGCTGGTTCCACGATCGAAACACGCGGGCCGGTGCGCTCGGTTTCGGCGGCCCAACTGCGCGCGAGCGCCAGCTGTGCACCTTTAGTGGCGCCATAGATGCCATAGAATTTCTCGCCCGCCTTGGGGTCGTCGAAAAATACGGCATGTCCGTTCTCGCCCAACAACGGCGCGATATAGGGGATCAGGACCGACGTTGCCGTCGCATTGATATTGACCGCCTTTGTCCATTCTTTGGGATCCACGAAATGCGCAGGCGTCAGGGCCGAGGTGTGGACGGCGGTATGCATCCAAAGATCCACCTTGCCCCAACGGTCATGGATGCCCCGGCACAGCGTTGCCATGGCATTCGGGTCCGCGATGTCCATTGGGGCCAGAGTGGCCGCGCCACCTTTGGCGTTGATGCGGTCGTCCAGTTCTTCCAGCCCACCGGTGGTGCGGGCAACTGCGACGATGTGGTAGTCGGGTGCCAAAGCTTCGGCGAGGGCTGCACCCAAACCGCGCGAGGCCCCGGTGATGAGGGCAATTTTGGTCTGATCGGTCATAACAGCGGTTTGAACCCCTGCGCGCAGGGCGTCAAGGCAGATTAACTACCGGGAATGACGATCCGCGTGGTCCGGCCGCTTTGTCGCAGCATGACGCCTTCAGCATCGATGGCAACCACGGTGCCCGAGGAGACACGGCTGCCCAGCTTGACCTCTTTGACCCGGCCGGAGGACGTGCGCATTAGGGCGCGCATGTCCGCTTTGGGGCCGAAGACGCCCAGGACGGAAACGGAATTCTTCTTCAACGCGCCCTTCTGCGTGGCCGCGCTTTTGACGGTGGCGTTCGACATGATTTCCGGCCCGGCCACAATGGCCCGACCCCTTGTTTTCAGAGTGGTTTGGTCACGGGCTATCAAACCAGACCCCGGAACAAAAGAGGTGTCAATGGAGGCACGGTGCCACCGTTTAACGGCTTTGCAGAAGCCCTTGCGATTGCGTTTCCTTCATCGAAAAGTTGTGCGCGGAAAAGGACCTATCAGGCTCGAATACCGGATAAAGCAAGGCCCGTTTCGCGTTAACGAGACGGGCCCAAAGTAATTTTGATTCGGTGCTGTACTTACAGCCCGGACTTAGCCGGACACCAGCTTTGCAGCGTTCCAGGATCCCCCCGGAACCTGCATGTCCTGCTTCTTTTTGCTGACCCGGCTGCTGTTTTCGAGACTGTCCAAATAGTCTTCACTTACGCTTCCGGTGATATAGTCGCCGTCAAAGCACGAACAATCGAAGGCTTCGATCTCGGGGTTACCTTCCTTTGCCGCCCAGATCAGGTCATCGAGATTCTGATAGAACAGTGCGTCCGCGCCCAGTTCCTCGCGAATTTCTTCGATGTCCTTACCGTTGGCAATTAGTTCATGCTTGGTCGGCATGTCGATCCCGTAGACGTTTGGGAATTTCACTGGCGGCGAGGCACTGGCGACGAACACCTTCTTGGCACCGGCTTCGCGGCACATCTGCACGATCTTCTTGATCGTGTTGCCCCGCACGATCGAGTCGTCGATCAGCAGCACGTTATGGCCTTCGAACTCCAGCGGAACAGCGTTCAGCTTACGGCGTACGGATTTCTGCCGCTCTTCCTGACCGGGCATGATGAAGGTACGGCCGACATAGCGGTTTTTGACCAGACCCTCACGATAGGGGATTCCGGTGGCCTTCGCGACTTCAAGTGCCACAGGGCGCGCACTATCGGGCACGGGGATGATACGGTCGATCTCAAGACCTGCGTCCTCGATCTGACGCGCCAGCGTCTGGCCCATACGCATCTGGGTCTTGTAAACCGAGACACCGTCCAGCAGCGAATCTGGGCGGGCGAGGTAAACATACTCGAAGATACACGGAGTCAGCTTCCCTACGACCGCCTGGAACGAGTGCATATTGCCGTCCAGATCGATCAGGATCGCCTCACCGGGCTTCACATCACGCAGCTTTTCAAAGCCGTTGATGCCGAATGCCACATCTTCGGATGCAAAGGCATAGTCGTCGCCTACTCCGTCGACATCGCGCTTGGCGACCGACAGGGGGCGGATGCCATAGGGGTCGCGGAAGGCCAGCATGCCGACGCCTGCCACCAGACAGATTACCGAATAAGCGCCTTGAACTCGCTCCATCGTCATCTTCACACCGGCAAAGATGTTACGGATCGGCTCGGCGTTGCCGTTGACCTTGATTGCATCGGCAACCTTGTCGGCCAGTACGTTCAGCAGGATTTCCGAATCCGACGTGGTGCGCAGATGGCGGCTGTATTTGGCCGTCACTTTTTCGCGCTGCTCGGCCGTGTTGGTGATGTTGCCGTTGTGAACCAGATAGATGCCATAGGGCGCGTTTACGAAAAACGGTTGTGCCTCTGCCGCGCTGAGCGATCCGGCAGTCGGGTAGCGCACATGCCCCATACCGACTTGTCCCAGCAGGGTCTCGGCGTCGTTGGCGTTGAAAACGTCCTTGACCAGCCCGTTCGCCTTTTTCTCGCGAAAGAACTCGCCGTTATAGGTGACGATCCCCGAGGCATCCTGGCCCCGGTGCTGCAGCATCAGCAGCCCGTCATAGATTTCCGCAAAGACATCATGTGTCCTGCTTGCGATCCCCAAAATGCCACACATGTACGGGCTCCAATTTCTACGACGTATTGACGTTGATTAGCGTTGCGGGTCGGAAAATCTGCACGGTGCGATCTGTAGGTTTTGTCGCCCTGCGAATGGGCGGTGCAAACGCGCCAGCGTCACGAGGGCGAGCGCGAAAGAAAACAGATACAGCAAGATCGGCAGCTCCGATTCCATGTCAGTTCGGCACTCACATAATGCCTAACCGCGTCTGTGTCATCAAAGGATCACATTTGCGATTTGACGCATGCATATTTTGCTAAACGACACATGAAAAGGTGACACATTCACATGCATGTGATGTCATAACGAAAGTAGCAAGTTTTGCGGCATTGGCAGAGTTTCGATTGGACGACAGACATGTGGCAGCACAAGCAAGGAACAAAGAAGAAAGAGCCGGCTAAGCGCCGGTGTCATCGATGCCGTGGTATGGGACGCGCACCCTGTCAGATTTGCAACGGGTCGGGCGAAGTCATCAAAACCCGCGATATCTATGGGAAGCCGATACCTAGCCGCTGCGATGGGTGTTTCGGCTTAAAAACGATCAGATGCACGGTTTGCGCAGGCGAGGGTTTCGTCTGAAAACGGCCTGTCGCACTGGAAAAAGAAAGCCCGGCTTGTTCCGGGCTCTTTTTTATTCGGTGGTGGTGGGGGCTGTCAGCTCTTCCGACGGTGCGGAACTTTCGTTGCAGCTTGCGACCAGTTCTTCGTACTGGCGGGTTACCCAGCCAAGTGCGGCTTCGGGGTTCTGCTCTTCGATCTTGTCGCTGAATTGCTCAAACACCTTGGCCGAGCGGCTTTCGTCGACAATCGTGTAAGACTGACCTGTCATGACCGTGTCGTAGACAAAGAAAGCGATGGCAACCAGCAGGATGCCGCGTGCAATGCCAAAGAAAAAGCCCAATGCCTGATCAAGCCCGCCCAATGCGGAACGCTGAACAATGGAAGAGAACAAGGGCGTGAAGATGCTGACGATAATCAACGCAATGGCAAACACCGCTGCAAAGCCCGTGATCACGGACAATTCACAGCTGTCGCGCAGGAAATCACCGACCACCGGGATTTCTTTGACCAAAGGCACCGCCTGCGGTGCGAAAATAAAGGCCAAAACTGCCGCAGCGACCCAGCCTGCAATGGCCAGAACCTCACGCAGGAAGCCGCGTGAATAGGCCAGAATGCCTGACACGACGATGATCAGGGCGACCACCCCGTCAATAATTGTAAAACCTTCCATGGCCCTCGCCTGTTCTTTTTCTGCCCCTCAAGGCGCAACTTTAACCTGCTCCGAAGGTTTCGCCAACAAACCCCACCAAGTCAGAGGGTCGGGTGAGTGTCAGACCTGCCACAGTGCCGGTTTTGCCACCGGCCGGAGCTATGGCCGATGTGAAACCAAGTTTTTGGGCTTCTTTCAACCTGTTTTCGGTCTGCGGGGCCGGTCTAAGTGCTCCTGATAGCGAGATTTCTCCGAAAACAACGGTGTCGGCGGGCAGGGCGGTGTCTTCACGAGCGCTGAGTAACGCAGCGGCAACAGCCAGATCAGCGGCAGGCTCGCCGATTTTTAGACCGCCGGCGACGTTGAGGTAGACGTCGAGCCCGGCAAAAGGGATGCCGCAGCGCGCTTCAAGCACTGCGAGGATCATCGCCAAACGGCCGCTATCCCAGCCGACGACCGTGCGGCGCGGCTGGGAATGCGGGGAAGGGG
Source organism: Ruegeria sp. BF12 (assembly GCF_056538705.1). Classification (NCBI taxonomy): domain Bacteria; kingdom Pseudomonadati; phylum Pseudomonadota; class Alphaproteobacteria; order Rhodobacterales; family Roseobacteraceae; genus Ruegeria; species Ruegeria sp. BF12. Next base: position 168,787 of record NZ_JBQFTP010000001.1, on the reverse strand, counting down.
CCACCAGAGCCTGCAGCTCGACCAGAACAGGGCGGGTGCCCTCGATTCCGGCAAACACGGCCGATCCCGGGCTCGGCGTGCCACGCTCGGACAGGAACAGGGCCGAAGGGTTGGTGACTTGGGCCAGACCTTTGCCGGTCATCTCGAACACACCGATTTCGTCTGCTGGACCAAAGCGATTTTTGACGGCGCGCAAGATGCGGAATTGATGTCCGCGTTCGCCTTCAAAATAAAGAACGGTATCGACCATGTGTTCGACCACACGGGGACCCGCAATTTGACCTTCCTTGGTAACGTGACCGACCATAATGACGGAAACGCCATGTCGTTTCGCAAACGTGGTCAATTCATGCGCAGCGGCCCGTACTTGTGATACTGAACCCGGTGCGCTGTCGACATTGTCGGCCCACATGGTCTGAATCGAATCGATAATAGCGAGCCCCGGCTTTTCGGCCTCAAGCGTCGTCAGAATGTCGCGCAGGTTGGTTTCAGCCGCGAGTTGTACCGGCGCGTCCTCCAACCCCAGACGCCGCGCGCGCATACGGACCTGTGCGCTGGCTTCTTCGCCAGACACGTAGACGGTTTTTACGCCTGCACGCGCAAACCGAGCTGCGGCCTGTAACAGCAACGTCGATTTGCCAATGCCCGGGTCTCCTCCGACCAGCAGGGCCGAAGCCGGGACCAGACCGCCACCCAAAACGCGGTCCAGCTCTTCTACGCCGCACAAAGTGCGAGGTGGTGGTGTTTCCTCGGTCGAAAGGTCCGTGAGTGCAATGGACTGGCCGCGTTTGCCACCGAGGGATTTCTTAGCTGGACCAGCCGAAAGGGGTACGTCCTGGACGATGGTGTTCCATTCACCGCACCCGTCGCAGCGCCCGGACCAACGGGTATGGGTCGCGCCACAGGCCGAGCAGGAAAAAGAAGTCGTTTTTGCCATGCGGCCCTTGGTGCCCGAGGTTGAGCGGTTCTTCAAGCCCTTGCGGGCTTTCCTCACCGCCGGTGGGGTGCCGTGTCCTCAGGCCCGATGGGCCATCGTCCACGGCGGGCGCTGAGGCGCCTACTCCGCAGCGCGGGGCGGCGACATTGCTATGACGCTCGACTTCTTGGATTCCCGTTCGCCCGAAGCCGATTGTAGCTGTGCCGACAATTCGGGCAGCAGTTCGAACAATTCGTCCCGCAGGCGCGCCAATTGCGACTTGGCAATGGATTCTTCCATCTCAATATCATGGGTCCATTGGCGCAATTCATGCTGGATGACCTGCGCTTCTTCGATCCGCTTCTGGAAAAGTTCGATCTCTTCCTGCCGCTGTTGTAGGAACATGCGGGCGCGGTTCACGCGGGCATCGCCATAGGTTTCTGCCAGTTCGTGGCTGATATGGCTCATTTGCGCGGCCAGTTCGAGAATCTGCGGCTCGAGCGATTGCAGGTCGGGGTGGTGGCGCAGGAAGGCCATTCTTTCCTTAACCGCATCAAACTCGGAGGACATCGTGAATGTATCACCGCGATCAGCAGCATGGGCCAGCTGATAAGCCTGTGAAATGTCATGCATGTTGAGTGCGAATTTCCGATGAGAGTTTTCCAGAGACATCATGCGGGCATTTGCAGGAAGGTAAAACGCCAGCATGAGAATCAGTACCGTCAGGCCGATCTGGATATACATCCCGGCGTCCACGACGGGGCCAGTGCCGAATCCGGCTTGCATTGAGAGCCAGGGTAAGACGCCCAAAGCGGCTAAAAAGCATGCGCCAACCGAGAATATCGCCGCTGTGCATATCAGGAAAAAAGTCAGCTTTAAAAAGGCATTCTGAAATTGCAATGTGATGTTGTGAAGGGCTGTCATGATAGACGAACTCCTTTAGGAACCGGAACCAACCAGCCCAAAGCGGAGAACAACTAAAGCACACAGATTGATCCGCTAAGGACCGAAACTACAAATTTTCACTGCTCGAAATATAAAGATGATACTCAGATTAACGTTTTCAATCAATTACGTCTGAGGATTTCGTGAACTGCGTGTCATTTCGGTAATGTGGCCCAATGCGAGTGAGGCCAGAATGCAGGCTGTGAACAGGTAAAGGCCCCACGCAGTTTCGATGGTCGCATAGGAGATTCCCTTGGCCAAAGTGATGTAGAGCGCGATCAGGAAAATGTCGGCCATGGCCAGTTTTCCGAGGATGTTCAGCGCAGGTTGCACACGCGGGTCCAGCAGGTCCCATTGGATCAGGGCGGTGCCGATGGTTTTGATGTACGGCGCGAAGAGGGCGAAGATGGTGACGATCAACGCCAGAAAGACGTCCGACTTCCACAGGGATTGCAGGCCGGTGACGACGCTGATCTCGCTCAGGCCGAAAATCGGCAGCAGACCCGCGCGCATCAGCGGGGCGAACCACGCGATGGGGTAGAGGATCAGGAGGGAGAGGGTGGCGAGGCGGAGGGTCATGTTTGCAGATCTAGGCACTCACGCCTTTGACGGAAAGCACAATACCTACAAGAAAAACAAAAAATATCGCGCCGACGAGGAGGTCCGACTCTGTTTTATGAGTTACTGTAGATCGCAAATTCCGATGAATAATAAACCCGAAATCACTGCCCCTCCGGCCACAGGAACCATAGAGATTGGACCACTTACGCCAAACCCGTTTGATAAGAGAGCTGCAACTAACATGCCGGGCAATAAGCCTTTTAGAATAGAGAAAATAATTGGATAGATTATTACTTCAGCCTTGAGTGCATGTGGTACACCTGACTTTTCACCAATCAAGTGAATAAGAACCCAAGCTATCGTCACTGAAACAAGATAGGAAAACAGCGCTAGGTGCAAAACAACCATCGCGTTGTCCATCACCGCACCGCCTCAATCGGTCCCTCGGCGCTGCCACTGATAAACTGCTCCACATAAGGATCACCCGAGGCGTCCATCTGGCTGACCGGGCCGGTCCATTGGATGACGCCTCCGTGCAGCATGGCCACGTTGTCGGCAATCGCGCGGACGGAACTCATGTCGTGGGTGATGGTCATCGCGGTGGCGCCCATCTCGGTCACGATCTCGCGGATCAGGTCGTTGATGACGCCGGACATGATCGGGTCGAGGCCGGTAGTGGGCTCGTCGAAGAAAATGATCTCGGGCTCGGCCGCGATGGCGCGAGCAAGTCCCACACGCTTCTGCATGCCGCCCGACAGTTCGGACGGAAATCGGTCAGCCACATCGGATTTCAGCCCAACGCGGCGCAGTTTTTCGATGGCGATTTCGCGGGCGTATTCGGCGGGGCGCTTCAACGGTCCGCGCAAAAGGCGGAACGAGACATTCTGCCAGACGGGCAGGGAGTCGAACAGCGCGGCCCCCTGAAACAGCATTCCAAAGCGGGCGAGGAACTTATCGCGGTCGCCTTTTGTGGCGTCCTTGCCGTTCACGTAGATCATGCCGCTGTCGGGTTTGATCAGACCCAAAATACACTTCAAAGCCACCGACTTCCCGGTGCCCGATCCACCGATGATAACCATCGAGGTGCCTTTGGGGATCTCAAGGCTCATGCCCTGCAGAACCTGATTGTCGCCAAAGGCTTTCGTTACGTTCTCCATCCTGATCATACCGAGAAGAACACCCCTGTGAGAATGAAGTTGGCGGCCAGAATCATGATCGCGGCGGATTCGACCGAGGACTTGGTAGCGCGGCCAACACCCTGCGCACCGCGGCCCGAGTTCATGCCGTAGTAGCAGCCCATGACTGCCGCAATCAGACCAAACGCAGCGCCTTTGACCAGCGACGATACGATGTCCTTGACCTCAAGGAAATTGACGGTGTTCAGAAGGTATGTCGCTGCGTTGAAGCCAAGGTTTTGCGTTGCGACCACATAGCCGCCTGCGATGCCGATGATGTCTCCGATCCCGACCAGAATAGGCACAGTGATCAGGGCCGCCAGAACGCGCGGGGCGGTGAGGTATTTCATCGGGTGGGTCGATAGAGTGACCAGCGCGTCGATCTGCTCGGTCACTTTCATGGTGGCAATCTCGGCAGCGATGGACGAGGTCACACGCGCGGCGATCATCAGGCCGACCAGAACGGGGCCAAGCTCACGCACCATGCCGATGGCAACAATCTGAGGCACCACGGCCTCAGCATTGAAACGTGCGCCGCCTGCGTAGATTTGCAGGGCGAGTGCGCCGCCGGTGAAGATCGCGGTGAGCCCGACGACCGGTAGGGACAACCAGCCGACGTTCATCAGAGCGACCAAAAACTCGCGCGGGTAAAATGGTGGCCGAAAAACGTGCGAGATCGCGTCCAGCGCGAACACCGCCACCTTGCCGAAAGTGGCGAGCAGGGACAGGACAGCGCGGCCCAGCCCACCCAGCGCGGCCAGAGGGTTCATTCCACGTATCCTCGGGAATAACGCGCGCCGAGCGACGTCAGGATCTCATATCCGATCGTTCCAGCGGCTTCGGCCAAGTCATCGACGGTTTGGTGGCCGTTCAGGATGCGCAGGCGTTCGGGGTCTTCGGGCAGGTCTGTGACGTCGACTGTGATCAGGTCCATCGAAATGCGTCCAACCACGGGGCAGGGTTTGCCGCCGGCAAAGGCGTCGATTCCACCGCCAATCGCCCGGTGCAGCCCGTCGGCGTATCCTGCGGCCACTGTCGCGATGCGCGACGGACGGCGGGCGGTCCAGCTGTTGCCATAGCCAACCGATTCACCGACCTCGACAGAACGGACCTGAACAACGGGCAAATCGACCGTCACCACGGGTTTCGCGTCGGAAAACGGCATCCCACCATAAAGCCCGACGCCGGGGCGGCAGAATTCAAAATGAAACTCGGGTCCAAGCAGAGTACCGGCAGTTGCCGCCAGGGACCGCGGAGCAACAACGCCTTCGGTCATTTCCCGGAAGGTCTTCAGCTGTTGGCGGTTCATGGGATGCTGGGGTTCGTCCGAACAGGCAAGGTGCGACATGACGACGACAGGGTTCAGCGGCTCGGCCTTCGGGCGCAGTTCTGCCCAGTCCGCAGGTTCCAGCCCCAGACGGTTCATGCCGCTGTCCAGCTGAATCCCGAAGGGGCGGTCCGGCAGAGCTTGCTGATGGCGCAGGAATTGCTCGGGCGAGTTGATCAGCGGCGTCAGGTCGTGATCGCGCAGCAGATCGGTGTCGCCTTCCATATGACCCGAGAAAACGCCGATCATCGGACCAGGACCGATGGCCTTGCGCACAGCTGCGCCTTCCTCGGCGACAGCAACAAAGAACTTGCGGACGCCTTCTTCGGCCAGGGTCGCAGACACCGGTCCGGCCCCAAGGCCATAGGCATCAGCTTTGACCACGGCGCCGGTCTCGACTTCGGTTTTTGCATCCAGCGCCCGCCAGTTGCTGGCCAGCGCCTGAAGATTGATCGTCAAACGTGCGGTACTCATGGCTCTGTTCATGACATTGGATCACGGCAGGTCAAGGGGGTAGGCGGCGATTAATGCAATCTTGACCGGGAAGTTGGGCAACTAATGGCCAGTCGTGCAAGCCATTGGCGAAAAAGAGGTTGTGCTCACCCGTTCGAGTCTCATCCTTGTACTCAGGTGGCTGTGTTGCAGTCCGCAGGGTATGAATCGAGGTTGTGATGAAACTGACCGCAGAGAAAGAGGAATGGGTCGATGCATTGCCCGATCTGTTCAGACAGGTTTTTACTGCCTCTGAAGGCAAGGATGAGGGAAAAGCCATCAGTGAGTTGGTAAGGGATTTGCTGTCGACTACACCCGATGAAGACCTGTTCGCGGCCATCGCTCATGATGGTCCTCAGCCGCTGGGCTGCATTCTGTTTTCGCGCCTGCGTTTTGATCAGGATCCTCGCCAGGTGTTTCTGATGTCACCGGTGGCTGCTCGGACGGATCGGCAGAAGTCGGGTATCGGGCAAAGGCTGATCCGCTTTGGACTGGACGAGTTGCGTCGTCACAGCGTTGATTTTGCCGTGACCTATGGTGATCCGGACTATTACTGCAAAACGGGGTTTCACCCGATTACCGAAGGCTTCGCTCCCGCACCTTTGCCGCTAAGCCATCCGCACGGCTGGCTGGGGCAATCGCTGAAGGAGGGCGAGACGGCCCCATTTAAAGGGCCATCCCGTTGTGTCAGTGCGTTTAACCGACCTGAGCTTTGGTAGGGATCAGTACCCTTCGATCTCGCCGCCCTGTTGCCAGGGTTTGACCAGGTTACCGAAGCGAGTGAACTGAGCCTCGAACGAAAGCTCGACCGTTCCGATGGGCCCGTGACGCTGCTTGCCAACGATAACCTCGGCCTTGCCGTGCAGACGTTCCATCGCCTGCTTCCACTCTTCCATTTTTTCCAGCTCGTGATCGCCGGGCTTTTCGCGTTCCTTGTAGTATTCCTCGCGGAACACGAACATCACCACATCGGCGTCCTGTTCGATCGAGCCCGATTCCCGAAGGTCGGACAATTGCGGGCGCTTGTCGTCGCGGCTTTCGACCTGACGGCTAAGCTGGGACAGTGCGATGACCGGTATGTTCAGTTCCTTGGCGATGGCTTTCATACCCATCGAAATCTCGGCGATCTCGTTCACACGGTTGTCGGCCATACCACGGCAAAGCTGCAGGTAGTCGATCACCAGCAGGTCCAACCCATGCGTTCGTTTCAACCGACGTGCGCGTGCGGCCAGCTGCGAGATCGGCAGGGCAGGGGTATCGTCAATGAACAGGGGGCAAGCCTCCAGATCCTTAGCGGCATCCACGAACCGGCGGAACTCGGCCTCGGTCATGTCACCTTGACGGATCTTGTGCGAGGAAATCTCGGAAGCCTCGGCCAGAACACGACCCGCAAGCTGTTCCGCGCTCATCTCGAGCGAGAAGAACCCGACCACGCCGCCGTCAATCGCACCCTCGGACCCGTCCGGCTTGGTGCCGCGCTTGTAGGCTTTGGCCACGTTAAACGCCACGTTGGTCGCAAGCGAGGTTTTCCCCATCGACGGGCGACCTGCAAGGATGATCAGGTCAGATGGGTGCAGACCACCCAGTTGCTTGTCCAAGTCGGCCAGACCGGTGGAAATCCCCGCCATGCCACCACCGCGCTGGTATGCTTCATTGGTGACGTTGACGGCTTCTGTGACCGCCTTGAGGAAGGATTGAAATCCCTGTTCGGTCTGGCCCTGCTCGGATAACTGATAAAGCTGCTGTTCGGCTTCGACGATTTGCTCTTTGGGTTCGCTGCTTATATCGACCCGCGCCGCCTTGTCCGAGATGTCCCGGCCCAGCCGGATCAACTCGCGCCGGATGGCGAGGTCATAGATCATCTGGGCGTAATCGTGCACGGCAAAGGCACTGATCGAGGCACCCGCCAGCTTGACCAGATAGGCGGGGCCACCCAGTTCCTTCAGGCCTTCATCTTCGGCCATGAAGGATTTCAGGGTAACGGGCGAGGCCAGCGCATTCTTGGCGATGCGTGTGGCGGCGACCTCGTAAATCCGGGCATGGACCGGGTCATAGAAATGTTCGGCCCCGATGATCGAGGCAACCCGGTCATACAGGTCGTTGTTGGTCAGGATCGCACCCAGAAGCTGCTGCTCGGCCTCGATGGAATGCGGCATGGTTTCGGCGTTCTGAATCTGAGCCGCCGCCTGCTCGATGCTGCTTATCTCGTTCATTGCTGCTCTCATCATCCCCTTGGGCAAGGTCCATAGCGCGGCCTTGCCTCGCGGGGCAAATTGTATGTTTTCTGGGGATATTCTGTGTATATCTCCCGACCCCACTATCTTGAATTGGAAAGGGGTCGGACGTCAACATATTGTGCGAACGCGGTCAGTTTTGCCGATACTGTTTCTGGTGTGAAAACAGTTTTCGTCGCGTCAGGCTTTGTTTGCTTCCTGCCAGCCCCGCGGGTCGTTCAGAAAGGCTTCGACGCCCTCAAGTGTCTCTTGGTCAAATGCTTTCTGCGCTTTGGCTTCGGCCAGCACATCCCACCAAGTGCATAGGTGGTGCAATTGTACGCCGTGGTCGCCGAGGGTTTTTTCGGTCTCGGGGAAGATGCCATAGTAGAAAATGACCGCTGTATGCCCGCAAGTCGCGCCGGTTTCACGGATCGCGTCCACGAAGGACAGTTTTGAACCGCCATCGGTCGTCAGGTCCTCAACCAGCAATACACGCTCGCCTTCGCTCATCGCGCCTTCGATACGGGCGTTGCGGCCGTAGCCCTTGGGCTTTTTGCGAACATAGGTCATCGGCAGCGCCATGCGCTCTGCAACCATTGCAGCGAAGGGGATGCCCGCAGTCTCACCACCGGCAATATTGTCGAACGCCTCGAACCCCGCGTCACGCATCACGGTAACAGTCAGGAAGTCCATCAGGGTCGAGCGGATACGCGGGTATGAGATCAGCTTGCGGCAGTCGATATAGGTCGGGCTGGGCAACCCGCTGGCCAGGGTGAACGGCTCGCGCGAGTTGAAGTGGACGGCCTTGATCTCCAGCAACATCCGCGCGGTCAGGCGGGCGATTTCGGTGCTGTCGGGGAATGAACTGGGGATCATAACGGTACCTCTGGGCTGAATGGCATTGCGGGCTGATAGCCTGTCCCTTGGCCCAGAGTCGAGAGGGTCGCGCATAAAAGAAAAGCGGACCCCCAAGAGGTCCGCTTAGTGCCCTTGCGGGCAGAGCATGCCAAGGTGGGCTCAGCTGCTCATGTCATAGGCTCGTTCGCCGTGTACCGACAGATCCAGCCCGTTTGTTTCGGTCTCTGCGTCTACGCGAAGCGGGGTGATCAACGCAACCACCTTGATCAACACAAATGTGACAACTGCCGTAAAGACACCCACGATCACCAGCCCGCCCAACTGCGCGGTCCATGCACCCAGGCCGAAGACAGCGATCATGATGGTGCCAAAGATGCCACCCACACCGTGCACGGCGAAGACGTCCAGCGTGTCGTCAATGTTCAGCTTGTTACGGATGACGTTGACGGCCTCCTGGCACAGCACACCAGCCACCCCACCGATTATCAGCGCCTGAACCGGGTCAACATAGCCCGAAGCGGGGGTGATCGAGGCCAGACCTGCAATCGTACCGGTGACCAGACCGACCATCGACGCCTTGCCGTATTTGATGCGTTCGTACAGTGCCCATGTCAGCGACGCGGTGGCGGCCGAGATATGCGTGACGGTCATCGCCATCGCGGCACCGCCATCTGCTGCCAACTGCGAACCGCCATTGAAACCGAACCAGCCGACCCAAAGCATCGCGGCACCGATCATGACAAAACCGGGGTTGTGCGGAGGCGTCGTGCGGTTGCGGCGCGGGCCGAGCACAACGGCGATGATAAGCGCGGCCAGACCTGCAGTTTCGTGTACAACAATGCCACCTGCAAAGTCGCGGACGCCGATCTCTCCCAGAATACCACCATCGGTCAGGATACCGCCGCCCCAGATCCAGTGAACAACCGGTGCATAGCACAGCAGCATCCACAGGCCAGAGAAGATCAGGACAAATCCATAGCCTACACGTTCCACGTAGGCGCCAACGATCAGCGCCGGGGTGATGATTGCGAAGGTCATCTGGAAGGCGAAGAACAGGATCTCGGGCAGGGTTCCCGACAGGCTGTCAGCATCGACACCGTTCAGAAAGGCTTTGCCCAGGCCGCCCCAGAGGCCCGAACCGCCGTCGCCAAACGCGATAGAATACCCTGCAACCAGCCACAGGATGCTCATTAAACAGGCAATGCTGAAGCAGTGCATGAAAACACTCAGCACGTTGCGGGCGCGCACAAGGCCGCCATAGAACAGGGCCAGGCCCGGCAGTGTCATGAACAGGACCAGTGCGGTTGCTACTATGATCCAGGCGGTATCGGCTCCATTCATCAGCCGGTCTCCTCTTCAGCTTGCTTAGCGGGCGTTGAAGCCGAGAGTGAGCGGGGAAAAAAGAGGCAGACCCTGAATTTGGCGCCTGTTTTTAGAGCCTTTTGCCAACCGGTGATTAAATGGGCGTCAAAAAGCGGACGGTGCTTTAATTTTGTGCAAGGGACGAAAGCCCCTGCGATAGCAGCCCAAGAGCGTGATCGCGTGCGGCACGGCGGACATTGTCACGACCGGCTGCGCCGAATTCGACCGTCTCGGTAATCGTTGGCTGCCCGTCAGCGGCCAGGCCAAAGCACACACGCCCTTCGGGTTTGAATTCTGACCCACCGGGGCCAGCGATGCCGGTGATGGAAACTGCAAGCTGAGCGTTGGAGTTTTTTAACGCCCCTTCTGCCATTTCCTGAGCGACTTCTTCGGAGACCGCGCCATGGGCGTCCAATGTCTCTTCTCGAACGCCCAGCATCTGTTGCTTTGCCTCGTTCGTGTAGGTAACGAATCCTCGGTCGACCACCGCCGAGCTGCCGGGAATATCTGTCAGCGCTGCGGCGACCATCCCGCCAGTGCAGCTTTCGGCTGTGGCGATCATCACGCCTTGTGCCTTGGCGCGGTCTAGGAGGGCGGGGACGTTCATAGGCCCAGAACTCCGTGCGAAATGCCTGCAAGTATCAGAACACCGATACCAGCAAAGACACCCGCGATGACATCGTCCAGCATGACGCCCATCGCGTCGCCTTTGCGATCTGCCCAGCCTACCGGGCCGGGCTTGGTGATGTCGAACAGGCGAAACAGCAGGAACCCTGCCACCCAACCGGGCCAAAGCGCCGTGATCTCGATCCCATGCGCCCAAGACGGGTAGGAGATGGCCCAGAGGGCAATGAACTGACCGGCGACCTCATCAATGACGATTTCCGAAGGGTCGTGATCATCCTTGCCTGCGGTCATAACGCGGGTGGCCCAGAGGCCGGCGAAGAACGCGGCAATGGTGGCAAGGACCAGCAAGGGAAACCCGCCCATTGTGTGCAGAGCCCAAGCCAAGGGGAGGGCGACCAGAGATCCCCAGGTCCCCGGTGCAGGGCGCAGGTAGCCGACGCCGCAGACCGTACCGATCATTCGCGCGACACTCATGACTTCACCAGACATGCCGTGGCCAGCGAAGCGATGCCTTCGCTACGACCAGTAAAACCCAGGCGTTCCGATGTGGTCGCCTTGACCGAGACCTGATCTGCGCGCAGGTCCATAATCCGCGCCATTTCCTCTCGCATGGTGGGCGCATGGGGCCCGATCTTCGGGTATTCGCAGACCAACGTGCAGTCGACATTAGAGATAGCGTACCCCATCTTCGCGGCCAACTCGACCGCGTGGCGCAGGAAGATCTCGCTGGCGGCGCCCTTCCATTGCGGGTCCGAAGGCGGGAAGTGCTGGCCGATATCGCCCTGCGCCAGTGCGCCATAGATCGCATCGGTCACGGCGTGCATACCAACATCCGCGTCCGAATGACCCTGAAGGCCGCGATCATGCGGCACCTTCACACCGCAAAGGATCACGTGGTCTCCGTCGCCAAACCGATGCACGTCGTACCCGTTGCCCAGCCTTACATCCATGTCCGTTCCCAATATGCGTTCCGCCCGGGCAAAATCCTCGGGTCGGGTGATTTTGATATTATCTGCGTCGCCAGCCACAATAACCACGTCCAGACCCGCAGCGCGCGCGACTTCAACATCATCTGCCGCCCCTCCGGGATGCGCTGCATGCGCAGCGACAATTGCATCATAATGAAAGCCCTGCGGAGTTTGTGCGGCGAACAGACCGCTCCGATCCTGCGTTCCTGTCACGACGGCTCCTTCTCCGGTCCAGAGCGCATCGGTCACCGCCAGACCCGGCGCGGCGGCTGCGTGCGTGGTCAAAGCATTCAGAACATCCTGAATTGTGCGACTGCTGATACACGGGCGGGCGACATCGTGAATCAGGACGTGTTCAACCTGACGGTCGCTTAGGGCACTCAGCCCGTTCCGCACAGAACCTGCGCGATCGCTACCGCCTGTGGCCAACAGCAGGTCTGTGTCCGAGAACTCATTCCACGCGGGTGCATCATCCTCAGACAGCACTAGCACAATATGGTCCACCTGTTCTCGAAACCGGTCGATGGTCCAGTCCGCCACGCGGCGTCCTGCAAGTGGTCGCCACTGCTTTGGAACACCCCCTCCGGCGCGCAATCCGCGTCCTGCGGCGACGATGATTGCTGCGGTGGTCATGACGGCAAATTCTCCGGTGATTTGAGCGCAGTGTTTAAGCTGCGGTGAATGCAGAGGCAATCACCCACGTAAAGTTGCCTAAAAATTGTGCATATGATGATTTTGCAGGCTTGTTTGCTGCCGTTTTGTTGTTCATATGCGGGGAATTCGATATCTAAGCCGTAACTGCCCAAGGATTAAGCACGTTGACTCTGCAACTCGCTGACAAAACCCTGAACCCGCCTGTCATGCTGGCCCCGATGGCCGGGATTACCGACCGGCCGTTCCGTGATCTGGTGATGCGCTTTGGCGCGGGCATGGTCGTGAGCGAAATGGTCGCCAGTCAGGAAATGGTTCAGGCCAAACCCGGCGTGCGGGAACGGGCAGAGCTGTCCGCAGACGTCGAAAACACTGCCGTTCAACTGGCCGGGCGTGAGGCGCATTGGATGGCCGAGGCAGCCCGTCAGGTCGCCGACCGTGGCGCACGGGTGATCGACATCAACATGGGCTGCCCGGCTAAAAAGGTCACGAACGGGTACTCCGGGTCGGCCCTGCTGAAAACGCCGGATCACGCGCTGACGTTGATCGAAGCGGTGGTCGAGGCCGTAGATGTCCCTGTGACGCTTAAGACCCGCTTGGGGTGGGATGACAGCTTGCTGAACGCGCCGGACGTGGCACGCCGGGCGCAGGACGCGGGTATTCGGCTGGTCACGATTCACGGCCGAACCCGGTGCCAATTCTACAAGGGCCACGCCGATTGGCATGCGATCCGCGCGGTGAAAGAGGCGGTTTCGATCCCTGTCATCGCGAACGGTGACATCGTGGATACCGAATCAGCTCGCACCGCGTTGGACCACTCTGGCGCGGATGGGGTCATGGTTGGGCGAGGCGCGCAGGGCAAGCCATGGTTGCTGGCTCAGATGTGCCACGACCTTTACAGCGCGCAAGCGCCGGTCATTCCTGCGAACGGCGAACTGATTGACATGGTGCGCTATCACTACGAAGCGATGCTCGGCTTCTACGGTGCCGATCTGGGCCTGCGCGTGGCGCGCAAACATCTGGGTTGGTACATGGATGAAGCCGGTACGCCGGCCACTTTGCGTCGCGCAGTTTTGACGTCACGGGACACCGACGAGGTGCTGCGCCTGCTGGGGGATGCGCTTAGTGGAGATGCGGAGGCAGCCGCATGACTTCAGATCAAAGCATCTGGACCTCGCTGCCTGTTCCGGCCTTCATCATCGATGCCGACGACCGGATCGCAGACGTGAATTCCGCAGGCGAGGGGTTTTTGAACGCGTCCCGGAAATCTGTCATCGGACATCCCGTCTGGGATCAGATAGCCGTGGATGCGCCGCTGGAAGAGGCTTTTTTGCGTGCGCGTGAATATGGCACGCCGCTGTTTGTAAATGACGTGGATGTCGGTTCGGGCAATCGTGCGCCGCTGCAATGCGCATTGCAGATCGCGCCGCTGCTGGGGCATCCGGGATCGATGATCATGACAATGTCCCCGCGTGAGATGGCAGGTAGGATGACACGGGGCAACACCGTAAAGTCGGCGGCACAGTCCGCGATTGGCATGGCCGAGATGCTGGCGCATGAAATCAAGAACCCATTGGCCGGGATAACCGGCGCAGCCCAACTTCTGAGTATGAACATCAGCCAGCAAGACCTTGAACTGACTGATCTAATTGTGGCCGAAAGCCGCCGTATCGTGAAGCTGCTGGAGCAGGTTGAACAGTTCGGAAATCTCTCGAAACCGGATTTCAAACCCGTCAACGTTCATGATGTTCTCGACCGTGCACGACGCTCGGCGCTGTTGGGGTTTGGCGCGCATATGACGATTGTTGAGGATTACGACCCCTCGCTGCCCTTGGCCTATGGTGATCCGGATCAACTTTTGCAGGTGGTGCTGAACCTTCTAAAAAACGCCTCCGAAGCGGCCGATCCCAAAGGTGGTACAATTCGCCTGCGGACGTATTTCGAGCATTCCTTCCGCCTGCGACGTAGTGATGGATCAGGATATTCTTTGCCCCTTCAGATCGAAATCATCGACGATGGGCCTGGACTGCCGGACAAAATACGCAGCGACATTTTCGACCCGTTCGTATCCGGCAAGGAAAACGGCACCGGCCTCGGGCTGGCGCTGGTCAGCAAGATTGTCTCGGACCACGACGGTTGGATTTCCGCCGAGTCGGTGCCGGGCAACACAGTATTTCGCCTGTCCCTCAGACGGGCGCCTCGCGACACAACATAAGGCAGCTGGCCAAACGGCCGGAGACTAAGGAGAGCACCTGATGGATGGAACCGTACTCGTCGCAGATGATGACCGCACGATCCGAACCGTACTGACACAAGCTCTGACACGGGCCGGGTGCAAGGTGCATGCGACATCCTCGCTGACAACTCTGATGCGTTGGGTCGGCGAGGGAAAAGGCGACGTCGTGATCTCTGACGTGGTCATGCCGGACGGGAACGGGTTGGAGATGCTGCCAAAGATCGCTCAGGATCGGCCGGGGCTGCCGGTTATCGTGATCTCGGCACAGAACACTATCATGACGGCCATTCAGGCGGCTGAGGCTGATGCCTACGACTATTTGCCCAAACCTTTCGATCTGCCAGACCTGATGAAGCGCACGGCGCGCGCGTTAGAGCAGAAGCAGCGCGTACAGGCGGATGCGGTTGCACCTGCGGAAGATCGGCCCGAGGAACTGCCGTTGGTTGGACGGACACCGGGAATGCAGGCGCTTTATCGGCTGGTGGCGCGGGTGATGAACACCGACCTCTCCGTGATGATCTCTGGTGAAAGCGGAACGGGTAAGTCACTGATAGCGCGAGCCATTCACGATTTCTCGGACCGGCGGACTTTGCCGTTTGTAACGGCGACTGCCGGTGATCTGCGCGATTTGGAAGGACCTGCGCGCGTTATGGCACGGGTGCGTGGCGGCACGCTGCTGATCGATGAAATCGCCGATATCGAGGATGAGCTTCAGGCGCGTATTGTCCGCATGATGGATACGCCCGGCGATCATGTTCCGCGATTCATGGCGACCAGCCAATCGGATCTGACCGAGGCAATGGAGAGCGGTCGCGTCCGTCAGGACCTCTATTACCGCCTGTGCGGTGCAACCATCCATGTGCCGGCGCTGCGCGAACGGGTGGATGATATCACCTTGCTGGCTGATCATTTCCTTGCCCGTGAAGAGCGTGAACAGGGCGTAAAACGCTGGCTCAGCCCCGAGGCCATAGAACTCGTCCGGCGATACTCCTGGCCCGGGAATGTACGGCAACTCGAAAACGCAATCCGCCGTTTGAGCCTGACCAGCCGGGCCGAGGAAATCTCGAAAGCCGAAGTCGAGATGGTATTGGGCAGCCAGCCCGAGGCCGAACCTGTGCTGGGCGATGGAGAGCGCGAAAAACTGTCGGCCTCGGTCGCCCGCCACCTGCGCCGCTATTTTGATTTGCACGGCAATTTATTGCCACCGCCGGGCCTGTATCAGCGCATCCTGCGCGAGGTCGAAGCCCCTTTGATCGAACTGGCGCTGGACGCAACCGGCGGAAATCAGGCGAAATGTGCCGATTTGCTGGGGATCAACAGAAATACGCTGCGCAAAAAAATTACAGATCTCGATATTCAGGTGACACGGCGCCGCAAACTGATGTAATATCGCCACACAAAGCGTGGCATCCGGGTACGCATCCGGCAAGGACCACGAGATATGGCGGTAAGCCGCGCAAGCGGCACATCAGGATGAGGGCAGACGGTGGCAACCCGAGCACAGAGCGGGCTGATCCTATCGATTGATCGGTGGCGGAAATCCCGAAAACTGCGCAATATTAGCACGTTGGGGCTGGTTCTTTTGGGGCCGGTCTTGGCGCTGGCGACCTATCTGGTCATCGGCCCCTTCGATCTGGGCTCGGCAGCGCCCACTCTGCGGCTGATTCTGCTGGCCGATCTGGTCTATGTTCTGGTCGTTGCCGCACTGGTGCTGGGACAGGTAGGCAGCCTGATAGCGGCACGCCGTGCAAAATCCGCCGGGTCGCGTCTGCACCTGCGTTTGATCGGGGCGTTTACCTTACTTGCACTGGTGCCGACTGTGACCGTTGCTATCTTTGCAGGTCTTACAGTGAATATCGGCCTCGAGGGCTGGTTCTCGGACCGGGTCCGTCAGGTGGTCGGTTCATCCTTGTCCGCCGCCGAAGCCTATGAGCAGGAGCACCGCAGGGGTTTGACACAGGATGCCATCGTTCTGTCGCGGTTCCTCGACAACGCGCGGTCGCTTGACTTCTACATCTCAGATGCTGAACTGCGTGAGGTTCTGGCGCAGGGCCAGTCGCAGATTCAACGGGGTCTGCGTGAGGCCTATGTCATTGATGGCAGTGGTGAAATCAAATCCCGTGGTGATCGGTCTTATCTTTTCAACTACGAGGCGCCGACGCCGGAACAGATCGTTGAGGCCACCGACAATGGTCTGTTGATCATCGCCGATTGGCAAAACAACGAATTTCGCGCGCTGGTGCCGCTGCAAGCGTATTTGGACCGCTATCTATACGTCAGCCGCGATGTGGACGGTGAGTTATTGACGCTGCTGGACGACACCAAGGAAACGGTTCAGTTCTACCAACAGCTAGAAAGCGAGAGAGGCCGGGTTCTGTTCGAGTTCGGGCTTTTGTATCTGAGCTTTGCCGTTATCCTCATCCTTGCCGCGATGTCCTTGGGGATGTGGTTTGCCGAACGCCTGTCGCGCCCGGTCGGACGCCTGACCACGGCAGCGCAACGCGTCGGGGCTGGGGACCTGAGCGTGCAGGTCATCGAAGAGGCCAGCGACGACGAGATCGCTATGTTAGGCCGTTATTTCAATCAGATGACGCGACAACTTAAAGGACAACGCGACACTCTGTTGGAGAACACGCGTCAGATCGAACGCCGTCGTCGCCTGTTTGATTCGGTACTCAGCTCGGTAACGTCCGGTGTGGTCGGTGTGGATTCGGATGGATGCGTCACGTTCGTGAACCGGTCGGCCGAACGACTGCTGGACTGGTCGCGCGGCGAGGAACACTTGGCTATTGGCATTGCGGTGCCCGAGTTCTTGCCATTGTTCGAAAGCCTCAAGGCCAGCGGGCAAGAGGCGGTGCAGGGCGAGATCAAGGTGACTCGCAAGGGCCAGCTGGAAAACCTGCTGGTCCGAATGGCAATCCGGCGCGGCGAAGACGGTGGTTTGGAAGGCTACGTGGTGGCCTTCGATGACGTGACCGATCTGGTCAGCGCGCAGCGCATGGCCGCTTGGGGCGATGTTGCCCGGCGCATTGCGCATGAGATCAAGAACCCTCTGACGCCCATCCAGCTCAGCGCTGAACGGATCAAACGGAAATTCTCGCGCAAGCTGGACGAAGAAGATTGCGACAGCCTCGAGTCCATGACCGATGTGATCGTCCGGCAGACCAACGACCTGCGACGGATCGTGGACGAATTCTCAAAATTCGCGCGAATGCCGGAACCTGATCGACGTGAGGAGAATATTGTCGAGCTGGTGCGCGAAGCGGTCCTGCTGCAACAGGCCGGACAACCAGATGTTCAAATCGATGCGACCCTGCCGGAGCAGTCGGTTCTGGCGGATGTGGACGCGACGATGTTGAACCAGGCATTGACGAACCTGATCAAGAACGCGGGTGAGGCCATTGAAACGCTTAAACAAAAAGGCCCACCGGAAAACCTGAAGCCACAGATAAAAGTGGCGCTAACCAATGATGAAGC
This sequence comes from Ruegeria sp. BF12, assembly GCF_056538705.1. Taxonomy (NCBI): domain Bacteria; kingdom Pseudomonadati; phylum Pseudomonadota; class Alphaproteobacteria; order Rhodobacterales; family Roseobacteraceae; genus Ruegeria; species Ruegeria sp. BF12. The sequence goes on along the minus strand of NZ_JBQFTP010000001.1, from coordinate 150,976 downwards.
GGGAACGGTAATAACTATTGCGGACAATGGCATAGGCTTGCCCGAAGATCGGGCGCGACTGTTTGAACCGTATGTCACGACTCGCGACGAGGGCACGGGTCTGGGCCTGCCCATCGTCAAGAAGATCATAGAAGAACATGGCGGCGCGCTGACTTTGGAAGACGCGCCCGTATTCGACGGACAGGACCATTTCGGTGCGATGGCCGTAATCCGTTTGCCGGGGGGCAATATTTCCCAGACCGCAGCGCCACAAAAGCAGGCAATTCATACTAACAAACTGAAAGCAGGCCAAAGATGAGCGACATTCTGATCGTAGATGACGAACGCGATATTCGCGAACTGGTGTCCGACATTCTGGAGGACGAAGGCTATTCAACCCGGCTGGCGGCAAACTCGGACGAGTGCATGTCGTCGATCAATTCCGAGCCACCGGGTCTTTTGATCCTTGATATCTGGCTCAAGGACAGCCGCATGGACGGGATCGATATCCTGAAGGCGGTGAAACGCGACAATCCGGATGTGCCGGTGGTGATAATTTCCGGGCACGGGAACATCGAAATCGCGGTCGCAGCCATCAAGCAGGGGGCTTACGACTTTATCGAAAAGCCTTTCAACATTGACCAGTTGATGGTTGTGATCCGTCGCGCCATGGAAACCTCGCGCTTGCGTCGCGAAAATGCCTCGCTGAAACGCCGCGAGGTTACAAACTCGGACATGATCGGCAAATCGGCCTCGTTCCGCGCGATGCAGAGTCATTTGGACAAGGTTACCAAGTCGAATGGTCGCGTGATGCTGAGCGGTCCGGCCGGGTCGGGCAAAGAGATCGCTGCCCGCTATATCCACGCACATTCCAATCGCGCCAATGCGCCATTTGTCACCGTAAACTGTGCCGGTATCGAGCCGGAGCGGGTTGAGGAAGTGCTGTTCGGGCGCGAGTCCACTGAGCGCGGAATCGAATCCGGTCTGCTGGAAGAAGCCCATGGCGGTGTGATCTACTTTGACGAGGTCGCAGATATGCCACTGGGTACCCAGTCCAAAATTCTGCGGGTTCTGGTCGACCAGCAATTCCAGCGGGTAGGGGGATCCGACAAGGTTCGCGTCGATCTGAGGGTGATTTCCTCGACAAACCGCGATCTGGAGGCTGAGATCGAAGCCGACCGGTTCCGGGAGGAGCTGTACCACCGTCTGAATGTCGTCCCGATTGCCGTTCCGTCGCTGGAAGACCGGCGCGAGGATATTCCGGTTCTGGCGCAGCATTTCATTGAAATGTGCAATGAATCTCAAGGGTTGCCGGTTCGGGATATGTCTGAGGAAGCCGTCGCTTTGCTGCAGACCATGACATGGCCGGGTAACGTGCGTCAGTTGAAAAACCTGATCGAGCGTGTCCTGATCCTCGGCGACGGGACTGGTCCGATCGAAGCCAGGGAATTGCCTGCCGAAGAGGAAAAAACCGATGAATCCGGTCGCGTGGTTCTGTCTGGTGCGCTGGCTACGCTGCCACTGCGCGAAGCCCGCGAGGCGTTCGAACGCGAATACCTGCTGACCCAGATCAACCGCTTTGGCGGCAATATCAGCCGGACCGCCAGTTTTGTCGGCATGGAGCGCAGCGCGCTGCACCGTAAGCTGAAATCGCTGGGTGTTGTGACGTCGAACAAATCTGGTGCGCGTGTTGCGCAATTGGATGAACCGGAACCGGCGGAGTGATCCGCTGGGAGGCATGAATGGCAAAGCCAGCAGTCACGCTTCATATGACCTCAGCCGGTGCGGGGTACCCCGCGTTTGGCCCGCGTCTCAAACGGATGCGCAGGTCGGTCGGGTACAAACAATCCGTGCTTGCCGAATTGTTGCGGGTTGACCAGACGACGATTTCCAGATGGGAGAACGGTGTTCAGATTCCAGAGCCGGCCATACAGGCTGCGGTTTTCTCGGCACTTGGTTCCACCAGACGAGATGACAGCGCGCTCAAGCGGCTGGTGGCGAACTCGAACGAGTGCGTCCATCTGGTGGAAGAGGCCAGCCACAAGTGTCTGGCGTATTCGACCGGACGCGCAAAAGACTGGAAAACCAGCCAGAACTCACTGCTGGGCGTGTCTCTGTGGCAGTTTGCAACCGATGAAATCCGACAGGCAGAGGCGGAGTTGCAGGGTGAAGGCTGGTGGGATCTGCAGCACCCTGAACCCAAATCTTTCATAACTTCTGAGGCCCGGCATGATCAGATACGGATCAGCGCCGGTCAGATCATTTGGGAACGGCTGTATCTGTCTGATGGGACGCCGGTTCGGTTGGTCAGCGGGTCGCGGGACAGCCGCGCATAATTTATGCGTGTCCACAGATAAAGGCGGCCTGTAGAACGGCCTCATGACACAGCCTGTTCGCGTTTTCATTCAAGTTTTAATACTCTGGCTAGCCGGGTTGGGTGCCGCCACGCAGTTTGCCAAGATTGCGGTGCCCTTCGCCGATGTCGGGTTGCTCTATCCTGAATATGCGGGCTCTATCGGATGGATGTTGTCGATCATCAGCCTGATCGGCGCGGTGTTCGGGGCCGTGTCTGGTGCGGTCACGGGGCGGGTAGGCCCCGTCAGGCTATTGATTTTTGGCCTGTTACTTGGCGGCGCAATTTCGCTGTTCCAATCGACGATACCCGGCTTTTACGCGATGCTGACCAGCCGCGTGCTCGAAGGGGTGTCTCATCTCGCCATCGTCGTTGCGGCCCCGACGCTGATCGCACAGATCACTCATGGGAAAGCCCGAAATGCGGCGATGGTTCTGTGGAGCAGTTTCTTCGGAGTGGCCTTTGCCCTGAACGCGTGGATTGGCCTGCCTTTCGTGGATCAATTTGGCTTGCCCGGCTTTTTCGGATTGCATGGTGCACTGATGTTGGCGACCGCCGGGCTGATCATATTGATCCGGCTGCAAGTAGACATGGGGCAACCGGAAAGGATGCGATGGAGCCTGAAGTACTTTGCCGAGGTTCACCTGCAGACCTACCGCTCGACCTTTGTGGCCGCACCGGCGCTGGGGTGGTTCTTTTACACACTGACCTTTGTGTCGCTGCTGGCGATCCTGCCGGGTCAGTTACCTGAGGCGACGAGGGCCTCGATTGCTGGCCTCATGCCACTCGCGGGTATCGTGCTGTCGTGGCTGGTTGTTCCGCAGCTGTTGAACATTGTGTCCAGTGTCGTTGTCATCAACCTCGGGTTCGGGTTGGGCATCCTCACGATTTCGGCGCTGTTTTTCGGCGCTTCGCTGCCAGTTGTTTGCATCGCTCTTTTCGCGGTATTGGGATTGGTTCAGGGCGGCAGTTTCGCGGCGGTTCCGCAGCTAAATGCTTCGGCCGAGGCGCAGGCGCTGAGCTATGGCGCTATGGCGCAGATGGGTAATGGTGGAAACCTGTTGGGCACGCCGCTCTTGCTTGCAATCCTGTTGCGCACGGATGAGGCCGCAATGCTGGCTGTGGTCATAGGTATCTACGGCACCGCAATTGCATTTCACCTGTGGTTTGCGTCACGGCGCAGGCAAGCCAGATCTGTCTGAATTTGTCATGTTTGGCCGGGTGTAATGATCTGGAACGATCCGTCGTCGAATTTCACGTAGCAGGACTCGGTTCCCAACGGCGGTAGTGTCGTTGTCCGCGAAGGCGGTACCTGTGATTTAACGTTCTGCTTGCAGGGCGGCAGGCTAATGGGACGGAACCCTTTTCTGGCCATGCATTGAGCCTCGACCTGTTTGCGCAGACCGGCATTGACGTCGACAGTGTAAACCTGTCCGGGTTGCCACCAACCGGGCGACCGATGGCACCTGCCTTGGCTGTCGCAATAGGTGCGACCGGGCCAATATGTGGGCGGGCTCTGCCGTATCTGATTGGCGATCGGTACGTCTTTAACCGCCTGAACCTGACATTGTGTGGTCTCGGACTGCGCGCGCGAAACGCTTTCACCCTCGCGGTAGTACAGCGAAAGGGGGCCGGTGCAGGCGGATAGGAACATCACGGGAACGAGCAGGCGAAGTACTGATTTCATGGGCTTATCTTGCCTCAGTCTCGCAGGTATGACAATTCAATTGACCGCTATGGGGGCATCTGTCATTCAAAGATTTCAGGCAGAAGGGCCAAAAACATGAAGGTCATCATTTGCGGCGCCGGTCAGGTCGGCTGGCAGATCGCACGTCACTTGTCGGGCGAGCTGAATGACGTGACGGTAGTGGATAACAATCCCGATCTGGTGCGCCGGGCGACGGAAACGCTGGATGTGCAGGGGATTGCCGGGTTCGCCAGCTATCCTGACGTGCTGGAACGCGCTGGTGCGCGGGACGCTGATATGATCATCGCGGCGACCCATTCGGATGAGGTGAACATGGTCACCTGTCAGATGGCGCATTCGGTCTTTTCCATCCAGCGCAAGATCGCGCGGTTGCGGGCGAAATCGTATCTGCAGGCCATCCACTCGGACCTGTTTCGCCGCGACCACCTGCCCATCGATGTGGTGATCAGCCCCGAGCGTGAGGTCGCGGCCGCTGCCATGCGGCGCCTGTCGGCGCCGTCCGCCTTTGATACCGAGATGTTCATGGACGGGCAGGCGCAATTGCTGGGCATCCGCATCGAAGAGGACTGTCCCATCGTGAACACGCCGTTGCGGCAGCTGACGGACCTGTTTTCGACCCTCAGCTCAATCGTTGTCGGCGTTCGGCGCGATGGCACGTTGTTTGCGCCTGAATCCGAAGATCAGCTGTTTGTTGGCGATGAATGCTACGTCTTTACCAATGTCAAAGACGTGGACCGCACGATGGAGGTGTTCGGAAAAGCTCAAAAGAAACAGGACCGCGTGGTGATCGTTGGCGGCGGCAATGTCGGGCTGGAAGTGGCCCGGACGTTGGAAGAGCGCGAAAGTCGCGTGCGCGCCAAGGTTATTGAGCGTGATCGCCAATGCGCCGAATTAGCCGCCGAAACACTCGAGAGGACGATTGTTCTGAACGGGGACGGCCTGGACGCGGCCTTGTTGCGCGAGGCCGGGATCGAACGCGCTGACGCGATGCTGGCCGTTACCGATGACGACCGTGCCAACATGTTGGCCGCAGTGCGGGCAAAGGCCGAAGGCTGCGCGCTGGCGATTGCCCTGATCAATGACCCCAGCATGGTGGCCCTGATGGGCCCGTTGGGGATCGACGCTTATATCAACCCGCGCGCGACTACGGTCAGTTCGATCCTTCGCCATATCCGCCACGGGCGGGTACGGCAGGTTTACTCCATCGGCGATGCCGAGGCCGAGGTGATCGAGGCGGAGGTTCTGTCGACCTCTCCCATGGCGGGGCAGAAGCTACGGGACATTGATTTCCCCGAAGGCGTTTTGGTGGGCGCGGTTAGAAAAGGCGATGAACTTTTGCGCCCGACAGGCAGCCTGCGGATTGATGAAAAGGATGTGGTGGCGATTTTCGCCATGGCCAAGGACGTGCCAGAGGTCGAACGCCTGATGCAGGTTTCAATCGATTTCTTCTGATGGCGCGCGCTCGGACACAACAGATCAGACTGGTGCAGCGGTTACCGCTGTTTCTGTTGATCTCGGGTATCGTTGCATTGTCTATGTGGGTGCCGGCGATTTATGCGCTGGCGCTGGACGATCACGGTACGTCCCGATCGTTTTTCTACTCGGGTTTGTTGGGGCTGTTCATTGTGAGCAGCATCGCGCTGGCCTCGTCCAGCCGGGTTCCGCGCCGAGGAACCTTGGGGCAACTGGCCGTGCTGCTGGCTTGTTTCACCGTTTTGCCCCTGTTTCTTGCGATTCCCTTGCATGATGCCCTAGGCAACACGACCTACCTAAACGCGTATTTCGATATGGTCAGCGCCGTGACCACCACCGGCGCGGATCTGTTCCCGGATCCGGATCGTCTGACTGCACCTCTTCACCTGTGGCGGGCGCTGGTCGGTTGGATGGGTGGCCTGCTGATGTGGATTGCAGCGGCCGCCATTCTCGCCCCTTTGTCGCTGGGTGGGTTCGAGATTACGGCCCGCGGTCAGCCCGGACGCCCTGTTTCAGGCGTTGCACAAAGCGAAGCGGTCGACCCGCGCGGTCGGCTGATCCGGGTAACGCGCACTCTGACGCCCGTCTATTCCGGGCTGACGGCCGTCATATGGATTCTGCTTCTGGTCGCAGGAGAAGAGGGGCTGACCGCCGTGTGCCATGCGATGTCGACGATGGCCACGTCCGGTATTTCGCCGGTTGGGGGTCTGGAAGGGGCACAGGCGGGTATCACGGGCGAGGCGATCCTGTTTCTTTTCCTGTTCTTTGCCTTATCCCGTCTGACGTTTTCCACCGACACGGCAACAACAGGTTACTCCCGGCTGGATAAGGACCCGGAGTTCCGGATCGGTCTGATGATTGTCGGTTTCGTCGCTGCTCTGTTGTTTGCGCGGGTCTGGGCGGGTGTCCTTGAAATTGGCAATCAGCTGGAGCCGCTTCAGGCGCTTGGCGTGATCTGGGGGATGATCTTTACGGCCTTGTCCTTCCTGACCACGGTCGGTTTCGAAAGCGCGAATTGGAATGATGCGCAACAGCTGTCCGGCTTGGGGACTCCAGGATTGATCCTGATGGGCCTCGCGCTGATCGGAGGAGGCGTGGCCACCACGGCGGGCGGGGTGAAGCTGCTGCGTGTCTTTGCTTTGTATCTGAATGGCGCGCGCGAGATTGACCGACTGATCTATCCGTCATCCGTCAGTGGCATTGGTGGCGGCAATCGGCGTATTCAAAGCGATGGGGCTTTTATTGCCTGGATCTTCCTGATGATGTTTGCCCTTACGGCGGCGTTGTTCAATCTGCTGCTGGCGGCTATGGGGTCGGGGTTTGAACAAGCCATGGTTCTTAGCGTCGCGGCGCTCAGTACCACGGGACCGTTGATCGAACTGGCCACGGATGTTCCCATTCGACTGGTTGATTTACCGTGGGGGGCAAAGCTTACCATGTGCGCGGCGATGGTGATCGGGCGGCTGGAAACATTGGCGATCATTGCGTTGATTACTCCAACCCTCTGGCGAGACTGAGAATCCTCACCTTTGCTGACGCCTTATTTTTCATCTGGAATATCGGTTAACGACACTCCATACTCGGCCAGAGGGAGCGCGTTGGTCCGCAGCGCGTAGCAAGAACAATGGCGAGATTATAAAAATATGGCTTCGGACAGACAGAATCTGCAGGACGCGTTCCTGAACAATGTACGGAAAGCAAAGGTCCCGGTCACAATATTCCTGATCAACGGCGTGAAATTGCAGGGTGTAATCACCTGGTTCGACAATTTCTGCGTATTGTTGCGCCGCGACGGACAGTCGCAGCTGGTCTACAAACATGCGATTTCGACGATCATGCCGTCGCAGCCGATCAGCCTGTATGAGGGCGAAGACGCCTCTTGATGGAACATGACAGGACGCGCACCCGGGCTTGGGTGCTGCATCCGGAAATCAAATCAGATGAACAGCGCCGTGTTCCCGAACCGGCGCTGGAAGAAGCGGTGGCGCTGGCTGCCGCTTTGCCCGATCTGGATGTGATCGGGTCCGAAATCGTGCGTCTTCAGCGCGCCCAGCCGGGTCTTTTGTTCGGCAGTGGCAAGATCGAAGAGCTTGGCGCGCGATTCAAGGAAAACGAAATCGAACTGGTGCTGATCGATGGACCAGTAACGCCGGTACAGCAGCGCAACCTCGAGAAGGCTTGGAAGGTCAAGATCCTTGACCGAACCGGCTTGATCCTCGAGATTTTCAGCGATCGCGCCCGCACCCGCGAAGGCGTGCTTCAGGTCGAGATGGCTGCGCTTAGCTATCAGCGCACCCGCCTGGTCCGGGCCTGGACTCACTTGGAACGTCAGCGCGGCGGCTTGGGTTTTGTAGGTGGTCCGGGTGAAACCCAGATCGAGGCCGACCGCCGCGCCATCGATGATCAATTGGTGCGCTTGCGCCGCCAGTTGCAGAAGGTAATCAAAACCCGAACGTTGCACCGCGCTGCACGGGCCAAGGTACCGTATCCGATTGTGGCGCTGGTGGGCTATACGAACGCCGGGAAGTCGACGCTGTTCAACCGCCTGACCGGGGCGGAAGTGATGGCCAAGGACATGTTGTTCGCCACGCTCGATCCGACCATGCGGCGGGTCGAACTGCCTGATGGGCCAGAGTTGATCCTGTCGGACACAGTGGGCTTTATTTCGAACTTGCCAACGGAACTGGTCGCGGCGTTCCGCGCCACGCTCGAAGAAGTTCTGGGCGCAGACATCGTCGTGCACGTTCGCGATATCAGCCACGAAGAAACCGACGAACAGGCGCAGGATGTTGAGGCGATCCTGACCTCGCTTGGTGTGGACGAGGAACGGCCACGCCTTGAGGTCTGGAACAAGATTGACCTGCTGAGCGAGGACGAACGCGAGGCCGCATTTGCGCGGGCTGATCGCGATCCGTCGATCTTTGCCATTTCCGCGGTCACCGGCGAGGGGATCGAGCCGTTGCTGGCCGAGATCGCGGTCAAGCTGCAGGGCGTTCGGCACCAATCAGTACTGACGCTGGGATTTGCCGAAGGCGACAAACGCGCATGGTTGTTCCGTCAGGATGTCGTTCGATCCGAAGAACAGACGGAAACCGGGTTCGAAATCACCGTCTTGTGGACCGACAAGCAGGCGGCGCAGTTCAACGCACTTTGATCGGACCGCGAGGCGCAATGTCAGAGGCACGGGTTTTCCTGAAAGGCCACATAGCGGTACCTGCCGATCGACTCGCGCAGGTACGCGCTGCATTGCCTGAACATATTGCCCTGACATGCGCTGAACCCGGTTGCCTTTCATTCGAAGTTGAGGAAGACGCGGCCGTCCCGGGCCGGTTCAACGTCAGAGAAGTCTTTGAAAGCCAAGCGGCTTTTGATGCGCACCAAAGTCGAACCAAAGCATCTGCCTGGTTCGAAGTGACCAAGGGTATCCCCCGCGACTACGCGATCACAACCGAATAACTTGATTTCAGATTAATGACCGTCAATCTGACGCTGATAATCTTCGGCGTCGAACCAGCCTAGCGAAGACTGGATTTTGTTTTCGGCCGTTAGCTCCCATTCTTCCCAGCCACGGGTAACCACATGGTTGCCGGTCTTGGAATGGTGTCCTTCCAGTGTCCAGACAAAGATGGCGTGCGTTCCGGCCCACCGGAGCATATCGCAACGGACTTCAAGGTCCGGGAAGTCGGCGTAAAAACCGCGAACCATTTCCGCTACGGCGGCCCGCCCGACGATCGGTTCGCCCCGGTTGATGGTGATCTGCCCATCGGGTGCAAAAAAACTGGCAACCGCTTCAGGGTCGCCCGAACTCCAGGCGATTGCGTAATCGCGCGCGAGATTGTTCATCATGTCCCGAATACTGGCCATCTGTACCCCCGGTTCCAAATAGTCGGCCAACGGATCGTAGGCGAAAACACCCGCGCGCGTCCACGGCGGGCAAGAAAAGGGGCAAAGTCCTGCCGAAACGATAGAATTCAGCGCGGGATCAGGTTTGTCACACCAACTGCTGCCGCACGGGCCAGGTCCAGGTCCAGCGACATCGGGATATACTCACCCCGCCGCCAAAGCTGCGCCTGATCGTCGTAGTAGCGCGACAGGAAGTGGCCGGACTGACCGGTTGCCGTGATGAAGACCGAGCTGTTGGGATCGGCAAAATCATATACGCCGCGATAACCGGCCCCGTGCACGTTTTGGAACGGGTCGGGACCTTCGCCCGATGTGCGTCCGCGTAGCAGGGTATTATCACCACCGCTGGTGGACTGGCGGATGTTGACGAAGAACCGCAGAACCGGAACCGATCCCAGAACCTGGTGATCATGTGTGGCCTGATGGGCGTCGCCCCAGCGCAGGGATTCCAAAGCGCCGCCGTATTTCTCGGTGATCCAGATCAGCGCGTCGTCCAGCGCCAGCCGCGCCATATCAGTGCAGGTCTCCACGGGTGCGCTCTGGCGGACGTCGCACCAGACGGATGCGCCATCGATGTCGCGGTACACACGCTCAATAAACAGCGGTTCGACGTGCTTGTATTCGGTGGCCAGAGGTCCCAACTCGTCCGAGATCAGCCGGTTCTGCAGCGCGCGCAGCCATGCGGCGTAGATCAGTGGCTCGGGGAGGTGTTCGTTCATTTCACCGTTCCACTCAGCCAGCAGGGACAGCGCGATCTGACGTTGGCGTTCCGGGGTGCCTTCGGGAGCCGATGCCTCGGTAAACCACAAGTCCGCGCCGATCAGTGGAAGCAACGAGCGCGCGGTAAAGCTGACGGTATCAAGCTGCGCCTCGATAAAGCTGTCGCGGGTGTGTACCTCACGCGATTGCATCAGACGTTCCCACCGATTGATGCGCTGGGTGTCGCCCCATTCGTACGAGACATGTTCCGGGAAGGGCCGGTCGATGATCTTGTTGTTTGTGTTGCCCAGAATGCCACCTGCGGGGGCAACAAATTCGGGGTTGTCCGCATAAGGTAAGCGTCCTTGCCAGAGGTTTTCCGCCAACCAACCCGGTGTAGGGATGCGACCGCGGCTTTGGTTGCGGATGTCACGCTTGGGCATCGCGCCGATCAGCTTCATGCCGATGGTGTCCTTGTCAACCAGCGACAGGTTTTGCGAGGGCGCAATGAATTGTTCAGCCACATCAATGGCTTCGCGCACGTTGTCCGAATTCATCAGTGCCATCGACGCCGTCATGGATGTGTCACGGGGGCTGAGCGCTGTCCACGACAGGGACGCGACGTGGCCGGGTGGGGTGATCGTTTCCAGATCATAGTGACTGCCGGGTAGGACAGGCCCGTTTTCGGTCCAACGCAGGGTCAGGGTGATGGGCGCCTCATCCTTGATTTCGATGATCGACGGGCGGGAGCGGAATTGTTTATAACCGTCGGGTGACAGGTATTCTTCAGGGTTTTCCGGGTTCAACTGCTCGATATGGACATCCTGATCGTCCAGATAAGAGGAGGTCAGCCCCCAGCCCAGCCGGTCACTACGGCCTGTCATGACTGCCGGAATGCCGGGAATGGTCGCTCCGATGACCCCGCCTTTGGCCAGCTCCAGACGAGCCAGATACCAAACGCCGGGTGCAGTCAGGCCAAGATGCGGATCATTGGCCAGCAACGTGCCGCCAATTGCCGAGCGTGAAGGGGCGGCGGACCACGCGTTAGATGCCCCGGCCAGACCGCGCTTGGGAAATGGCGACAGGGGAGAGACGGGCATCGGGGTGCCTTCGGCATAGCGGGGCAGGCCGGGAAACAGCGCCGCGTATTCCGGCAATGCTGCGATCCCCGGGCCTGGTACATCCGGCAGGATATCGGCCAACCGTTCGGGATCGTTCAGCATCAGGGACGTGCGGGCGCGCAACACCTCGTCTTTCAGATGGCCAGACAGCTGAAGGCTCATCAGTTTGATGACCGCAATGCTGTCGCCGGGTTGCCATGGCGAAACCGGCGCGTTGAACAGGAACATCTCGGGCGCACCGCGTCCCAACGCGTTTTCGTTGATCTCATCCAGACGCGCATTGACGCCCGCAGAATAGGCCCGCAGCGCGGCCTTGGTGTAGTCGTCCTGCACCTCGACCGAGCGATGGGCGAGGCCATAAAGGTCAAAACGGCGCAGCAGTTTGTCGATGGCGACGGTGCGCTTGCCGAACACCTCAGAGAGGCGACCCTGTGCCGTGCGGCGCATCACAGTCATCTGCCACAGGCGGTCCTGCGCGTGGGCGTAACCAAGGCCAAAGAACACGTCGGGGTCGTTTTCGGCCAGAATGTGGGGGACATTGGCAGTGTCGCGCACGATTTCGACAGGTGCGCTCAGACCGTTGACTTCGACGTCCTGGTCATAGTCCGGCAAGGACTGGCTGGCGAGGAAATAGACAAGGCTCACAGCCGCCACAGCCAACAGGATCAGACCCGTTGCAATCCGAACCAGCCAGCGAAAGACAAGACCCATGAACGCCCCACGTTTTCGTACGAAAATTATGTGCTGAACACTACTTGAAGGTCCTGCGGACCGAAAGAGGAACGCCGCGCGAACGTCGAGTTATCATGTTCAAATGAAAAGCCCTGCCACAATTTCCAAGACTGTGGCAGGGCTTACCGGAGGGGGGGGGCGTGGTATCCGAGTATCAGGGAATGATGCGTGTGTACTTGGTGCCTTCGACGGTGGCACCGAATTTAAGACCGGCTTGCCCGAAAACGGCGGCCAGTACGGGTTTGCGCAATTGGTTGGTGTCGGTTGAGATTGACTCGCCGGTGGCGTCGACGACATAGCCGATATCCGCCCCCGCGGTCCAACCGCTGGAGCGGCGGAAGTCATCCAATGCGTCCTGCGTCATGAAGAACAGAACATGTGCATATTGCTGCGCGCCGATCTGCAGGCCTGCGCTGCCGGACACGGCCGAGTAGTAGTCGACCGTTGCGCCATTGATGCGCAGCGCACCCTGGCCATAGGCACCGCCAAAGATGAACCCGGCCTCGGTGATCAGCGGCATCACCAGCATGCCGTCAGATTTGTTGGCGATCTCGACGGTGTTTGGGTATTTTGTGAACATTTCGTTCAAAGTCACGTTCACGCGGGCATCAATCTGGGCCGCGTTCGAACTTCCTACGCCGTTGCCGCAGGCTGCGGTCACTGTCAGTCCGGCCATGCCAAGCGCAAAGCCACGACGGTTCAGTCGGGGAGAGTTGGAACTGCTCATGTTTTTTTCTCTGTATTAACTGCCTGAAGTGTCGGGTGTTCCCGATCTTGTGTGCAAGAATACGCCGATTGCGCCCGTGTGTCACGGGAAAGCTGGTCCGCCAGCTTTCACAATCGGCGAAAAATTGCGACCGTCCCGTGTTTTAGCCCTGAAGGATGCGTGCGACCTGAGGTGCAAAATAGGTCAGGATGCCGTCACATCCGGCACGCTTGAAGGCCAGCAAACTTTCCAGCATGACCTTCTCTCCATCGATCCATCCGTTCTGGGCTGCGGCCTGAATCATCGCGTATTCGCCGGACACCTGATAGGCATAGGTGGGCGCTCCGAACGTGTCCTTCACGCGGCGGCAGATATCCAGATAAGGCATGCCCGGCTTGATCATCACCATGTCCGCGCCTTCGGTCAGATCCCGTTCGATCAGGCGCAGGGCCTCGTTCGAATTGGCCGGGTCCATCTGATAGGTTTTTTTGTCCCCGGTCAGCGCGCCCGACGCGCCCACCGCATCGCGGAAGGGGCCATAGAAGGCGCTGGCATATTTGGCCGCGTAGCTCAGGATCATGACGTTTGTATGCCCGGCCGTCTCAAGAGCGCTGCGCATGGCACCGATGCGACCGTCCATCATGTCCGACGGACCGATAATGTCGGCACCGGCTTCGGCTTGCGCCAGTGTCATTTTGACGAGGGCGTCGACCGTCTGGTCGTTCACGATCTCGCCGTCCACAACATACCCGTCATGGCCGTTGATGTTGTACGGATCCAGCGCGACATCCGTCATAATTGCGATATCAGGTGCTGCTGTCTTGATTGCCCGAATGGCGCGGTTCGACAGGTTGTCAGGGTTCCAAGCCTCGGCGCAATCTTCAGTTTTCAAAGTCGGGTCGGTGTATGGAAAAATGCAGATCGCGGGGATACCCAGCGCCTGTGCCTCGACCGCTGCCTTCGCGATCAGGTCAACCGAGCGGCGCACCACACCGGGCATTGAGGGAACGGGTTCTTCGATACCCTCACCGTCGCGCACAAAAACCGGCCAGATCAGGTCGTCCGTGGTCAGGGTGTTTTCGCGCACCAGCCCTCGGATCGCGTCGGATTGGCGCGCTCTGCGAAATCGGGCCAGAGGATAGGGGGCGATGGTCGGTTTCATGTCGCGCTCTCCTTGAATATTTGCGCATTGGGTGGCATGAATTCCCGGTGGTCTCAAGGGTAACAATGGACGCGCCTGTGCGAAGAAGGCCCCAAGGACAGTGAACAAAGGGCTGACGCGTGGATTTGCAATCTTCGATCTTCGAACTCATCGACATGCGCAGCTTTTCGAATCTGTGGTATTGGATCGTGCTGGCGGTGCTTTGGTCGACAGCCAGCCATTGGGCGATGGGGGTTCCGTATGATCTGGTCGTGCGCGCACGTCGGGTTGGCGGACAGTCCGAACAGGACCTGCTGGATATCGTACGGATAAACCGTAACCGGTTGCTTTACATCGTGGATGTGTCCGGGCTGGTCATCCTTGCGCTGAGCTGCTTCATATTCACCGGGCTCGCGACGCTTGGGTTCTACTACGGTGTCGAATTTGCGCAGGCGGTGTTTTTACTGCTTTTCCCCGTGTGCATCGTTACGCTTATCAATATACGTGCCGCGCGTAAGCTGCAGCAGAGCAACCAGAGGTTGGAGTTTGTGACGAAGACGCTCACCCGGTGCCGCATATACACGCAGATTATTGGCATGATCTCAATTTTGATTACGTCACTTTGGGGTATGTATCAGAACGTCTCAATCGGCGTTCTCGGGGGATAAAAATCGGAAAGGCAAGGCGATGACGGCTCCGAACCATGTGACGGTTGGCGGCGCTCCCGAAGGGTTTGACGCGCAGCTTGTTCTGAACGAGATCGCGCGCTCCAGCGGGCCGGTCTGTCACGTCGCGCACGACGACAAGCGGATGGAAGCCATGCGGGCGGCGCTGGCCTTTTTTGCACCGGATATGCCGGTGTTCGTCTTTCCGGGTTGGGACTGCTTACCATATGACCGGGTCTCGCCCAACGCAGATATCGCTGCAGCGCGTGTGGCGACTCTGGCGGCGCTGATTCACCAGATGCCCGACCGGTTTGTCCTGCTGACCACGCTGAATGCCGCAACCCAGCGGGTGCCGGCGCGCGAAATTCTGCGCGAGGCCGCCTTTACCGCCCGCGTAAATCAACGCGTGGATGAAACCGCGCTGCGGAATTTCCTTGTGCGGATGGGGTTCACCCAAAGTCCGACAGTGATGGAGCCGGGCGATTACGCCATCCGCGGCGGGATCATCGACATTTTCCCACCGGGCGAATCCGGCCCGGTCCGGCTGGACCTGTTCGGCGATGTTCTCGATGGCGCCCGCCGGTTTGATCCGGTTTCCCAGCGCACGACCGAGAAGCTGGACGTCGTGGAACTGGCGCCGGTCTCGGAAGTCATTCTGGACGATGCCGCCATTACCCGCTTTCGCCAGAACTACCGTATCGAGTTTGGCGCGGCCGGTACCGACGATCCGCTTTATGAGGCCGTCAGTGCAGGCCGCAAGCATCAGGGCATCGAACACTGGCTGCCGTTCTTCCACGAAAAGCTCGAGACGCTGTTTGACTATCTGCCCGGCGCAACGGTTTCGCTGGATGATCAGGTGACGCCCGCGCGGCTGGCGCGGTGGGACACGATTGCCGATCAGTACGAAACGCGTCGGTTGGCGCTGGAAAATCGCTCTCGCATGGACACCGTCTATAAGCCTACACCGCCGGGGCTGTTGTATCTGGACGATGCTGCGTGGGATCAGGCGGTCGGCAAGCGCCGTGTCATGCAATTCAGCCCGCTGCCACAGGCCAGTGGCCCCGGTGTGATCGACGCGGGTGGCCGGATTGGTCGCAATTTCGCACCGGAGCGGCAACAGGAAAGCATCAGCTTGTTTGGTGCGCTGGCAAGCCATATCACAGACAAGATGGCCAAAGGGCCAGTCCTGATCGCGTCCTATTCCGAAGGCGCCCGCGAACGGTTGACCGGGTTGATTGAGGACGAAGGCCTGGCCGAAGCCATCCCCGTCACCGACGGCACACGGATCGGCAAACGCGGTCTGCATCTGGCGGTCTGGGCGCTGGAGCATGGGTTTGAAACACCCGGCCTGACGGTCATTGCCGAGCAGGATGTGCTGGGCGACCGATTGATCCGACAGCCCAAGAAACGCCGCAAGGCCGAAAACTTTCTTACCGAGACCCAATCGCTTTCCCCGGGCGATCTAGTGGTGCATGTGGACCACGGGATCGGTCGCTACATGGGGATGGAGGTCGTGACTGCCGCCGGTGCCGCGCATGAATGCCTGCTGTTGGAATATGCGGAACAGGCCAAGCTATACCTGCCGGTTGAGAATATCGAACTGCTGTCGAAATACGGCCATGACGAAGGGCTGCTGGACCGTCTCGGCGGCGGTGCATGGCAGGCGAAGAAGGCCAAGCTGAAAGAGCGCATTCGCGAGATGGCGGACAAGCTGATCCGCATCGCGGCCGAGCGTGCCTTGCGCAAAGCTCCGGTCATGGATCCGCCGCCACATGCATGGGAAGAATTCAGCGCACGCTTCCCCTATCAGGAAACTGACGACCAACTGCGCGCGATCTCCGAGGTGATGGAGGACATGCATTCCGGTGCACCAATGGATCGACTGATCTGCGGCGATGTAGGGTTCGGCAAGACCGAGGTCGCCATGCGGGCGGCTTTTGTGGCTGCGATGTCCGGCGTGCAGGTCGCCGTGATCGCGCCGACTACGCTGTTGGCCCGTCAACACGCGGCTTCGTTCAAGGAACGGTTCCGGGGTTTCCCACTCGAAGTACGGCAGTTGTCGCGCTTCGTCTCCGCGAAAGAGGCGCAACAGACCCGCGATGGATTGGCACGCGGGACGGTCGATATCGTGATCGGCACCCATGCTCTGCTGGCCAAAGGCATCCGGTTCAACAATCTCGGCCTGTTGATCATCGACGAGGAGCAGCATTTCGGCGTCGGTCACAAGGAGCGTCTGAAGCAACTACGCAGCGATGTCCACGTGCTGACCCTGACCGCCACGCCGATCCCGCGCACGCTGCAGCTGTCTTTGACCGGTGTGAGAGACCTATCGATCATCGGCACGCCGCCCATCGATCGTCTGGCGATCCGGACCTATGTCAGCGAATTCGACGCGGTCACCATTCGCGAGGCTCTGCTGCGCGAGCATTATCGCGGCGGGCAGAGTTTCTATGTGGTGCCGCGCATCTCGGATCTGCCCGAAATCGAGGAATTCCTGAAGGACCAACTGCCGGAACTCACCTATATGGTCGCACATGGGCAGATGGCGGCGGGTGAGCTCGATGACCGGATGAACGCCTTCTACGATGGTAAATACGATGTGTTGCTGGCAACGACGATTGTGGAAAGCGGGTTGGATATTCCCACTGCCAACACGATGGTTGTGCATCGCGCGGATATGTTCGGCCTCGCGCAGCTCTACCAAATCCGGGGCCGGGTCGGGCGGTCCAAAACCCGTGCCTATGCCTATTTGACCACGAAGCCGCGTCAGAAACTGACGGCCACGGCCGAGAAACGCCTGCGGGTTCTGGGATCGTTGGATACGCTGGGCGCTGGTTTCACGCTGGCCTCGCAGGATCTGGATATTCGCGGCGCGGGCAACCTGCTGGGTGAGGAACAGTCCGGCCAGATGCGCGACGTGGGCTACGAACTCTACCAGTCAATGCTGGAAGAGGCGATCGCCAAGATCAAAGCCGGTGAGATGGAAGGGCTGTCGGACGCTGACGATCAATGGGCGCCCCAGATCAACCTGGGCGTGCCGGTCCTGATCCCCGAGGATTACGTGCCCGATCTGGACGTGCGTCTGGGCCTCTATCGTCGCCTGTCGTCGCTGTCGACCAAGGTGGAACTTGAAGGCTTTGCGGCTGAGTTGATTGACCGGTTCGGGACGCTGCCGAAAGAGGTGAACACCCTGATGCTGGTGGTGCGCATCAAGGCGATGTGCAAACGTGCGGGCATTGCCAAGCTGGACGGCGGGCCGAAAGGGGCAACGATCCAGTTTCACAACGACAAATTCGCCTCGCCACAAGGACTGGTCGAGTTCATCCAGAACCAGCGTGGGCTGGCTAAGGTCAAGGACAACAAGATCGTCGTCCGGCGCGACTGGAAGAAGGACAGCGACAAGATCAAAGGCGCGTTCGCCATTGCGCGCGATCTGGCCGAGAAGGTTATGGCCGAGAAGAAGAAAAAGGCGAAGGCCTAGTCGCCGCTGACAAAGGTGCACAGTTGCCATTCACCCGCGTCGGATTTCGCGAACGCGGCACGGTGGCCGGACATGGGCCATAGAAAGTCGCTGTGCATGTAACCCCGCGTGCCATCCGTTAGAATTACGCGCTGGTATTTATTGGCTTCCGAGTAATCCGGGATGATGACGACTTCATGGCTGATCAGGGCAAGCTTTGGCGCATTGCGCCCTGCCGCTTGGCGCAGTGTTACATCCTTTCCGGTCACATAAAAGGCCATGTAGGGGTCCAATGAGGCGGGCAGGGTGATCTGCCACTGATGGGGCATCCAGAACTCGCCGCCTTCATCAAAATAGCCGGGCTGGGACAGGGTGTTTTCCAGATCGCTCCAATAGTTTTCACGGATTTCGTCCGCACGATGGCGGTCCTGTTCCGGCAGGCTTTCCGGATCGGGGTCAAGGTTCGCGCGTAACTCTAACGGGCCGCCATTGCCGCCGTGGCTGAGGTAGACGTCCGGGCAGGCATCAGCGATGACGCCTTCGGTATCCCGCGCGGCGACTTTGGCCAGAAACGCTTCGCGAAAGGCCGCAAGCGTTGGATCGCGGTCCGCCTGATCGACGGGAGGAAACGACTGCCGCTCGGCCAGTGCCGGGCCGCAGGCCAACACGCAAAGTAGCGCGACGCGGGTCATTCGGCCGCCCTCATAGCGGCTTGAGCACAGAAACAGGAGGCTCCGACAGCGCGGTCCGCACGAGCCAGTGCCAGATCGAGGCGCTGTTTGATCTGCTTGATTTCAACGGTTTCGCCGCGCGCCTTCAGGCAATCATGCAGCCCCTTTAGGCTCCAGACATTGTCGGGGTGGATCGAGGCGCGGCTGAGGGTTCCCCCCAGACCCAGATCCTCGCGATACACCGCCTCTGCCTCGGCTACATGCCCTTGTTCGAACAGCAATGCCCCAAGCGCATGACGCGTGGGTTGCATCCAGCCCCAGGGCTCGTCGTAAGGCAGTGTGTCGTCCAGTTCGACGGAGCGGCGCAAATGGGTGTAAGCGACGTCATAGTTGCCTTTGCGGTATTCGATTTCGCCTCGCAGCATTTCACGGGCGATTTCCAGCAGATCAACCACCCGGTTGTTGTGCAGCAGCCGGGTTTCGGGCACCCGGTCCTTGGCGGCGATAAACAGTTGCTCCTCTGCCTCAGCCTCGGCGACCTGACCGGTCGCGGCATATGCGACTGCGCGGGCGTAATGGGTGGTCGCCGTGACCGTGCGATAGAGATTCTGGTCTTCGGGCAGCGGCAAGGCTTTCGCCTCTTCCCACCGACCAAAGCGGATCAGGATATGAGGCCCCATCGACATATAGCTTTCGAAGAAATCCGCCATGGGCGGGCTTTCGATGCGCAGCATTTCCTCGGGCGTGGTGTCCCAGATGCCCTGATTGGCGCGTAGTGCGGGTTCCATCTGTCCCAGAAACAACGCGCCATAGATGGCAAAGTGATAATTGTGCTGGCGATAGCCAGTGTAGATGTTGAACGCGCCCTCACGCTCATAATATTTCAGATCGGCCTCGGTGGCCTTTTCATTCCAATAGACGACGTTGTGATAGTGTCCGCACAATACGTCGATATGCGTCGGCATATGCACCAGATGCCCCGCGTCCGGAACCAAGGTGCGCAGGACATCCCCAGCCTTCAGCGCCTTTTCTGGCGTCGGCGACATTTCCATCAGGTGAACGTAAAGATGCAGCAGGCCCGGGTGTGACATGGCTCCCGGATCGTTGGCCATGGCGTCTTCCAGCGCTCTTTGCGCTTCAAGCGTCGCGGCGCCTTCTGCGGGCTGCCCGGATTTCAGGTCCCACATCTGCCAAGGGGTCAGGTTCAGAAGGGCTTCGACATATATGGTGCGCAGGTCGAGTTGATCCGGCAGTTCAGCAAAAGCCGCGCGCATCGCGTCGGCGAAGTCGTGGTCCCAGCTGGGCATATCTTCGATAGGATCGCGCTGAGGATATCGCGCGGGAAGGGCGCGGATCAGCGCTTGTTCCACCGCAGTACTGCCGTCTGCTAAAGCCAGAGCATTCTGTGTGGCATCATAGGCCAGAGCCAACGCCTTTCTCTGACCGCGGTCGTCCAGCAATTTCCAGGGCAAGTTGTAATTCGGCCCGGCTGCATAAGCCACGCCCCAGTGGGCCATCGCGCAATCCGGGTCGAATTCGAGCGCGCGCTGAAAGCACACGACCGCTTCGTCGTGGTTATACCCGTAGGTCCAGTTCAGCCCCTGGTCGAACCACAGCTGTGCGTCTGAGGAAGCTGTTGTGACAGGGCAGGAATAGACGCCCAGATCGTAATATTCGCTCATTGAAAATCTCCCCTCGGATTGAGGGGAGGTTAGACTGATTCATCGGTTCTGCACAGGTCAGGCTGCCAGTCGGTTTTCAACACGGCCCATGTGCAGCATCAGGCCGAACCCAAGCGTGCTCATGGTCAGAATGCCTAGTGCCAGCGGCGCGATTGAGCCGTCGAAAAAAAGGCCGATCGGCGCCGCGATCGCCGCAGCCAGAACGGTCGAGATTGCCCCGATCACCGAGGCCGCCATGCCTGCGATATGGCCCATCGGCTCCATCGCAATGGCGTTCAGGTTGCCCATCGTCATACCCGCCATGAAGAACACCGCCGTCTGCCAACTGACAAAAACAGCAAAGGACATGTTGGGCGAAAGCTCTGCCGCGTTCAGGGCGATGACGGCTGTTGTGAAAACGACCTGAGCACCCAAGGCCCATGTCACGATCCGGCGCATGCCCAGTTTGATAACAAGCGCCGCGTTCAACAGGCTGGCGGAGCCAGACATCAAGGCAACGAAACCGAACCAGAACGGGAAACTGTCGGCGCTGTCGTGGATGATGTCGTAGATCGGCTGCACCATGGTCAGCATGGTGAAGAGCATGCCCAGGCACAGGGTCTGCACCATGATCGAAACCCGAACAGTCGGGTGTGCAAACATCTGGCGCGCGGCGTCCAGCATCAGTGGCAGGCGCAGGGGGCGGCGGTTTTCCGCATCAAGCGACTCGGGCAGGCGCAAACCCATCCAAACAACGGTGATCAGCGAGAACAGCATGAACGAGGCAAAGATCCCGCGCCATCCGGTCAGGGCGATCACTCCGGCCCCCAGCATCGGCGCAATTGCGGGCACCAGCGTGAAGATCATCATGGCGATGGACACGATGCGGGCCATTTCACGGCCCGAATACAGGTCGCGAATAATCGCCATGGCCACCACGCGGGGGGCCGCGCAACCGACCCCTTGGAAGATGCGGGCGATCAGCAGCATCTCAAGCGAGGAACTGGCCCACGCGGCCGCGGCGGCCAAGATGTACAGGGCAGAACCGACATAAATCACTGGTTTTCGGCCAAAGGCGTCGGAGAGCGGACCGGTGAAAAACGTGCCGATTCCCATGCCAAGAACAAACGAGGTAAGGATCAACTGCGCCTTGTTGATGTCATCTGGGCTGAGCTGAGCACCAATACTTGGCAGCGCTGGCAGCATCGAGTCGATCGAAAACGCGATCGTTGCAAACATCATTGCAATAAGTGCGATGAACTCGCCGCGAGACATGCGATTGGCCATGGCGCCCTCCTAACCTGATCGCGCTATCACGGCAGATCAGGTGACGCTAGGTGTCTAAATGCACAAGGGGCTGTGCTAATTTGCAGGAGAAGCCTCAATTTGAGACATGATCTCGGCAATCACTTTTTCCCACATTTCAGGGGGTTGCGCACCGGGAACGGCGTGCTGATTGGCCACGATAAAAGTCGGGACCGAATTCACGCCCATTTGCCGGGAATGGCTGTCGCGGTTGCTGATATCCTCGCGGTCGGCGTCGGATTTCAGAAGTTTCAGCACAACGGCGGCGTCCATTCCGGCATTGTCGGCGATGTCGGCCAGCACCTCGTGATCTCCGATGTCGCGGGCTTGTACGAAATAGGCGTCGAACAAGGCGTCCACGATGGCGTTCTGTTTACCCTCGATCCCGGCCCAATGGATCAGGCGATGGGCGTCCAGAGTGTTGGGCGTGCGCTTCATGCCCTCGAAGTCGATTTTCAAACCTGCATTTTCGGCGTGTTCGACGACCGGAGCATAGGCGTGCACGGCGCCTTCCTTGCCGCCGAATTTCCGCTCGAGGTATTCGCGGCGGTCCATGCCCGCATCCGGCATGTCGGGGTTCAGCTGGAAGGGATGCCATTCGATGACGAAGGGATGATCCGGGATTGCCGCCAGAGCCTTGTCCAAATGCGTTTTGCCGATATAGCACCACGGGCAGATCGGGTCGGACATGATATCAAGCTTGACGGTCTGGGTCATTCATTGGTCGCCTTGAAATAGGCCGGCAGCGCCCGGCGCAGAAGTTTGCCGTTCCCGCCGGCAGGCAGTTCAGGCAGATGGATGAAGGCGCGCGGTTGTTTGTAGCGGGCCAGATTTGCCTCGACATAGGTGCGAAGGGCGTTTTCGTCCAGCTTTTCCGGGCCGGTATAGAAGGCAGCTATCACAAATGTGTCCTGTTTGACTTCGACAACGGCGGCCCCGACCTGTGCGATGCCGGGGTATCTGGTAAGCACGGCCTCGACCTCGACCGGAGATACCCTGTAACCGCCGGCGTTCATCATATCGTCGTCGCGGCCCAGATAGGTGATCTGGCCGTCGACAGCCATCGCACCCTGATCGCCGGTCAGAAACCAGTCGCCCTGCATGCGGGCTTCGGCCTCGTCCGGGGCGTTAAGATAGGTCAGCATCAGGCCGGGGTCCGAGCGGTGCACGGCAATGGTGCCTTCCTGACCCTGCGGCACCGGCCCGTCCGATCCAAGGATCGCCACGCGACGGCCAGGCTGGGGTTGCCCCAGCGCATCGCCCCGCGCCGGATGTTCCGGGCTTGAAGAGATAAACGTCGAGCATTCGGACATTCCATAAGCCTCGAAAAGCTCTGTTCCCGTCGCCTGTGTCCACTTTTCGTGCAGGTGGCGCGACAACTTTTCGCCGGCGCACAGCCCGTGTCGCAGATCTGGCAGGCGGAGGTCATCCCCGGAGCTCAACGCTTTTCGGAACACACCGGGTGCGGCGGCGAAAATGGTTGCCTGATGTTGGCGCAGCAGAGCGGGCAGGGCGTTTATGTCGGTCCCGGGTTCAGGGATCAGAGCCGTCGCGCCGATGGTCCACGGGTCCATCAACCCGGTACCCAAGGTATACGTCCAATTGAACGCGCCCGCATGGCACAAACGGTCGCTTTCGCTCAGGCCGTACCAACCGTCGACCATCATCTGCCGTGCCCAGATGGCGCGATGGGCATGGGCTACGGCTCTCGGTTTACCGGACGTGCCCGACGTGTACACGACATAGGCCATACGATCCGGATCGCCCATTTGAAACTCGGCTGGGGGCAGGGCGCGCATCCCGACCAATGCGCTCAAATCAATTTGAACCGGGTGCATAGCACAGGTGACCGACGGGTCGCGCAGGATCGCGGCGGGCTTGAGGTCTTCTATCATGCGCGCCGTTTCGGGCTGTGTCAGCTGCGACGAAGTTGGAACGGGGACGATGCCGACGGCAATCGCGCCCAGATAGGCGATTGGGAAATCAACTGTGTTCCCCAACCGCATCAACGTGATATCGCCGGGCTTTAGCCCGGCATTCAGCAGCCCTGTTCCGGTGCCAAGAATAGCCTGCTTCAGGTCGCGATAGGTCCAATGCGTTGCATCTGTCGGGCCCAGAACGGACAAGGCGGTCTTGTCCGCTAGCCTGTCCGCAGAGCGTAGAACATGCGCAGCCAGATTGAACGGTTTCGGGCAGGCCGGTGGCGGCCCCTGATCGAATACAGAAAGCATAGCAACTGGCTAGCGTGACGACAGGTGCGTTGCAAGCACGACAGGCTGCGCCTATAGAATGACTCATGAGCACCCAAGATCAGACATCCTTAATCCGCATTGCACGTGACTCGGGCGAACATACGGAAGTTGAGCCGCTTGACCTTGGCGCGCGTGTGCGCGAGCTGCGAAAGGCGCGGAAATGGACGCTAGAACAGGCGGCGACGCAGGCCGGTCTGGCGCGTTCAACCCTCAGCAAGATTGAAAACGGGCAGATGTCGCCCACCTATGACGCGCTGAAAAAGCTGGCGACCGGTCTGGAGATTTCAGTGCCACAGCTGTTTACCCCGCCGCAGCGGGAACAGGTGATCGGACGGATGGCCGTTACGCGGATGGGCGAAGGGTCGGCGCATCCAACTGCCACTTACGAGCATGAATTGCTGGCCGACACGCTGACGAAAAAGCAGATGCTGCCCTATCGGGCCCGCGTCCGCGCCCGGTCAATGGAGGAGTTCGATGGCTGGGTGCGCCATGACGGCGAAGAATTTCTGTATGTTCTGACGGGGGTTGTTCGCTTGTATACCGAGTTTTATGAACCAGTCGAAATGCGCCGCGGCGACAGCGCCTATTACGACGGTAGCATGGGTCACAATGTAATTTCGGTCAGCGACGAAGACGCAATGATCCTGTGGGTGACATCACTTACTTAACGAGCGGCTAAATTCGCGGTTCAAACCTTCTGTGAACAAAAAGTCCTCAAGCTCTTCGTGGGCTTCGTTCATAGTCAGTTGGTGGCGCTCGGCCAGATACGCTTCGAAACGTTTGCGGTCTTTGCTCAACCGCACCATGTCCTGATCCCGCAGGTTCGGAAAACGCCGTTTGGCGCGCGCATACATTGCGTCCCAGTCTTGCGTTAGATCGGTCCAGTTCAACATCAGCGAGCTTTCCGTATTAAAGGTTTCACAACTGCTCGGCCCGTAGTTCAGCGTACGGACGCATCGCTAGGGACTGGGCATGACAAAATGTCGCACCCATGGATGTTTTCTGGCGAAACCGAAATTGCCCGTTGCAGTCAACCCGCAACGGGCAAACGGACCTGTTTTTGGAGTGAGTGGAGGCCGGTCCGTGAATTCGATGTGAAGCGCACCGGACGAAGAGTTACGTTTTGAAAATCAAAGCAATAATCAGTTCGCGATGTACGCTGCAATATATGTACAAGCTATATCGCCAATACCCGTTCAGTAAAGCTTTTTGTGTAGGTTTTTTATTAGGCCACTTGACGTAGGGTCAACGACAACATGTTGGCGTAGGCTGGAAATGAACCCGCAATATGCGGTGCTCGTTGGCATTGTGCCGATTTCCGCCTACGCCTCTAAAGACCGCGTCTGGCCGATTACTCTTCGTACCACCAGACCTGCGGCATATATTCCGGCCCATCGCCATAGATCGGCAGCGTTTGCGGCTGCTTAAGCTCTTTGGCATGAGCGATCCGACCTTCATCGAAGTTCCAGATCGGAATGACATAACGTCCGGCGGTCAGAACGCGATCAAGGGCGCGGGTCGCGGCAACAAAATCCTCATGGCTTTCCGAGGCCAGCATTGCGTCAATCAATCCGTCCACAACGGGCGAGGCGACACCCATCAGGTTTCGTGTACCCGGCGTGTCCGCGTTTTCGCTGCCCCAATACAGGCGCTGCTCGTTGCCCGGTGACAGGGACAGCGCGCGGCGGAAGAAGGTCATATCAAAATCCAACTCGGATGTGCGTCCGGTAAATTGGGCACTGTCGACCTGTTCTATTGTTACCTGAATCCCAAGACGCTCTAACGCGCGCGAGTAAATCTCGATGGCCGTCTGACTCTCGGTGTCGCCTTGTTGCAGCAACACGGTCATCGTAAATGCGTCACCGTTTTCGTTGCGAAGCACGCCGTCCTGAATGGTCCATCCCGCGTCGGCCAACAGTTTGGTCGCAGCGCGGATATTGGACCGGTTCCGGGCCGATCCATCGCCTTCGGGCAGGGTGTAGCCCTCTAGCGCTCCGGGCGGCAGATCGTCTTTGAAGGACAGCAATAACTCTTCGACGCGCCCCGTGGCCGGGCCAGGCAGCATCGCCAGATCTGAACCCGAGAAATAGGACGTGATACGTGGTTGTGCGCCACCTGTGATCGTGTCGTTGATGAACTCGAAGTTGAAGGCCAGCATGAGCGCTTCGCGAACGCGCCAATCGTCGAGCGGAGCCTGGCGTGTGTTCATCACGAACCCGGTCATGCCCGAGGGCTTGCCGTGCGGGATTTCGGTTTTGATGACGTCACCGCTCTGAACAGCTGGGAAGTTGTACTGTGTGGCCCACTTGTCGGCGTTGAATTCGCGTACGGCCGTCAATTCTCCGGCTTTGAAGGCCTCGAACAGAACGGTGCCATCGCCGTAAAACTCGATGCGCATCTCATCCAGGTTCATGGTGCCATGGCGGAAGGGGATGTCGGTGCCCCAATAATCCGGGTTCCGTTTCAGGTTTACGTACCTGCCAGCCTCATAGCTATCGACAACATAGGGGCCGGTGCCCACCGGAATGTCATGCAATCCGGCATTGGCGAAGTCCTTTCCTTCCCACTGCGCCTTCTGCAGGATCGGGCGCATCCCGGCGATCAGGGCAAGTTCCCGGTCGGGCTCGTTAAAGGTGATGCGCACGGACCGTGGACCGGTTTGTTCGATGCTGTCGATTTTGCCCCAAAGACCGCGATACCGCAGATGGCCTTCGGTTCCCAATGTCTCATAGGACCAGATGACATCGTCTACAGTAACAGGGGTGCCATCCGAAAAACGGGCGTTTTCCCGAAGGGTAAATTCGACCCAGGACCTGTCCGGCGCAGTCTCAACTGATTCGGCTAATAGCCCGTAAAGAGTGAAAGGTTCGTCCCAGGACCGGCCCATCAGGCTTTCGTGAGTCCAAAAACGCAACTGCCACGGAGAGCTGCCTTTTTGCACAAACGGGTTCAAACTGTTATAGCCGCCGGTATTCCCGAAAACGACTTTTCCACCTTTTGGCGCCTCCGGGTTGGCGTAGGGCAGAGACACAAAATCCGGTGGTAGCGCCGGGTCGCCATACATAGCTATGCCATGTGCCGATTCTGCATGAGCAATAGAAGTGCTCAAAAGCGCGGTGATTCCCGCAATCCAGGGACGTGCGGGGCGTAGAAAATCGGGGCTCATTTTGGAAACAATCCTGCTCTGGCCTTATTTTGTTGGGATTCACCGTAGCGATGATTTTTCTTATTTTCAAACTTTTAGCTTGGACGAAGGCGCGGAATTGCTTATAAAGGTTCCACTGCTCGATAGGTTTCTTGCCTGTATGAAACCTGCCTCAATAACTTAACGCCCGCTTCGTGCGGGCGTTTTTTTATGCGGATTTGGCCTTGGATGCGCGACCCGAGTGTTTCCCCGTTTTCTTTGCAGTTGCAGCATGGCAGTGTGTCGCCAAACTGGATTTTGAAGGAGTTCGGCCATGAGCCTTTCGGGAAAAACAGCCATCATCACCGGATCGAATTCGGGCATTGGATTGGGGGTCGCGCGTGAACTGGCCAAGGCCGGCGCGAACGTCGTGCTGAATTCCTTTACCGACCGCGACGAAGATCACGCCCTGGCTGCCGAGATCTCGCAAGAGACCGGCGCCAACGCGCGTTACATCAAGGCCGACATGTCCAAGGGTGATGAATGCCGCGCGTTGATCGAGCAGGCAGGGGCCTGCGATATTCTGGTGAACAACGCGGGTATTCAACACGTCGCGCCCATTGATCAGTTTCCGATCGAAAAGTGGGACGCGATCATCGCCATCAACATGAACTCGACCTATCACACAATGGCTGCCGCTCTGCCAATGATGCGCGCGGCCGGGTGGGGCCGGATCGTGAACATCGCTTCGGCGCATGGCTTGACGGCTTCTCCGTTCAAGGCCGCCTATGTTGCGGCCAAACATGGGGTCGTTGGGATGACCAAGACTGTTGCGCTAGAAACCGCGCAGGAACCGATCACCTGTAACGCGATCTGCCCGGGTTATGTACTGACACCGCTGGTCGAAGCCCAGATCCCGAACACGATGAAAGAATATGGCATGAGCCGCGAGGATGTGGTCAAAAACGTCCTGCTGGAGCGTCAGCCATCGAAAGAGTTTGCCACGGTCGAGCAGCTCGGCGGCACCACGATCTTCCTGTGCTCAGATGCGGCCGCGCAGATCACCGGGACCACGATTTCGGTGGATGGGGGTTGGACAGCTCTTTGATTTGGGAGGCCCACAGTGAAACGGATCAATCTGGCATTGCAGGGTGGTGGGGCGCATGGGGCCTTTACCTGGGGCGTTCTGGATCGGCTTCTGGACGAAGAGGACATCGAGGTCGCGGCGATCACCGGAACTTCGGCCGGAGCGTTGAACGGGGCCGCGTTCAAGTCCGGGATAGTTCACAACGGGCGCGACGGCGCGCGGGCAAGTCTAAACGGGCTGTGGGCTCGCATGGGCGCGGTGGGCGACATGCGCATGGCCAATTGGATGCAGGCGTTGGAGCCCGCTCAGATCGCGCAGGCGATGGAATATTCGCTGCCTTTCTCGGTCGGCGATGCCTGGTCGCGTCTGGTGTCGCCTTACGCCTACGGTCCATTCTATCGCAACCCGCTTGAACCGGTTGTGGATCGGTTCAACTTTGACGAAATCTGTACCGATGAAGGGCCGCAGTTGTTTGTCTGCGCGACCTGTGTGCGCAGCGGTAAGATCCGCGTTTTTACCGGGGACGAGATCTCGACGGATGCCATTCTGGCTTCGGCCTGCCTGCCGAACCTGTTTCAGGCAGTTGAGATATTTGACCCGAAATCAGGTCGGAAAGAGGCATATTGGGATGGCGGTTATACCGGCAACCCGGCGCTGTATCCTTTGTTCAACGCGGATCTGCCGGACGACGTGGTGATCGTGAACATCAATCCGCTAGAACGGGACGAGGTGCCCAAAACGCCGCAACAAATCCAGAACCGGATCAATGAGATCAGCTTCAATTCATCCCTGTTCCGCGAACTGCGGGCAATCAGCTTTGTTCAACGTCTGTTGGCCGAAGGAAAGCTGAAAGCCGGAGAGATGAGCCGCGTGTTTGTGCATATGATCGCAGATGACGAGTTGATGAACGACTTATCGGTGGCGACGAAAACGGTTCCGAACCCGGTGATCCTACACAAGTTGAAAGAGGCCGGGCGCGCTGCGGCGCATCGGTTCATTGACGATCACAAAAACGATCTGAGCGAACGAAGTACTGTCAATTTGCCCGAGATGTTTGGCTGATCACTCGGGCGGTTGCGTCGGGTCTTTTTCGTTGGGGTAAACAAGGCCCGCAGAAATCACCAGCTTAGCGGCGTCTTCGATGGACATGTCCAGTATGATCACGTCCTCGGCCGGAAAGAACAAAAGGAACCCCGAGGTCGGGTTGGGGGTGGTCGGGACGAACACTCCCAGCAGGTCGCCACTGGTTTCTGCCCGCTCGCTGACTTCACCCTTTGCAGCGGTGGAGACAAAGCCAATCGCCCATATGCCCCGGCGCGGGTATTGGATCAGGCAGGCTTTCTCGAAGGACCGCTCGGTCTGGGCAAACACGGTTTCCGAGATTTGCTTGATCCCGGAATAGACAGACCGGACCACCGGCATCCGGTTCACAAGACTTTCGGCAAAGTGGATCAGGGACCGGCCCAGAATGCCCTTTGCAATCCAGCCGACGATCACGGTGAAGGTCAGGAAGATGACGACACCCACGCCGCGCAGGTTGATTCCGACATATTGCTGAGGCTGAAACTGCTGAGGGATAAGCGGCAGCACCGCACTGTCGATCCAGCCGACGACTGACCAGATCAGCCATATCGTCAGCCAAACGGGTGCAATGACCACAATGCCTGTCAGGAACGACGCGCGCAGCCGGGACAGCAGTCCCGGGCGGCGATGCGGTTCTTCGTCAAATGGTGTGTTCATTATGGCCCTGAGCGGTTTTCTGCCGAGTTAGTTAAGCAGTCCGGTGTGTCGGTACAATAGGTTTATGTCAATCGTCCCGGTCGGACAGGGCACGTGCAATTCCGGCCGCCAGACGTGCATTGTTACGCACCAAGGCAATGTTGGCCGTCAATGAGCGCCCGTCTGTCTGCTCGTATATTCGTTGCAGCAGGTAGGGCGTTACACCCTTGCCGCTGATACGATGCGCATCCGCATCGGCCTGCGCCGAGGCAATGATGGGGGCCAGTTCCTCGGCTGGGATTTGATCCTCCGCTGGGATCGGGTTGGCGACCAGCTGACCGCCCGGAAGACCAAGAGCGCGGCGCGTTGCGTGGGCCTTGGCGATATCGTCCGGGTTATCCATGCGAAGCGGGGCGGCGTAGGGAGATTTCGCGGACCAGAAGGCTGGGAACTCATCCTGCCCATAGGCGATGACCGGAACGCCCAGAGTCTCCAGAACCTCCAACGTTTTGGCCAGGTCGAGGATGGCTTTGGCGCCCGCAGCAACAACCGTTACCGGCGACTGTGCCAGTTCGTGCAAGTCGGCCGAGATGTCAAAGGTCGTCTCGGCACCCTGATGAACACCGCCAATACCACCGGTCGCAAAGACCTCGATGCCGGCGTACTGTGCGGCGATCATCGTGGCCGCGACCGTGGTCGCGCCGGTGCCGCCGGTCGCCATGCAGGCGGCCATATCGGCGCGCGACAACTTGGCGACGCCCTGGGCCTGGCCCAGCGATTTCAGCTCGTCGGCCTCAAGGCCCACGTGTAGCTTGCCTTTGATCACAGCCATCGTTGCCGGAACCGCGCCCGCGTCGCGAATGTCCTGTTCGACCTGTGCCGCAACCTCGATGTTCTGAGGGTACGGCATCCCGTGGGTGATGATGGTGCTTTCCAGCGCAACGATGGGTTGGCCTGCGTCTTTGGCGGCGCGGACCTCGGCGGAATATTGAATGTCGATCACAGTGGGGTTTCTCCGGATACGTATGTTGCGGCGGCGTTCAGCGCGCGGGTCAGAGCCTCGGCGCTGGATGCGCCACCGGATTCTGAGGCGATATGGGCCGCCATGAATGTGTCGCCCGCACCGGTCACGCGGGTGACCAGTACGGATGGGGGTGTTTGGGTCAGGATTTCATCTCCGCTGCCGATGGTAGCCGAATTGCCGCCATCCGTGACCAGCACGCGCAGGGCGCCGCGATCCAGCAGGCCTTTGGCGGCGCTTTCCGAGTCTGCGAACTCACGCTGGCATAGGATGCCAGCCTCTTCGAGGTTCACGTACAGCGTGGCACGGGCGTGTTTCAGAAACGGCAGAAGCCGTTCAGCCTTACCGGGCGAGGCCGGAGCCACGCGCAGATCGGCGCGCGCGAAAGCGGGACTTTGGGCAATTTCTTCTAGCAGATTCAGCGTCAGGTTGCCGTCCAGCGCGATGGGACCTTCGAAAGGGGCGTTCTCATATCCCAGCGGTCCGTGCATCAGAGGCCGCAGAATCTTTGCTCCCGCTGCCTCAAGCGAATGCGCGTCGGCAATTGCTGCGATCAGCCCGTTTGCTCCTTCGACGGCCATATAGCGGTCGGTCGGCAAGTCCTGCGAGCGGTAGATGTGGTCGGTTACCATGCCCAAACGTGCACAGGCATTAGCCAGCTCATCGCCCTCGGGGTCGCGTCCGATGGCGGTCAGCAGGGTGGGGGTCATGCCAAAGCGCACGAGGGTCATGGCAATGTTCATGGCCACGCCGCCGGGCAGGCGGGTAATCCGCCCCGGCACGTCCGAGCCCTGTCGCATGGCGCTAGCAGACCGGCCGATCACGTCCCAAAGGACAGAGCCGATGCAAAGAATGTCGCTGTTCTGAGTCATATCGATGTCATGCCGCAGGCCAGATGCGGGCGCAAGGGTTAACGCTCACACGGTTCAGCGCATCGCGTCGGTCAAACCTTTTAGTGCGGCCAGAGGGTCTTCCTGCGTCCAGATTTCTTCACCGATGCCAAAGAAATCGGTACACGGCGCCAAGTCTCGGATCAGCTCTGGCGTCAGCCCGCCTTCGGCAACGACCGGCACTTCGATCATTTCGGACCACCACTGAAACAGATCACGTTCGGCAGTCGTGCCGTCACCCAAGGTCGACGTTCCGACCGGGCCGAAGGCCACGTAGTCAACACCCGCTTCGCCTGCCGTCATGCCGTCATGGCTGGAGGCCCCGCAAAAGCTGCCAACGATGGCGTCAGCGCCCAGTTCTTTACGCGCGGCGCGAACGGAGCGTGCGGCGTCATCAAGATGTACCCCGTCCAGTCCCAAACGCTGTGCCAGCAACACATGGTTCGAAATCACAAGTGCCACGTCCCGCGCATGAGCTACTTCACGGCATGCATCGGCTGCGCGGGCGATGGTGTCCTCATCTCCGCCAGCCAGCGCCAGGCGAATACAGGCGATTTCGGCCCCGTCCAGCACGCTGGCCAAGCGATTGGGGAATTTGCTCAACTCGATGGTCGGTGGCGTAATCAGGTAAATCTGTGGCTGCTCGGGGGTGTCCATTGGCGCGTCCTTCGCTTTCAGTCTTTTGCGCGGTTTAGCGGATTGCGGCGGGGAAGCAAACTTTTACAGAAATTTTGGGGTCAAAATTGAAGCATTGACGTCTGAATATGGGCAGTAGGTTGTTGTTTTACAGGTGCTTAGGGAATAGCTTGGTCTGAATGGGCAATTAGGCTGAAAACATGAAACAGGTAATTGCTGCGGTAAAGAATGCGTTTTTGATTGCTCGGGCGTGCAGGTTCAACAATTTGCACAGATACGATGAGGCCCTTCAATACTTGGATCGCGTTGCTCTTATCGCCGAAGATCTTGCGAAAGTGACCCTGTTACAGGCAGATTTCTTACATCGGAGAGGCGATTACCGAGAAGCGTGCAAAAAGTATGAGGATTTCTTGTCCCGCAAACTTGAAGTCATTTCCCGACCCAATGACCGCCAATACTTGGATATTTACGCGCGGTACTATCTGTATCACGCGTCCCGAAAATTCGGACTCGCGCGTTGCTTTGAGGTCGCCCTGGACGAAATGCAGGTTGCCGGGAAGTCTGCCTCGATGCTGACAAGAAGTGAATTCCCGCCGCAATGACGATTTATTCAGGCAGAGCACAGTTCAGTGAAATGATCGACTTGCCCTGCGCCGGAACGGCGATTAGAGCAGGCGGAACTTTCGGAGACAGTCATGCCCAGCGATAAATCCCAGCCCTCATTCGTGCTTGTGCGCCCGCAGATGGGTGAAAACATCGGTGCCGCCGCGCGGGCGATGTGGAATTTTGGGCTGGACCGGATGCGGATCGTCGCGCCACGCGACGGGTGGCCGAACCCCAAGGCCGTTGCGATGTCCAGCGGGGCCGGGCGTCTGTTGGATGAGGCGCAGCTGTTCGACGATCTGGCCGGCGCGCTGTCCGACAGCACATTTGTCTTTGCGACCACGGCGCGGCAACGCGGGTTGACCAAGCCCGTCTACAGCCCCGAGCGCGCGATGCAGATCGCGGCTGAGAAGGTCGCGGCTGGCGAGAAGGTTTCGGTCCTGTTCGGGCCCGAACGCGCCGGGTTAGAGAATGAGGATATCGCAAAGGCAAACGCCATCATCTCGGTGCCTGTGAACCCTGAATACGCTTCGCTTAACCTTGGGCAGTGTGTGTTGCTCACCGCTTATGAGTGGATGCGCCAATCCGGCGACGTAGTGCATGAGGCCACCGATCTGGGCAAAGGTGACTGGGCCACCGGGATCGAAGTCGAGAAACTGGTCGAGCACTACGAGGATCGGCTCGAGGCGGCTGGCTTCTTCTATCCACCCGAGAAGGCCGAAGGCATGAGGACCAACCTGCGCAACCTGTGGTCGCGGATGCGCATGACACGGGCGGACGTGCAGATGTTGCACGGGATCATGCGGCAGATGGTCCGCTGGAAAGACAAGGGCTGAGGCTGGACCTATGTTCCGCTTCACCCTAGCTTGCGACGAAATCCAAGGCACAAGAGGACAGCATGAGCGGTAAGCGCAGCATCTTCGAAGACGTCTCAGACACAGAAAAACAACAAGCCGTTCAACCGGGTATGATTGACCGCGGGCGCGGCGGTGCGCGCAAGGCCATTCGCATCTGGCTGATGATCCTGTTTGCACTTGTGGTCGTGATGATCGCTGTGGGCGGGCTGACCCGCCTGACCGATAGCGGACTGTCGATCACCGAATGGCGACCGATCACCGGGGCCATCCCGCCGATGAGCGAGGCCGACTGGCGAGCCGAGTTCGACAAATACAAGCAGATCGACCAGTGGCGCATCCAGAACCAGTGGATGGAGCTGGATGATTTCAAAACGATCTACTGGTGGGAATGGGGGCACCGCCAACTGGGCCGCGTGATTGGTCTGGTTTGGGCCATTGGTTTCTTTGGGTTCCTAATTGCTCGAAAAATTCCCGTCGGTTGGACCAGCAGACTTTTGATCCCCGGCATTCTCGGCGGCATTCAGGGCGCGGTCGGCTGGTGGATGGTCGCCTCGGGCGTGACGCAGGGCGAGGGGATGACCGCTGTCGCCAGCTATCGACTGGCAATCCACCTGGGTCTTGCTTTTGTGATCCTTGGGTTCCTCGCCTGGTACATCTTTATGCTGGGCCGTGAAGAACGTGACCTGATGCAGGCTCGCCGCGCGAAAGAAGCGCGGCTATTCTCACTGTCCACCGGCCTGATGCATTTCGCCTTTCTACAAATACTCATTGGCGCGATGGTGGCCGGGATCGACGCTGGCCGGTCCTACACCGACTGGCCGCTGATCGGTGGACAGCTCCTGCCGCCCGATGCAACGATACTGGAGCCGATGTGGCGGAACTTTTTTGAAAGCCCTGGCCTAGTTCAGTTCATTCACCGTTGCGCGGGGTATCTGCTGTTTGCATTTGGCGTGGTCGTCTGGCGTCGTGGCAGCACCAGCGCACACCCCCAAACGCGTTTTGCCTTTAACGCGGCCTTTGCCGCCCTGTCTTTGCAGGTGGTTATCGGCATCCTTACCGTGGTCTACGGAGCGCCTTGGCAGATTGCCATCTTCCACCAGTTCATGGCCGTGGTTGTCTGGACGCTTATCCTGCGCGCCCGCTTCCTGACGGCTTATCCAATCGCAACCTCTCTGCGCGGAGCCTGACACCGATGAGTGCTTACAAAGACCTGATGGCGTTCCAACGTGAAACGTCAGCCCTTGGGCAGATTGCCGGACGGCTGGGCTGGGATCAGGAAACGGTGATGCCGCGCGGTGCGGCCTCGCAGCGCGCCGAAGAGATGGCCGCGATCGAGGCAGTCTTGCACTCTCGCCGTTCCGACCCTCGCGTAGCAGACTGGCTGGAACAGGCTCGCGCTGAGGATGAGGTCGAGCACGCCCAGCTACGCGAAATTCGCCGCGCCTATGATCGGGCGGTCAAAGTTCCGGCTGATCTGGCCACGGCCATTGCGCGTGTCACGTCGGCCGCGCAAGGCACATGGGCGCAGGCCCGTGCCGACGAGGATGTCGCTGCCTTTCTACCGGCGCTCGGCGAAGTTGTCGCTCTGAAGCGTGAAGAGGGCGCAGCGCTGGCGCAAGGCGGAGACATCTACGACGCCATGGTCGAGGATTATGAACCGTACACGACCGGAACACAGATCGCAGAGATATTCGATCAGATGCGTCCCCGTCTGGTGGCATTACGCGCGGCGGTGCTGGACAAACCCGCACCGGCTGGTCTGACCGGCAGTTTTGACGAGTTGGCCCAGATGAGGTTGTCGCAGAAACTGGCCGTCACCTTCGGGTATGACCTGAACACAGGCCGTATCGACAAGGCCGTGCACCCGTTCAGCTCGGGCAGCGGGCTGGACGTTCGGATCACCACTCGCACCAGCGAGACCGATCCGTTCAACTGTTTCTATTCGACCATTCACGAGGTCGGTCACGCCGCTTATGAGCAAGGCATCGACCCTGCCTATACGCTGACACCGTTGGGGCAGGGCGTGTCGATGGGCGTGCATGAAAGCCAAAGCCGGATCTACGAAAACCAGTTGGGCCGTTCTCGCGCCTTCACCGGCTGGCTGTTTGGTCAGATGAAAGACGCGTTTGGCGATTTCGGCATAGCAGAGGAGGATGCATTCTACGCCACGGTGAACGGTGTCCATAACGGCTATATCCGAACCGAAGCGGATGAGGTGCAGTACAACCTCCACATCATGCTGCGCTTTGATCTGGAGCGCGCGCTGATGGCAGGTGACCTGCAAGTCGCGGACCTTGAGGCAGCATGGAATGACCGTTTCAAGGCTGATTTCGGTTACGCAATCGACAAGCCGTCAAATGGGTGTTTGCAGGATGTGCACTGGTCGGTCGGGCTGTTTGGGTACTTCCCGACCTATTCGCTGGGCAACGTTTATGCCGGGTGCCTGTATCAGGCGCTTCGGGTGGCCGTACCGGATTTGGATACGCAGTTGGCCAGCGGGGACACCTCGAGTGCGACAGGATGGCTGCGCGGGAACTTGCAGCAATATGGCGGGCTTTACGCGCCGCGCGAGACTATTCAGCGCGCTAGTGGAATCGAACCGGGGCCAGAGCCATTGCTGAGCTATCTCGAAGGCAAGTTCAGCACTTTGTACGACTTGTGAGTTTGCGGGCGCGCCAAGGCCGGTTACCATCGTTGCACCGATACCATCGCTTGGGAGGCAACGATGACCGGAAACGCCCGCAAGAAAGCCAGTGACTTTGATCCCCGGATCCTCGAAATCTTTGACGGATATGTGCATGGCACCATGTCGAAGCGCGAGTTTATCTCCAAGGCCGGTAAATACACCGCCGCCGGAGTAACCGGCGCCATGATCCTGGACCAGTTGCAGCCCAACTACGCGTGGGCGCAACAGGTCGCCCCGGATGATCCGGACATAGAAACCACGGTGGTCGAGTTCGACAGTCCTGATGGACACGCTCAGACCAGTGGCCTGATGGCCATGCCCGCAAATGCAGAGGGCAAGTTACCTGCGGTTCTCGTCGTTCACGAAAACCGTGGACTCAATCCGTACATTGAGGACGTTGTCCGCCGGACGGCCAAGGCTGGCTTCCTGGCATTCGGACCCGACGGGCTGTCGCCGCTTGGCGGGTATCCCGGAACCGACGATGAAGGGCGTGAGATGCAGCGTTCGATGGATCGGGAAATGCTGATGGCGGACTTCTTTGCCGCCTATGAGTTCCTGCGCGATCACGATCTTTCGACCGGCAAGATCGGCGCTGTCGGATTCTGTTATGGCGGCGGTGTGTGCAATGCATTGGCCGTGGCTTATCCGGACCTCGGGGCCTCGGTACCATTCTATGGTCGACAGCCCCCGGCCGAGGATGTCCCATCCATAGAAGCGCCGCTGATGATCCACTATGCCGGTCTGGATGATCGCATCAATGCCGGTTGGCCGGAATATTCCGAGGCGCTATCGGCCAATCAAAAGAAGTTCAGCGTGCATTTCTATCCGGATGTGAACCACGGTTTTCACAACGATACGACGCCAAGATATGATGAGGCTGCGGCCAATCTGGCATGGAAAAGAACGATTGCCTTTTTCAACACCTACCTGACCTGAACGCAACCGGGTGCCGCTGATCCGGCACCCGGGCATTTTAGTTTATTCTTCGGCTTCTTCGTCGCCCTGATCGGCAATCCAGGCGACGCTGACGACCTCTTCGCCCTTGCCGGTGTTGAAGACTTTCACACCGCCAGCCGAGCGGGACCGGAAGGAAATCCCTTCGAC
Source organism: Ruegeria sp. BF12 (assembly GCF_056538705.1). Taxonomy (NCBI): domain Bacteria; kingdom Pseudomonadati; phylum Pseudomonadota; class Alphaproteobacteria; order Rhodobacterales; family Roseobacteraceae; genus Ruegeria; species Ruegeria sp. BF12. The sequence continues at coordinate 113,420 of NZ_JBQFTP010000001.1, read as the reverse complement.
CGGCACCCGAATCGACTGTCCTTTGGACGTGGCCAGCATGATCTGATCCTCGATGTCGACCGGGAACGATGCCACAAGCTCACCACCGCGCATGGCCTTGTCCATGGCCGCCACGCCCATACCGCCACGACCCCGGACCGGGTAATCGTGGCTGGAGCTCAACTTGCCCGCGCCGCCAGCCGTGATCGTCAGGATCAGGTTTTCGGCCGCCGACATTTCAGCGTAACGCTCTTGTGTGATCATGCCGGGCGCTGCTTCGTCTTCGTCGGTCTCACCATCGTCGGCGATGCCTTCAACGGCCCGACGCATCTTGAGATAAGCGGCACGTTCATCCGGACCGGCCTCGAAGTGGCGGATTACCGACATCGACACCACGCGGTCGCCATTGGTCAGCTTGATGCCGCGGACACCAGTGGATTCACGCGAGTTGAAGACGCGAACATCCGTTGTGCGGAAGCGGATCGCGCGACCGGAATTGGTGACCAGCATCACGTCTTCGTCTTCCGAGCAGATGCGGGCGTTCACCAGTTCCACGCTTTCCGGCAGCTTCATAGCAATCTTGCCGTTGCGGCGCACATTGGTGAAATCCGACAGACGGTTGCGGCGGACGTCACCGGCGCTGGTGGCAAAGACGATCTGCAGGTTTTCCCATTCTTCGTCCGGCACGTCCACCGGCATGATCGCGGCGATGGAAACGCCCGTCGGGATCGGCAGGATGTTAACGATGGCTTTGCCCTTGCCGGTACGGCCCGATTGAGGCAGGCGCCAGGTCTTGAGCTTATAGACCATCCCGTCGGTGGTGAAGAACAGCAATTGGGTATGCGTATTTGCCACAAAGAGGGTGGTGACCACGTCCTCTTCCTTGGTCTGCATCCCCGACAATCCCTTGCCGCCACGCTTTTGAGCGCGGAAATCGGCCAGCGGCGTGCGCTTGATATAGCCGCCCGAAGTGACCGTCACGACCATGTCTTCACGTTCGATCAGGTCTTCGTCTTCCATGTCGCCGGACCAGTCGACGATCTCGGTGCGACGTGGAACGGCGAACTGCTCGCGAACCGCACGCAATTCATCACCGATGATCGACATGATGCGTTCCCGCGAGGACAGAATATCCAGGTATTCTTTAATCTTGGCGGCCAGTTCTTCAAGCTCGTCCGTGACTTCTTTGACGCCCAGTTGGGTCAGGCGCTGCAGGCGCAAGTCGAGGATGGCGCGGGCCTGAACCTCGGTCAGGTTATAAGTGCCGTCGTCGTTCATCTTGGACAGCGGATCGTCGATCAGGCGCAGATAGCCTTCAATTTCAGATGCAGGCCAGCGACGCGTCATCAGCTTTTCACGCGCTTGCGCCGCGTCAGCCGAGGACCGGATCGTGGCAACAACTTCGTCAACGTTCGAAACGGCCACGGCCAGACCACACAGAATGTGGCTGCGTTCGCGTGCCTTGCGCAAGTCATAGGCAGTGCGACGGGCGACAACATCTTCGCGGAAGTCGATGAACGAGGTCAGGAAGCGGCGCAGGGTCAGCTGCTCGGGCCGACCGCCGTTCAATGCCAGCATGTTGCAGCCGAATGAGGTCTGCATCGGCGAAAAGCGATAGAGTTGGTTCAGCACCACTTCGGGCGTCGCATCACGCTTCAGCTCGACCACGACGCGCACGCCGTTACGGTCGGATTCGTCCTGTACGTGGGCTACGCCTTCGATCCGCTTCTCGCGCACGGCCTCGGCGATCTTTTCGATCATCGAGGATTTGTTCACCTGATAGGGGATCTCGTCGACAACGATGGCGTAGCGGTCCCTGCGGATCTCTTCGACGCGGGTTTTGGCGCGGATGATGACGCTGCCACGGCCTTCCAGGTAGGCTTTGCGCGCGCCGGACCGGCCCAGCATGACGCCGCCGGTCGGGAAATCCGGGCCGGGGACGTATTCGATCAGCTGTTCCGAGGTCAGGTCGGGATCGTCGATCAGCGCCAGCGTAGCGTCGACGACTTCGCCCAGATTGTGCGGCGGGATATTGGTCGCCATACCCACGGCGATACCACCGGCACCGTTGACCAGCATGTTCGGGAAACGCGCGGGCAGAACCGTCGGCTCTTTGTCCTTGCCGTCATAGTTGTCCTGAAAATCGACCGTCTCTTTTTCGATATCGGCCAGTAGGGACGCGGCGGGTTTGTCCATGCGAACTTCGGTATACCGCATGGCCGCCGGGTTATCGCCGTCCATCGAACCAAAGTTGCCCTGACCATCCAGCAGTGGCAGCGACATCGAGAAATCCTGCGCCATCCGCACCAGCGCGTCATAGATCGCGCTGTCGCCATGCGGGTGGTACTTACCCATCACATCGCCGACCGGACGGGCCGATTTACGATAGGCCTTGTCATGCGTATTTCCTGTCTCGTGCATCGCGTAAAGGATACGGCGGTGCACCGGTTTCAGCCCGTCGCGCAGATCGGGGATCGCGCGGCTGACGATAACCGACATCGCGTAATCGAGATACGAGGTGCGCATCTCGGATTCGATGGACACCGTCGGGCCGTCATAGACGGGGCGCTCGGGCGGGGTTTCATCCATGTTTTCGGGGATTTCTGGCGTATCGCTCACGTAAACTGCCCGTTTATTGTGCTGGGTCTATATCTTGTGGATGTACCTTATCAGACCCAGCACATAAGGTGCAAGCAAGCAACGATTTCGCGCGCGAAAAACCCCTGTAACACCAGAGTAACACATTGTTAACTAAGGGTTAGCCAGTTTTCGTGCTATGCTGAAGAGACCTTGCAAAAAATTGGAGGTCTGCATGGAGCAAAGCGAAACGGAACTTATGCTCAAGGGGTACGGGCTGACGACAGCGGAATTTTTCTATCACATGCCCGACTATATTCACGTACTCAACACGTTCATCTGGCAGGATTACGACCTTGCGCCGGATCATCCCAAACTGTTCGATTTTATTGAATTCTGGCAGCGCGAGATCGATGGGCCGCTGCATTCCGTGCGGTTTACGCACCGCAAGATGATCGCGCCCGGAGAATGGCGCAATGTTGTGGGAGAGTTTCGGGTGAATTAATCACCTGAGCGGGTTTCTCAACCTGTCAAAGCAAAGACCCATATACTTTTTCGGCATATTAGGTAACGTGTCGGTCAATTCATTGGCCACATACGGAACCCCGGGATGCCTAGAGTAGTATTGTTTGCCGCAGCTGTTCTGCTAAGCGGACCTGCGTCTGCCGAAGGCGTTCTCGACAAAATCAAGAAAGGCGCGGAGAACACCGCAGGCGCCATTGGACGCGGGGCGGAGAGCGTCGGTCAGACGATCGAAAAAGGGGCGACTGCGGTCGACGAAACGCTCACGTCAACGTCCGATCTGCTTTCCAATGAGGCAACGCCAGAGGAAACCCGGGCCAAGCTGGATGTCATGGCCTCGGACGTCTTGGCGCAGTTGCTGGCGGAAAACCCCGAGGCACAGGCGCTTTATGACGTCAGCGCGGGGTATGCGGTCTTTGATTCCCGAAAGGTAACCGTATTTCCGGTCTCGGCCGGTTACGGTCGCGGTGTCGCGATAGACAAGGAAACGGGCCAGCACACTTACATGAACATGGGGACCGGAGGCGTTGGCGCGGCCATCGGGATAGGCGGGTTCGAGACGAAATTCGTGATCCTGTTCGAAACACAGGCGGATTTGGATCACTTCATCACTTATGGCTATGACGCCACTGCGGAATCAGGCGCGATGTACGGCGAAGAGCGCACGGATGAGACGCTCAGGTTCACGAATGGACGATCCTTCTTTGTGCTCAGCAAGAAAGGCTGGCGCGTTTCGGCCGGGGCGTCGGGAACCAAATACTGGAAGTCACCCGAACTGAACTGATCAGCCCGAACAGCTGGCTCCACCCAAAACGCAGAACTTGGCGCAATGCGGGTGGTTGAGATGCACGTCGGCCTCGGCTTCGGCCAGTGTCGCGCCCATTTCGAATTCCGGCTCGTACGGCAGTAGGGTACAGGCCAGAACGGCGGGTTGTTTAGCACCTTTGCGTTTTACCACCATACGCGCGTTAGAACACATCACCTCGGCTGGAGACTTGTTCAAAATACCCCAGCAAGCTGTTGTGATTTCAGGAACTTCGACAGACTCGTCCATCTCGGGGAACAGAACGGTCTGGCCCGGATTCTGTGCGTCGATGTCAAAGCGGTGCTGTGTGAAGAACGCCTCGTACCCGGCGCGGCTTTCCGCGTCGGAATCCCCCCAGACCGTGCGGCCAGCAATGGCAATGTTGAACCCGTTGTCGCGCAACCACTCCATGCCGGCGAGGGTCTTTTCAAAGCTGCCTTTGCCACGCTCTTCGTCGTGCAGTTCGGGGCGGTAGTGGTCGACCGAGATACGCAGGGTCAGCTTGTTCCCGTAGTCGCGTTTCAGTTCCAGCATCCCCTCGCGCATTTTGCGGCGCATCATCGGCTGCATGGCGTTGGTCAGAATCAGAACCTCGTAACCCCGCTCCAAAGCCACGCGGGTCATGTCGATCATTTCGGGGTTCATGAAGGGCTCGCCGCCCGTGAAGCCAATTTCGCGCACAGGCCAGTTGCGCTCTTCGATCTGGTCCAGATAATCGCGGACTTCTTCAGCGGTAATATAAACCAGTGCGTCGTTGGTCGGACTGCTGGCTATGTAGCAGTTCACGCATTCGATGTTGCACAAGGTACCGGTATTGAACCACAACGTCTCAGGGTTGTTCAGCGCAACGGAGGCGCGGGTTTGTCCATCTGCTGTCACCAATTTGTTCTGAAACTTGCCGATATTGGCGGTCTGAGGCGCGTTGTCTTTCATTCCGGTATCCGGTTCCTTGAAGTCATCCTCTGATTTAACTGTTCGACTTGGGATAGTTAAGTAAGGCAGGACCGACCTGACAGAGTTTTGATAATGGGAATTTCGGCGTGATTGGTTGCGCTAACGTTGGACATGCCCATTGGGGCAAGGTAAGGAAAAGTCATGGTTTCTCGCGTCATACCCGTTGATCCGTTCGATCTCGTCATCTTTGGCGGGACCGGGGATTTGGCGCAACGTAAGATTCTGCCAGCTTTGTTCAGGCGCTTTTGCGCGGGGCAATGGGCCGACGGCGTGCAAATCGTGGGCGCGGCGCGAACCGAGTATGACCGGGAAGGATTTCAGGGCGTTGTGGCCGAATCGTTGCGTGCCTACGCGGCAAAGCAGTGTCAGGACGAGGAAGCGTTGCGCGCGTTTTTGAACCGCGTCGATTACGTTAAGCTGGATGGCTGTTCGGATGAAGGGTGGGACCAACTGGCCAACAAGCTGAACCAAAACCGGGTGCGCGCATTCTATTTTTCTGTCGGGCCGCGCCTGTTTGGACCATTGGCCGAGCGGATAAAGGCAAATGATTTGGCGACGCCGGATACGCGCATCGTGGTCGAGAAGCCTTTTGGCCATGATTTGGATAGCGCGAAGGCCCTGAATGCAACGCTGGCCGCGCATTTCAACGAGGGCCAGATTTATCGGATCGATCACTATCTGGGTAAAGAAACCGTCCAGAATCTGATGGCGGTTCGGTTCGGCAACATGCTGTTCGAGCCTCTCTGGAACAGCCAGTACGTTGATCACATTCAGATTACTGTGGCCGAATCCGTAGGAATTGACGGGCGGGAAGAGTATTATGAGCGTGCAGGTGCAATGCGCGACATGATGCAGAACCACCTGATGCAGTTGCTCTGCCTGATCGCGATGGAGCCGCCGGCAAAGTTTGACCCGGATGCGGTGCGGGATGAAAAGCTCAAAGTCATCCGGGCGTTGGATCAGGTCGAACCGCATCACATTGTACGCGGACAGTTCGATGGCGGTGGCAACGCTTCGGGCTATCGTGAGGTCGTTGGCAACCCACGCTCGACCACGGAAAGCTATGTGGCGCTAAGGGCGCATATCAGCAATTGGCGATGGGCGGGTACACCGTTCTACCTGCGAACTGGTAAGCGGCTGGTGGCGCGGTCTTCGGTGATCAATGTGATGTTCAAGGATGCGCCGCATTCGATCTTTGGCGAAGTGGCCGGGCGCCACGCCAATGTCCTGTCGATCCGGTTGCAGCCGAACGAAGGCATAACTTTGAAAGTAACGATCAAGGAACCGGGGCCGGGTGGGATGCGCCTGGTCGACGTGCCCCTGGACATGAGTTTCGCCGAGGCGCTGGGACCGGAAAATCAAGACCCGCCAGACGCCTATGAACGGCTGGTCATGGACGTGATACGGGGCAATCAGACCTTGTTCATGCGCGGCGATGAGGTCGAAGCCGCATGGGCGTGGACCGATCCGATCATTGCGGGCTGGCAGGCCCGTGGTGACGTACCTAAACCCTATGAAAGTGGCAGCACAGGTCCGGGCGACGCCGAGCTGCTGATGAAACGAGACGGTCGCCGCTGGCAAGGAATAAACCCATGAAGATTCAGGAATATGCCGACCGCGACATGCTGGCCATCGACGTCGCAAACGCACTGGCCGGAGAGCTGGAATCCGCCTTGCTACATCATGATATGGTCTCTCTGGCCGTGCCGGGCGGCACGACTCCGGGTCCGGTGTTTGACGGGCTTTGCGCGGCGGATCTTGAATGGGACCGCGTGCGGGTTCTGCCTACGGATGAACGGTGTGTCCCGGGTGATAGCGAACGGTCGAACGAGCGTTTGATCCGTGAACGCTTGCTGACAAACCGTGCCTCAGTCGCCCAGTATGTTCCGCTGTATCTTGAGGGTAAGGAACCTGAAGATGTGCTGCCTGAGATCGAAAGCCTGATAAATCCGGTGCTGCCGTTGTCGGTCCTGGTGTTGGGAATGGGCGAGGACATGCATACCGCCTCGTTGTTTCCGGGGATGGAGGGGCTTGAGGCAGCCTTGGACAGTCACGCGCCAACCCTCGCGGTCGCCCGGATCGAGACACAGCCCGAAGCGCGTATTACTCTGACCGCGCCGGTGCTGGATGGTGCACTGTCCAAGCACCTGATCATCTATGGGGCCGCCAAACGCGATGCGTTGGAAAAAGCCATGTCCCTGCCGCCGGAAGAGGCCCCAATCGCCGCCGCGCTGAGCGGCATAACGGTTCATTGGGCGGAGTAATAAAGATGGAACTGACCCCACTAAAAACCTTGGCGTCCGACGGTCAAAACCAGGCCATTCTGGACCTTTTCGAAGCCGATCCGAACCGCGCGCAGGGCTATTCGGCCTCGACCGGTGATCTTCTGTTTGACTACTCGAAAACGCAGATCAACAGCGATGTACGCGACGCGTTGATCCGATTGTGCGATGAAGCCGGGCTAGCCGAGCGGCGCGAGGCGATGTTTACGGGGCAAAAGATCAACGAAACCGAAGGGCGTGCGGTGCTGCATACGGCATTGCGCAATCTGGATGGCGGCCCGGTCGAAGTGGACGGTCTGGACGTCATGCCCGATGTGATGGACACGCTGCAACGGATGCGGGTCTTTGCCGAAGAGGTGCGCGGCGGCGCGGTTTCCGGGGCAGGGGGCAGCTTTACCGATGTGGTGAATATCGGCATCGGTGGCTCGGATCTGGGGCCGGTCATGGCAACGCACGCGCTGGCGCCGTATCACGACGGGCCACGGCTGCACTATGTTTCCAACGTGGATGGCGCACATATCGCGGACACGCTGCGCCAGCTCGATCCGACGCGCACGCTGGTGATCGTCGCGTCCAAGACCTTCACGACCATTGAAACCATGACCAACGCCCGGACGGCCCGGGCCTGGATGGAGGATGGCGGCGGCGATCCAACCAAGCAATTTGCCGCCGTATCCAGCGCGTTGGACAAGACGCAGGCCTTTGGCATCCCCGAGGACCGGGTCTTCGGCTTTGCCGATTGGGTTGGTGGTCGTTATTCAGTCTGGGGTCCGGTTGGCCTGCCGGTGATGATCGCCGTCGGGTCGAACGCCTTTGACGCCTTTTTGCGGGGCGGGCAGGCGATGGACGTGCACTTCCGCGCTGCCGATTGGGCCGAGAATATGCCGGTCATGTTGGCGCTGGTCGGCGTCTGGCATCGTCAGGTGTTGGGCCATACCAGCAGGGCCGTACTGCCCTATGATCAGCGCTTGTTACGTTTACCTGCGTATTTCCAGCAATTGGAAATGGAATCGAACGGCAAATCCGTCGCCATGGACGGCAGCGATTTGACCATGCCGTCCGGGCCTGTTGTCTGGGGAGAACCGGGTACGAATGGCCAGCATGCGTTCTATCAACTGATCCATCAGGGTACCGACGTGGTTCCCTGCGAGTTCATGGTGGCCGCCGAAGGGCACGAACCCGAACTCACGCACCACCACCGCCTATTGCTCGCCAATTGCCTTGCCCAGTCCGAGGCGCTGATGCGCGGCCGTTCCCTGGATGAAGCGCGGCAGCGGATGGCCGAGAAGGGATTGGAGGGTGCTGAATTGGAACGGCAGGCGCGTCACCGCGTTTTCCCGGGCAACCGCCCATCGACAACGCTGATCTATCCCAAGCTCACACCCTTTGTACTGGGCCAGATCATTGCCCTTTATGAGCATCGCGTTTTTGTAGAAGGGGTTTTGCTGGGTATAAACTCCTTCGACCAGTGGGGTGTGGAATTGGGCAAGGAGCTGGCAACGTCACTCGGCCCGATTGTAGACGGCGAAGAAAACGCATCCGGCAAGGACGGTTCGACTGCGGCTCTTGTTGCTTACGCAATGCGCCATCGGGATTAATAAGGCGTTTTTCCGCAGCCTGTCGCAAGGGCAGGCTGCATTCTCTTATTGTCAGACAATTAAATGATTGGCAGGGTCTGTTCTTAGGGAACGCCCTGAACCCCCCGTAACGCGAACGCGGGCTAATGTGTTCAGGCTGGCAGACGGCGCTGCCGCACAGACGTGGCGCTGACATAGGGAGGATGCCCATGCTGGGACAGATGATGACGCAGCCTTTGCTGATCTCGTCGCTGATAGATCATGCCGAACACTATCATGGCCAGACCGAGATCTACTCGGTCGAAACCGATGGATCGGTCACGCAAACAAACTGGGCAGAAGTGGCAAGGAACGCACGACGACTCGGGTCCGCGCTGACCAAGTTGGGTCTGGAGCCGCAGGATCGTGTCGGCACGTTGGCCTGGAACAACCGGCGGCACCTGGAAATCTATTATGCAACCTCGGGCGCTGGTTTCGTGTGCCACACGGTCAATCCGCGTCTCTTCCCAGAGCAGCTGACCTACATCATCAACCACGCCAAAGACCGGGTTCTGTTCTTTGATGCGACCTTTATCCCTCTGGTTGCTGCCCTGTGCGAGCATTTGACTGAGGTTCGCCACTTCGTGCTGATGGGACCGCGGAACGAGGACACCATTGCCCAAATCCCGGGCGTCGAATTCTATGACGAACTTATCGAGACTGGGGATGCCGATTTTGAATGGCCCAGCTTGGACGAAAACACCGCGTCGAGCCTATGTTACACGTCGGGCACCACGGGCAATCCTAAGGGGGTATTGTATTCCCACCGCTCGACAGTTCTGCACAGCTTTGCGTCGAATACCCGTGATGTGATCGGGTTTTCCGCTATGGATGTCGTGATGCCAGTGGTCCCGATGTTCCATGTGAACGCGTGGGGATCACCGTATGCCTGCGCCATGTCGGGCTCGCGCATGGTGCTACCGGGGCCGGGGTTACATGGCGAAGCACTGGTGAATCTGGTCGATACCTATGGCGTGACGCTCGCCATGGGCGTTCCGACGATCTGGCAGGGATTGCTGGCCCATGCCGAGAAGTCCGGCAGCAAACTGGCCAGCCTGAACCGCACTGTGATTGGCGGGGCGGCTTGCCCCCCGTCGATGATCGAAACGTTCCGCGACACCTACGGAGTCGACACGGTTCACGCCTGGGGGATGAGCGAAATGAGCCCCTTGGGCACAGCAAACCATCCATTGGCAAGGCACTTCGAACTCCCAATTGAAAAGCAGCACAAGCTGCGCGAAAATCAGGGCCGCCCGCCGTTTGGGGTCGAGTTGAAGATCGTCGATGATGATGGCAATGATCTGCCCCATGACGGTATCACGCATGGTGATCTGTTGGTGCGCGGGCATTGGGTGCTGGACAGCTATTTCCAGATGCAGGATGAGGAACTGCTGCAGGACGGCTGGTTCGCCACCGGAGACGTCGCCACATTGGATTCTGACGGTTACATGACGATCCGTGATCGTTCCAAGGACATCATCAAATCCGGTGGTGAGTGGATCAGCTCGGTCGAATTGGAAAACATCGCCGTTGCGCACCCGAAACTCGCCACAGCTGCCGTTGTTGGCGTGCCGCACCCGAAATGGGATGAACGTCCGCTACTGGTGGCGGTCAAGGCCGAGGGCGAGGACCCGTCCGAGGACGAATTGCTGGCCTTCTTCGACGGCAAGATTGCTAAGTGGCAGGTGCCGGACAAGGTTGTCTTTGTGGATGCGTTGCCGCTGAATGCGACGGGCAAGGTTCTCAAGCGAAATCTACGCGCGGATTTCGAGGACGCCTTGAAGGACTAAGTGCCTGATATTGTTGAGAATGGCTCCGGCGGTAGGGATCGAACCTACGACCAATTGATTAACAGTCAACTGCTCTACCGCTGAGCTACGCCGGAACGGTTCGCGCCGTATAGCAACCTGTTTCTGCGGCGTCCAGAGGGTGCGGCACATTTTTTGGAGGAAAAAACGAGGCGGGTCCCGGCGTAGTGTCCGAGCTCAAAACGTGTATGCCGTTACCCCTAATTCAGCTTCGCTCAACGCGAGTGATACTACAACTTATTGGTCGACAGCTCGAGATCCTTTGACCGGCAGCAAGGTGTTAGTTTTTGGCTTTTGATCCGCCGCCCGGATATTCTAGGGGCATCTATACGCGTCGCCTGATACGAAAGTTCCGCCATCGCTGGTTGAACTCTGGGTCAAAACGAACCCATTACCACCCATTGACGCCACGGCGTTGCGCATTTTGTTCTGCGCGCTTTGCGCATCCATCGGTGTGTCTAAGCCAAAAAGCTCCATTCCGCTTACCGGTCCCAAAAACTGACAGTTTTGAACGGTCTGAGGAGAGAGTTGCCTGACTTGCTGACCCTGTGGCGTTAGGTCTGTGCTACATGCCGCCACCGACGCCAAACAAACGAATACCAAAATTCCACGCATCTCTGTCTCCCTCACTGTCTCTCCCGAGAGAACCATAATCATTGGCGGAACTATCTCCAATTGAAATATGAAGAATAATGAATATCAGCCAAGTTGTGCGGCGAAGTGGAGGGTTTCTGCCGGCTTTGGGCTGGGTATTTCAGGTTTCTAAAGGCTCGCCGGCTAAACGTCGTCGTTTGGTGAAAGTTCAGGGAATCAAGCCGTTACGTGACCAATTCATATCACGATGAAGCGCTGCGCATGAGAGATTTGCGATTTATAGGATTTTGGCTCCGGCGGTAGGGATCGAACCTACGACCAATTGATTAACAGTCAACTGCTCTACCGCTGAGCTACGCCGGAACTGAGGGGCGTATAACAATCCCATTTTTCGCCGTCCAGAGGGGAACTGCATCAAACGGCAAAAAATTTCATTTGCTCATGCCGACCTGGAAAATTTGGCGTCCACCGACAGCCCTTCAGGTGCGGTGACTTGTGATTTTCCATATAGATCAACCAGATGCGCAAACACGTTTCTTTCGGCCGCCGGCAGAAGCGCTGCAGGTGTATCGGTGTAGATACGCTTGGCAAGTTGGCGGGCTGTTCCGGGCTGAGTCTCCAGCGCCGCCAGTATCTGAGCCTCGCGTGTCAGCCGGTGATTGATCAACCAGTCCAACCGTCCCGCCGGATCGGTGATCGGGGCGCCGTGCCCAGCGTGAAACACAGACCAGTTCCGGTCGCGCAACTTGCGACAAGCCTGCATGAAATCCGTCAGATCCCCGTCGGGTGGAGAGACCAGAGAACTGGCCCAGCCCATGACGTGATCGGCGGTAAAGCAAACTTCGCCCCAGCCCAGGGCGATATGGTTGCCAAGGTGGCCAGGCGTGTGAATTACCTCAAGGTCCCAACCGTCGCCCTTGATGATCTCGCCATCGACGACTTCGATGTCCGGGCGGAACGCCGCATCAATCCCTTCGCCGCCGCCGGCCAGGCCCTGGTGTGCCAGTTGTGTCATCACTGCGCTACGCCCCGCCTGAGGCCCGCCAAAGGCCAGAATCGGCGCACCAGTACGGGCTGCCAGCGGCGCAGCAAGGGGAGAGTGATCCAGATGGCTGTGCGTTACCACGATATGGCTGATGCGCTGGCCGGGCCGCAGGGCGTCCAGAATCGCGTCGAGATGCGCGTCGCCTAAGGGGCCGGGATCAATGACTGCCAGATCGCGCTCGCCCAGCAGGTAGGTGTTGGTGCCACGATAGGTCATGGGTGAGGGGTTGGGGGCCAGAATCCGTCGCAGACCGGGCTGCAATTCAATTGCTTTGCCAAGGGGCGGGTTGAAATCGTCGGGCGCCTGCATTCTGCACTCTTTCTCTTGCCGGATCAGCCCGTTAGGTTTAGCGCATGTCCAGTCAATGGCTCAAACACTATATGCCGCGCAGCCTCTACGCCCGGGCAGCACTGATTCTGGTTCTTCCAGTGATCGTTTTGTTGCTGGTCGTGGGTATCGCATTCCTGCAAAAACACCTCGAAGACGTCACGATGCAGATGACCAGGACCGCCACGCGCGAGGTGACCCTTGTGCTTGAGACGATGGAGGGTACAGAAACTCAGCAGCAGGCTTTGGCCGCCATTCGTCTCGATCTGATGGCGCTGGACATGAAAGCACGCTTCGTGGACGTTGACGATGAGCCTATTGTGGACCGGCGGCGGTGGTATGACTTTATCGCGCCACAGGTCGAGACCAATCTGTACGCTTGGCTACCTGATCTGGTCGACGTCGCCTTGCCGACCGGGGATGAGGCACGGTTGTATCTTCAAACCCATCTGGGCGTGTTGCAGTTGACGCTGGACCGGCGACGTCTGTCGCCCACCGCACCGCACCAATTGATCGTTACAATGGTGTTTTTTGCCGTCGTTATGACCTCGATCTCTTTCTTGTATATGCGGAATCAGCTGCGGCCGATCACTCGACTTGCCGATGCGGCACAGGCCTTTGGTCGCGGCAGGGTCGTGCCCTATTCGCCCGGAGGGGCCATCGAGGTGCGCGCGGCTGGAAACGCCTTTCTGGATATGCGGGCCAGAATCGAACGACAAATGGAACAGCGCACGATGATGCTGTCCGGTGTAAGCCACGATCTGAGAACGCCGCTGACGCGCCTGAAGCTGGGACTTTCAATGCTGCCCGAGGATGAAGCGGCCCCAATGCAGCAAGATGTGGATGAAATGCAGCTGTTGTTGGATGCTTTTCTGGATTTCTCACGCGGGGCGTCCGAGGGCGCGCCGGAAGAAGTGGAGCCGGAAGAGCTCTTGGGTCAGATTGTCGAAGATGCTCGGCGGGCGGGTTACAAGGCCCGACTGGTCTCGGTCGAAGGGCAGGGTACTGTCATGCTACGACCGTCGTCCATTCGTCGTGCGGTCGAAAATCTGATCGGGAATGCCGTTCGTTACGGTAATCAGGCCGACATCAGCCTGTCCATGACCCCTAAGACGCTGCGCATCCGGGTCGAGGATGATGGGCCGGGCATTCCCGCGGAACAGCGGACCGAGGCGTTAAAGCCGTTTTCGCGCCTGGATCCGGCACGCAACCAGAATCAGGGCACCGGAGTTGGTCTTGGTCTGGCGATTGTATCGGATATCGCGCGCGCGCATGGCGGCGTTCTGCGCCTTGGCAAAAGCGAACGTCTGGGCGGGTTGTGCGCGGATATCATCATCGGACGGTGATTTGGTAGGCCCGGCAGGACTTGAACCCGCAACCAAAGCGTTATGAGCGCTCTGCTCTAACCAATTGAGCTACAGGCCCGCCTGAGCGCTTTGAGTATCACGGTGAACGCCCGCGTCAAGCCTGACCGTTGCAACATGTCCAACAATCGAATAACCCGCGCGGGAACCATTCATAAGGGGTTGGCCATGACGACGGGCAAGAACGGAATCACCTATGCCGATGCGGGCGTTGATATTGATGCGGGGAATGCTCTGGTCGACCGGATCAAACCGGCGGCAAAACGAACCAACCGCTCGGGGGTCATGAGCGGGCTGGGCGGATTTGGTGCGTTGTTCGATCTGAAGGATGCCGGATATCAAGACCCGATTCTGGTCGGGGCCACCGATGGCGTCGGCACCAAGCTGCGCATTGCTATCGACACAGGCGTAGTTGATGGCGTTGGAATTGATTTGGTCGCAATGTGCGTCAACGATCTGATCTGTCAGGGTGCCGAGCCTTTGTTTTTCCTCGACTATTTCGCCACCGGCAAACTGGATACCGATACCGCGGCGCGGATCATCGAAGGCATTGCCGAAGGCTGCGTGCAATCTGGATGCGCCTTGATCGGTGGTGAAACTGCCGAAATGCCGGGGATGTATCCGGATGGTGACTTTGATCTGGCCGGTTTCTCGGTCGGCGCGATGGAACGCGGTGCCCATCTGCCTGCCGGAGTGCAGCAAGGCGACGTGCTGCTGGGGCTGGCTTCGAACGGCGTGCATTCCAATGGTTATTCGCTGGTGCGCAAACTGGTCGAGATGTCCGGCCTTGGTTGGGATGCAGCCTCGCCCTTTGGCGAGGGTTCGCTGGGTGAAGCGCTGCTGACGCCCACGCGCCTATATGTGAAGCCTGCGCTGGAAGCGATCCGTGCAGGGGGCGTGCATGCTCTGGCCCACATCACTGGCGGTGGCCTGACAGAAAACTTGCCGCGCGTTCTGCCCGATGACCTGGGTGCCGAGATCGATCTGAACGCTTGGGACCTACCGCCCGTCTTCCGTTGGATGGCTGAAACCGGCGGGATTGTCGAATCCGAAATGCTGAAAACCTTTAACTGCGGCATCGGCATGATCGTCGTATGTGATGCGGAACGCGCAGATGATCTGGCGGCGTTGCTGTCTGATTCCGGTGAAACGGTCGCGCGTCTGGGTACGGTAACAAACGCGCCGGGAATGGCCTATTCGGGCAACCTGCTGTGAGCCACAAGCGCGTCGCAATCCTGATCTCGGGCGGCGGCTCCAACATGGTGTCGCTGGTCGACAGCTTGACCGGCGATCACCCGGCGAGGGCCTGTCTGGTCTTGTCCAACGATCCGAAAGCGGGCGGGCTGAGAAAGGCGGCGGACCGTGGCATCCCCACGGCGGCAGTGGATCACCGCCCGTTCAAAGGGGATCGCGCCGCGTTTGAATCGGAATTGTTGAAACCGCTTGAGGCTGCGCAACCCGACATCGTCTGCCTCGCCGGGTTTATGCGGGTCCTGACAGGCGAATTCGTTTCCCGCTTTCAAGGGCGGATGCTCAACATCCACCCCTCTCTGCTGCCGAAATACAAGGGTCTGGACACCCATGCGCGCGCTATTGAGGCCGGGGATACCGAGCATGGATGCTCGGTTCATGAGGTCACAGCTGCCCTGGATGACGGGCCGATTTTGGGGCAGGCACGGGTGAACATTGAACCCGGTGATACGCCCGAGGCATTGGCCGCACGAGTATTGGTTTGGGAACACAAGCTTTATCCCGCAGTGTTGCGCCGTTACGCCAGTGGGGATCGGACTCCGGTGTTGCTGCCCTGAACGTCTCAGGGTGATTTACACGCGTGTCATATTCAGCCTATGGTCCGCAATACGGCCAGGTACGGTATTGATCGGCCGCACAGAACAAGAGCAAGAACAGCATCGCGCATGAAAACCCTGACAACGACGCAAGAGCTGGCCGACTTCTGCAAGGCCGCGGCGGAATATGACTATGTCACCGTAGATACTGAGTTTCTGCGCGAACGAACCTACTATTCAAAGCTTTGTCTGGTGCAGCTTGCGGTGCCTTCCGATGACGAGGACAGCGCGGTTCTGGTCGACCCCCTGGTCGACGGCATGTCGCTGGACCCGCTTTATGATCTCTTCCGTGATGAAAGCGTGGTCAAAGTGTTCCACGCCGCGCGGCAGGACCTTGAGATCTTTTGGGTCGAAGCGTCCGTGTTCCCCAAACCTCTGTTCGACACGCAAGTCGCCGCGATGGTCTGTGGGTTTGGCGAGCAGGTGGGCTATGAGACGCTGGTGCGCAAAATCTGCAAGCAGGGAGTCGATAAGACCTCGCGCTTTACCGATTGGTCGCGTCGACCCCTGTCTGATGCGCAAAAAACATATGCACTGGCTGACGTGACGCACCTGCGCCAGATTTACGAACACCTCGCGGCCCAGCTGAAAAAGTCACAGCGCAGCCATTGGGTGTCCGAGGAGTTGCAGACGCTGACCCAGCCCGAGACCTATAACATTCGCCCCGAGGATGCGTGGAGACGGGTAAAGACCCGAACGAACTCGGCCAAGTTTCTGGCCGTGGTGCGCGAATTGGCGCAGTTTCGCGAAGCCTATGCACAGGACAACAATGTCCCGCGCAGCCGGGTATTCAAGGATGATGCGCTTATCGAGCTGGCCTCGACCAAGCCCAAGTCTCCGTCCGATCTGGGCGGATCCCGCTTGTTGCTACGCGAGGCGCGCAAAGGCGCGATCGCTGACGGTATTCTGGCTGCCGTAAAGAAGGGTGTGAATTGCCCCGCAGACCAGCTGCCACGTGTTGATAACAGCCGCGATAAGCTCAAGGTCAATCCCGCGCTGGCGGATTTGTTGCGAGTCTTGCTGAAGTCCAAGACTGAAAGCTCAGGCGTAGCGGCCAAACTAATCGCCACAAGCTCGGAACTGGATCAGCTTGCCGCCGGCGAGCGCGAATTGCCCTCGATGTCAGGGTGGCGCTTTGAAGTGTTCGGCGAAGATGCCCTCAAACTGTGTGATGGCAAGATCGCCTTGGCCGCAAAGGGGCAGTCCGTAAAGGTCGTATCGCTTTAGCGGCGATTAACGCCGCCGCGATTCCAGTGCGTTTTGTTCCCCCCGAACACGGACCAAACGTACGTTCTTCAGTTCTTTCAGGCCGATATTGGACGCGTCCGTGACCTGCCGCGATCTTTCGGTGCCAAGATTTGTTGCGTATTCCGGGTAACTGACCTCGAACGTGTATTCCAGAATACCGTTCTTTGCGTTTTCGTCGTTTTCCACACGAACGAGGCGGGCGTTATAAGCACCCTGCCTTGCGGCCGTGCCCGTAGCATAGACGATTGCACCGGATGGCGTCGGCTCAATCCGCAGCTCGTCGATCTTGGTGATCGGAAAGGTGATTTCTTCTTCTTCGGGTCTTCCAAACAGCCTGACACCATCGCGTTGCTCGGGTACCAAGGCATTGGCATCATTTGCAGATACCTGAACGGGCGCTGGTGTACTTGACTCGAACCAATTGGACGGGTTGACCCGCGACTCGCTCCAGCCGCTGCAGGCGGACAGTGCCAGTGCGCTGACCATTAGAACAGGTATTGATTTTTTCATGGTCCCAAAGCCCAGAGAAGTAATTTGAGCAATGGGTTATCGCAAAATCCGAAGTTTGAAAACCCACGCCGGGACTGGACAGGTGCGCAATGGAGGCATAGGTCACAATTGTGATCGTAACAAAAAGGACTGCCCCGAAATGGCAACGCCCGCCTTTGAGGAAATCGTCGAGGATTTCGAGTTTCTGGATGACTGGGAAGACCGGTACCGCCATGTCATTGATCAGGGCAAGGCGATGGAGCCGCTGGACGAGGCCTTGAAAGTTCCTGCAACCAAGGTGCACGGCTGCGCCAGTCAAGTTTGGCTGCATCCGATGATCGAAGGCGGCGTGTTCCGGTTCGACGGGGACAGCGACGCGCTGATCGTGCGAGGGCTGATTGCCGTGCTGCGGTCCCTATACAACGGCTTGCCCGTGAATGAGGTTCCAAAGGTCGATGCCGGGGGCGAATTGGCGCGTCTGGGATTGAACGACCACCTGTCGGCCCAGCGCTCTAACGGCTTGCGGTCTATGATTGAGCGCATTCGAGAGGTCGCGCAGGAAAACGCCTGATCGCTTATCCAGTTGGTCAGCCGTGGCGCGCGGCCCATTCGGTAAGTGTCGATTCCAAATCGCCATACCCGGTAAAGCGGCGTTCGAATGCCAAGCCCATCCGCTCGGCGCAGTCGCGGGCGCGCGCGGTCAGGTCCGGATCGTCGGTCTGGGCCTGATAGACAAGCTTAGTGTAGTTGCCGAAATACATGTCGCGCAGTTCAGGGTGGCGATCCAGCCCCAAGGGTTTCCAGACGAATGCGTCGAACTGCCGAGCCAGAAAATCCGTCAGGTAAAACGCAGTCGTTTCATCGTCTCCATGTTCCTCAAAGGCCTGATTTCCTTCGAAAAAGGAATAACAATGCGGACCTTTGATCATTTCGATGCCCATTTCCTCGCAGGCCTTCTGCAACAGACCTCCGGTGCCGCAATCGGCGTAGACGACATAGATCTGGTCAAAGTTTCCGCGGTGTTTGGCGACGGCTTCCTCGACCGCTTGGGTGATCCGTTCGGGGTGGATGTGCAAAATGGCGGGCAGGCAGGTCAGGGTCATGTGATCCCAGCCATTGCGCTTTTTCAGATGCAGGATTTCGCGTGCGAGCGCGCCGCAGGCCAGCAGCAAAATACCGCCCTGGCGACCGTTTTCTGTGTAGCCCTTTGACGTCAGGCTTTCGTCATCCGGTGTGCTGTTCTGCTGCATCGCTAATTCCCCAAAGGATTGCAGCATCAAAGAATGAATGCCGGATCAAGGCAAGCCCGCATCCGACATCCCGTGTCAGGCCACCGACGCGCGGGTTTCAAAGGATTGAAGCGACGGACGGGCAGGGGGGCCATAGGCGGTGATACCTTGGTCCGCAAGTTCGGGAAACAACGTCAGTATCTCTTGCCGGGTTGCATCCTCAAGACTGTTCCATGCCTGTATGCCCGGATGGAAGCTCTCACTCAGGCAGCCTTCGGCCCAGATCAGTTCGTGTTGGTCGAACATCAGGTGGTAATAGGTCACCAAGCCGCCAGCCCGCATCACGATATCGTGGCCGTTCACCAGTTGTTTGGCCGGCGCGAGAGCCTCGGCATGGCCAGTGTGCAGTTCGACCCGCCAATCGCTGACCAGCATTCTGTGTTGTTGCGACACGATAAGATCTCGGTCATTGCCAAGCGCGCCCTTTTTGATCAGGACCGGAGCAAACGCTCCCGATGCGCGAACCGTGCGCTGCCCGACCCAACGCAGGGTTTGCATCCCGTGATCCAGCGTTTGGACTTTATCGCCTGCGCGAAGATCTTGCACGGCAATTGGACCTTTGGCCGTTTCAATCAATGTCCCGGTTGTAAAACAGGTAACCAGATCCCACGTCTCACGATCCGCCGTGAGGCCGGAGAAAGAGTTACCTTGTACACTGTTAAAGGTGATGGATCGGATTGGTCCGGCTTCCAGTGCTGCCTGGTCAGTGTTGTCTGAAAACTCGGGCATCAAATACGTGTTACCGTTGATGTCCTGAGCCACGACTGCCGAAATGTTGGCCGTTGTTCCGTCGATATAGGTAATTGTCGCGTTGTAGATTGAGGTGCCGTCAAACGTCTGTGCGGGGCCGCCGTTAATCGAAAACTGCTCAGTCGGGGAGCCATCCATATCGTAGACACCGCCAGATACTTGGACGGGACTCCATGTGACGGCATCGTTCAGAAGGGCATCACCGGGCCCGCCGAAAGTCAGTCCGACAAGCGCAGAGGCATTTTCGGCAACATCGTTGCCTTCAGTTGTGTCAATATCCGGGAGAACGCCAAGTGAAATGGCAGTAAAGGTGGTAGGCACGGGAACCTCGTAACTCGTTTAACATCTTGTAGTAAGACCACTATTGAAAATTTGTAAAGGTTGTTATTCCAAACAATCTTTAGCTCTCCGGAAAGTGAAAGGGCCGCCCAACATGGACGGCCCACTCGAAATGCTTTGTGAGGGTGTCACCCAGCCAGCTGATTGTGCTTGCGAGAAACAAAATCCTTGGCAGTCTCCACGGCAACAGCAGCGTCACGGCAATAGGCGTCTGCACCGATGGCCTTGCCGAATTCCTCGTTCAGAGGGGCGCCGCCTACAAGAACGATGTAGTCTTCACGCAGGCCCTGTTCGACCAGCGTATCGATGACGACCTTCATGTAGGGCATCGTGGTGGTCAGCAGGGCGGACATGCCCAGAATGTCGGGCTGTTCGGTTTCCAGCGCTTCCAGATAATTCTCGACCGGGTTGTTGATGCCGATATCCACGACATCAAAACCGGCGCCTTCCATCATCATCGAAACAAGGTTCTTGCCGATGTCGTGGATGTCGCCCTTCACAGTACCGATGACCATCTTGCCAACGCGCGGCGCGCCGGTTTCGGCCAGCAACGGTTTCAGGATGGACATGCCACCCTTCATGGCGTTCGCGGCCAGCAGAACTTCTGGAACAAACAGGATGCCGTCGCGGAAGTCATGGCCCACGATTGTCATACCACCGACCAAGGCTTTGGTCAGGATGTCGTATGGTGTCCATCCGCGTTCCAGCAGGATGTTCACACCTTCTTCGATCTCTTCTTTCAGGCCGTCATAAAGATCGTCGAACATCTGTTCGACAAGTTCGTCGTCGTTCAGTTCGGACAGGACGATGTCTTCTTCATCGGACATGGGGCATTTCCCTGTGCTGGTCGGGCATTGCGCCCGTGGTGGCATTTTTTCCGTTTTGGCCATTTCGCCGCAGTTCGACTGTGACGATTGCGACCTTGGCGGTTCCGGGACCGACCTATACGGCAAAATCTTTGCTGTCTCGATGGAATTTTCTGCAACAACATCCTGCAATTTGTTCACAACCGGCGAAATTCGACGGACGGTGGCATGGCGCGCGGGCAAGGCAGAGCATGTGCTTTTGCTTGTCGTGCGAACAAACAGGGTATATCTGTTTAGGGGTAGGAACGTAACGGGAACAAACATGCCTGCACTCAACATACGGGCTCGTGGAGTGGCGACCAATGACACAGGCAGATTCGAACGGTTTGAAACTGTGCCCTGCGACGATGGGTGGGAGCTGGACGATGACCTTCCTCCGCTAAGGACCGAGGTCCGCGAAGAAGTCGCGCGCAGTGTGATTACCTATAACCGCTCGCCTGACCTGCCATTCGACCGTTCGATCAACCCGTATCGGGGTTGCGAACACGGCTGCGTGTATTGTTTTGCCCGTCCAACGCACGCCTACCTTGGGCTGTCTCCTGGGTTGGATTTCGAAACCCGGCTGATTGCCCGGCCAAATGCCGCGGATGTTCTTCGAAAAGAGTTGTCGTCGACGCGGTACAATGTGGCCACCATCGCGATGGGAACGAATACAGACCCGTACCAACCTGTTGAGAAAAGCCAATTGATTACAAGGTCATGCTTGTCGGTCCTGCAAGAGTTCCGGCATCCGGTGGCCATCGTGACCAAAGGGGCGATGATCGAGAGGGATCTGGATATCCTGGCCCCGATGGCACAACTTGGCCTTGTCCGGGTCGGTATCTCTTTGACCACTTTGGACCCCGACCTGTCGCGCCGGATGGAACCGCGTGCCCCGTCGCCCTTGCGTCGTTTGGCGACGATCCGGCGGTTGACTGAAGCGGGCGTGTCTGTGCGCGTCATGACATCGCCGTTGATTCCGGGGCTGACCGATCACGAACTGGAAAGCCTGCTTGAAGCGGGTCGGGACGCGGGCGCCGATTCAGCGAGCTGGATCATGCTGCGTCTTCCCCGAGAGGTCTCGTACCTCTGGCAAGCGTGGTTACAGGATCACGAGCCGGCTCGGGCCGAGAAAATCATGTCCAAGCTGAGGGAAATGCACGGCGGCCGCGATTACGATCCACGCTGGGGGCATCGCATGCGGGGCGAGGGGGAATATGCCGGGATCGTCGCCAAGCGATTCAAACTGGCCGTCAAACGCCTTGGGCTTGCAACGAAAACGCCGTCATTGAGATGTGATCTGTTTTCCAAACCTGCTCAGGCCGGCGACCAGTTGAGCCTGTTCTGAAAAAAACGCCCCGGACTGAAGACCGGGGCGCTTCCAATACGTAACCAGCAATCAGCGGTTTTCGATGTCCACGTAGTCGCGCTTGGTTTCGCCCAGATACAGCTGACGCGGACGGCCAATCTTGTTCTGAGGATCGGCGATCATTTCTTTCCACTGGCTGACCCAGCCGACTGTACGCGACAGAGCAAAGATCGGGGTGAACATGGATGTCGGGAAGCCCATCGCCTCGAGAATGATGCCCGAGTAGAAGTCCACGTTCGGGAACAGTTTCTTCTCGGCGAAATACGGATCTTCCAGCGCCTGTTTTTCCAGCGCCTTGGCGACCTGCAGTTTCGGGTTGTTTTCCACACCCAGCAGATCGAGAACTTCATCCGCCGACTGCTTCATCACTTTCGCGCGCGGGTCGAAGTTCTTGTAGACGCGGTGACCGAAGCCCATCAGTCGGAATGGGTCGTTCTTGTCCTTGGCGCGGGCGATGTACTCAGGTATACGATCGACGTCACCGATCTCTTCCAGCATTTCCAGACAGGCCTGGTTCGCACCACCATGGGCAGGACCCCAAAGGCAGGCAACACCGGCTGCGATACAGGCGAACGGGTTTGCGCCCGAGGACGAGGCGAGACGCACAGTCGAGGTCGAAGCGTTCTGTTCGTGGTCTGCGTGCAGCGTCAGAATACGGTCCATCGCGCGGCTGAGGATCGGGTTCACCTCATATTCTTCCGCCGGAACGGCAAAGCACATGCGCAGGAAGTTCGACGCGTAGTCCAGATCATTTCGCGGGTAAACGAAAGGCTGACCGATGTGGTACTTGTAAGCCCAGGCCGCAATGGTCGGCATCTTGGCGATCAGGCGGTGCGAGGCGACTTCGCGCTGATGCGGATCAGAAATGTCAGTCGAGTCGTGGTAAAAGGCCGACATCGCGCCAACTACGCCCACCATGATCGCCATCGGGTGCGCATCCCGGCGGAAACCGCGGTAGAAATACTGCATCTGCTCGTGCAGCATCGTGTGGCGAGTGATGGTGGTTTCGAACTGCTCAAGATCCTTGGCGACCGGCAGCTCTCCGTACAGCAGCAGATAGCAGACTTCCAGGAAGTGCGATTTGCTGGCCAGTTGATCAATCGGATAGCCGCGGTGCAGCAGCTCGCCTTTTTCGCCGTCGATATAGGTGATCGTGCTGTCACAGCTCGCAGTCGACGTGAAACCGGGGTCGTAGGTAAAGACGCCCGCGGTGCCATAAAGCTTGCGGATGTCGATGACGTCAGGCCCAGCGGTCGGAGAATGAACCGGCAACTCGTATGTTTCACCATGGACTGTCAGAGTGGCTGTTTTATTGCTGTCGGTCATAGTGTCCCTTCCTCATTCTTGCGCAAGTCGGATCGCTGTCCGACGCTGCGGGCAACGGCTGCGCGAAGGACGCGCAGTCCGGGTGTTAGCGGAGCAGCGTTACCCAAATATAAAGTTTGGGTTTAAGTCGCTGCGTCAGAAAGCCGTGCAAGGGTTTCTTCTTTTCCCAACACGAGCATCATATCAAAAACTGAAGGCGTCACTGCCCGACCTGCCAACACGGCCCGCAAGGGGCCTGCCAGTTTGCCGAACTTAACCCCTTTCGCTTCTGCAAACGAATTTAGGGCTTGCTCCAGTTCGTCTCGCGTCCAGCTAGCATTTTGCACGTGCGGCGTCAATTCTCTCAGTATACCATCGGATACTGAGGTCAGCGCTTTGGCGGCCTTTTCATCGGGTTCGATTGGCCGTGACGTCAAAACAAAGTGCGCTTTTTCAAGTAGTTCCGGGAACATGCGCGCCCTATCCTTGAGGCAATACATCGCACGTTCCAGATCACCGGATTGTGTTTCCGTGAGGTCAGGCAAATTGGCCGCTGCCAGATAGGCCTCAATCTCTTGCCGCAGTGCAGCATCATCCGCTACCGCGATGTGCTGTCCGCAAAGGTTTTCCAGCTTTTTCAGGTCAAACCGGGCAGGGCTTTTGCCGATTCCATCGAGGTCAAACCACTCTTTGGCCTGCGCGTCGGTAAAGTACTCATCGTCGCCGTGGCTCCAGCCCAGACGCGCAAGATAGTTGCGCATTCCGGCGGCGGGATAACCCATGGCTTGATATTCCTGAGCGCCCAAAGCGCCGTGGCGTTTGGACAGCTTCTTGCCATCAGGCCCGTGAATCAGCGGGATATGCGCCCATACGGGCACGTCCCAGCCCATGGCCTCATATATCATCATCTGGCGCGCGGCGTTGTTCAAATGGTCGTCGCCCCGGATCACGTGGGTTACACCCATGTCGTGGTCATCCACCACGACCGCCAGCATGTAGACCGGCGTTCCGTCCGAGCGCAGCAGGATCATGTCGTCCAGTTGGTCGTTGCGAATGGTCACGTCACCCTGAACCTGATCGCGAATTACCGTCGTGCCATCCTGCGGGGCCTTGATGCGGATCGCGAACGGCGCGTCCGGGTGCGTCGACGGGTCTGCATCCCGCCATGGGCTGCGGAACAGCGTCGATTTCCCTTCTGCGCGGGCCTGTTCACGGAACTCCGCGATTTCTTCCTGCGTGGAAAAGCACTTGTACGCTTTGCCCTCGGCCAGCAGTTGATGCGCAACCTCGGCATGGCGTTCCGCACCTTCGAATTGGCTGATCACGTCTCCGTCGTGATCCAGCCCCAGCCACTCCATGCCCTGCAGGATCGCAGCCGTCGCTTCGGGTGTGGAACGTTCGCGATCGGTGTCCTCAATCCGCAGCAGGAATTTTCCGCCGCGCCCGCGGGCGTACAGCCAGTTGAACAGCGCGGTGCGGGCCCCGCCGATATGCAGAAAACCGGTAGGCGATGGAGCGAAACGAGTGACGACCTGATCGGACATTGTATGGATTAACCTTTTGGTAACCGTGTCGGGCATAGATTGGCGCCTGTCTAACGAGCCCGAAGGACGGGGGCAACCATGCGTGTTCTGGCACGGGTCGAGACCTCATTGCTGAACCAGACAGGGTATTTGTTTCAGTGGTCTCCGGTGTGTCTGGCTGGCGGAATTGGACTGTATTTTAGCCTCCGGTTCGAACCGGATTGGGTGGTTTATGCAAGCCTCACGGCTGCGATTGCCATTTGCTTGGGGGTGGCACGCATATTGTCGTCTGGCTGGACTGCGTTGGCAACAGGGGGGGCGCTGATCGCTGCCGGGTTCATCCTGGCGGGTGTACGCGCCCATACGGTGGCAGAGCCGGTCCTGTCGTGGCGTTACTACGGCCCGGTCGAGGGGCGGGTCGTAGCCATGGATCGCTCTGCGTCGGACGCGTTGCGGGTAACGCTGGATCGGGTGCGTATAGGGGATGTGCCCGGTGATCAGCGGCCGCAGCGCGTCCGGCTTTCCTTGCACGGTGACGCGGTTCCACTTGCGCCGGGGCAAAGGATCATGACAACCGCGCATCTGTCTCCACCGCAAGGCCCGGTTGAGCCTGGCGGGTTCGATTTTCGACGACATGCCTGGTTTCAGCGCCTTGGCGCCGTTGGATACACGCGTGTTCCTGTGCTGACTGCGGCACCTTCACAGTCCGACGGCGTCCGTGTCACTGCATGGCGAATGGCGATTTCCGACCATGTCCGAACGATCCTGCCAGGTGAGATCGGCGGGTTTGCAGCCGCTGTTACGACCGGAGATCGCAGCGGAATAGGGCAAGACACCTTGAAGACGCTGCGCGCATCGAACCTGGCGCATTTGCTGGCGATTTCAGGCCTGCACATGGGATTGCTGACAGGCTTCGTCTATCTGATGTGCCGCGTGATGCTGTCTGCTGTCCCAATGCTGGCGCTCAGGTTGCCAGTGCGGAAACTGGCGGCTGTCTGCGCCTTTGTTGCGGCAGTCGTCTACTTATTGCTGTCGGGTGGAAACGTGGCCACCGAACGTGCTTTTGTCATGGCCAGCGTCATGCTGGGCGCCATATTGGTTGATCGGCGCGCCATCTCGTTGCGGGCTGTGGCGATTGCAGCGTTGATCGTTCTGATCCTGCGACCAGAATCCTTGCTGAGCCCGGGGTTTCAGATGTCTTTTGCCGCGACCACGGCACTTGTTGCGGTGTTCGGAGCGTTGCGGGATATCGGTCCGCTGCCTGGGCCGGGATGGTTGAAACCGGTTTTGGGGTTGTTGCTGTCCTCGGCCATTGCGGGCCTTGCAACAGCGCCGATCGGCGCGGCTCATTTCAATACGATGTCCCACTACGGGTTATTGGCCAACATGCTGTCGGTTCCGGTGATGGGCACGATCGTTGTGCCTTCGGCCGTTGTTGCGGCATTGTTGGCACCATTCGGGCTTGAAGCCTTGCCGCTGGTCATCATGGGATTTGGGCTGGAATGGATCCTCGCGGTATCCCAATGGGTTTCCGGGCTGGACGGGGCGCAGGGGTATGTCGTCAATCCGCCATTCTACGTCCTACCTCTTTTTGCGCTCGGCGGCCTGTGGATCGCGCTGTGGAGGGGGCACGCAAAATGGGTGGGTGGTTTCCCGGTGGTTGCAGCATTTTTGCTTTGGGGGCAGGGGCATCGTCCGGATGTTTTGATCGCCGACACCGGCGGGCTTGTCGGGGTCATGACCGAACAAGGGCGGGCACTGAGCAAGCAGAAGGGAAGCGGGTTTGTCGCAACCATATGGTTGGAAAACGACGGAGACGGTGTGGATCAGCAGCAGGCGGCCGCGCGGTGGCCGCAGGGTTCGGGCGGTGTTCAGCGTTATGATTGGCGCGGTAAAGAGGTGCTTCACATCACAGGTAAACGCGCGGCGAGTGGCTTCAATGAGTGTTCAGGGAACCAGATCATAGTCTCGGCCGTTGCGCTGCAGTTAGACGGCGGTTGCAAGGTATTCGATCCGGAAAGGTTGCTGGAAACCGGAAGCCTGTCCCTGTCGGACGGCAAGATCACAACCAGCAAAGAGGCGATTGGAAACAGGTTGTGGTCCCCGGACGCGTCCGGAGACCGCGATATCAAATGAGATCAATAGCTGCGGATCAATCCGACCAGTCGCCCCTGAACCTTGACCTTTTCCTCTGGCAGAACGCGGGTTTCGTACGCTGGGTTGGCGGCCTCAAGCGCGATGGCCTGACCCCGGCGGAAAAACCGCTTCAGAGTGGCTTCCTGATCCTCGACCAGCGCGACAACAATGTCGCCGTTATCGGCAACAGAGGTTTCGCGAATTACCACCACATCCCCATCGTTGATGCCCGCGTCGATCATCGAGTCTCCGCGCACTTCCAATGCATAGTGCTCGCCCTTTCCCGATACCATCGTACCGGGCACTGCAACACGGTGTGAGACGTGACTGATAGCTTCGATCGGTACACCGGCAGCGATGCGACCCATCACGGGCAGTTCCAGTGCATTCACAGTAACGGGTTCAAAATTCGCTGGGCGCTGTCCGTCCGGTTTGTCACCCTCAATCACGCGGGGCTTGAACGCTGCTGTCGGCTCTCCGCCCAGGCTTTCGGGGAGTTTGACGATTTCGATAGCGCGGGCACGATGTGCCAGGCGCCGGATAAACCCACGTTCTTCCAACGCGGTGATCAGCCGGTGGATACCGGATTTGGATCTGAGGTCCAATGCGGCCTTCATTTCATCGAAACTGGGCGGAACACCGTCCGCCTGAACGCGTTTGTGGATGAATTCCAACAAATCCAACTGTTTCTTGGTCAGCATTGCTCACACCTCGTCGGTCATGCGTTTTCTTTTGTTCTACGCATGTTCACGTTTTGTGTCAACGGAATTGAGCAACGCCTATATCGGCAGATACTGAACTTCTTCCCCGATGGAGCGGTCGGGATCATGCGGGGCGCGCACCAATAGCGCGTTCGCCTCAGCCAAAACGCTGAGCAGCGAACTGTCCTGATCGGGGCAGGCGCGGATGCCGGATTCGTCCCGCACCGCACGCATGTAATGCTCTCGCGGTCCGTTCTTGCCTAGCGGTTCAGTAAGACGCGCGCTTTGAAGCGGGGGTAGAACCTGTTCGATGCCCAGCATGCGCCGCACCATTGGCAACAGGAAGAGATAGCCGCAAACCATTGCACTGACAGGATTTCCCGGCAATCCAACCATCGCAGAACGACCCAACCGACCAGCCATCAGGGGCTTACCCGGTCGCATTCGGATCTTGTAGAACGACTGCTCCATCCCGAGGCCGGAGGAGACATCGGATACCAGATCATAATCGCCGACTGAGGCACCGCCGATGGTGACCACCAGATCAGCACCCTCCGCAAGTCCAAAGGCGGTCTCAAGCGACGAGACGGTATCGCGCGCGATGGGAAGAATGCGCACATGTGCACCGGCTTCTTCCAGCAACGCTTTCAGACCAAAGGTGTTGGAGGCGATGATCTGGTCGGGGCCAGGTGTTTCGCCGGGCATCACCAACTCGTCGCCCGTCGAAATCAACGCGACCACAGGCTTTCGCGCCACTGGTATTCTGGCCACGTTCATTGCCGCCATCAGCGCGATGTCTTCCGCGCGCAAGCGGCGGGGCGCGTGGATTTTTGTGCCAGTGCTGAAATCGACGCCGGCCGGGCGGATGTTGGTTTTCGGGCCGGGCAGGTCCGAGATTGTGATCAGATCGCCTCGCCGTTCAGTGTCTTCCTGTATGACAACGAAATCTGCCCCATCAGGAATGGGGGCGCCGGTAAAGATGCGAACAGCTTGCCCAGGGCCAACGCGGCCTTCGAAACGTTTGCCAGCGGCCGACTCGCCGATGACCTTGAACATCGCATGCAGTTCAACTTCGGTCGATTTCAGGGCGTACCCGTCCATCGAGGACGCGGCAAAAGGCGGCTGATCGCGTGTGGCGACTACGTCCTGTGCAAGTACACGCCCGGCGGCTTCTGACAGTTTTACGGTTTCGGCCGGCAGGGGCGAGACCAGATCAAACAGCAGCGCACGGGCCTCTTCGACAGTAATCATTTCGCCTCGTAACGTCCTGACTTTCCACCGTCTTTCAACAATACGCGAATACCGCCGATCTCCATTGCCTTATCGACGGCCTTGGTCATGTCATACACCGTCAAGGCGGCCGTCGACACGGCGGTCAGAGCCTCCATCTCGACCCCGGTCTGGCCGGACGTTTTGACGGTAGCCTGGACCTGAACGCCAGGAAGGTCCGGGTCCAGTGTCAGTTCGACGGATACCTTCGTGACCGGCAGCGGATGGCACAGCGGGATCAGGTCGGGTGTTTTCTTCGCCCCCATGATACCCGCGAGGCGCGCAACACCCAGAACGTCACCCTTTTTGGCGCGGCCTTCCGAGATCAGATCAAAGGTTTCCTGCGCCATTTTGATGTGGCCAGCCGCTACGGCGACGCGGTCGGTGACCTTTTTGTCGGAGACATCGACCATATGGGCCTGTCCCTGCGCATCAAAATGGGTCAGTGGCATCACATAACTCCGGGGATCAGAGGGCTTGCCAGCAGGTGGCGGGTTGCCGCTTCAACATCGTCCTGACGCATCAGGCTTTCGCCGATCAAAAAGCAGCGTGCGCCATAACGCGCGATATCCGCCAGGTCTTCGGGTGTGCTCAGTCCACTTTCGCAGACGATCGTCCGGCCCGCTGGGACCAGTTTCGACAAACTCCGTGTTGTATCAAGAGAGGTCTCGAACGTCTTGAGATTGCGGTTGTTTATCCCAATCAGAGAGCTTTTCAGTTTCGAGGCGCGTTCCAGCTCTTCCGCATCGTGGACCTCGATCAAAACGTCCATGCCCCATTCGAAAGCCGTCTGTTCCAGTTCAGCCGCCTGAGCGTCATCAACCGATGCCATGATAATCAAGATGCAGTCCGCGCCCAACGCCCGTGCCTCAACGACCTGATAGGGGTCGTACATGAAGTCTTTGCGCAATGCGGGCAGTGAAGTGGCCGCGCGGGCTGCGGTCAGGTACTCTTTTGCGCCCTGAAAGCTGGGCGTGTCGGTCAGCACCGACAAACATGCTGCTCCGCCTTCTTCATAGGCTTTGGCCAAAGCAGGTGGATCGAAGTCCGGGCGGATCAAACCTTTGGACGGGCTTGCTTTCTTGACCTCGGCAATCAAGCCATAACCCCGACGCGCCGCTGTCCGAAGCGCATCGGCGAACCCACGGACCTCTGGGGCATTGCGAGCTTCGTTTTCCAGTGTTTCCAGCGATTTCTGCGCTTTATCTGCCGCAACTTCTTCGAGTTTATAGGCTTTGATCTTGTCCAGAACCGTCTCGGTCATGCGGCCTCCTGCGTAATTCGGGCCAGTGCCGCGATTTTGTCTTTAGCTTTCCCGCTGTCGATACTTTCAGACGCCTTGGCGACGCCGTCTTTCAAGTCATCGGCAGCGTCCGCAACCACCAGGGCTGCGGCAGAGTTCAACAATACTGCGTCCCGGTATGCCGATGGTGCACCGTCCAGCAAGGCGCGGAAGGCAACAGCGTTTTCCTCTGGCGTACCGCCGATGATGTCCTCGAACGGATGCACGGGCAGCCCGGCGTCTTCGGGGTGCAGTTCAACTTCTTTGACAACGCCGTCTTCCAGCGAAGCAACCCAGCTGATCCCGGTGATTGTAAGCTCGTCAGTTCCGTCTGACCCGTGGACCAACCAGGCGTGTTCCGCACCCAGCAAGCCCAAAGTTTCGGCCATCGGGCGGATCAGGTCGCGGCTGAACGCGCCGGTCAACTGCCGCCGAACACCTGCAGGGTTGGTCAGCGGGCCCAGGATATTGAAAATCGTGCGCGTCCCAAGCTCTTGCCGGCTAGGCATGACATGCGCAATTGCGGGATGGTGCATGGGCGCCATCATGAAACCGATTCCGACCTCTTGTAAAGCCTTTTCAACGGTTTGCGGGCCGACCATTACGTTGATTCCCAGCTGACCCAAGGCATCCGCCGCACCAGATTTCGAGCTGAGGTTACGGTTGCCATGTTTCGCAACGGTGACACCAGCACCGGCTACGACAAACGCTGTTGCCGTCGAGATGTTCAAAGTACCTTTGCCATCGCCGCCTGTGCCGACGATATCCATAGCGCCCGCGGGGGCTTGGACTGCATTGCACTTTGCGCGCATCACGGCTGCAGCGGCGGCGTATTCGTCAACCGTTTCTCCGCGCGTGCGCATCGCCATCAACAGCCCGCCGATCTGGCTGGGCGTGGCTTCACCGTCGAACAGGATACCAAAGGCCTGTTCGGCCTCGGCACGGGTCAGGGGCCGGTCGGCTGCGGCTCCGATCAGTGGTTTCAGAGCGTCGCTCATGCAGGAACTTTCATCTCGGACAGGAAATTCTTGAGCAGGGCGTGGCCATGCTCGGAGGCGATGGATTCCGGATGGAATTGGACGCCGTGAATGGGCAGCTCTTTGTGCTGCAGGCCCATGATTGTCCCGTCATCCAGTTTCGCCGTGATTTCAAGGCAATCGGGCAGGGTGTTCGGGTCAACCACCAGCGAATGATAGCGGGTCGCCTCAAATGGCGACGGCAGTCCGGCAAAAACGCCTTTTCCGGCGTGGTGCATTGTACCCATCTTGCCATGCACGATCTCATGGCAGCGAATGACATCTCCACCAAATGCCTGACCGATGGTCTGATGCCCCAGACAGACGCCCATAAGCGGCGTCTTCGTCTCAGCCGCAGCTTCGGTCAAAGCCAGGCAAATCCCCGCCTGATCCGGGTCACACGGACCGGGGCTCAGCAAGATCCCCGCCGGGTTCATGGCCATGGCTTCCTGGACATCCAAGGCATCATTCCGCCGAATGACCATTTCGGCGCCAAGTTCGCCTAAATAATGTACCAGGTTGTAGGTAAACGAGTCGTAGTTGTCGATCAGCAGCAGCATTTGGGCACTTGTCTCGGCTTGGGCATTTCGGACTGGCGATACAGCCCCTGGCCACGGTATAATGTCGGGACATACATGCTCAGGCTTGTGGGGCAGCGTCAAGGGGACATCCTGTTCCGGGCGCAATCACAAGCTACAAGCGCGGCGAACGGCGTTGAGGCGACCGAAGCACGATGAAGGCGAGAGGCAGTTAAGATGGGCGGATTTTTAGGCGGAATGATCGCGGGGGCGGTCGTTGTAGCGCTGCTTGGAGCGGTACTATCCCTGAACACCCCTTTGACCCGAAAACCGGTAGTATCCGCAGAGGCACCGGAACCCGCGTCGGCCGAGGTTCCTGAAGTCAGCACGGACGCCGCTGAGTCAATTGCAGATGCCGATCTGGTAACCCTGCCTCCGGTTTCGGTGGATGCCTCTGCAGAACAGACGGACAGTCTGGCCGGGCTGGCCGAGGTGGAAATCGCTCCGGACACCGAGCCCAAGATTAGCGTGGTGGTCGCACAGGTCGAAGCCCTGGAAACCACCGAAACGTCGGAGGTGACCATCTCGGCCGAGGCACCGGTCGTGCCTCAGGCACCTGCACCCCTGCAGCACTTACCGAACACCGAGGATGAGCCGGTTCTGGCAGACGCCGCGCCCGAGCCACCGGCACCCGTCGTGGAAGAGGAAACCGTTGTCGAGGTTGAGCCGCAGCCTGAACCCGAAACTGTCGAGATACAACCAGAGCAGCTGACGCAGCCGGAAGTTGCTGAGACACCGACGGAACCCGAGCCGCAGCCGGAAATTGCCGAAACACCCACCGAACAGGAGCCTGAAGTAGCGGCGCTGCAGCCAGAGCCTGAAACGCAGCCTGTCGCGGCGGAACCTCAGGAGCCGAAGGTAAAGCCGCTAGAGGACAACCCGATTGCTGTGGAAGGTGAAGAAGACCCGCAATTGCGGAAATTGCCCCGGATCGCGGCCGTTCCGCAGATTGGCGGAGCGGAGACAGCAAACACAGGCCTCACCATCGGCAAGCGCGTGGTTCCTTTGACGGAACGCGATGATACGACGGAAGCAGGACCTGACCCGGTAGAGATCATCCAGCCTGGAAAACCGATTGATGCCTACGCCGCCAAGTTCGACAACCCCGAAGCCAAACCCCTTATGTCGATCATTCTGATCGACGACGAGGGCGCGTACGGGGCCGAGGCGCTGCAAGACTTCCCGTATCCGCTCAGCTTTGCGGTCAGCCCGTCCGATCCGGAGGCAGCTGAAAAGATGGCTAAACACCGTGCAGCCGGTTTCGAAGTGCTTGCCCTTGCTGACCTGCCCCGGGCCGCCAGCGCTCAGGACGCCGAGGTATCGTTGGCGGTCTGGCTGGAAACCCTGCCGGAAACCGTTGGCATTCTGGAAGGCGTGGACACGGGAATTCAGGGCAACCGCAAACTTGCCGATCAGGTCGCCGCCATTGCCGGAGATACCGGCCGTGGTCTGGTCACGCAGGATAACGGTTTGAACACTGTACAAAAGCTGGCAGCGCGAAACGGCGTCCCATCGGGTGTCATCTTCCGCGACATCGACGGGGCGCGTCAGGATCCCAAGATCATGCGGCGTTTTCTGGACCAGGCCGCGTTCCGCGCCGGCCAGCAGGGAACGGTGGTGATGCTGGGACGTTTGCGCCCCGACACCATCTCGGCTTTGTTGTTGTGGGGTTTGGAAGACCGGGGCAGCCGTGTGGCGATGGCTCCGATCTCTGCGGTCATGATGAAAGAAGCTCAGTAAGGCCAGAAAATGTAAACGGCTGACCGTTGGGGTCAGCCGTAAATCTTAAGAATTGCCAGATCCTGTGAACCGGGCGGCATCTGCTGCGGCGCGCCGGATGGCGTTGGATTTGTGGACCGTTTCCATGAATTCAGCCTCGGGGTCGCTGTCATAGACAACACCGCCGCCTGCCTGAATGTACAGTTTCTGATCCTTCACGATGGCCGTACGCAGGGCGATACACATGTCCATGTCACCGCCTGCACTGAAATACCCGACACCGCCGCCATAAATGCCACGCTTTTCCGGCTCCAGTTCGTCGATGATCTCCATCGCGCGTACCTTCGGAGCACCCGACACAGTGCCCGCAGGCATTCCGGCAAAGAAGGCATCCAGCGCGTCTTTGTCCTCGGCCAGTTCGCCGACCACGTTCGAAACGATGTGCATCACGTGGCTGTAGCGTTCGATGATGAACTCTTCGGTCGGTCGCACTGTCCCGATCTTGGAAACCCGACCCGTGTCGTTTCGGCCCAGATCCAGCAGCATCAGGTGTTCTGCCAGCTCTTTCTTATCGGCCAGCAGGTCGACCTCGTTAGCCTTGTCCTCTTCGGGGGTGGCACCGCGCGGGCGTGTACCTGCGATGGGGCGGATTGTGACTTCGTCCCCGAAGACGCGCACCAGAATCTCGGGGCTGGCCCCTACGACCTGAAAGCCACCGAAATTGAAGTAGAACATGAAGGGCGACGGGTTTGTGCGCCGCAATGAGCGGTAAAGAGCGAAGGGTGGTTGGGGGAAGTCTTGCGTCCAGCGTTGCGCCGGGACCACCTGAAAGATGTCGCCCGCGCGGATATATTCCTTAGCCTTCTCAACCGCTTCCATATAGCCGGATTTGGTGAAGTTCGACACCGGTGGAGCCACCTCGGACGCGTCACCCAAATCCCGGGTTTCGGCTGGCATGGCGCGTTCCAGATCGCGCACAGCATCCATCACGCGTTCTGCGGCCTGAGCGTAGGCCGCCTTGGCGGATTGCCCTTCACTGACCCAAGCCGGGGACACTACCGTGACTTCGCCCTTTACACCGTCGAGCACCGCGATGACCGACGGCCGCAGCATGATCGCATCGGGCAGGCCAAGCGGGTCTGGGTTCACATCAGGCAAGTATTCGACCAGACGCACCATGTCATAGCCGAGATAGCCAAACAGACCCGCAGCTGCCTGTGGCAGGTCATCTGGCAGGTCAATTTTGCTTTCGGCCAGCAGCGCCCGCAGGTTGTCCATCGGGTTACCGTCCTGCGGCGAGAACGCCTCGGGGTCGAACCGGGCCGAGCGGTTCAGTTCAGAGGATTTGCCGTGGCAGCGCCAGATCAGGTCCGGTTTCATGCCGATGATCGAGTACCGGCCGCGAACCTCACCACCGGTGACCGATTCCAGCATGAACGCGTCTTTTTGCGCGCCCGTCAGCTTGAGCATCAGGGAAACCGGCGTATCCAGATCAGCGGCAAGGCGGGTGTATACGACCTGGTTCTCGCCAGCTTCATAAGCGCGTGCGAATTCGTCAAAATCGGGGGTCAGGGCCATATCCGGTCTCTTTTAATAGCTGGCCTGAACGGCATTCAGGGCCTGCTGATCCACGACGGGACGGGCACGGACCTGCGCATCGCGGACGTAGGCGTCAAAGATATTTTGCGCCAGCGCCTGGTCCAATTGCGCCGCCAGCGCCTCTTGCACCTGACGCAGCTCATCTGTTTCGGCAGGCGGCAGCAACTCGTCCACGCGCACGATGAATGCGGTACCGGCACTCGGAATGACGCGCAGGTCACCTTGTTCCATTTCAAAGACCTGCGTCATGAAGTCTGCGGGTACGTCTTCCAGGAAAGCAGTGCGGGTCAGGGCGTTTTCCACCCGGAAAGGTAAGCCGGTCACTGTGAAATCACCATCGGCTTTCACTTGCTCCAGAACAGTGTTCGCCTGTTCTTCCAGCGCCTTGTTGGTTTCAGCGAACGTCCATGCTGCAACAACGCGGTCGCGCGCGGTGTCCAGAGGTTCTGGCCGCGGCTCAAGCACCTCGTTCAGACGCAGGGCAAAGATGGATCCGTCCTCAAGGAACGCGACCTCAGGGAAATCGCCGTCCTGCACGGCTTCGGCGGCACTGCGGAAACCTTCGTAGGCTGCAACGCCATCTTCGCTCTGGCTGGTCCAGTCGATCTGGCCCAGCTCCATTTCAGTCTCGGCACCCAGCTCTTCCAGCGTTGCACCGCCCGCCAGCAGATCGTTGATATCCTCGGCCTGTGCTTCGATCAGGCGACGCGCGCGATCTGCGGCCAGCTCCTCACGCAGGGCGGCGGCGGCATCTTCGAACGGGGTGTTGTTTTCGGCAAGCGAACCGTTGATCCGGAACAGTGCGGGGCCAAATGTCGAAGGCAGCGGGCCGACCACAGCGTCCAGTTCGGCGGCAAACACGCCATCGGCGGCGTCGCCCAAGTCTTCACGGGTGACATCGCCAAGATCGATATCGCTCAGCTCCAGCTGACGATCCCGGACCAGTTGTTCGAAAGTTGTGCCGCCAACTTCAAGCTGCGCCATGGCGCTTTCGGCCTCATCCTCACTTGGGAAGGTGAGGCGCTCGACCAGCCGACGCTCAGGCTGTTGGAATTCAGCCGAACGCTGATCATAGAGGCGCTTTACCGCGTCCTCGTCGATTTCCACTTCGTCCAGCAACATTTCGGGTGACAGGATCGCATAGGTCAGCTTTTTGGTACGGGGCAGGGTGAACAGGTCGGTATTCTCGTCGTAATAGGCCTGAACCTCTTCGCCGGTCGGCTCGGCAACGGGCGCAAGCAGCGCATCCGGCGCTACGGTGGCGACGGTAAAACTGCGACGCGCGCCGACATAATCCGTCAGCACCTGTGTCAGGGTTTCCGGCATCTTCACACCGCTGACCACTGCGTTTTGAACGATGGTGCGGGATGTTTCCTTGCGCAGGTCCGATTCGAACTCGGTATCCGACATACCGACCTGATCCAGTTGGAACTGGTAAGCGTCACGGTCAAACGTGCCGTTGACGCCTTGGAAAGCGGGAATAGAAACGATTTCCTTTTGCAGGTTTTCATCGCCAATCGAGATGCCGAGCAATCCGACCTCATTATCCAGCGCGGCCAGCGCGGTCAGGCGCGACAAGGCCAGCCGGTCCAGACCGAATTCCATCGCCTGCGAAATCTGTATGGGTTGACCCGTCTGTTGCTCAACAGCGCGGATCTCGCGCTGCAGCTCACGGACATAATCGTCGACCGAGATATCCTCGTTCCCGACTTGGGCCACGGTGCGAACCGTGCCGGTCAGGCTGGTCGCGCCAAATCCAGCGAGGCCAAGCATCAAAAGGCCCATGAGAATCCAGACAAAGGTCTTCGATAGGTTTTTCATGCCTGCGGCCATGGTGCCCTCTTCGTGCTTATTCGGCAGGTATCTGCCCTGTCGGTTGCGGCCCTGAATACGACGCGCACCGTCGGGGGGCAAGATCAGAAGGACAGCGCCTTCAGCCGTTCGAACAATTGGCCCAATCCGGCGCGGTCAAGATTGGCGAATGCGATGCGCACCTGACGTTTACCGGCCGGATCGTTTTCGGGCATGAACATGGTTCCGGGCAGCAGCAGAATGCCCGCCTCGGGCACCAGACGTCTGGCCAGCTCGTCCGAGGGGATATCGAACGGGTGCTCGAAATAAGCAAAGTAAGCGCCCAGACCCAACAGCCGCCAGCCCTTGTCGGTCAGGCTTGGCAAAAGCTCGGAAATTGCAGCGCGTCGATCAAGGATTTCATCCCGCTCGCCCGCAAGCCACTGAGACAGGTTCCGCATCCCCCAGAGGGCTGCGTACTGGCCGATCTGACCCGGGCAGATGGCGACGGTATCCAGAAACTTCTCGATCTCGGACAGCAGTCCCGAGTGGGTTGCAATCGCGCCGACGCGGTGACCGGTCAGACGATACGCCTTAGAAAACGAATAAAGATGGACCAGCGTTTTGTCCCAGTCGGGCTGACTGAACAG
This sequence comes from Ruegeria sp. BF12, assembly GCF_056538705.1. Lineage (NCBI taxonomy): Bacteria > Pseudomonadati > Pseudomonadota > Alphaproteobacteria > Rhodobacterales > Roseobacteraceae > Ruegeria > Ruegeria sp. BF12. Next base: position 75,802 of record NZ_JBQFTP010000001.1, on the reverse strand, counting down.
CTCATGAGGTGGACCGGTGCGGCTGTCGAAATCGCGGTAGGTCTCGTCCACGATAAGGCGTATACCCACCTCTTGCGCCAGGTCGAAGAACGCGCGCACAAGATGGGCTGGGTATTCAACACCGCCCGGATTGTTAGGGGTCACCAAAACAATGGCGCGGGTTTTGTCGGTGATCAGCTCTCGTGCCCTTTTGGGATCAGGCAAAAGGTCATCGCCCGTGGGCAAATCCACGGCCCGGACACCAGCCATGTCCAACCACATTTTGTGGTTAAAATACCAGGGCGTAGGCAGGATAACTTCGTCATCCTGATCGGTTATGGCGGTGATTGCAGCGGAAAAAGCCTGATTGCAGCCCGAAGTGATCGCCACCTGATCACTGGCAATGGTCGCATCATAGTGGAAACCGATTTGCCGGGCGAGCTCGGCGCGAAGATCAGGGTTGCCCAAAACCGGACCGTATAAATGGGCGCTGTCTTCGGTTACGGCGAATTCGGCCAAAGCTTCGCGCAAGGCCAAGGGCGGCGGGTCGACCGGAGCTGCCTGACTGACGTTTACGAGCGGCTGGTGGTCAGGAAAGTCCACGCCCTCCAGCCAGCGCCGCGCCTCCATCACCGGAGGGGCGAAGGTTGCGGCGGTGCGTGTCCGTGTCATGCGAGATCTCTGATTTGAAGACGGGGCGCGTCAGTCGGTGCCGCGATAGGGCTCGACATATTGCAGGGCCATATCCCAGGGGAAGAAAATCCAGGTGTCCTGGCTGACCTCGGTGATGAACGTATCAACCATCGGGCGGCCCTTAGGCTTGGCGTAAACCGTCGCGAAATGCGCCTTGGGGTAGAGGTCGCGCACCAGTTCCAGCGTTTTGCCGCTGTCGACCAGATCGTCGATGATCAAAACGCCCTCGCCATCCCCCATCAGCTCGGCATCGGGGGCTTTCAGAACTTCTGCCTCGCCTTGTTCCTGATGGTGGTACGAGCGCACGCTGATCGTGTCGACGGTGCGAATGTCCAACTCACGGCTGACAATCATCGCAGGGGCCATACCGCCGCGGGTGATTGCCACAACAGCGCGCCAGGCACCGTCATCCGGGCCTTGCCCGTCCAGACGCCAGGCCAATGCGCGGGAATCACGATGGATCTGATCCCAGCTGATGTGAAACCCTTTTTCGTGGGGCAGGCGGTCCTTGGCACTCATGTCATTACCCCTTTTCAACGTCCGGTGCGTCGACGGCCTTCATGCCGACGATGTGATAGCCCGAATCTACGTGCAGATTCTCGCCGGTCACGCCGCTGCTGAGATCGGACAGCAGATACAAAGCCGATTTGCCGACATCGTCGATGGTCACGTTGCGGCGCAGCGGCGAGTTGTACTCGTTCCACTTCATGATGTAGCGGAAGTCTCCGATGCCGCTGGCGGCCAGAGTCTTGATCGGACCCGCCGAGATCGAGTTGACACGAATACCGTCCTTGCCCAGATCCTCGGCCAGATATTTGACCGACGCCTCAAGCGCGGCCTTGGCGACACCCATCACGTTGTAATGCGGCATCACCTGCTCGGCACCGTAATAGGTCAGGGTGATTGCGCTACTGCCTTCGGACATCATCTTTTCGGCGCGCTGCATCACCGCGGTGAAGGAATAGACCGACACATCCATGGTGAGCTTGAAGTTCGCGCGAGACGTGTCGACATAGCGGCCACGAAGTTCGTTCTTGTCCGAGAAACCGATGGCGTGAACCACGAAGTCCAGCTTGCCCCATTTCTCTTCGAGAGATGTGAACAGCGCATCAATCGATTCTTCGTCACTGACGTCGCAGGGCAGGACGATTTCGCTGCCAAGTTGCGCAGCCAAAGGATCGACGCGTTTCTTAAGTGCGTCCCCTTGATAGGAAAAAGCCAGCTCTGCTCCGGATTCGGACAAGGCGCGGGCTATTCCCCATGCGATTGATTTATCATTGGCCAGTCCCATGATGAGGCCGCGTTTGCCGGCCATCAACTGATTTGACATGTTCGGTTCTCCGCCTGTCTTCGCGTCATGTCTGGATGGTTTATGCCATTGGATGCGCTGCATCAAGGCCGTGCGCTCTTGCCCGTGGCGGGTTCTCGCCCTAGGGTGGGCCACAATAGTTTCCAGGGGATGGGAATGAGCGAACGTGACGGCATTTTCGCCGGCACCGATCCGTTTGTGATAGCGGAGCGGTGGCTGGCCGAGGCCAAGGAAAAAGAACCGAACGATCCGAACGCGATTGCGCTGGCGACCGTGGACCCGGATGGTATGCCGAACGTGCGCATGGTTCTGTTGAAAGAGATCGAACCGGCGGCTTTTGTCTTTTACACTAACTATGAAAGTGCCAAGGCGGCCGAGCTGGACAGCGCAGGCAAAGCGGCTTTTGTGATGCATTGGAAATCTCTGCGGCGGCAAATCCGAGTTCGTGGTACAATCACCAGAGAAAGCGGGCCGCAGGCGGATGAGTATTACGCGTCCCGCTCGTTGAAAAGCCGACTGGGGGCTTGGGCATCCAAGCAATCTCAGCCGCTTAGCAGCCGGTCAGCTCTGATGGCTGAGGTGGCCAAGGTGACGGCCAAATTGGGTCCGAACCCACCACGTCCGCCTTTCTGGGGTGGCTACAGGCTGGTGCCAACCGAGATCGAATTTTGGGCCGATGGGGCGTTTCGGTTGCACGACAGGTTCCGGTGGCAGCGGGATCAAGAGGGTTCCGACTGGCAAATACAAAGGTTGAATCCATGACGTTCGCGTATCGTGAAATGCAAGCGACTGAAACAAAGGGATTTTTTCAGCTTGAATTTGCGGGCCATTCCCATACACATCGGACCCTTAACGAAATGATAATTTTCGCGATGGGAACGCCGTGCCAGAAGATCTGAACAACATGTACCGCGTCCGTGGACACGTGAAATGGTTCGACCCTGCAAAGGGTTACGGATTTGTCGTGTCTGACGAAGGCGGTCCGGATATTTTGTTGCACGTCAACGTATTGCGCAACTTCGGTCAGAGTTCGGTTGCGGATGGTGCTGGTATCGAGATTATGACTCACCGCACCGACCGTGGTGTTCAGGCGGTCGAAGTCATCAGTGTTGATCCGCCTGCGCGCACGGACACGATGATGCTGGCAGATTTTGCCGAGCTTGATCCGGTTGAGATCGCCGCAGCCCCGCTGGAAGCTGCGCGCGTCAAGTGGTTCGACAAAGGCAAAGGCTTTGGTTTTGCCAATGTTTTTGGTCGCGGTGAAGACGTATTCCTGCATATCGAAGTCTTGCGCCGCTCGGGGCTGTCAGACCTGCAACCGGGCGAAGCGCTTGCGATGCGAGTCATTGATGGCAAGCGTGGGCGAATGGCCGCACAGGTTCTGGCCTGGGAAGCGGCACTGGATGACTGAGTGATTCATGTCTAAGCTTGTTCCGGGTCTTGTTGTATCTTTGATGCTTTGGTCCGGAATGGCTTTGGCAGAGTGTCGACCGGATCGGGTCGATATTCGAAACGACTCGGCACAGATTCGATTCAATATTGAACTCGCGGTCACTCCGCAGGAGAGGTCGCGGGGCCTGATGTTCCGCGAGAACCTTCCCAACCGCTCGGGCATGTTGTTCGTTTTTGATCCGCCTCAGCCGGTCGTATTTTGGATGAAGAATACGCTGATTCCCCTGGATATCATTTTTCTCGACCGATCCGGCGTGGTGACTCGTGTCCACCAAGGGGCGATTCCCGAAGACCTGACGCCGATTGAAGGCGGCGATTCTGTCTTTGCGGTGCTCGAAATCAACGCGGGACTGGCGGCGCGCTACTCGATTAAACCGGGAACCGAGATGCGGCATGAAATTTTTTCGCAAGGTCCTGCAATTTGGTCCTGTTAGGGCTTTTCAAATCAGATCGGCATCGTTAGGAAGGCGCACGGTCCGGGGCGTGGCGCAGTCTGGTAGCGCACCTGTTTTGGGTACAGGGGGTCGTAGGTTCGAATCCTGCCGCCCCGACCACTCTTTTCACTTACGTTGGTGAACCACCCATCGCTTGGTAAAGCGCGCCAAGCGCCTTATCGAGTGTTTCGCTTTCCACCGGTACGCGGACCGATGGGCCGTTTCTTTGTGGTACATTGAAGAACAGCTCGGCATCCACGCGGTAGCCCATATTGTTCTTGGTCGACGTCAGGCGCATTACGCTTTTGGGCAGGTCCTGCGGATAGCCGTCATAGTTGAGAATCAGAAAAGCCGTTGTTTCCGGAGGGAGAAGCTCGGTACATTCGAAAACCCGATTCCCAACATTTTCAAACCGCTCACCGGGGCCGTCGCAGCTGATTTCAAACGTATCGAACAGTTTTTCAGGGTAATTCTCGAATTGGGCACTGCGAGTAGGCGGGGGCACATCTTGTGGTGTGCAGGCCACGATCAGAGCCAGAACCGGAAGAAAGCGTAACGATAACATCAGTTCTGATTCCTTTTACTGATTACGCTCAAAGCCCGAACTGGCGCATGGCTTCGGATGAGCTCTGCCCTGATTCTTAAACAGCCTACCCATCTTAGCGTTGGTTTATCAAATGCCGATAACTATGCCGGGAAACAGGGTTAATTCGTCTGGAGTTTTTCAAAGGCGCAGTGGATGAACCTGTGGAGGAATCGGGCCTCAGCGCCGCGCAGGCGGGTGTCAGAATTCGGTCAACACAAAAGATATCAAAAATGGCTTAAAAATGGCGTTGACGATCTATGGGTAGATACGCCAAGTTGTATGGGCCGGAAGCGATGCCACAAAATCTGGTAGAAAAACCAGGGTAGGGCACAGGGCGAGGGTCGGAAAGCACATCATAGTAACGTGCAACCGTTAGGTCGGTATTGCGCTGCGGAATGCAGCGTCCGGTCTATTGCGCCTGAATTATTACGGCAAGGCGATCGGTCCGTGTCTCTGGACCAGATGCCAACGGACAAGTTGATTGAATCTAGGGCGGCGGACATGAAGATTGACAGGAAATTTACGAAACCGGGGCAGGATGCTTACGCAGATCTGGACTTTGTCTCTGCGACCTCCGAGATCCGAAACCCGGATGGCACAATCGTCTTTCGCCTGGATAACATCGAAGTGCCCGCGCGCTGGAGTCAGGTTGCAAGCGACGTTATTGCCCAGAAGTATTTCCGTAAGGCGGGCGTGCCGTCCAAGCTGAAAAAGGTCAAGGAAAAGGACGTTCCCGAGTTCCTGTGGCGCTCGGTCCCCGCGGAGGGCGCTGAGTTCGATGGCGAGACGTCTTCCAAGCAAGTGTTTGACCGTCTGGCCGGTGCATGGGCCTATTGGGGCTGGAAAGGCGGTTATTTCTCGACCGAGGAAGACGCACGCGCCTATTTCGATGAGATGCGCTATATGCTGGCAACCCAGCGTGCCGCACCGAACAGCCCGCAGTGGTTTAACACCGGTCTGCACTGGGCATACGGAATCGATGGCCCGGCGCAGGGGCACCACTATGTCGACTACAAGACCGGCAAGCTGACCAAATCGAAATCCGCTTACGAACATCCGCAGCCGCACGCATGCTTCATCCAGTCCGTCGATGATGATCTGGTGAACGAAGGCGGCATCATGGATCTGTGGGTGCGCGAGGCGCGCCTGTTCAAATACGGCTCGGGCACCGGGACCAACTTCAGCCATCTGCGTGCAGAAGGCGAGGCGCTGTCGGGTGGCGGTAAGTCCTCGGGCCTCATGGGCTTTCTCAAGATCGGCGACCGCGCCGCTGGCGCGATCAAATCAGGCGGAACAACCCGTCGAGCAGCAAAGATGGTAATCGTCGATGCAGATCACCCCGACATCGAGCAATTCATCGAATGGAAGGTGATCGAAGAGCAGAAGGTGGCCTCGATCGTTGCCGGATCGAAGATGCACGAGAAGATGCTGAACGGCATTTTCGAGGCCATCCGCAGCTGGGACGGCGCGCAGGACGACGCGTATGATCCCAACAAGAATGACGGCCTGAAGAAAGCGGTTCGCGAAGCTAAAAAGGTTGCGATCCCCGAGACTTACATCAAACGTGTTCTCGATTACGCCAGACAGGGTCACGACAGTATCGAATTCCCGACCTATGATACGGACTGGGATTCGGAAGCCTATAGCTCGGTTTCGGGCCAGAACTCGAACAACTCGATCCGTGTAACCAACGCGTTCCTGACGGCTGTTGAAAAAGACGCCGATTGGGAGTTGATTAACCGCACCGATGGCAAGGTCTCCAAGACCGTCAAGGCGCGCGACCTGTGGGAAAAGGTTGGCCATGCGGCATGGGCCTGTGCCGATCCGGGCATCCAGTTCCACGACACCGTCAACGAATGGCACACATGCCCCGAAGATGGCGCGATCCGCGGTTCGAACCCATGCTCGGAATATATGTTCCTCGATGATACGGCCTGTAACCTGGCGTCGATGAACCTGCTGACCTTCCTCAAGGATGGCGAGTTCCAGGCGGCGGATTACATGCACGCTTCGCGTCTGTGGACCCTGACGCTGGAAATCTCGGTGACAATGGCGCAGTTCCCGTCGAAGGAAATCGCGCAACTGTCCTATGACTTCCGCACCTTGGGTCTGGGTTACGCCAATATCGGCGGTCTGCTGATGAACATGGGCTACAGCTATGACTCCGACGAGGGGCGGGCGATTTGTGGCGCACTGACTGCGATCATGACCGGTGTGGCCTATGCAACCTCGGCAGAGATCGCCGGTGAGCTTGGCCCGTTCAAAGGTTATGAGCGCAACGCAGACCACATGCTGCGCGTCATCCGCAACCACCGCCGCGCATCGCAGGGTGTGACCGAGGGCTATGAGAAACTGGCCGTAAAGCCGGTGCCTCTGGACCACGACAACTGCCCAGACAAGCGTCTGATCGATCTGGCCATGTCGGCTTGGGATGAAGCGCTGAGCCTCGGCGAAAAGAACGGCTACCGCAACGCGCAGGCGACTGTGATCGCACCCACCGGCACCATTGGTTTGGTGATGGATTGCGACACCACCGGGATCGAACCTGACTTTGCTCTGGTTAAGTTCAAGAAGCTGGCCGGTGGCGGTTACTTCAAGATCATCAACCGCTCGGTGCCGTCGGCGCTGGAAAAGCTGGGGTATTCCTCGTCTCAGATTGAAGAGATTGTGGGTTATGCCGTTGGTCACGGCACAATCGGCAACGCGCCGGGGATCAACCACACCTCGCTGACCGGCCACGGGTTTGGCCCGAATGAGCTGGCCAAAGTGGATGCCGCGCTGGAAAGCGCCTTCGACATCCGCTTCGTCTTCAACCAGTGGACGCTGGGCGAGGATTTTTGCACCGGCGTTCTGGGCATCCCGGCGACCAAGTTGAACGACCCGACCTTCGACCTGCTGCGCCACTTGGGCTTTACCAAGGCCGATATCGACGCAGCGAACGACCACGTCTGCGGAACCATGACGCTGGAAGGCGCGCCGCACCTGAGGGAAGAGCACTATTCGATTTTTGACTGCGCCAACCCTTGCGGCAAGAAAGGCAAGCGTTTCCTTGGGGTTGATAGCCACATCACTATGATGGCCGCGGCGCAAAGCTTCATCTCGGGTGCGATCTCGAAGACGATCAACATGCCGAATGACGCAACCATCGAGGATTGCCAGAAGGCTTACGAACTTTCGTGGTCGCTGGGTGTGAAGGCCAACGCGCTCTATCGCGACGGCTCGAAACTGTCGCAACCGCTGGCGGCGGCGCTGGTCGAGGATGATGATGAAGCGGCCGAAGTGCTGGAAAGCGGATCGGCGCAGGAAAAAGCAGTCGTCTTGGCCGAGAAAGTGATCGAGAAGGTTGTGGTAAAAGAAATGATCCGCAGCCATCGCGAGAAACTTCCGCATCGCCGCAAGGGCTATACCCAAAAGGCAATCGTGGGCGGTCACAAGGTTTACCTGCGGACCGGTGAGTTCGAGGACGGCAAGCTGGGTGAGATATTCATCGATATGCACAAGGAAGGCGCTGGCTTCCGGGCGATGATGAACAACTTTGCCATCGCGGTGTCGGTCGGTCTGCAATACGGCGTGCCGCTGGAAGAGTTCGTGGATGCCTTTACCTTCACCAAGTTCGAACCGGCAGGGATGGTGCAGGGCAACGACTCGATCAAGAACGCGACTTCGATCCTGGATTACATCTTCCGCGAACTGGCCGTATCCTATCTGGACCGCACCGATCTGGCCCACGTGAAGCCCGAAGGCGCAACCTTCGATGATCTGGGTCGGGGTGAAGAAGATGGCCTGTCCAACGTGTCCGAGATAAGCGATAGTGCTGCGTCCAAGTCTTTGGAAGTGCTGAAACAAATCAGTTCGACCGGATACCTCCGCAAGCGCCTGCCGCAGGACCTGATGGTCTTCAATGGCGGTCAGGCCGAGGTGAACGGCATGGCCGAAACCGCGCCCACATTCGAGGCGCCTGTTACGGAAACCGCGGTAGCAACCAGCATGGATGCCCGCACCAAGGCCAAGATGCAGGGCTACGAGGGCGATCCCTGCGGCGAATGCGGAAACTACACTCTAGTACGGAACGGAACCTGCATGAAATGCAACACCTGCGGCGCAACCAGCGGGTGTAGCTAAGGCAAACGCCCCGCCACGCGGGGTGTAGGGATCAGGATTTCCCCTCGGACATCCGATCCCGACGAACACGGAGCAAGGCGCCAAGACTTACCAAGGATGCCTTGTTCCACTCGGTCGACATGCCCGTGTTGGCCGGGAACAGGGTGGGGCGGAATATTTGCTCCCTCCCACTCTTTCACGGGGCGGGTGCGCTCGTCCCATGCGCAGTCCAGGCCGCAGGCAAAAAAACACCGGGCGGTCAACGAAATGAGCCTGGAAGGCGAAACTGACAGGGGGCTTCGGCCCCCTTTCTTTTTGGGCTGCCGACTCGCCGGTTTAGGCAGGGCCTTGCCGGATCGGGTAAGGCGCGTCGGGCAAGATTCGCCGAAACTCGTTTCGCGCATTTCGTCCAGCGGTTGATTGCGGACGCGACTCAGACAAACACGCGGAGAATAGCGCGAATTCGGTTGCTTCGACAGTTTGGGGTGACGGCGTAGGGCCAATGGGTGTTTCTGGTGCCTGTCCGGACGCAAAACACACATACAAATCTAATCAGGAGGCATCACAATGAAACCGCAAAACCTCGCACTCATTTCCGCAATCGCAATTGGTCTGCCGGCACTGGCTTCGGCGCAGGCATCAGCAGATACAAATGGCGATGGAGTTCTGACCATCGAAGAGGTTCAGGCTGTTCTGCCTGAAGTCGACGCTGACGGTTTCTCGGCTATGGACGCAAATGGCGATGGTTCGCTGGACGCAGATGAAATTGCCGTCGCACAGGAAGCTGGATTGCTACCGCCCAGCAACGGCTGATCCTACGAAGGCATCGGCGGCCCGATCCCCTCGGGCCGCCTTATTTCAATTAGTTACGACGGTAAGTGAATGTTGAATCTGCCGCGAAGCTCGGCGTCCAGAAGCGGATCGAACCGGGCGGCGGACGGGTTGGACAGAATTTCTTCCTTCCGTTTGATCGCCTTTTGGATCAGGTCTGGTTTACCCAATTCCACCCATTCCTTAGGGGAAGACCGATCGCCAAAGGTCGGATAGACATAATCCGCCTGCATACGGCTGAGTGTGGCATCTGTTCCAAGATAGTGGCCCGGTCCGCCCAGGCAGACTTCGGCAATCTGATCCAGCGCCAGTGTTTCGTCCGTCACTTCGATCCCGCGCACGCAGCGCTGCGCCTGACCGATCAGATCATCACTAAGGATAAGGCTTTCAAAGCAGAAGCCCAGTAGTGAGGCGTGCATACCTGCGGCCTCATACACCATGTTCAGCCCGGAAAGTCCGGCCATGACGTTTGAGCACATCTGCTCCCATCCAGCCTGCATGTCTGGCAGTTTCGCGTCCGACGCTCCCGCTGCGGCACCGCCCGGTAGGTCGTAGAAATGGTGCATCTGGGCACAGCCAGCGGTCAGCAAGGCCTGCTCGCCCGAACCGATGGACATCGCGCCGGTGCGCAGGTCCAGACCGAAGGGCCAGGTGCCAAAAACTGCGGGCGCGCCGGGCTTTACGGCGTTTACATAAACCAGGCCGGCCAGGCATTCAGCTGTGGCTTGCGTGATCGCACCAGCGACAGTCGAAGGCGCGGTTGCACCAGCCATGCCGGCGGACAGTAGCAAGACGGGCATGCCGGCCTTAATGCACTCTTCCATCACTTCGCAGCTTTCCGTCGCGAATTTCATGGGGGGCACAACGAAGCAGTTCGAATTGGACATGAACGGCCGTTCGCGCCACTTATCCTCGCCACCGGCAATCATATGGAGCATTTCCACCGCGGGTGCGACGTGGCTCGGTTCGGTAAACGATGTGCCGATATGTTTGAACGTGCCGGATGTCGTTGCGTAGATGGTGTTCAGGTCCATCTCAAGGTTGTCAGCGATGTCGCGGCACACCATTGGACGCTGGACAAAGTGAATGTTTTCAAGTTGTTCGCAGATCCGGGAGGCGTCGTGCAGGTCCTGAACGGTTGAATCGCGGTATTCCTGTCCGTGAACGTCGACCATGCTGACGGCTGCGCCGGCGGTGCCATAGTGCACCCGGTTTCCCGACAGTTCCAGATCGGTTTTGCCGTCCCGACTGTGTAAAGTGACCGATCGATTGGCTTTGGCGATGGTGTCTTCGACCAAAGCCCGAGGGAATCGGATGCGGCCGTCATCACCCAAAATACACCCGGCGCCGACAAGGTAGTCGATCCCGCTTTGGGGGGCGTCGGCCAGGCCGATGGTTTCCAATGCAGTCAGCGCAGCTTCATGGATTTTTTCGACTTGTGCTTGGGTCAGCACTTTCAGAGTTCCGCCCTCCATTCCAGGACGAATGGGGCGCAGATGTTCCGGCAGTGCCGATGCACGGGCTGCACGGCGCGCGGCACGTCCGCCGCTGCGCGATGTGTTACGGGTTTGTTCGTTCATAGTTTAAGAGTCCGGTCGATAAAGTACGTTCAGGGTGAGTGTACTCAGACTGTTTCCGGCCGCCCCCGCGCGGCACGCCCGCGATCCGCACCAATGGTACGGCTGATCAGGCGAATTTTCCAAATGTCACTTTGCATGCGGGTCCTCAGTTGGTGAGGCGCAGTTTTTCAAGATGGGGAACAACAATCTGTCCTGTTTGCGACCTGAGGAGCCAAAAGCGAAGTGTTGTGCCTTGGCGGCATCACGTTCTTGCCCTTGGGTAAAGTTTTTTACCGAAGTTGGAAAAATCTGTTATGCTTCTATAACTTATTTAAGGCCGGTTTGTGATCTCAACTTATTGTTAAGGATTGCCGACCAAGTTTGATGTGACGGTCCCCGGTAACGACCTAGGCTTTTTGCAAGGTTATTTGGAGAGGTTGATGAAAGCCCTGACGACCCTCATTTTTGCTTGGACGGCGATCGGCGCTGTACCTGCTTTGGCCGAGGATTGGACAGGTGCATATGCGGGTTTCAGCTTTGGCTATGCGGATGCAGATGGCCCCGGCGGGTCCAGCGGAAACGATACGGTCTTCGGACCCCTCGTCGGCTATGACTATGACTTCGGCAATTTTGTTTTGGGCGGCGAGCTTGAATATAATCGTCTTTCGCTGGATTTGGGGCAGGGCGAAGGTAGCCTGGACAGCATGACCCGCCTGAAACTGCGGGGCGGCTATGATTTTGGGCCCGCCCTGGGTTATGTCGTCGTCGGCGCGGCCCGGTTGGACGCGTCGGAAGATAATGATACCGCAGCTGTCTACGGCATCGGCCTTGCCTACCCGATCGGCGAAAGCTTTGTGATCAGCGGCGAGGCCTTGCGTCAGAACTTTGACGATGTAACCCGGACCGAGGGCGGAGTTGATGCCAACGTTTTCAACCTCCGGACCACATTCCGCTTCTGATTCCCTCTATTCCGCCGCGTGACTTTCCGCCAACCCAGTTGCGAAATCGCAGATCGTCTTGAGGGCTGCGGCGAAACGGTCGTCTTCTATGGTCATTGCAACCCGGACATGTCCGGCGGCCGCTTGACCAAAGCTTTCGCCCGGCATGACCGCGATCGCGTGGGTATCGAGCAGTGCGTTGGCAAAAGCCTCACCGCTCATCCGGGTGGCGCGGATGTCGAGCATCAGGTACATCGCGCCTTGCGCGGGAACCAGGCCGACGGTGTTTTGCGCGGCCAGAATGTCAATCGCCAGTGCGCGGCGACGGCGGAACGGAGCCGCAATTTCTTCTTCAAAGTCGGTACCCGCATTCAACGCAAAGCTGGCCGCGTCCTGAATGAACCCGGGCACCCCGTAAGTCGTATGCGTGGCGAGGTTGATCAGATGAGAGATCACCTCTTCCGGCCCGACAACCCAGCCACAGCGCGAACCGGTCATGGCATGTGATTTAGACATCGACCCGACCACCAGCGTTCGCTCGGTCATGTCGGGCAGGGTGCGCGGGGAAATATGCGCGCCATCCCAGACTTGTGTGTCATAGACCTCATCCGAAATCAGCCAGAGGTCGCGTTTGCGGCAGACCTCGGCGATTCCTTCAAGTGTCTGCTTTGAGTAGACGACTCCGGTGGGATTGTTGGGCGTATTAATCAATAGGGAAACCGCACCGTCAGCCGCCGCGTCGACATCTTCGGCGCGTGGTTGGAATGCGTCTGCCGCAGACGCCTGGATTGCTCGCGCCGTCGCGCCCGAGCCCCGAATCGTTCCGGGATAGGTGGCGTAGTAAGGATCGAGATACAGACCGACATCCCCGGGGTCGCACACGGCAACATGCGCGGCAAAAAGGGCAGACTGGCCCCCCGGAGTTATGAGCACATTGTTGCGGGTTGTCTTTGTCCCGGTGCGGGCCTGAATGCGCGCTGCCACGGTGTCTCGCAGCAAATCGGTGCCGGGGACCATGGCGTAGCCGGTGTTTCCTTGCCGGGCAGAGATATCCATGGCGTCCAGAATGGATTCGTCCGTGCGGATATCATGCTCACCGATCGTCAGTTCGGTGATCGGATGACCTTCGCTGATCAGCCGGCGCGCGCGGTAGAACACATCCCAACCGTCGCTGCCGCCCTCGGTCAGATGAGTGATACACTGCGACAGTTTCATGGCACGCTCCGTTCTTGTCTTCAGCGCAGACAGGGCCAGAGGCCTTGGGAAAAGTCAATCAGCTTCGCGGGGGAAGAGTGGCCTGCACTTTTTTGGTCAATGACGACCGGACCAGATCATAGGATGAGGTCAGTCGGTGGCGCAGTTCATCCTCGTCGCAATCGAAGGGCAGCCGAATCCAACTGCGGTGAAAATAGGGGGCCTTTGCACCAATTCCGGCGTCTATCAGCATCTGTGCCGTTTCAATATCCGGAGTTTTGACGGACACACCGTCGTTGGCGGTGCCAATGCACGCAAACATCTTGTCACCGACTTTCCAGGCGTCATGGCCTCCGCCCCACGGGTCGGACAGATCAGCTCCGGGCAATGCACGGCAGATCGAATTAACAAGATCTCGGCTCATATCAACACGGTGCGCGAACCGGTGGTCGAACTCAAGTCTTGGCTCGACCTCCTGTCCGTGCTAGGGGGAGATCATGAACCGGATGACTTGCATCATTATCTGCTGCATTACCTGCTGATTTATCAAGCGGGCCGGTTTCTTTCGTTTTCATCCCTGAGACAAGTTGCTAAGCCCGCGTCAACGCGACACGCTTTGTTGTTCTTAGGAGCCGACTGATGACGACGATCAAACTGCACAATACCCGGACGCGGACGAAAGAGGATTTCGTTCCGATCGATCCCGAAAACGTGCGGATGTATGTCTGTGGTCCAACAGTTTACGACCGCGCCCATCTGGGCAATGCCCGGCCCGTTGTTGTGTTTGACGTGCTCTATCGTTTGCTTCGCCATGTCTACGGCCCGGATCATGTGACCTATGTTCGCAATTTCACCGACGTCGATGATAAGATCAACGCAACGGCTTTGGCGCGTCAAAAGGCGGGTGCCGACGGAACGCTGGAGCAGTTGGTGCAGGAACGGTCGGATGAAACCATCGGCTGGTACTTGCATGACATGGGCGCATTGGGTGCGCTGGAGCCCGATGAGATGCCGCGTGCGACTCAGTACATCGCGCAAATGATTGCGATGATTGAAGATTTGATCGCAAAGGGTCACGCCTATGCGGCCGAGGGGCATGTTCTGTTCGCGGTGGATAGCTGGAAAGAGCAGTATGGTTCGCTGTCCGGCCGATCCGTCGATGACATGATCGCGGGTGCCCGCGTCGAGGTTGCGCCCTACAAGAAAAACCCGATGGATTTCGTGCTGTGGAAGCCTTCGACAGATGATCTGCCTGGGTGGGATTCTCCTTGGGGCCGAGGTCGTCCGGGCTGGCACATCGAATGCTCGGCCATGAGCTATGAGCTGCTGGGCGAAAGCTTTGACATTCACGGCGGCGGCAACGACCTGATGTTCCCACACCATGAGAATGAGATCGCGCAGAGCAAGTGCGCCCACCCGCATGGTGAGTTCGCGCGCGTCTGGCTGCACAACGAAATGCTGCAGGTCGAAGGCAAGAAGATGTCCAAATCTCTGGGCAACTTCTTCACTGTACATGACTTGTTGGAGCAGGGCGTGCCGGGTGAGGTGATCCGCTTTGTGTTCCTGCAGACCCATTATCGCAAGCCGATGGACTGGACCGAAAAAAAGGCCCGCGAGGCTGAGGCGACGCTACGCAAGTGGCGGGCGCTGACAGCGGGCATTGAGCCCGCCGCCAGCGCGGCACCCGCGGTTGTTGCTGCGCTGAGTGATGACCTGAATACTGCGGGCGCTTTGACCGAACTGCACCGGATGGCGGCCGAAGGTGACGCTGCCGGGTTGTTGGCGAGCGCTCAGGTGTTGGGTTTGCTGACCGAAGAGATCGGAGCTTGGGCGGATACCGGGTCATTGGATTTGTCTGCTCACGCGACGAAACTTGCGGATGCGCGCGCCGTTGCGATGCAAAACAAGGACTTCTCGGAAGTGGATCGCCTGAAAGCTGCCTACCTAGCTGCTGGCCTAGAAGTTCGTATGAGCAAAGAGGGCGTAGAGCTGGTGCCCGGCGCAGGCTTTGATGCGGCAAAATTGGAGAATGTCTGATGGTTGACCAAAATCATTCCTGCCGCGCCAAGCTGGCGTAAACGATGACTGAGGGCCAGCGGGAGCAAGCGATGACCAAAGAACGCCTCTACCTCTACGACACAACCCTGCGCGATGGGCAGCAGACGCAGGGTGTCCAGTTCTCGACCGCTGAGAAGGTGCAGATCGCGCAGGCACTGGATGTGTTGTGTGTGGACTACATCGAAGGCGGTTGGCCGGGTGCAAACCCGACGGACAGCGCGTTTTTCGATGCGGCGCCGAAAACGTCGGCCCGTTTGACCGCCTTTGGGATGACCAAACGCTCCGGCCGGTCGACCGAGAATGACGATGTGCTGGCGGCGGTGATGAACGCAGGCACGCAGGCGGTGTGTCTGGTGGGCAAGTCGCACGACTATCATGTGACCCATGCCCTTGGCATCCCGCTGGAGGAGAATGTCGAGAACGTACGCGCCTCGATCGCGCATATCGTGGCGCAGGGGCGTGAAGCGCTGTTTGATGCCGAACATTTCTTTGATGGGTACAAGGACAATCCCGCCTATGCGATTGAGGTGTGCCGGGCTGCGCTGGAAGCGGGCGCGCGGTGGGTCGTTCTGTGCGACACCAACGGGGGGGCTTTGCCCGCCGAAGTGTCGCGGATCGTGTCCGAGGTGATTGCCACGGGCCTTCCGGGGGATCGGCTGGGCATCCATACGCATAACGATACGGAAAACGCGGTAGCTTGTTCTCTGGCTGCCGTAGATGCGGGGGCGCGACAGATACAGGGCACTTTGAACGGGTTGGGTGAGCGTTGTGGCAATGCAAATCTGACCGCTCTGATCCCGACCTTGCTGTTGAAAGAGCCTTACGCGTCGGGTTTCGATATCGGTGTCAGTGTCGAGGCTTTGGCCGGTCTGACGCGTGTCAGTAGGATGCTGGATGACATCCTGAATCGGGTGCCCAGCAAGCAGTCAGCCTATGTCGGTGCCTCGGCCTTTGCTCACAAGGCGGGGCTGCACGCGAGCGCGATTCTGAAAGACCCTTCGACATATGAGCATGTCGACCCGGCGTCGGTTGGCAACACCCGGATCATCCCGATGTCGAACCAGGCGGGGCAGTCGAATTTGCGCAAGCGTCTTACCGAGGCGGGTTTGACCGTCGAGGCAGGCGATCCAGCTTTGGGGCGTATTCTTGAGCGGATCAAACTGCGCGAGGCGGACGGCTATTCCTACGACACAGCACAGGCCAGCTTCGAACTGCTGGCGCGCGACGAGTTGGGGCAATTGCCCGAGTTCTTTGAGGTCAAGCGCTATAAGGTCACCGTTGAACGGCGCAAGAACAAGTACAACAAGATGGTCAGCCTGTCTGAGGCGGTTGTTGTTGTGAAAGTCGATGGTGAAAAGAAACTGTCGGTCAGCGAGTCGCTGGATGGCGATGGCAGTGATCGCGGCCCGGTAAACGCTTTGGCGAAAGCTCTGGCCAAGGATCTGGGGCAGTACTCTCCGATACTGGATGACATGCATCTGGTGGACTTCAAGGTGCGAATAACTCAGGGCGGCACCGAAGCCGTGACGCGCGTCATAATCGACAGCGAAGACGGGCAGGGGCGTCGGTGGTCCACGGTGGGCGTCAGTGCAAACATAGTCGATGCTTCGTTCGAGGCACTGCTGGATGCGATCCAGTGGAAATTGGTACGGGATTGCGGTCCACAGACAGCGGTGGCCGAGTGAGCGTGCAGTTTGACGATGACGTCAAGGCGTGCGCCGCTTTGCTGCATCGGGCTGATCCTGACCGATTCATGGCGGCCATGGCCGCGCCGGTTGCGGCGCGGGCGGTTTTGTTTCCGATCTATGCTCTGAACGTCGAGGTGGCCCGCGCGCCATGGGTCACGCAAGAGCCGATGATCGCAGAGATGCGCCTGCAATGGTGGCGCGACGCCTTGCAGGAGATCGCCGAAGGTCCAAATGTACGGCGGCACGAGGTGGTTACTCCGCTGTCGCGCGCGTTATCCCCGCATCTGGCGGCGATGTTTGATGAATATGTCGCTGTAAGGCGTTGGGATATTTATCGTGATCCGTTTGAGGATGACGCGCATTTCGACGCCTATATCAACCACAGTGCGGGGACGCTCATGGTTGTATCCGCACAGGCTTTGGGTCCGGCGGATGAGGATGTCGTGCGGGATTTCGGCTATGCCATGGGCGTCGCCAATTGGTTTCGTGCCATTCCAGACCTTGAGGCGCGCGGACGAGTACCTTTGCTGGATGGGACGCCTGCGGGTGTTCGGCGTCTGGCCGAAAAGGCGGCTGAAAGATTGAACCGGGCCCGGTCAAATCGACAGGCCGTTTCGAAAAAGGCCTCGGCTGCGCTTCACGCAGGGTGGCAGACCGGATTGATATTGAAGCAGGTCATAGAGCGCCCTGAACGGGTGGCTGCAGGCGCGCTTGGTCCGGGGGAAATTCGCCGCCGCCTGTCCTTGATGGCCCGGGCGGCGACGGGACGCTGGTAGTTATTCCCAGCCGCCGGCACGCATTTCAGCCGAGATTTTCAGGTCGACCATGTCCGATGTTCCCGGTGCGAACATCCCAACGCCAAAATCGCTGCGCAACAACTGGCTTGAGGCTTCGACCCCGACCCATTCGCCTTTGTAGTAGTCGAAGAACCCGGCCAAGGGGTGTGCGCCCATAAAGGTCAGATTGATCTCAAGCGATGCGGGTTTTGTCTTATCCTTGATCGTCAGGTCTCCGATCATCCGCAGGGTGCTCGCACCGGTTTGAACCGCCGAGGTCGAGACAAAGCGGATCTCGGGGTAAGTTTCGATTTCGAAGAAATCACTGCTTTTGAGGTGATCGTTGAGCGGCCCCCAACCGGTTTCAACGCTGGAGGCATCAATCGTAATATCCGCGCTGGTTGCAGTAACGTTTTCAGGGTCAAACTCGACTGTGCCAGAGACCGCGGTCCATTCACCGGACTGCTCGGTCAAACCGGCGTGGTTGTAATAAAACCTGATTTCCGTGTGTCCTTGATCGAAATGATACGTTTCGGCAACGGCAGGGGTCGCCAGTGCTAATGCAAGTGCGGTTGCGTAGAGCGGTTTCATAGTGTTTCTCTGATTTGCTGGGTTGATAGAAAAACATGTAAATGCATCTAAATGGATGAGCAAAGCAAAAACACAATCCTCGCGGAGGCGTGATGAGCGGATTTGACGAAAGAGAAGCGGCCTGGATTGCGCTGAACCAAACGCGCACCCGGATCTTTTCCCGGGCCGAGCGTGCGTTGGTCGCGGCCGGATACCCAAGACTGCATTGGTACGACGTGCTGTGGGAGCTTGAAAGGGCGCCAGACGGCTTGAGGCCCAAGCAGTTAGAGCAGCAATTGCTGTTCGACCAATCCAGCTTTTCCCGTCAGGTCGCGAGAATGGCAGAAGACGGTTTGCTGACGCGTCACGCGGCAACAGGCGATGGGCGGGGGAAGATTCTGCGTGTCACTGACAAGGGCCGGGCCCTAAGGCGGCAAATGTGGGACATTTACCGTAAGCATATTGATGAGGGCATCGCTGAGGCGCAGAAAAACGATGCATTTGTCGCGTTGAAACGGCTTGACGATTAAGCTGTACGGGGCCGCATCGTCAGCCACAACAGCGCGCCGCCTGCCAAGGTAAGTAGCGGTACCATTGCGACGTTCACAGCGGTCCAACCTTCAATCGCCGAGCCACCCGAGCAGTTCATCAATCCGCCTGAAGCCAGCGAGGCAAAGGTCACGCCGCCGAACACCAACAAGTCGTTCAGGCCCTGCATGCGACCGCGCTCGCTCACGTCATGCGATTCAGCCAGCATCGTGGTGGCGCCAATAAAGCCAAAGTTCCAACCAATCCCCAGCAGGATCAGCGCAACAAAGAAGTTGCCCAGTTCAACCCCTTGCAAAGCAACGGCTCCGGCCGCGGCGAGAATGAACAGGCCCACAGCCACGACCCGTTCGACGCCAAACCGCGCGATCAGTTGACCGGTGAAAAAGCTGGGGATGTACATGGCCAGCACATGGCTGGTGACGACATCTGCCGCATCATTGGCGGTGAACCCACAGCCCACAACCGCCAGCGGCGTTGAGGTCATCACAAGGTTCATCAGCGCGTAAGATACCATCGCGCAAATGATGGCGACCGCGATGTGGGGCGTTTTGAGCAACTCGATCCGCGACCGACCTTTGGGCGCATCAGCCGCGGGTTTGGGCGGGGTCGGAATATCGAGAAAAAAGAACAGGGCCGAACCGACGACGTTAACTGCGATGACGGCGATATAGGTGCCGAGGAACGGAATGACATAAGCGGTCGAAGTCAACTTGACGATCTGCGGCCCAATGATGGCCGCCGCCAGCCCTCCGGCCATAACGTAAGAGATTGCTTTTGGGCGAAACTCGTCCGATGCCGTGTCGGCGGCTGCAAATCGGTAGAAACCGTGCGCGCTCATGTAGATTCCTGTCAGCAGGCTTCCAACCAGGAAAACCGGGAACGATCCCAGAAAGAGGCCATATGCTCCGACCAGACCACCGCAGGCACCCGCTGTCGCGCCAACCAGAAACCCGGCGCGGCGCCCCCACCGCTGCATGATGGCCGAAATCGGGGTGGCGGCCAGCATCGACCCCAGCACGATCAGAGAAATAGGCAACGTCGCAAGGCATGCATTTGTCGCCAACGACTGACCTGCCAGCCCTCCGACAATGAAAATCATGGGCATCTGCGCGCCCAGCAAGGCTTGCGCGGCGACCAGAACAGCGACGTTGCGTTTGGCCTGACTGTTGTCCGGGGTGATCGATGTCATCGTCATGGGCACATGCGTATCGGCGAAAACGATTGCGCACAAGCGGGTTGCATCTGCGGCAAAGCAGCCTAACGTGCATCCGAAACCCAAGGCCGGAGGGCACATGTCCGTAGGGCGGATCATCGAAACATCTGACTGTGTCGAGGAAGGAGCGGGCTGGCTGGCCGACACTTGCCCGCGTATGGCTTACGCCATGGAGCAGACCGGTCCGTTGCCCCTGCGCCGTCGTCCCGACGGGTTCGCGCAATTGCTCAGCGCAATCGTCAGCCAACAGGTCAGCGTCGCCTCGGCCAATGCGATCTGGAAACGACTGAAGGATGCGAAACTGACCGGCCCTCGCAAAATCATGTGGGCCACGGATGATGAGTTGCGCGCAGTTGGGTTAAGCCGCCAGAAGATCAGATACGCGCGCGCCCTGGCCGAGGCGCGCATTGATTACAACGCGTTACGGGACGCTTCTAATGAAGCTGTCGTGGCTATTCTGACCGAAGTGCCCGGTATCGGTGTTTGGACCGCCGAGATCTACGCTATGTTTTCGCTCGGCCGCGCCGATGTGATCGCACCCGGCGATCTGGCACTGCAAGAAGCGGCGCGCATCCTCTACGATTTGCCCGAACGGCCGACAGACAAACAGTTGCGGCAAATGGCCGAGGCGTGGTCGCCTTGGCGTTCGGTTGCGGCGCGGGTTCTGTGGGCCTATTACCGGGTGGCTAAGGAACGAGAAGGGATCAGATGACACGAGTTTTGAATGCACTCCGAAAAGAGCCGGTTTCGGGCGACACACGCTCGGTCGTAGTGTTCGTGCACGGATATGGCGCCAACGGGGCAGACTTGCTGGGGCTTGCCGATCCGCTGGGCGAGCATCTGCCGGACACATTGTTCGTGGCGCCGGATGCGCCGGAACAAATTCCCGGAATGCCCAATGGGTTCCAGTGGTTTCCGATCCCTTGGATCGATGGCTCTTCCGAGGAAGAAGCGCGTCGTGGCATGGAAATGGCGGTCGAGGATTTCAACGCTTTTCTCGATGCCCTGATGGTGGACGAAGACGTGCTGCCCGAGCAGGTGGTTCTGTTCGGCTTTAGCCAAGGCACAATGATGAGCCTGCACGTCGCCCCGCGCCGTGAAGACCCTGTGGCCGGGATCGTCGCATTCTCGGGCCGCTTATTGGAGCCGGATCTGTTGCCGGATGAAACCGTTAGCCGGATGCCTGTTTTGCTGGTGCACGGCGACGCCGATGACGTGGTGCCGCCTCAATCGCTGCCCGAAGCAGCCGAAGCGCTGCAGGCCGCAGGGTTCAAGGAGGTTTATGCGCATGTGATGAAGGGGACCGGTCACGGGATTGCTCCGGATGGCCTCAGCGTCGCGCTGGCCTTCATGCGCGACAAACTGAGCCTGTAACGATGATTGCGGTCCGTCCCATGATGCAAGAGGATGTGGCCTCCGCGTGTCGCATCCTCAACGAAATCATTGCGATTGGCGGAACGACCGCGTTGGAAACACCGTTTACAGAAGCGCTGTTTGCCCAAGCCTACCTGAACGGGGTGGACAAGATTTGTTGCCACGTTGCTCTCGACGATCAGGGCGAGGTGGCCGGATTCCAATGGCTTGGAGTTCATGACGACCTGCCGGATGATTGCGTTGATATCGCGACCTTCACCCGGCGCGAGCCGGTGCTGAAAGGGGCAGGGCGCGCCCTTTTTGCTGAAACTTCGACCCAGGCAGCGGCGCTTGGGTTCACCGCGATCAGCGCGACCATCCGGGCCGACAATCGGCCGGGGCTCAACTACTACGACAAGATGGGATTTCGGGACTACTCGGTCGCGTATGGTGTCGCCCTGCAGGACGGTACGCCGGTTGACAGAATCTCGAAGCGATTTGAACTGACGAGAGGGGCGGCATGCTGATTGTTACGGGAACAGTCGAGGTATCACCGGGTGGTGTGGAAAAAGCCGCAACCGCAGCGCAGCGTATGGTGGCGGAGACCGTCAGAGAACCCGGCTGTCTCGTCTACGAATTCAGTCTGATTCTTGGTTTTGCCAACCGGTTTCGCGTCTATGAGGAATGGCAGGATCAGGCCGCGCTCGAGGCGCATTTTGCGGCCCCTCACATGGCAGAGTTTCAGGCTGTACTGGGCGAGGTCGGAGTTGTTTCCAGCGACATCTACCGCGTCGTTGGCGGAGAGAAGCAGCCGTTGCGCTAAGGGATCAGGTCCACAGGTGGCCTTCGGCAAATTCGACTGAATTGCCCGCCGGGTCCCGGATGTACAGCGATCGCGCTCCGTTCGGCCAATCAAACTCGGCATCTATTGGGATGTTCCATTCCAGCAGATGCTTGCGCATTTCGTCGATCTGAGTGCGTGAGAGTGTCATGCAGACATGTCCAGGTCCACGTGCGCCGTGCGGCGGGACAGGCAGATCGGGATTGCCCGGAGGCTTTTCCGTCTCATCCGCGTTGAACAATAACAATACCGAACCGCCAACTCGAAAAAAAATGTGCCGGTCGGCGACGCGTTGAATTTGCTCCAACGCCAGTATTTCCCCATAGAACCGTTCGGCTGCGTCCAGATCGTCAACATAGAGCGCAGCTTCAAGGATGCCTTCAGGGGGCGGCGTGTTTCGGGTGACTTTCATGCCCTAAGCCTATCACAAAAGGGCGTTTTCGTCACCTGCGCGGGCGGCGGTCTCGTTTGCGCTGCGGCGGCGGGGTCAGTGCAGGTGCCGACAGACTGTCCCATTGGCCGGGTTCCAACCCGTCCAGCGTCCAGTCACCGATGCGCGCCCGGATCAGGCGCAAGGTCGGGTGGCCGACAGCAGCGGTCATGCGCCGAACCTGCCGGTTTCGACCTTCGCGCAAAGTGAGTTCGATCCAGCAATCCGGCACGGTCTGGCGAACACGTATCGGAGGATTGCGCGGCCACAGCCCTTCTGGCTCATCCATCATGCGGGCTTTGGCAGGGCGAGTCGGCCCGTCTTTCAGGTCGACCCCGTCACGAAGCGCTTTCAAGGCGGACGCATCTGGCACGCCTTCGACCTGAACCCAATATGTTTTCGCCATCTTGTGCTTAGGGTCAGAAATCTGTGCTTGTAGCCTGCCATTGTCGGTCAGCAGCATAAGGCCCTCGCTGTCCCGATCCAGGCGCCCGGCCGGGTAAACACCGGGCAGGTCGATGAAATCCGACAGCGTGCTGCGCGGAGACTCCGCGTTTGCGCGGTCCGTGAACTGCGGCAACACATCGAAAGGTTTGTTGAATCGGATGAACCAGCTCATGATCTCGCCTTAGCCTGTCGGGCACAGCGAACGCAACCTGTGGATAACTGTCACGATGTTGTTACGGATTCGGCTTTACCAATCCCCGAGATATTGTGGAAACTCAGGGCTTGTCAGAGTTTTAACACGATATATAGTTAAGCTAAGGCCGGGGCGGGTGTTCCCCGCTCTGATGTCAAAAACGGGCAGAGCAGAGCGAGGAGCGATTCTGATATGGACGGAGACTTCAGAACCGAATTTGTCAGGGAACCGGGTGCCCTAAAGCACCATCCGGCATTGGTTTTGAACGCCGATTATCGCCCCTTGTCCTACTACCCACTGTCCCTGTGGCCCTGGCAAGAAGCGATAAAGGCGGCATGGCTGGACAGGGTCGACATCGTGGCCGAGTACGACGAGGTCGTTCGAAGCCCGAGTACCGAGATACGAATACCGTCGGTCGTTGTCCTCAAAGACTATGTAAAACCCAGAAAGCGCGTGGCCTTCACGCGCTTTAATTTATTTTTGAGGGATGAATTCTGCTGCCAATACTGCGGCAGCCGCGGCGACCTGACCTTTGACCATGTTGTTCCCCGTGCCGCAGGTGGTGTCACAAGCTGGCAAAACGTGGTGGCAGCTTGCAGCCCCTGTAACCTGAAAAAGGGCTCAAAATCGTTGCGGCAGGCGGGTATGACCTTGCGCAAACCCCCACGCCAGCCGGATGCCGAGGCACTGCGGAATATCGGCCGGAAATTCCCACCGAACCACCTGCACGATAGCTGGATCGACTTTCTGTATTGGGATGCCGAACTGGACGAGATGTAACGTTTACTTCGCGCGGAACGCGGCCAGCCAAATCAGGACCAGACCAGCCGAGAGCAGAGCGTTCCACCCGGCCATCGACAGGCCGAACATCTCCCATGGGATATCATCGCAGCGCACCAGCGGCGCGGACATGATCTGATCCATCAACTCTTGCGTCGACAATCCGCCGATATCACCAGAACTACAGCTGGTTGGGCCTTCCCACCATTTCTGCTCGACACCTGCATGAAACATGCCGATGCCCGCTGTGGTCATTGCCGCGGCAGCACCCAGCAGAGGTAATAGCCGAACACCGGGAAAGGCAAAGGCTAACACGCCGATCACGACGGCCGCGCCATGCGGATAGCGTTGCCAGATGCACATTTTACACGGGGCCATCCCGCCCAAATATTGGAAGCCCCATGCGCCAAGTAGCAGCGCAGCGGACCCGCCAGCGGCAATCAGGATCAGTAAGTTTCTACGCGTCATAGATATCGCACCACTAAGAACCCACCGAACAGCAGGATGATGAACAGGGTAAACATAAGGCCCAGACGTTTCTCGATGAAGTTACGAATGGGATCGCCAAAGCCCCAGAGCAACCCGGCGACAACAAAGAACCTGAGCGCCCGCGCCAGAATCGATGTGGCGATGAACGTTCCCAGTGGCATGCCCGTCCAGCCGGACATGATGGTGATCACCTTGTACGGGAAGGGGGTTACGCCCGCTCCCAACACGGCCCAGAAGCCGAAGTCGTTGAACTTGGCGTTGAACTCTTCCATGGCCTGCGCCTTGCCCATAGATTCGAGGATGGGCTGGCCGATGCTCTCATAGAAAAACGCGCCGATCGCATACCCAAGCATCCCGCCCAACACTGAAGCAACCAGCGCCACGGTGGCGATCAGCCAGGCGCGTGACGGGCGCGCAAGGATCATGGGAATCATCAGGACATCGGGTGGAATCGGAAAGAACGAGCTTTCGACGAATGCCACGATAGCCAGCGCCCACAGTGCATGCGGATGTTCGGCCAGACGGATGGTCCAGTCATATAGCGATCGCAACATAAGGTGCCAAAATCCCGTTCTCGTGTCGGGCAAGCCAAACCATGCACCCGAAGGGGCGTCAACACTGTCCAGGGAAAACAAATTGAATATCGGTTGATTTTTGCCTCTGGACCTTCCCGAACATGAACGCTAATCCAATGTTCGTGGCCCAAGTGGCGGAATGGTAGACGCAGGGGATTCAAAATCCCCCGATGGTAACATCGTGAGAGTTCGAGTCTCTCCTTGGGCACCACACCGCATCCGAAAACCAAAAAATGTCTCCCCAGACGTGCGGCAGCCGCGTATTGACGTGTTTAGCGCCGGTCGTTTCGCAGGATCAGCCATGCCAAAAAACCGATATAGGCAAAAACGCCGAGGTTCAGTGCGGTGTCGATCAACTGGCCGCTCATGATTGGTCCTCCTGCGCGAGACATTTGAACAGGCAGATAACGAGGATCGGCACGATAAACACGAAGGCAATGGCAGACAGGGCGATGATGGATCTGACCAGTGAGATGTCGCCAACCAGAATCATGGCCAGCCCTAAAGCGCCGAGGATTATGCCCCAGATCGTTCGAATCCTTGGGGAAGGGTTATCGTCGCCTCCGGTTCCGATCATTGCGAGCGTAAATCCCGCGCTGACGACGCTGGTAACTACGAAAAGAAACGCCGCCAGAATTGTTGCTGTCCTTGTAATGCCATCCAGTGGGAACCGTTCGAGCAGTGCAAATGTGGTTGCGTCAAGGTTTTCAGCGTTGACCGCCGACAAGGCTCCTTCCTGACGCAGGGCATCGAAAAAGCCCAAGCCACCGAAAACCCCGAACCACAGGATTGAGAACAGTGTCGGGGTGACAACGACCCCGATCAGAAATTCGCGGATCGTACGACCGCGCGAGATTCTTGCGATGAAGATTCCGACAAAAGGCGACCAGGCTAGCCACCAGATCATGTAGTTCAGTGTCCACCCCTGAAACCAGTCGGTTACGATGTCGTCGAAGAACTCTGCCGTTGAAAACCCTGCGGGTAGGACGCCGAAAAGATACCGTCCGAAACCTGAAACTATGCCATCCATCAAAAACGAGGTAGGACCCAGGACCAAAAGATATACCATCATCCCGACAGCAATCAGCATTGCCGCGTTTGACAGCAGGGCCATCCCGTCGCCCAAATCGCGCCGCAGAGGGATTATGAACGCGACGCACAGCACAGCAAAAACGGGCAGGGTCAGCACGCCCGGAGACTCGACACCGAGCAACCCGGCCAAGCCGGTTTGAATCTGGAAAACCCCCATTGCCATAGAACCTGCCAGTCCTACAGCAATCGCAACGATCGACAGCAGGTCAAAAACCCAGGCCATCGCCTTCGTCCATCCTGCCTCTCCCAGCGCGTCCGTGACTGGCGCGCTCAATAAAAGACTGCGATGGCGACGATAGGCGAAATAGGCGATGACCAATCCAACGATCCCGTAAATTGCCCAAGCATGAAATCCCCAGTTCAGATAGGTCACGAACATCGCATAGCTGGCGGCTTCGGGATCGCTATTGAACTGGCGCAGCACTTCGTAGTGCGTCAGGGGCTCGGCCGCCCCATAGAATAAAAGCCCCACACCCATGCCCGCCGCGAACAGCATTGCGATCCATGCGGAGGTCGAAAACTCCGGTTCCGCCGAGTCGGGGCCTAGACGGATGTCCCCGAACCGCGACAAGGCCAGATACAATGCCACAAACAATAGACCGCTGACCTCAAGCATGATGAACCAGCCTCGGCTGTCGAACTGCGTGGCCACAGCGGACGTAGCAATGCGACCAAGGCCCTGAGGGTCGGCTATGCCCCAAGCGGCAATCGATGCGCTCAGGGCAAGAGCGATCATTAGCATCGGGCTGGGAGATTTTCGGTCCACTGTCCAGAACCCCTTCCACCAGTTTTTTGAAACACTTGGTCGTTTGCTCGAGCCTAGATTGGCCGTTCCGACTTTCAAAGTGTTTATACGCATTTAGCAAGCCGCCGCTCGTAGGTTCCCAGGGCAGCGTCGATCTGTCCAAAAGCGCTGGATAATAGGGGGAAACTTGCGGATTTTCCCTCACATCTGCTGATCTGGGCGATCTGTCCCGGTGCAGGGGTTGACAAGCAGAGTGTCTGAATGAAACGTCAAATATGTTGGGAGACTTTGAATTTTCAGATGCTTGACCCGTTGCAAGACGGGTGTGCTTGCCGTACCGGCAAGGTCCCTGGATGGGGGTCGCTGATCGGTTTCCCATCCACAATAAGAGTTGGGAGTTCTCAAAAATGAAAAACAGCAGCAAGCTTAGCCTGGGTGCGGTCGTTACCGCTGCTCTTATGGCTCCGGCCGCTTATGCAGAAGAATTCATCACTATCGGTACCGGCGGCGTGACCGGCGTTTACTATCCCACTGGTGGTGCGATCTGCCGTCTGGTGAACAAGGGCCGTAAAGAGCACGGTGTGCGTTGCTCGGTCGAGTCAACAGGTGGTTCGGTTTACAACATCAACACCATCCGCGAAGGTGAGCTGGAGTTTGGTGTTGCTCAGTCCGACTGGCAGTACCACGCGTTTAACGGCAGCTCGAAATTCGAAGAGGCTGGCCCGTTCGAAGGTCTGCGCGCGGTATTCTCGGTGCACCCCGAACCGTTCACCGTTGTGGCCCGTGCTGATTCCGGCATTGCCAACTTCGAGGACCTGAAGGGCAAGCGCGTCAACATCGGCAACCCCGGTTCCGGTCAGCGCGGCACAATGGAAGTCCTGCTGGGCGAAATGGGCTGGACCACCGACGATTTCGAACTGGCGACCGAGCTGAAGGCGGCTGAACAGTCTGCAGCCCTCTGCGACAACCAGATCGACGCGATGGTATACACCGTTGGTCACCCGTCAGGTTCGATCCAGGAAGCCACGACTGCGTGTGACTCGGTTCTGGTAAATGTCAGCGGCGACGCAGTTGACAAGCTGGTCAACGACAACTCGTTCTACCGTACCGCAACCATCCCCGGTGGCATGTACCGTGGTTCGGATGGCGACACCGCGACCTTTGGTGTTGGCGCGACCTTCGTGACTTCGGCAGACGTGTCGGATGACGCGGTTTATGCGGTTGTCAGCTCGGTCTTCGAAAACTTCGACGACTTCAAAAAGCTGCACCCGGCCTTCGCCAACCTCAAGCCCGAAGAGATGATCGCAGACGGCCTGTCGGCTCCGCTGCATCCGGGCGCCGAGAAGTACTACAAAGAAAAAGGCTGGATTCAGTAAACCAGACCTAATGCAGGGTGCCTAACGGCGCCCTGCCACCCAAACCCGAACAAATCGGGTGGTTCAGAAGGCCAAAATGGCCGCGACGGGGAGACATTTCATGAGTTCCGACACACAATCCAACCAACCGCTATCCGAAGAAGAGCTGCAGGATCTTGTAGCCTCGTCCGATGCGGGCGGGCGTAATCCGGTCGGTAATGTCGGAGTTTTTCTAGCCGTTGTGGCCGCGATCTGGTCGATCTTTCAGGTCGTTCTGGCCTCGCCGCTGGCGAATTACGTCCTGCCGGGTAGTGTTGTGAACAACGCGCGGCAGTTTCACCTGGCCTTTGCGATGTTCCTGGCCTTTGCGGCCTATCCAGCGCTGAAATCCAGCCCGCGCGATTACATCCCGATTCAGGACTGGATCATGGGCCTGCTGGGTACTTTTGTCGCCCTTTACGGGTATTTCTTCTACAACAAGATCGTCGACGCAGGTGGTCTTGCGGATGATACCGACAAGTGGGTCGCACTGGTCGGTCTGCTGTTGCTGTTTGAGGCCGCGCGTCGCGCGCTTGGCCCGGCAATGGCGATTATCGCGACGATTTTCCTTGCCTACGTTTTCTTTGGGTCCTCAGAGTGGGTGCCCGAAGTTATCCGCTGGAAGGGCGCAAGTCTGAAAAAGGCGATGAGCCACATGTGGATCACGTCCGAGGGCGTCTTCGGAATCGCCTTGGGTGTTTCCACCAAATTCGTGTTCCTGTTCGTGCTGTTCGGCGCGCTGCTCGATAAGGCCGGGGCAGGGAACTACTTTATCAAAATGGCGTTTGGCGCTCTTGGCCACCTGCGCGGTGGTCCTGCCAAAGCAGCCGTTGTGGGCTCGGCGGCGACCGGCCTGATTTCGGGTTCTTCCATCGCCAACGTTGTGACCACCGGGACATTCACTATTCCACTGATGAAGCGCGTCGGGTTCAGCAGTGAACAGGCGGGCTCGGTCGAGGTTGCCAGCTCCGTGAATGGCCAGATCATGCCCCCAGTGATGGG
The DNA here is from genome assembly GCF_056538705.1 of Ruegeria sp. BF12. NCBI lineage: Bacteria > Pseudomonadati > Pseudomonadota > Alphaproteobacteria > Rhodobacterales > Roseobacteraceae > Ruegeria > Ruegeria sp. BF12. The sequence goes on along the minus strand of NZ_JBQFTP010000001.1, from coordinate 46,531 downwards.
TGCTGCGGCTTTCCTGATGGTGGAATATGTCGGCATCTCGTACGTCGAGGTCATCACCCACGCCTTCCTGCCCGCCGCGATTTCTTACATCGCGCTGGTCTACATCGTGCACCTTGAAGCGGTGAAGCGGAACATGCCCACGTTGGGCGACCGCGACGTGCATCTGGCACGCACCGTGGTTGGGATGCTGTCCTTCTTCCTGATTTTTGCCGGCCTCTGCTATGGCTCGCAATTCCCGGTGGAAGCGGTGACCAATTGGGTGCCGTCGATGGCGGGTCTTGTCCTTAGCCTGATTGTTTGCGCCGTCTACGTGGTGCTGCTGAAGCTGGCGGCCACCGTGCCGGACCTGGAGCCGGATGATCCGAACGCCAAAGAAGTCACCCTGCCGGTCATCGCGGACATCTACAAAGCCGGTCTGCACTATCTGTTGCCGATCATCGTACTGGTCTACTTCCTGATGATCGAACAGAAGTCGCCGGGCCTGTCGGCCTTCTGGGCGACGGCGCTGCTGTTTGTGATCTTGCTGACGCAGAAGCCTCTCAAGGCGATCTTCCGTGGGCAAAGCAATGTGTACAACACGTTCATCGACGGTGTCGCTGACCTTTGGCAGGGCATGATCGATGGTGCGCGGAACATGATCGGTATCGCACTTGCCACGGCAACTGCAGGCGTGATCGTGGGCACCGTGACCCTGACCGGGGTCGGGCAGGTGATGGCCGATCTGGTCGAGTTCCTGTCGGGTGGCAATCTGATCCTGATGCTGGTGATGGTCGGCCTGCTCAGCCTGATCCTTGGCATGGGTCTGCCGACCACGGCGAACTACATCGTGGTCAGCTCGCTGATGGCTGGCGTGGTCGTGGAACTTGGCGCACAAAGCGGCCTGATCGTTCCGCTGATCGCGGTGCACCTGTTTGTGTTCTACTTCGGGATCATGGCGGACGTAACGCCACCGGTTGGTCTGGCTAGCTTTGCGGCTGCCGCCGTGTCGGGGGGCGATGCCATCAAAACTGGCTTCACGGCCTTCTTCTACAGCCTGCGGACCGTGGCGCTGCCGTTTGTGTTCATCTTCAACACGGACCTGCTGCTGATCGATGTGACCTGGATCGAGGGGATAACGGTGGCGATATTCGCGACGATAGCCATCCTCGTCTTCACCGCAGGTACTATGGGGTACTTCCTGACCCGCAGCCGCATCTATGAAAGCATTGCACTGATCCTGGTGGCCTTCGCGCTGTTCAGGCCCGACTTTTTCATGAACCGCATCTCACCGCCATTTACCTCGGTCGAGCCGTCGGCATTCGTGGAAACCATCGGAAACACACCTCCGGGAACTGAAGTTCGAATGGTTATCAGCGGGCCGGACTTCGATACGCTGGAAATGACGGATACAACCGTGGTTGTGCCTGTTGGAAGCGAAGAGGGTGGTCAGGCACGCGTTGACGCTATGGGCCTTCTGCTGATCGAAGAAGACGGTCTGATGAAACTGGAAGAGCCGATGTTCGGGTCCCCGGTCGCCGACGATCTGGACATCTTCGATTATTACGGGGATGAGGCCGTGCGTCTGACCTCGGTCAGCTTGCCGTCCAGCCAGCCTCCGAAACAACTGATCTATATTCCGGCCCTTCTTCTGCTGGGCCTGATCGCTTTCCTTCAGCGCGGCCGAGCCGCCAGACAAGAGGTGCCCGCATGACAAACGCTGTTCTTTGTGCCATCGACATCAGCAACGGCGATCTTGATACGCACGTGCTGAAAAAAGCTGCTGCTCTGGCCGATCAAGAGAACGCACAGCTGGATGTTGTCACTGTCCTTCCGGACTTTGGGGAAAGTTGGGTTTCCGGCTTCTTCGAAAGCGATTTTCACGACAAGGCGATGGAAGAGGCCCATACCAAACTGGCCGAGATGTGCATCTCGGCCCTTGGGGCGGATAGGAATGAGAAGATCCGCCATGTGGTCGCGACCGGTACAGCCTATCAGGAAATCCTGAAAACCGCCGAAAGCGCGGGCAGCGATCTGATTGTGATCGGGGCGCACAAACCCGATTTCAAGGACTATCTGCTGGGCCCGAACGCCGCGCGGGTCGTGCGGCATTCGAACGTCTCGGTTTACGTGGTGCGATAGCGGAGTTCCATCAAGGCGAGCGCATTGGGTGTTCGCCTCGGTCGCATTATCGTCTTAGCCGCGGTCAGTTCTGATCAAAGGATAGGTGCCAGGAACAACTTTGCGACTAAGTGTTCTTGGTTCGGTACGAAGAAACGGAGACGGACACTCCGCTTCCCGTGATTCTGCCTTCAACCCCGACAGAACTTGTCCATTTGACCTCCGTTGACGCAGGTGACCCTAAAATCTCGAGAGAATAAACGATACCGATGTGTTCAAAGTCAAAATCTGACAATTCGATTTTGTCCACCTTTTCGAAAGCGATTTTCACAAGGGCGTGCTTGTCAGTTAGCAAACGCCCGTTGTCGTCAATGGAATCCGTAGTGTTTCACAAGTGCAGGCCCATGGAACTGGTCTTAGACTGCCTGAGGTCAAGGTTAACTATTTCTGCATCATGAAAGTTCGGGGTACGACCAAACCACTCAATTACAGAATTGCCACCGGGTAACTGAGACAAAAGGCTGTATTTGATCATTCAAATTCTTCTGCGATTGGAAATTCATGAGCAACGTATGACCTTGACTGGGGAAAGGCCATTGTTTCATTGAGTGCAAAGCAGACTTGGCGCGAATACTCATCCTTGCACCTTGGATACGTTGGAAAAGCGTCGCCGTTGTCATGTGACGGCATACAGACTGGGGTCTAGTACCCGGTCATCTCAAGATACCCGCGCCCGGAATGGCTGCCGGTGATTTGAACAGGACCTTCCCAGTATTCGAACCGTGTCGCCATCCAGGCGTCGGGCGTCAGAGCGGAAACCTCGACATCCAGATCACGATCGGGCAGCGTAACGCGCCATTGAACGGGAACATCTCGCCCGGCGACCCGGGCGGTTGTCAGTGGCTCAAACGCGACGGAGCCATCAGGTATTGCCGTGGTATTGCCGTCCGGCCCGATCCATGTGGCCGCGGTGAAGTCGCCACGGTCCCCACGCAGGCGAAAGGCCATCATCTTGTTGCCGTCGTCGAGACTGAGTGAGAACCAGTCCCATCCGCTTTGATCCGCTGCCAAAGGTTGTGAGGACCACTCCCGGTCCAGCCAGCCATTTCCTGTTACGGCGACATCTCCACCCGGCAAGTGCAAGGTACCTTCGACGTCATAAAACGGTTGAGAATAGTAATAGCTGGCCTGTCCATCGGCAGATTTGACCGAATATCCGTCCTCGCCGTGAAAAACGAGCGGTCCCTTGGCTTCAAGTGTCAGATCGTACCCAAAGTCCGCCCCATTTGCTGACAGGCTTAGGGTTTCTAAGTCCGGGCCGCGCATATGCCATTCGTCGATCCAGGCTTCAAACGGGTCGGCGGTAACGCCCGCCTGACCAATACCGCCGCGCGACAGACGCTCGGCGAAGTAATGCGTGTCGGGTGTGGTTACGGCGGAATGGCCTAGCCAGAGTTGTGGGCTTTGCCAACCCTCAGCCTCAGTCGGTTTCAGCGCCGACCGGAACAACGTCCACTGAATTCCATAGTCGCGCCTGTCCTCACCCTTAAGGTTCGCCGTCAGATACCACCACTCAATCCGATAAGACGGGTGGGGGCCATGATCCTGCGGGAATTGAAACTGGTAGCCGGGCTGAGGCACCGTGAAACCTTCGGCGGAACCGCCAAGCCCTGCATAACCTTGCGCGCGGACAAAGCCAGGCAGGGTCAGGATCAGAAATATCAAGCAAATCCTAACGCTCATTGGCAAACACCCTCAGCAGGTCCGCAGGGGGCAGACGCAACAATCGGATTGCGGGCAAGGCCGCTGCGATAACGGCTGCACACAGCGTCAACAGCAATAGGTACACCCAATCCGCCGGGAAAAGGTACATCGGCAATTGCCAGCCAAACGCCTCGACATTGATGACGGCCAACAAAGCCCAGGCCAGGACCAACCCCAACGGCAGCGCAAAGATGGCCGTCAGAGCGGCCAGCAGTACGCTGCGCAACAGCTCGAGCCGGGCCAGCTTGGCACGTGTCAGCCCCAGCGCCCAGACCGGAGCAATCTGCGGCAGGCGCTGCGTCCACAAGGTCAACAAGCTGGTCAGAATGGCGAACCCTGCGACCCCCAGCGTGAGTATGTTCAGCGCTGACGTCACCACGAATGTCTTTTCGAAAACGTCCATGGATTGTGCCTTCATCGCGGCCTGTTGCACGACCGCGCGGCGCGGCAGGTCGAATTGGTCTCGCAGGTCTTGCGCCAGATCCGTGGCCCGCTCGGGTGCGATACGAACGCCAAACCGGCGCGTCTCGGCCCCGGGTGCGATCTGGTCGAATTGAGACATTGAAACGATGGCCTGACCGGTTGGGTTGCCATAATCGGAATAGACACCCGCGATAGTCATAGAGGTGGTTGGAGTAATCGCCAGCACGTCTTCGGGCCACAGGTTTTCTCGGCGGGCAAGCTGTTCGTTGATCAGCACGGCGGACCCGTCTATGACGCGATCCCAAACACCGGGCGATGACGAAATCAGAGGCCATTTTTCCCGATAGGTCTGATCGTCAATAACACCATAAAGGAACAATGGCCCTGTTGGATGCGCCAGTTCAACACTGCGGATCGGCAGCACAGCGTCGACCTGAGGGGTCAGCCAGTCCGAGATGAGTTGACCCTGTTGATCGTCGGCAGCGGTCACATACAGCTCGGATGTCAGGCGCTGATCCAGCCAGCCGACAAAGGTAAGCCGAAAACTGGACACCATTGTCCCCACGCCGATATTCGCGGCCAACGCCAGCAAAAGCGCCATCAGTGCCAGAGACAGACCCGGCAGTTGCGCGCGCATGTCTGACCATACCCACTGGGCGACCGGCCCCCGTGCAGCGCGTTGGAGCACGATCAAAATGCGCGACAGGATAAAGGGCAAAACAAGCGCCGACCCGATCAGCAGCCCGGCCACCATTGCGAAGCCTGCAATCAATCCTCCAAGAGCAAGTAGGGTGGCAATCCCGCCAACAATGGCAGCCAATCCCGCGAGGGCTGTCACCCAATTGCCAGAGGCGGCACTGCGCCAAGCCTGCAAACCCGCTCCGCTGAGAATTGGCATGCGTGACAGTCGGAACAATGCGTGTCCGCTGGCCAGAAAAGTGCCTCCCAAAGCCATCGCGAGACCGGTCAGAACCCATTGCGGTTGCAAAGTTATCTGCCCGCTGACCGGCGCACCGTACAGACCCCGCAAGGTCGCCGCGACGTCTGGCAGCAAAGCGCCTGCAAGGAAGAAGCCCAGCAGCAGGCCAAGTGTGCCACCGATGATCGCCAACACCGACAACTCGGCCATGATCAGCCAGACAAGGCGTCGCACCGAAACCCCCAAGGCCCGCAGCGTCCGGATCATTGCCCGTCGCTGTGCAAAGGCCAGCCCCACGGTGCCGTGCACGATGAACAACCCGACTGCAAAAGACAGAAGACCAAAGGCCGACAGGTTTAGATGAAAGCTGTCTGTCAACTGAGCGGTTTCCAGCTGCGACGCAGCCGCTGTCCGCTCCAGCTCAGGCGCAATTTCCGCGAGCGGCGCCACATTGCCCGGTTGTTCCGGCAGAACAATGAGGCGGGAAATTTCCCCGCGCCGGTCCAGAAGAGTTTCCGCGACGCCGATATCTGTCAGAATAAGGTCCGGCGGCAGCGCATCACTTGTCACCACCGGTGGAAAAGACGCCTGCCCGACCAGCAGCGGCTCCAATTCTGGCCTTGCCAACAACCGACCGGGCGCAGTCAGTATGTCGGCGGGGTCGGGCGGTGTTCCGTTTTGCTCCATCTGCGTGACAGCGGGCAGGGTTGGGTAGGCGACCATGTCCACCCCAAGAACGCGCAGCGCTCGCCCGTCGATGCGAAGATGTCCGTCCAGTACGGCTGCGACCTGCCATCCGGCACGCCGTAGGTCGACGTAACGCGAGAGAGGGATCGGGCGGGTCGGGTCATGAAGCTCGTCATACTGACCAAGGGCCAACTGATCAGCGGCGCGGTCATAGCTCGCACGTGCCTCGGCGTTGATGGCCTGAACGGCGGACCATAACCCAGTCGCCAAAGCGAGCCCAATGAGCAAGGTCGCCAGTTGCAGACGGTGTGCACGCCAGTGCGAGGCCAGCGCCTGTATGACGGTCAGTGTCATTCGATACGCCCGCCGTTCAGATGCGCCCGCCGATCCAGTCGCGCCGCGATCCCTTGCGAATGGGTGACCAAAAGCAGCGCTGCGCCGGTGTCTGCGACCAGAGCAAGCATCAGGTCAAGCACGGTAGCACTGGCGGTTTCGTCGAGGTTTCCCGTAGGCTCATCCGCCAGCAGAAGTTTAGGTCGTGCGGCCATGGCGCGCCCGATGGCGACGCGCTGCTGCTGCCCGCCCGACAGGTTCTCCGGGTATCGGTCCAGCAAATCCGACAAGCCCAACCGATCAGCCAAGTGGGCACACCAATCCGGATCATGACACCCCGCCAAACGGGCATGAAAAGACAGGTTCTGTCCGGTCGTGAGTGAAGGGATCAGGTTAAACTGCTGAAATACCAAAGACAAAGACGTGCGGCGCAGGGCTGCGCGTCCCGAGTCATCCAGATTCGACAGGGCAGTACCATCCAACGTGATTTCTCCGCCATCTGCTGTGTCGAGCGCGGCCGCAAGGTTCAGCAGCGTACTCTTGCCGCTGCCACTTTCGCCGGTCAGGGCTAGCGTCTGCCCGCGATCCAGAGACAGCGACACATTCCGCAGGACCGGGCGACCACCGGGATAGGATTTCTGAACCTGATCGAATTTCAGAAGCATGTGCGTCCCCATTTTCACAAGGATTTGCAACAGTTTCGCCAACTGTCCAGAGGTGACGCACCATCGGTTCCTTTCGCCGCACTAAGGATCGGCGCGGCGCGGGTTGTTTCACTGGTGCTCGCAGGTCATTGTGGACCGGTTGGCCGTCGGCGCAATTCAGGATGGAAAAACATGACCTTGTCGCAGCAGATTCTTTGGGGAAGCACCTTTCTTGGACTTTGCTTTCTGGTCGAAATCATCCTGCTGACAATGTGCACTTTGGCTATCAACAGGTTTGTCGAGCGATGGGAAAAGAAAGGCGTCATTCTTGCAACCGCTGGTCCGATCGCCATCGCCCTGGCCTTTATTGTTGCGACCCATACCATTCAGGTCTGGATCTGGGCGATTGTCTGGGTGTTCGGCAGCGTCCTGCCCGATTGGAACACGGCGCTGTATTTCTCGCTCGTGTCGTTCACGACGCTTGGTTACGGCGATATCGTTCTGGGTGAAGACCTGCGTATTTTCGGAACGTTTGCCGCAGTTACTGGCCTGTTGGCGTTTGGACTGTCGACCGCTTACATGGTCGCCCTGATGACACGCGTGTTTCAGGAACGGTTCATCGCCTAAAGGATCGGCGCGAACAATCGGGCAAGCGGCGCGCCAAGGCGAATTGGGGCAGGTTGCTGACCCAAGGTGCGCGTCAGCTCATAGCATTTCTCGAAATCCACTTGAAGCATTGCGTCAACGGCCTCGGCTGCTCTGGTATCAAAGAAAAGGGCCATGGCCTCAAAGTTCAGCCGGAATGACCGATTGTCCAGATTGGTCGTTCCGACTGCAGCCAAGGCGTCATCGACCACAAACACCTTTTGGTGCATGAAACCATCTTTGTACCGAAACACCTTGGCACCGCATTCGCGAATTTCGTCGAAATAGGCAAAGGCCGCCAGCCAGGGCAGGCGGTGATCAATGGAGTCGGGCACGAGGATGCGCACATCGACGCCCCGCAACGCCGCGTGCTTCAGGGCGGTCATGATGTCGATGTCAGGCACGAAGTAGGGCGACGCGATCCAAATCCGATTCTGAGCCTCGGTGATTGCGGCGAAGAACATCAGCGCCCCGGTTTCGTTTTCATCACCCGGCCCGGTCGCAACCAGCAGGGCGTTCATGTCCTGACCTGCCTCGGATCCGGCCCAGTCCAGCTGATCGATCAGGTCTTCTTCGTGGGCCCAGTGCCAGTCTTCGATGAAGATCAGTTGCAACTGCCGGACGATATGGCCAGTCATCTTGATATGCGTGTCGCGCCAGTGGCCAAAATGCGGATCCTTCCCAAGATACTCGACCCCGACGTTGTGCCCACCGATAAAACCTGTTTCGCCGTCGATAATCACCGACTTGCGATGGTTGCGGTAATTCAATTGAAAACGGAACTTTGGCCCGCGTTGTTCGCGCGGATCTGCAATCGTAACTCCGGCCTGGCGCATTTCCTCAATGTAGTCCGAAGGCAGCGAATAGCTTCCGACACCGTCCATCATGAACCGGACGCTGACACCGCGCTTTGCTGCGGCGATCAGCCTGGCTTTGAGTTTTTGGCCCAACTCGTCGGCGCGCACGATGTAGAACTGGATCAGGACGTAAGACTTCGCCGCATCGATAGCTTGGAATATCGAGTCGAAGGTCGCCTGCCCATCAACCAGCAGTTCCGCACCGTTGCCACGCGACACGGGCAAATGCGCCAGAGCCTCGAATGGTCGGGGGTTGATGAGCATCTTCTCTGGGTCCGGCCTTGAGTAGTCGGCAAAGGTTTTGATCCCTTCGACCACGCGCTGACTTTCCTTGCGCGCGATACGGTACCCGCTAAAGCGGTGGTGCCCCAGAAACAGGTAGAGCGGTACGCCTAACATCGGCGCAGAAATCAGAAAAACCACCCAACCGACCGCACCCTGAGGCGTGCGCGCGGTCTGGGCCGCCCGAACCGCGAAGACAACTGCCGTGACATACAGCGCGAACAGAAAGACGGAAACAAGCAGTGTCCACATGGGGTTATCGGGCTCCGTTACGGTTCAGTTCGCCCCAGTGTAGATGCGCGACCAGTCCTGCGCCATATCTACGATCACCCAGCCCATGTCCGGCCCTTTATCCAACCCATCGACCAGAGTCCCGATCGGGCTTTCGCGGTCGTAGGCCCATTCGCGTTCTGCATCCGTGTGGTGAACAAGTACGCCAAGCCTTGGTCCATCGCCCGCAATGGTCCACTCCAGCATGGCGAAATCGCCGTCCGAGTTTCCGCCGGCCAATATCGGGCGTCTGCCGATTGTGCGCTCGATGTTGATCGGTTTGCCTTCCTTGTCATCAACAAATGCGATGCTGGGGGCCTTGGTGATGACCGGCGCACCTTCGGCGCTGTCATAGGTCGTGTCGGTATAGGTACCCAATACCTGTTCAGGCGGGATGCCATAGGCTTCTTCGGCAAAGACGCGCATGAAGTGCAGACCGCCGCCGGAAACGATGTAGGTCTTGAATCCCTCATCGCGTAGATACCGCAAAAGCTCGACCATCGGCTGATAGGTCATCTGATCATAGGGCAGGTCCGTGTCCGGGTGCCGGGCGGTGTCCAGCCATTCGGCAACCGCGTCTTGAAACTCATCCACCGAGACGCCGGAGTGCGAGGCATTTATCACCTCGATCAAACCGTCATGGCCGCCTTCCAGAACGGCTTTAATATCTCCGTTCGCGGCGGCCTGTAAGGTGGGCGTGGACAGGATCGATGGGTCGGCTTCGGCCAATTTGGCAAGACGATCCATGGCAAAGAACAGCTGAAAATAGACCGGCTGTTCCGCCCATAGGGTTCCGTCATTGTCGAACACGGCAATTCGTTCGGCGGGTGTGACGTATTCCGGTTTGTCCGGATCAGTGACGGCGGCGACAAACTCGATGATCCGCTGTTTGCTTTCAGTTGCATTCCAGCTGGGCAGCGGGTCCGCAAGCAAGGTCAACGGGGCGCAGGACAGCAGGGCGCTTAGAACAAAATGTCGCATGAACTTCTCATTAAATTTCAATGTGAAAAGGGCCGCCCTTTATGTGGCGGCCCCGAGATTTTCTTCGCTCGACTTAGTTGTTGGTCGGCGTTGTTAGTTTTTCCATGACCTGATCCAGGTTGAAGCTTGCCGCTTTCTGGCGCGGCGGGAATTCCTGGAAGGTTGCAAGGAAGTTACCCACGTATTGCTGGGCCGGAACCAGGAAGTAAGCCCGATCCAGAAGCCAGTCATAGTAGGTGTTGGATGTACGATACGCGCGCTCATACGGGTCGCGACGCAGGTTCACGATCAGCGGAATTCGCAGCTCGGTCCAGGGTTCGATCCACGCACGCAGCGTTGCCCATGCTTTCTGCTCAAGGAAGATCAGCTTCCAGTCGTCATAGCGCAACGCCGTCAGGTCACCGTCATCCGAGAAATAGAATATCTCGGCGCGGGGGCTTTCAGTCGTCTCGCCGGTCAAAAGGGGCAGGATGTTGTAGCCATCCAGATGCACCTTGTAGTCACGGCCCATGCCGGACGAGCTATACCCAGCTTTCAGCTTTTCCTTGATGTCGGGATCACCTGCAACCGCCAGATAGGTCGGTAGCCAGTCCATGTGGTGCACGATCTCGTTTGTGACCGAGCCGGCTTCGATCTGTCCGGGCCAACGAACCATTGAAGGCACGCGCCATCCGCCTTCCCAGTTGGTGTTCTTCTCACCCCAGAACGGCGTTGCCGCTGCATCCGGCCACGTGTTCATATGCGGACCATTGTCGGTCGAGTAATGCACGATGGTGTTGTCAGCGATGCCGAGTTCATCCAACAGGTCCAGCAATTGCCCGACATGCATATCGTGTTCGATCATGCCAGCGGTGTACTCGTCCGCAACGCCGCCTACGATTTCATTCGCTTGCGCGCGCATCTCGTCTTTGACGTGGGTGCGGAAGTGCATACGCGTGCCGTTCCACCAGACGTAGAAGGGCTGGCCCTGCTCGTGGGCACGCTTGATGAAGTCAACCGCGGCCGCGACGGTTTCTTCGTCAACCGTTTCCATACGTTTTCTGGTCAGTGGGCCGGTATCTTCGATGGTGCCGTCCGACTTGGACTTGATCACGCCACGCGGTCCATACGCTTCGCGGAACGTGCGGCCATCCGCCAGAACCGCGTCGCCGGGGTAATCCTCGTTTTCGGGCTCTTCTTCCGCGTTGAGGTGGTAGAGGTTGCCAAAAAACTCGTCAAAACCGTGGTTTGTCGGAAGGTGCTCATCCTTGTCGCCAAGGTGGTTCTTGCCGAACTGACCGGTGACATAGCCGTGGTCTTTCAACAGGCCGGCAATGGTCGGGTCCTCGACCTGCATGCCCAGATCTGCACCCGGAAGGCCGACCTTGGACAGACCGGTGCGGAATACCGACTGGCCCATGATGTAAGAAGAGCGACCGGCGGTGCAGGACTGTTCGCCGTAATAGTCGGTGAAGATCATGCCCTCTTTCGCGACCCGGTCGATATTCGGAGTCTGATATCCCATCAGGCCCATCGTGTAGGCCGAGATGTTGGACTGCCCGATATCGTCGCCCCAGATTACCAGTATATTGGGCTTTTGATCCTGTGCCCATGCAGGCAGGGCCAATGCAACGGCAACGGAAGCTACAGCGAACACGCGCAGTTTGCTGCGCCAATTTTCTGCGATCGATCGAGGTGGTGACATAGTGTGCTCCAGAACTGACCGAGTCTTAATGACCCGTTGATAAAAAAGTAATTGAAGGCGCCCAAGTTCGTATTAGGTCCGCCAACAAGGTGTTGATTCTCGAACGGAAAATCTAGGATTAAGTCGAGAATCGAATAGCTATACCTTAAGCTATGATAATGACCGGAAACCTATCATATGATGAGATCGAAGAATACTAATGTTTGATAATCCCAATGACAGGAAACAGTTGTTGGCGTCGGGGTGGTTCGGGTCGCGCGGTGCTCGTTTTCAATCGGACCTCCTCGCTTGTGGGATTACCAAGTCGTTTGAGACCGGCGAGCCTCTTTATCACATCGGGGACCCGGCCAATGGAGTCTATGCGGTTTTGGAAGGTGCCGTTCAGGTCATGGCGCCGGCGGATGATGGTCAGGAATTCGTGGTTCACCGCCAGGGCGGCGGGTTCTGGATCGGTGATCTTGCGCTGTTTGCCGAGGCGCTAAGGCTGGTGAGTGTCTTCGCAACGCAGCACACGCGCGCTTTGTTCTTTCCGTCTTCGCGCCTCGACAGGTTGGTGCGCGATAATCCCGATTACGTCCGCGACTTTTACGCGTTGTCGCACGAGAACATGCAGACCGCTTTGCGCATCATGGCCAACCTTGCGGTAACGGGCACAGAAAAACGGTTGGTGCTGCGCCTTCTGCATCTGGACGAGGGGGCATCGAAGTCTGATGGGTGGATTGTTGTCTCACAGGAAGAGCTGGCAGCGATGGTCGCCGTATCTCAGCCGACACTGCACCGGAATCTGCACCGCCTTGCGGATCTGGGTTTGATCGAGCTTGGTTACGGCCGGGTTCGTCTTATAGACAGACGGCAATTGATCTCCAGCTGTCAGTGCTGATGCTACGGGTTGAGCGGTGGAAGCGGATCTGACTGGTGGCGATGTGTTTGCGCCAGGACCTTGAGTTCGGAAATCGCAGCTGACCAATCTGCACCTGCATCCCCCTTGTTTGTCGAGTATATCGCGGCCCCTATCTTGGCCAGTCTTCTCTCGAGGCCGAAAGCCATTTCGGGGAACGCACTCCGTGCTTTCCACATTTCCAATGCCGCGTAAGTGCTTGAAAAATCTCGTTCTTGAAGCGCGATCTTTAAAGCATTCAACGCAAACTCGGGGGACGCCTGGTACTTTTGCTGCCGTGTTTGGTTCCACGTTTTGACGCGAGGACCAAAGAAGCGCAGCCCGCCCCAGAATGCCAATACCAGCAAGGCGATCCAAACGAGAACGGTCAGAATGGTTTCCGCGTCTGGCGGCTGCCATTTGGGTGGCGCTAGGGTCAACTCGACCGGTTCGATGTCGATGGTTTCTACTTGATCGGTTTCCAGATTGTACCAGCGAACCGAAATGGGCGGCAGTTCGGTTTGGCCGCCGTCCTGCGCGAGATAGGTAATTTCATCCACGCGCTGCCCGGACAATATCCCCCGGTCTTCGCTTTCCGCAAAACGCGGTTCCTTTGGATAGGCGCGCAACAGAGGGTCCTGAATTTCGGGTATCAATTCGGGGATCAGGAAAGGTGTCGTCCCTGATATATTGGCGGTCAGACGGCGCGTGACAGCCCCGCCGTTTTCCATCTCGGTCGAGCCTTCGATCTGCTGATCCACCTCGAAACCCGTTGCGATGATCAGCGGGTCCAGATCACGGGCGCCATCAGGAACGATTGCGTTCAATGTCATCTCGGGCAGGGGGACGCTCACCTGCGTTGGCGCGTTCGTATCGGGATCTGCAAAGGTGACGACGATATCCTGAGCGCCAAACATGATTTGACCCGCTTGAAGCGGGTACAAGCGATAGCTGCGCTGGACACCCGTCCAGGTCTCGCCGTTCACCGTTTCACTGACCGGGCCCGAGGCGCGTTCTGGCAGGCGCACAAGCAGGTTCTCTTTCTCCAGAGAAGGATACACCGGCGGAGACGGCATGAACGTCGGGACAAGAACTTTTATCCGAACAATTGCGGGCTGACCGACGGTAACCGGCTCGGTCGGCGCTTCGGCAGTGACCTGAGGTTGGATCTCTGTTTGTGCCAACAGCGGCACCGGCAGCATTAGCATGAGAAGAAGGAGGTACCTCATTGCTGCTGCTCCTGATTTTCCAGAAGGAAGCGGTTGCGAAGAAAGTCCTGCATGTCCGTGTCAATGGTGCTGATCCACTGATCTGCCGACATGGTTTGCGCGCCTTCGGTCGGGGCCTGAACGGTTGTGTTCTCTCCTCGGCCGGACTCATTGTCAAAGACCGTATCGTCGGCGCCAATCCCCGCTTCTTCGCCTGTGTCCGACTGTTCGCGGGTCGTTTCGACGTATTCGAGGACGGCTTTGGAAACTTCCAGATTGTGCTGTGCTTCAGGCCAGTCCGGGCGACGTTCCAGCGCTGTCTCAAAGGCCGTTATGGCGGGGCGATACTCCCGATTTCGAATTCTGGCCATACCCTCGGAAAATGCGGCCTCTGGCGTATCAAGCTCCGCAAAGATTGTTGCTGCTTCGGGATACTGTCCCTCTTTCAGCCTTGCATACGCCTCGTGATAGGGGTCCTGGAACAGGTCAGCCGCCTCGTCATAGCGTTTCTGGTTCATCGCGATTTGTCCCTGCTGATCCGGGGTCAGGAACCAATCCCGCCATCCATCGGCCAACGCAGGACCCGAAGGGGTCGTGAAGAACAGCGCCAGAAAAGCCCATCTGATGACCCAACCCCGTCGAAACCACAGCAACGACAAAAGTGCGGCAGGCCACGCAAGAATCCAACCTCGGTCCTGCCAATCCACGCGGTCATCATCGTCCACTGCGGCTGAATAGGCGGACTGAATTTGACGTTGTAACCTGTTGATATCTCTATCATCGCCCGAAAACGGCACGACCGTCGCATTTTTTAGGCCATCCAATTGCGCGATGCGCTGATCTCCGGGCAGCATTGTGAGGAAGAAAAGAGGTGTAGTCGCGTCTTCGAAACCGGCCAGTTGCGATGGGGCGAGGTCATCCAAGACAAACAAGACCGCCCCGGGCGTTTCACTTTCGCCCAAAATTGAGTCAGCCATGGCCAGCGCGTCCGCAGCGGCGTCACCTTGTTTTGGCATGACGGCTGGCGAGAGACCTTCCAGCAGGGGGCGGAAGATATTGGCGTCCTCGGTCAAGGGCGCAACGCGATGCGGTGTCCCGGCATAAGCAATCAAAGCGGTGCGTGCGCCCGCACGGGCATTGATCAGGTCGGTAACTTTGAACTTTGCCCGTTCGAGGCGTGAAGGAGGAAGGTCGGGCTCGTCCATGCTGTCCGTGACCTTTAGCGCGATCACTAATGGCGCAGTATCCGCGACCAGCGGGTTGTGCGCACGGGACCATGTCGGTCCTGCCGCCGCCAAAGTGGTAAAGATTGCAGCAATCATCGCGACATCGATCGGATACACGCGCCGTTCGTCTTCGGCCCCTAATCTAAGTGCAGCGGCAAGATGCGGCGCGATGCCGGCGGATTGTTGGGATCGCGATTGTGGCTTAGGGCGCGTCAACCACCACAGTGCGGCTATCGGAATGAGGAAAAGCAGCCAATAGGCGCGAATAAAGTGAAATTCTGCCAACAATTCGGTCATGCGGCACCTTTGCGCCGCTGCGCGAAATGCAGGCCGGCAATGCTGCCAAGCATCACTACCAAGGCCAGAACAAGGGGAAAATGTGCAAGGCTTTCGCGCGGGCGGTAGCTTTGTGTTTCCACGACCCGGGGATTGAGCTGGTCAATGCGTTCATACGTCTCTGTCAATGCGTCCTCATCATCCGCAAAGAAGTACTCGCCCCCGGTCCGATCCGCGATTTCCCTTAGAGCGTCCAGGTCGACACGATCCTCGCCCGAAGCGTTCGGGTCCCCGACACCCACCGTGTAGATAACGACGCCCTTATCCGCGGCAATGGCTGAGGCGTTGACCGGCGTCATACGGCTGGACGTATCTGCGCCATCGCTGAGCACGATCATCAGGCGTTGATCGACCTCGCTTGACTCGAAGGTGCGAATTCCCAATCCGATGGCATCCCCCAAAGCGGTGTTCGGCCCGGCCATACCCACTGCGGTTTGATCCAGGAACCCGGTCAAACTATTCAGATCTTCCGTGAACGGAGCTTGTACAAACGCGCGGGTGCCAAAGATGATCAGCGCCATGCGATCCCCCTGACGTTCAGCGATGAAACTCCGCAGCACATCCTTGACGGCGGCCAGCCTCTGCTTGGGCGTTCCGTCTGACGACGTGAAATCGCGTTGATCCATCGAGCCGGATATGTCCAAAGCGAGCACAACGTCCCGGGCCGATTTTTCGATGACCACGGGCTCTCCCAGCTTTTCAGGGCGGGCCATTGCAGTCACCAGAAGAAGCCAGATCAGTACAACGATTCCGGTCTGCAGCTTTGCGCGGCTCAGGATGACGGATCCGGATTTAGGCTCGACCCCAGCAGCTTGCGCGACGTGGCGAAAGAACGGGATGCGGATTGAGCTGCTTTTCTCTCGGTGCGGAGGGGCGAACCAGTACACCATTACGGGCAGCGGCAGCAGGAGAACGACCCAAGGTGCTGCAAAGGAAAACATTACGTAGTCCTTTCTCGCTTGTGGGTTCTGATCCAGTCCCGCGCAAGCTTTGTCAGGTTTGGGTCAGTCGAATCCTCTCTGTAAGGTGCCTCGCTAAGGGCGCGGCATGTGTTTTCCTGAAATGATGTTTTTTCAGATGTTTGATCAAGGAAGTTCACCCATTTATCACCATGCAACGAAGCAACTTGCTTGCGCGGGAAGGCGACCAGCGCGGTGCGGCGTAGAATCTCGGCCGTTTTAGCGGCGCTGTCGCCCGCGGCCGCCAGCTCTACCAGCGCCTCGCGCCTGTAGGCATTTGCCCGGCGGTGGCGCAGAACAGCGTTTACACCAAGCACGATCAATCCCGTGAGGATAAGCGCAAGCCCAGCCCAGCCCCATGTCTGCGGCATCATCGAAATCGGGTCGGGTGCCGGGGCGGGTTCAAGCATGTCCAGCAGTTCAACCAGCGATTTGCCTTCGACATCAACGCTCATCATCGGCCCCCGCGATGACCGAACAGCCTGAGGAGTTGGTCGAGTGTTGGTTCCGCTGTGGTCAAAGGCACGATCGGAAAGCCATAGCGGCGCGACCAGACTTGCAGTTGTGCTAAACGGTCCTTCAACGCTGCGCTTATGCGAGGCGACAATTCAGGGTCCGAGCTGTCGATCTCGATCTGGCGGTCGCCGTCGGACACGGTCATTCTGAGGTTCGGAGCTATCTCGCGAGAGCTCGGGTCGGAAATATTGAACAAGATAAGATCGTTGGACGCCGATAGTCTGCGAAGTAGTTTTTCCGAAGTCTCGTTCAGCCCGTCAAAATCCGAAAATACACTTACCAGCGAATTGGTATGCGCGATCCGTGCGGCCTGTTTCAGCACATCATTCAAAGTCACCGTCGGTTCTGGACGCAGCGACGCGTGAAGATTTGAATTCAAAGACCCCACAGAGGCCAGAAAGCGCGTCAAGGCGGCTGGTCGCCGTTGTGGACGGTGTTCGGCCAGATCGGTGTCGCCAAAGACGATCCCGCCGACCCGGTCGCCCTGTCCAAGCACGCGATGCGCCGCAGTGGCCGCTGCCTCGGCCGCGATAACCGATTTCATGTAAACCTGAGTTCCGAAGAACATCGAAACCCGTTGATCAACCAGCAACAGGGCCGGGCGGTCGCGCTCTTCGGTATAGACCCTAACGTGGGGCTTTCCTGTGCGAGCGGTCACTTTCCAGTCGATTGTGCGGATGTCGTCTCCGGGTAGGTAGTTTCGCAGTTCTTCGAAATTCAGTCCGCGCCCGCGCAGGCGCGAGGCATGTCGGCCGTTCAAGATTGATCGGGCCGGTTGTCGGGGCAAGAGGCTAAGCGCGCGCGACTTGGGACCCAACCGCAACAGGTGGTTCGCATCAACGTGGATGCGCGGGTCGTCGGGATATGCGGCGGTCTGGGTCACGCGGTGTTACTCAGGGGTCAAGGCAGCGCGACAAGCTGCAGGATTTCCGAAATCACGTCATCCGCCGATTTGGCGTTACCTTGCGCCTCAAAGCTGAGCGTGACGCGGTGGCGGAAAACGTCGTGTGCGATCGCGCGAACATCGGCCGGGTCGACATAGTCGCGCTGGTTCATCCACGCATGTGCGCGGCCGCACTTGTCCAGAGCCAGCGAGGCGCGTGGGCTGGCCCCGATGTCGATCCAGCTTGCCAGTTCCTCGCTGAGCGCGCCCGGGGTTCGCGTCGCCTGCACGAGATCGGCCATGTACCGGTCCATCGCGTCAGACACGTGAATCTGTCCGATCTCCGCTCGCGCGGCGAAAACGGCGTCTTGTGGGATGGTCTGTGGGATTTGGTTGGATGCATTTATTCCGGCTGCGATCTCTTCGTTCCGCACCAGACGGATCACCTCAACCTCGTCCTCGACCGGCGGGTAGGTGATCTGCACATGCATCAGGAACCGGTCCATCTGTGCCTCAGGCAAAGGATACGTGCCTTCCTGTTCGATCGGGTTTTGCGTTGCCATCACGATGAACAGGGGTTCCATCTTATGCGTTGTGCCCGAAACGGTTACCTGCCGTTCCTCCATCGCCTCAAGCAAAGCAGCCTGGACCTTGGCCGGGGCGCGGTTGATCTCGTCCGCCAGGACGATATTGGCGAAGATGGGGCCCGGCTCGAAGCGGAAAGCACCGCCGTCGTCCGTCTGCTGAAAAACCTCGGTGCCGGTGACATCCGAAGGCAGCAAATCGGGTGTAAACTGAATCCGGCTGAAACTGGCGTCCAGATTTTTGGCCATGGCTTTGACCGCGCGGGTTTTTGCCAGACCGGGCAGCCCCTCGATCAGCAAATTTCCATTCGCCAATATTCCGATCAGAAGGCGGTCGATCACCTCGGTTTGCCCGATGATGGCCTGTCCCATACGGGATTTAAGTTCAATTATCTGATTAAGTGCATTCATCTCGTAGTTCCAATCGGCGCCAGATTACGGAGCTGACATCGAGTTTTGTCAGGATGCGGTGTGGTAAAAAAAGCTTTGTAACAACGGCAATTTAGCAGCGTTTGCTTCGGCATTCTACCGGGAAATTCGCGCGATCAGTTGACGCAGATCCTCCTTCAATTCAGGGCGGATTGGACCGTGATTTGGTGCGTCGCGCAAGGTCTGCACCCAGTGGGGCGAAGGTTGCCGGCCTGCCGCTCGGTTCCACGTCAGGCCCTCAAGGATCGCCTGTGCCTCGGCATCCAGGCCGTCGGGAATATCGAACCCATTCAGCGTGGCCCAAACACCGGTCCACAGCCGTCCGACGGACCATGGGTTGTACCCTCCGCCGCCCAGAACAAGTATTCGCGGGGCAAGGTGTTTTAACGCGGCGACCGTCTGCCAATGCGAGTTGTTTGACAGCGTCAGGCGCGACAACGGATCTTCGGCGACGGCGTCCGCTCCGCATTGCAGAACGATTGCCTCGGGCTGAAACGCTTCGGTCGCAGGCAGGATCAACTGGTCAAGAATGGCTGAAAACTCGTCGTCATTCAGGTTTTTGGGTACCGGTAGGTTCAAAGATGCGCCGCCTGCATCATCCATGAGCGTGCCGGAAAAGGGCCAACGTCGGTTTTCGTGGACCGAAATCATTCGGACCTTGTCTGCGCCTCGAAAGGCGGCCTCGACCCCGTCGCAGTGATGCGCGTCAATGTCGACATAGACGACACGATTCAGACCCATCTGCAAAAGCGTCATGATTGCCAGGACTGGGTCGTTCAAATAGCAAAACCCATTGGCGCGGTCGGGCAGGCCATGGTGCGTGCCACCGGCCGGATTGAATACGATGCCGCCGTCCCGGATCAACTCCGCGCCCAGCATGGACCCTCCGGCCGCTGTAGCCGGGCGTCGGTACATTTCCGGAAACACCGGATTTGACAGCGTGCCCAGCGCGTATTTGGTACGGACTTCATCCGAAACACTCTGATCGTGCTCTGCCATCTGCAGGGCAGCTATGTAGTCGCGTGTATGAAACCTTTGCAGGGCGCTTGGTTTCGCGCAGGGGCTAACCCGGTAATTTTTCGCCGTCAGCCATCCCAGCGCGCGGCAAAGGTCGATGACAGTGGAAACTCGCGGAATAGCCAGCGGATGTTTGGAGCCATAAGTCGAATGGCGATAGATTTCGGACCCTATGAAAACAGGGCTCTGCATCGATCAATGCTGGCGCGCGGGCGCGTTGTCGTCGCCAAGACGGCCGTCCAGAGACATCAAAATCGCCACAGGCCTGAGCGCGGGGATATGGCTGAAGATGATCAGGATGCAGACCGTCAGGGGAACACTGAGGAACGCGCCGATCAGCCCCCAGACGGTTGTCCAGAAGGTCAACGCCAGGATCACCAGAAACGTGGACATATTCAGCGACCGACCGAGCAAGGCGGGGTCCAGAAAGTTGCCGATCAGAAACTGAATGGTGCCGCAACCGAAGACGATGATCAGGAAGGGCCCAATCGTTTCAAACTGAACCAGAGCGATCATGGCCGGAAAGATCACAGCGATAATCGAACCGATCGACGGGATGAAATTCAACGCAAAGGTCAGAACTGCCCATGTTTCCGCGTATTCAAGCCCAAGGACTTTGAAGACGGTATAGCTAATACCTGCCGTGACCAGGCTGATGAAAGTTTTTACGCCGACATAACGTTGCAGGCTGAAGGTGATCGCATCCAGAATTGACGTGAACTCGGCCCCGGTTTCAGGATTGCCCGCTGCCAGCTGGATCTTTTTTCGAAAGGCCAAACGCTCGGCCATCAGGAATGCCACGTAAAGGCTGATCAGAAAGAACTGGTTCAGCAGAGATGTCGCACCGCTGAGCAGCACGCGCGCGACATAGGACATGTCGATGCTGACGAGGTTGTCGCGGATGAACTTGGTAACGTCATTGCCCACCAGCCCGGTAATACGGTGAACCGCGCCGTCGAATTGGTTTTCATAGGTGCTTATCGACCGGGCGAACTGGGTCGCCTGACTGCCGAGAATGTACATGATCACGAACAAACCGGCCAGCACGACTGTGACTCCCGCCAGATTGGCCAGCCAGACCGGCACCCGTGTCAGCGCGATGACCCGGTCGCTGAGAGCGATGATTAGAACGTTGATCAGCAGTGCCATTGTAAGCGGGATCAGAAAGGCGGAACCTGCGTACAAACCCAGCACGATCAGCGTGGCTACAATCGTCGTGTCCCGAACAACCGACAGCTTCAGTCGCGGTGCCGCAGAGTTCTGGTCTGGTTCCAAAGTCATTGATTAGCCCGCCTGTCGTGCCGTTTGGCACATTACACCGATTGGTGATCGCTCTGGAAGGTGATCCTGCACGCGCGGGCAAGATTCTGCAATGTGCCCAGATATTTGAGCGAGATAATTTACACTTACGCGGGATTTGCCGTTTCAGAGGAATGGCGAGGCGGGTTAGGGTCTGGGAATGAGCGCACGTGTGATTCCCTCTCTTGGCCGGCCTGTTCAGGCGCTTTGGCTGGCGATCGTTCGATTTAACAATAAGAACGGTTTTGTGATGAGCAGTCACGTCGCCATGTCTTTGATGCTGGCCTTGTTCCCGTTCGTATTGTTCACGGTGGCATTGGCCGGGTCTTTGTCCCAAGGATATGTCACCGATGAATTGATCGAACTGATCTTTGGCGCCTGGCCAAAAGATGTCGCAGGCCCCATCGTGGCCGAGCTGCGTGCCGTGCTGCAAGAGTCTGGTTCAGGCGTCATCACCCTGGGTGGTCTTTTGGCGATCTTCTTTGCGTCGAACGGTGTCATGGCGGTGCGGGCAGCTATGAACCAAGCCTATCATGACAAGGATGTCTGGCCGTTCTGGAAAACGCGGCTGTTGTGCCTTGGTCTCGTGATCGTTGGCGGTGTGGTTATCCTGGCGATCGCAGCGGTCGAGGTCGTTTTACCGTTTTACACACAGTTGGTAACTGAGAAGACGGATTTGAACGTTTCCGACTGGTTGTCTGTGGACCGGTTGCGCTGGACGTTTACAGTTGCGGTGCCCGCAGGCATCGTTGTGCTGGCACATATGATCCTGCCAACCCGCCGACACAGGTTGATGCAAATCCTGCCGGGGGTGGTTTTGACACTGGGTCTTTGGGCCGCAGGAGGTTGGGGGTTTTCAATCTACATCGCCCAGTTTGCCACCTACAGTGCCACATACGCCGGTTTGGCTGGTGTGATGGCTGCCTTGATCTTTCTCTACCTGTGCGCTGCCATTTTGATCCTTGGTGCCGAATACAACGGTGCTCTGATGGATCTGGAAAAAGAACAGAATCGGGGTACTCAGTGAAATTTTTGGCGTTTGGCGTCTGTTTGTTCTTACCGATTGCAGCCTTTGGTCAATCGCCCGTCTATGTCGGGTCGGATCAATGCGTCGAATGCCACGAGGACGAAGCCGCGGCGTGGTCTACATCTCACCATGCGCTGGCCTGGACCGAGGTCGACGATGGCGCGGTCGTCGCGGATTTTGGTGGGACGCGGTTCGACCATGATGGCATGTCGGTCGAGTTTACCGATACGAATGGTTCGTTGCAGGCCAAAGTCACCGAGAAAGACGGGGTGGCCACCACCTATGGCGTTCACTCTGTTGTAGGCATTGAGCCGTTGCAACAATACCTTTTCGAAACCGAACCCGGTCGATTGCAAAGCTTTGATGTTGTCTGGGATACAGAGAACAAGCAGTGGTTCCACCTTTACCCCGATCAGGACTTGCCGCCCAACGATGGGTTGCACTGGACCGGGCCTTATAAAAACTGGAACGCGCGATGCGCGGAATGCCACGCGACTGGTTTCGAAAAGAACTATGAGCCTGAAACCCGGACATACAGCTCAGTACAGGTTGAGATTGGCGTAGGATGCGAAGCCTGCCACGGGCCCGGTTCGGCGCATATTGACTGGGTCGGGGGCCAAAACCTTGCCGCAGGTCTCAGTGACATGGGTTTCAACATGGATTGGGGCAGGGGGCAGACCGAAGCAGAGATCCAGCAATGCGCAGGCTGTCATTCCCGCCGTGAGGCGCACGGGGATGGCAATCCGGTACCCGGAACACCCTACCATGACGCGTATAACCTCGCCGTGCTCAGACCGGGGCTGTACCAACCCGACGGACAGATTATGGATGAGGTGTATGTCTACGGCTCGTTCCTGCAGTCCAAGATGTATGATCGCGGCGTCGGTTGCATGGACTGTCACGAACCACACAGCGCAACGCTGAAAGCGGACGGAAACGGGATTTGTACTCAGTGCCATTCCCCGGCAGGGAACCCAGAGTTTCCGACATTGACGGCGAAAGAGTACGACACCCCCGAACATCATAACCACCCAGAGGACAGCGACAGCGCGCAGTGCAAGTCCTGCCATATGATCGAGCGTGTCTATATGGGCGTGGACGGCAGGCGCGATCACAGCTTCCGCATTCCGCGTCCTGATCTGGGGCTGGGGCAGGATGCCTGCACAGACTGCCATCAGGATCAGGGTCAGGCCTGGGCAGCGCAGCAGATCGAAAGCTGGTTCCCGACCAGCGCGCGCCGAGGACCGCATTTCGGCTCGGCCTTCGAGGCAGCCACGCTCGGGCGCGCGGATGGTCCCGAGGATTTGCTGGGCATCGCGACTAACCCGGAACAGCCGGGGATCGTACGTGCAACAGCCGCGTATCTTCTTCAACCATTTGGGTCCGCGGACGTGGCGGCCAGAACGGCCGCGTTGCTGACCGATGAAGACCCGCTGGTTCGCGCCAATGCCGCGCCTTTGCAGCGTCAGGCCAGCTTGCCCGACCAGATTCAGCGCCTTGAGCCGCTGCTTTCTGATCCTCTGAAGAACGTGCGCATCTCTGCTGCGAAAGAGTTCCTGACCATTCCGCCACAAGCCCTGACTGCAGAACAGCAGCAATTGTCAGGGCAGGGTATGTCGGAATGGCAGGGCGCGATTTCCAACCGTCTGGACTTCCCCGAAACGCATCTTGTGTTGGGCGGGATGGCCCTGACCTTCCGCAACTCTCTGGCGGCAGAACAGGCTTTTCAGGAGGTCGTCGCACTGGACCCGCAACGTGCCGAGGCGTGGCCGATGCTGGTGCAACTGGCGCAGATCAATCGCGGACCGCAGGCGGCGCTGGACGTTTTGGAACAGGGGTTGGAGATTGTTCCGGACGATCCAAACCTGCAACAGCTCAAGGAGCAGCTGGGCCGCTGATACGGCATGGCTTGGCCCGGATTCCGCCACGTTACCGGCAAATTTCAGGGATACTGATGAAGCTGAGGCAAGATTTGCGCCAGCTTACAGGTGACACATGTTTCTTAAACCGGTCCATACGTCTCAGTTGAAACGGCCGCTGGCCCTGTCACAGAGGGTCGAAGAGTTGCGGGCAAAGCCGCCCGAATACATCAACCACGGCGAGGCTTTGTTGCTGCAAGGCATAGCTTCTGCTTCGCTGCGCGAGCAGGTGCTGGCCGGCGATCGGAGCTGGCTGGACGATTGATTTCAGCCGCGAAATCCCGTCGCGACCACGAACTTTTCGGAACTGTCCGACCGTGATGCGGGGGGTTTAACATTCGCGACCTTGTCGAACTTCTGTTTCAACAGTTTCTGCAGATCGCCCTCGGCACCGCCTGCCAGAACCTTCGCGACAAACGTGCCGCCTTCATCCAGAACATCAAACGCGAAATAGGCAGCTGTTTCGCACAGGGCCATAATGCGCAGGTGGTCGGTTTGCTTGTGCCCGGATGAGGCCGCCGCCATGTCCGACATAACCACATCGGCCTTGCCGCCCAGCCAATCCTTGACCTTCACATCGGCGTCGTCTTCCATGAAGTCCAGAACATGCGCTTCGGCACCGGCCACGGGTTCAACCTCTTGCAGGTCCACACCCAGTACCGTTCCGATGCGCTTACCCGACTTCTCACCCAGAGCATTGACGCGTTTCACTGCCACCTGCAGCCAGCCACCCGGGGCACACCCCAGATCGACCACGCGCGCGCCGGGAACGAGAAAACGAAACTTGTCGTCCAATTCCAGAATCTTATAGGCCGCGCGCCCGCGATACCCCTCGGCCTGGGCGCGCTTCACATAGGGGTCGTTCAACTGCCGCTCGAGCCAACGGGTCGAGCTGAGCTTGCGCCCGCGCGCTGTTTTGACTTTCACCTTCAGGTCGCGTTGGCCACGGCCCGAGGTGTTTTTGCCACTTGGTGTTTTGGCCATAGTTGGGGTCTCCTGAAGACTGCAAGGCGTCTATCTGTTCGCCGAAAGGGTATCAAGCCGATGATATCGGTGCATCTTTCAATAGCAAATCCGGCCAAGGAGAAGAAACGCCGCAGAATAGCCACCCCAGCCCATTCAATGCTCTGTCGCCAAGGGTGCTGTTTTCCATAGAGTTTTCTGAAAAACTCTTCAGCAACGCCAAGGCGTCTGGCATCTGGGCCGCTGGTACAGCGATGGATATACCACCGATGCCCAGCGCGAAGTGAGGAAAATTGTTTGCGATATGAAAGCCGGGGCAAAAAACGTCAAACCCAGCAGCCTCCAGGGTGCATACAGTAGTAGCTGCTGTGGACGAGCGATAGGCGATGGCAATTGTTGAAAGCGGCATATCGAATGCGGCCTTTGTCAAAACGGTCCGTCTTCCAACACGCCGTCCGCGCTCATCTGTGCATAAAGCAGGCCTTCGCGCAGCCCCCGGTCCGCCACAGAAAGGCGGTCGGTGGGCCAGCACCTTAACAGCGCCTGCAGAATGGCCGAGCCGGACATGATCAGCGCCTGCCGGTCATCCCCAATCCGGGGATCACGGCGTCGACCCTGCGGGCCGAGTTCCAGATACCCACGTATGACTTTGTCAATCTGATCACTGGTCATGCGCAGGCCGTCCACCTTGGTCCGGTCATAGCGCTTTAACCCCAGATGTGAGGCCGCAACGGTCGTGACAGTCCCACTAGTTCCTACGATCTGGAACCCTTCGCGGGCCTGTTCGTCCTTGTAGGGCGCGAAATCGGCGAGGTTTTCTTCGAAAAACCAGCTCATCAGGGCAAAGCGAGCGGAGTCGTTTTCGACGTCGTGGAATTGGTCTCGTAAAGTCGCAACGCCCAAGGGAACGCTGATCCAATCCACCACCTTAGCGGCAGGAAAGGGGCTTTCAGCGGGATGGAATCCATTGTGTAACCGCATGATTGCCGCTGGACGGTCGCGGCGTGGAACCGATGAGATGTCGATCCAGACCAATTCGGTGGATCCACCACCGATATCGACGACGAGCAACTGTTCGGTCTTGGTCGAGACGAGTGGTGCGCACGAGATGACGGCCAGACGCGCCTCTTCCTCGGGCTGGATGATCTCCAGCGTCAGACCTGTTTCGCGTTTCACCTGTCGGATGAAATCCCGCGAGTTTTTCGCGCGACGGCAAGCCTCGGTCGCGACCAGGCGCATCCGCCTGACTTTGTTGCGTTTCAGCTTTTGCTGACAGATGCGCAGCGCCTGAATGGTGCGCGCCATCGAAGACCGGGACAAACGTCCGGTCCGTTCCAAACCCGCGCCCAGTTGCACGGACTTGGAAAAGCTGTCGACCACATGGAAGCCACTGCCCTTGGGCTGGGCTATCAACATGCGGCAGCTATTCGTTCCCAGATCCAGCGCCGCATATAACGCATCCGGATCGGGTCTTGCTGGCGCGGGGCTTTCGACCGCCTTCGGGAACGCGCCCGCACCTCTGGGACGCTTGGGCGCCATCTTCAACGCCCTCCGTTTTTCGAGTTACCCCGACCATAGGTTGCGCGATTGCGTCGTGCAAGACGCTCATTAAAGTGATGAGAATTTTGATGTGCGCGTTTGATGAAGAGTTCGTTACAAGCCCTGTATCCCATCGTGGGCAAAAAGGTCGCTGGAAATGCGCCGTGTGTCGAAATTCGACCGACTTGCCCCCACATAGACGTTTAGAACCGGTCCATCTGGTTAGGAGGAATCAAAGTCAATGCCTGACGTCACCATCGTATACTGGCGCGACATTCCAGCCCAAGTCATCGTCGGCAAAGGCCGCCGTGGCGCTAAGCGGCAGTTGGAGGAGCGGTTTGAGCAAGCCATCGACCGTGCGGCCATGAAGGTGAACGCCAAGGACAGCGATGCCTATCTGGCCGAATGGCGCAAGGCCGAACCCTTTGCAGTCGAAGGCGAACCGTCCGAGATTGCCGAGGCCGAAGCCACGCGTCTGGAAACGGAGTACGATCAGGACCGCATCAAAGCGCTGATCGCCAATGACGGTTGGGCATGAGCCCCAGATCTATATGGGAGGCCGCAATGGCTTTGCTGAACTTCAAAAAACGTGATGCGGTCGAAAACGGCCCTGTAAACCCGACCGTCGAAGCCTTTTTGCAAGGCTATTCGATCGAGGTGATGCCGCGCACCGCCGAAAAGGTCGAAGATTTCCGCGCGCTGCTGCCCGAAGGCACCCGCGTCTACATTGCCCATATCGAAGGCACGCCGATCGAGGACATGGTCAAGACCGCCAAGCGGATCGCGGACGAAGGTTATCCGGTCATGCCGCACTTCCCGGCGCGGATCATCAAGGACGCCGCGACGCTGGAAAACTGGATTTCCATGTACCAAGGCGAGGCAGGCGTTGATCAGGCTCTGCTGTTGGCCGGTGGCGTCGCAAAACCGCATGGCGATTTCGACAGCTCGATGCAGCTGTTGGAATCCGGTTTGTTCGACAAGGCGGGTTTCAAGCGTCTGCATGTGGCTGGACATCCGGAAGGGAACAAGGACATCGATCCCGACGGTTCGACCAAGAACGTCGACGACGCTCTGCGCTGGAAACAGAAGTTTTCGGAAACCACAGACGCCGAAATGGCATTGGCCACTCAGTTCGCGTTTGATGCCAAGCCGATCATCGCTTGGGCCGACAGCCTGAAAGAAGCGGGTATCGACATCCCGGTTCACATCGGTATCGCAGGCCCAGCCAAGCTGCAGACATTGATCAAATTTGCCATCGCCTGTGGCGTCGGCCCGTCGCTGAAGGTTCTGCAAAAGCGCGCGATGGACGTGTCCAAGCTGCTGCTGCCTTACGAGCCGACCGATGTGATCACCGAACTGGCGAACCACAAGGCGGCCAACCCGGGTTTCAACATCACCAACGTGCACTTCTTCCCGCTTGGCGGCATCAAGACCAACGCCAACTGGGCTATCAACAACGGCGGCGCCTCGGCAAAGCCTGTAAACTCCTAAGGATCGGACATGACCCGTACAGTCGTAGAATCAAAAACAAAAACCGCCGTCCTGGGCTTTGACGAACCCTTCTGCGTGATCGGTGAGCGGATCAACCCGACCGGGCGCAAGAAATTGGCTGCAGAGTTGGAAGCAGGTGATTTCTCGACCGTTGAGAAAGACGCGCTGGCCCAGGTTCTGGCCGGTGCAACCGTCCTGGATATCAACGCGGGCGTTGTTTACAACTCGAACCCCAACCCGAACGAGACCGAGCCGCCGCTGATGCGCAAGATCGTTGAGCTGGTGCAAGGGCTGGTTGACGTGCCGCTGTGCATCGACTCGTCGGTTCCGGGTGCGCTGGAAGCTGGCCTTGATGCGGCCGAAGGCCGTCCTCTGCTGAACTCAGTGACAGGTGAAGAAGAACGTCTGGAACTGGTTCTGCCGCTGGTCAAAAAGTACAACGTTCCGGTTGTTGCGATCTCGAACGACGACACCGGCATCTCGGAAGACCCCGATGTCCGCTTTGATGTCGCCAAAAAGATCGTTGAGCGTGCAGCCGATTTCGGTATCCCCGCGCATGACATCGTCGTTGACCCGCTGGTTATGCCGATCGGCGCAATGGCGACCGCTGGCCAGCAGGTTTTCGCTCTGGTCCGTCGCCTGCGCGAGGAACTGGGCGTGAACACCACTTGCGGTGCGTCCAACATCTCGTTCGGTTTGCCGAACCGCCATGGCATCAACAACGCCTTCCTGCCAATGGCAATGGGTGCTGGCATGACCTCGGCGATCATGAACCCGGTGGCTCTGCCGATTACGCAGAAGAAGATTGCCGAGAAGAAAGAGGCCGTTGCAGCCGCTGGCATCATTCTGCCCGAAGGCATGGATGACGAAGCCTTCGTGCAGATGTTTGGTCTGGGTTCGACCAAGCCGCGCGCCGGTAAGGAAATGGAGGCCATCCGCGCCGCCAACCTGCTGACCAACAATGACCCGCACGGCGGTGAATGGATCAAGTTTAACAAAGCTCCGGATGAAGCGGGTGCTGCTGCTGGTGGACGCCGCGGTGGAGGCCGTCGCCGTCGCGCCTGATCAAACAGCTTATCCTAACGACAAAGGCCGGGCATTTTGCCCGGCCTTTTTCATATTGATGCCGATCAACGTTGGATCCTGATATGTTTGCGAAACTGATTGCATGTTGCAACAAAGGTCAGGAGCGAAGATGGGCAAGCATCATCCACCAAAGCTGGCAGACGCTGATCTGGATAAGCGTTTAGGTAAAAATGAGTATTTCGAGAATCTGGTCGAACTACAGGCCCAACTTGCACTGATCCAGCAGGCGTTTCTATTCCACGGTGTAAAGGGCGTCATCGTATTCGAAGGCTGGGACGCGGCAGGTAAAGGCGGAACGATCCGCAGGATCAGCCAGGCTCTGGACCCTCGCAGCTTTAAGGTTTGGCCAATTGGTGCCCCGCGTAATTACTATCTGAACCGCCACTACTTGCTGCGCTTTTGGGAGCGACTGCCGCCAGAAGGCGCGATATCAGCGTTTGACCGCAGTTGGTATGGACGGGTTCTGGTTGAGCGCCTCGAAAAGCTGACCCCAGAAGAACGCTGGCGTGCCGCGTATCAGGAAATCAATGATTTCGAACGCATGATGGTGGATGACGGAACCCGCATCGTAAAGCTGTTCTTTCACATCTCACCAGACGAGCAAATGGCGCGGTTCACCGAGCGCCTGCACAACCCAATGAAGCGGTGGAAGCTGACCTACGAAGATTTCCGTAATCGCAAAAAATGGGATGAGACAGAGGTAGCCGTCGATGAAATGCTGGCGCGAACGTCTACGGATATTGCGCCCTGGCATGTGGTTCCAGCCAACAACAAGAAATACGCTCGAATCAAAGCAATGCGGGCAATTGTTGATGCATTCTCAAAGGACATCGATCTGAACCCTCAGCATTTGGACAATCGCACTCTGGAGGCCGCGCGTCAGGTGTTGGAAGTCGACCAGGAGCTAATAGACAGTCTGCGTGCCCGGACGGAATAGCCCGATAGAGCAGGGCGATTTTTCCTGCTTCGACGGCTTGAAGTCAGCAACCGTGGGATGTTATTCGTGCTCGGCGCGGCGGGTATGATGTAATGGTAGCCTGTCAGCTTCCCAAGCTGAACGCGCGGGTTCGATTCCCGCTACCCGCTCCAAATAATCCACCTAAGAACTTAAAATAGTTTTATTAAGAAATGTGGCGACCTAAGGTACCCTATATTTGAATTGTGATACCTGTCAATCAGGCAGCCTTTCCTTAGATCAGGCTTTCCAGTTCAGCAAACTTCACCAGATTGACGCCTGTGCCCCGGTGCATCTTCAATTCGCCGTTTTTTCGGTGCGTAAGATCGGTTGATCCGATTGGCATCGGTGTATAGAACATTCACTTTTTATCCAGGGCGGACCCCTTAGCTACTTTCGCCCATTCGAGCCAAGCTTTTCGCTGTTCGGGGGAAAGGGCGCGGAACGCCTCGAGAAGAAGCGCCTCGTCGTCTTTGTCAGGTGCGCTGAAATCAACAAGCTCAGTTGGCTCCACATCAAGGGCCGCGGCAACAATAGCCTGCTTCTTAGTGGTGAGTGGACGTGTCCCCTTTTCCAATTGCGCCAAATAAGAACGAGACAAATCAACCTTCACCGCAAGTTCGTCCTGAGTAAGCCCTTTGGCTTGCCGGATTTCTTTAATGCGTATTTTCATGATCGATCTTTGGAGCCATTGTGGAGCCCGAATTGGCGGGTTTTATCGGGTTTGCTGTGCGGTGAATCGCATCTGCCTTGGAACCTGTCAATTGCGCCTTGTGGGTGGTTGCTTAGTATCGGTTGAGAGCTGCAGGTTCGGCGAACTTTGTTGGGGGATGATCCGTTTGATGAGTGCCATTGCCACTCCTTGCTGCATTGGTGGATCGCAAGCTCAGGGTTAGGCACTTTCTCGATCAATGACCTTTTCCATGTGTGTTCTCCTTGATCTCATCTAAATGGTAAACATGTCGCAAATTGCAACAACAAAGTGAGCAATGTGGGAGGTAAGTGATGTTCAAAAAGGTCAGCCGAATGGTCAGGAAAGGACCAAAACAGAGGTCAGGTAACTAAATGAATCAAAAAATATCAGTAATTCAGGAAATCATGGAGTGGTCCGGTCCGAGGTCGGCCAAAGGTCACTAAAGAAAGAAATAAACAAATACATTGGTGGTGGTAGGATTGCCGTGTTTACATATTGTTGCTTAAAGCAGAATGTGCACCAATTCTGCGGACGATTTTGATGTGCAAGAAGCACCGCCCCCGGAATGAGCAGCACAACCGACAATCCAGCCTTGGTAGACACAACCTGGCTCGATCGATTCGACCTGAACCCGCGTCAGCGGGCCTTTGTGCTTGACTACCTTGCTGATCCGAATGGGAAAAAGGCTGCAATCAGCGCTGGATACGCAAAAGGATCAGCGGAAGTCACCGCATCCAAACTGCTAAGCAATACTAAGGTCGCCCGCGCCATCGCTGAGGGCCGCAAACAGGTCGAAAGCAGGGCAATGCTCGAGGCAGAGGGCATTGTAAACCTCTGGACCCAAATAGCCACCGCAAACCCTAACGAGCTTACACAGCACATCATCGCGCCCTGCCGCTACTGCCACGGCATCTACCACCGCTACCAGTGGAAATCAGAGCGCGAGTTCACAGAAGACAAGGCCCGCGTGGTGTTCTCTCAGCTCCACGACGAGAGAGAGCGACGTTGCCATGTCAGGCACAATCGAAGATCCGCGCATCCCCGACGATGCGGGTTCCTACGGTTATCGTCACACAGGCCCGCCAAACCCCGATTGTCCCGAGTATGTTCCGGCACGGAAACCAAATCACCCGCATGGCCGACACACGTAGGCTCGGTGCAACCGCGCGCCTCTAGTTCGATGGCGTGAAGGAATCCAACCAGGGTATCCAAATCAAGGTGCAGGATTGTGCCAAGGCTCTAAAGAACATCGCCAAGCACCTGGGCATGTTCGCGGGCGAGGTCGATCCGGAAGAGGCCAGCCCGCTGGGCCGCCTTGTTCAGCGCATGATGGGCGCAGGCAACGCGTGCCCGTCAATCCCGGCAACGAAAGCCTCTAATCGTACAGCGGCAAAGCCCCGAATACGGAATTGCAAAGTCTAGTTGTGAATGCCCGCTTCGGGCTGACTGCGGTTCTTTGGAGTAAAAATGCGAATGGCTGAAAAGTCCGCATTGCAGTCATTGAGCGGAATTGAGCGAGCGTCTGCCTCGAGCCCAGAGCAGACTAGGATGCGACCTTCACCAATTGCGCACAAGTGCGCAAAGCTGACATTTACCATTATGGGAACAGCTATGTTTTGCCGTTTGACATACCATTCTGATGCTACGGCGTGGCCCTTTGTTCCGGGCATTCACGCGCAGGGCAGAATTCTAAGTTGGTTTTGATTGGTTGCTTCAAAACGACGAAGGAGTACATGCGCTGATCACTTTGCATGGCGTATCTCCAGCATTCCGAAACCTGTGTGGCAATATGCTTGAGAAGTAGTACGCGTCCCCGGGACCCAGAACCCTGGATTGCCCATCTACCGTCACTTCAAGGCGGCCCTCTATCACAACCGCACATTCCTCTCCTTCGTGTGACAGTTCAGATCGACCCGAGTCAGCACCGACATCGTACTCTTCTATGAGCATCTGAAGCTTTCTGTCTCGGCGCTCACCTGCGACAAGCAGATAGGAGACTCCGGGTGATCCTAGGTCGCGCATTCTTTCGTGCGGGTAAAAAAATGACTCCTCGTTTTGCAATTCAAAACTGAAGAAAAAGCCCAAATTGACGTCTACTGCGGCAAGGATCTTTTTGAGCAGTGCCACGGAAGGTTGAGTTGATCCACTTTCGATTTGAGAAATCGTTCCGCTACCCACTCCCGCGCGTTTGGCCATTTCACGTTGACTGAGGCCTTTGGTCGCCCGAATCAACTTTAGACGACGTGCTGTTTCGAGATCTGATGACAAAACCGTTACTCTGGTGCTTTCTTGCTTTGGATCGAAAGCATTCTAAGGGCGCAGCGATTTTTTTCAATAACTTACAGATTAAAATAAAGCCGGGTGTGCGGAAGGTCTGAACTCTGCAAGGATTTGTCATCAAATGAAAATCTGTTTCACGAGGAATGAACGTGCTCGATCAACCCAACACATTGTCATCGTTTTGGATGCCGTTTTCGGCCAATCGTGATTTCCTTCGCGAGCCCCGAATGATCCAAGCGGCCGAGGGGATGTATTACACCAGTTCCGATGGTCGGAAGGTCATGGATGGGACTGCCGGGCTATGGTGCGTCAATGCAGGTCACCGTGATCCGTTGATCGTTGAAGCCGTGCAGAAACAGGTGCACGAGTTGGACTATGCGCCGAACTTCCAGTTCTCCCACCCTCAGGCGTTTGAGTTGTCTGCAAAGCTGACAGCGATGATGCCTGAGGGAATGAACCACGCGTTCTTCACCAACTCTGGCTCAGAGTCCGTCGATACTGCGCTCAAGATCGCGCTGCATTACTACCGGATGCGTGGTGAGGGAACTCGCACCCGCTTGATCGGACGTGAGCGCGGGTATCATGGCACAGGGTTTGGGGGCATCTCGGTTGGCGGCATCGTCAAGAACCGCATGCATTTCGGCACGCTTCTGACCGGTGTTGATCACCTGCGTCACACGCATGATCTGGACAAAAACGCATTCTCCCGCGGTCGCCCACAACACGGGGCAGAGCTGGCAGACGATCTGGAGCGTTTGGTTGCTTTGCATGACGCCTCGACCATTGCGGCTGTGATCGTCGAACCAATGGCCGGTTCGACCGGTGTTCTCCTGCCGCCGAAAGGATACCTAAAGCGACTGCGTGAGATCTGCGACCGCCATGGCATTCTGCTGATCTTCGACGAGGTCATTACCGCCTTTGGTCGTTTGGGTGCTGCGACAGCATCGGAGTATTTTGATGTGAAGCCGGACATCATCACAACGGCCAAAGGCCTGACCAACGGTGTCATTCCGATGGGAGCGGTCATCGTATCCGACAAGATATATGACTCGGCGATGGAAAATGCCGATGCGCCGATTGAGTTGTTCCACGGTTATACCTATTCCGCCAACCCTGTGTCCTGCGCCGCGGCGCTGGCAACGCTAGAGAGTTACAAGCAGAATGATCTATTCCGGCGCGCTGCATTGCTTTCGCAGCCTTGGGAGGATCAGCTTCACAGCCTCAAGGGTCTGCCCAACGTCATCGATATCCGCAATCTGGGATTGGTGGGCGCGGTCGAGCTTGCACCACGAGAAGGCGCGCCGGGGGCACGGGGCTATGACGCCATGAAGCGGGCCTGGGACGCCGGAATAATGATCCGTGTGACCGGTGACATCATCGCCTTGTCGCCACCACTGATCATCTCGGAACCTGAAATAACGAAACTTTGTCAAACACTTGGAGAGGTATTGGCAGACCTGCCATAACCCCTGACTGCTAACCCCAAAAAGGACTGACATCATGAAAGATGCATCCCCGATCACTTTGATCGGCCACTATATTAGTGGCCAAATCACAGTTTCGTCCGGCGAAAAGACGCAGCCGGTATTCAACCCCGCAACCGGTGCGCAAACCGGTGAGGTGTCGCTGGCGACTGTTCAGACGGTCGACAACGCAGTGGCCGCTGCCAAAGCTGCGTTCCCAAAGTGGTCGAACACACCGCCGATCCGCCGCGCCCGTCTTATGAACAACTTCCTGGCTCTGGTGCGCGAGCATAAGGACGAGCTGGCCCGCGCAATAACGGTCGAGCACGGCAAGGTGTTCACCGACGCTCTGGGCGAGGTTGAGCGCGGCATTGATATCATCGAGTTTGCCTGCGGCATTCCGCAACTCCTCAAGGGCGATTACACAGAGCAAGTCTCCACTGGCATGGACAACTGGACCACGCGTCAGGCGTTGGGTGTTGTCGCCGGGATCACTCCCTTCAACTTCCCGGTCATGGTGCCGATGTGGATGTTCCCGATCGCCATCGCCGCAGGCAATACCTTTATCCTGAAACCGTCTCCGACCGATCCGTCCGCATCCTTGCTCTACGCGGATCTGATGCAGAAGGCCGGTTTCCCGGACGGCGTGTTCAACGTCGTTCAAGGTGACAAGGTCGCCGTGGATGCGTTGCTGGAAAATGACGACGTCAAGGCCGTGTCCTTCGTCGGTTCGACACCGATTGCCAACTATATCTACGAGGTCGGTGCGCGTCACGGCAAGCGCGTTCAGGCGCTGGGTGGCGCAAAGAACCACATGCTGGTGATGCCGGACGCCGATATGAACAAGGCAGCCGACGCACTGATCGGCGCGGCCTATGGCTCGGCCGGAGAGCGCTGCATGGCGATCTCGGTTGCCCTGCTGGTTGGCGATGCCGCCGACAAGCTGATGCCGGTCCTGAAAGAACGTGCCGAAACCCTGAAGGTCAAAAACGGCCTCGAACTGGACGCCGAGATGGGTCCGATTGTCACCGCAGCCGCGCGGGACCGGGTCAAAGGGTACATCGACTCTGGCGTCGAAGAAGGTGCGGATCTGCTGGTCGATGGCCGCGACTATACCGTCGAAGGGCACGAGGAAGGCTATTTCCTTGGCGGCACCCTGTTCGACAACGTCACCCCCGACATGAAGATCTACAAGGAAGAGATCTTCGGCCCGGTTCTGTCCTGCGTCCGCGTCTCAAGCTTCGCGGACGGCCTGCAACTGATCAACGACCACGAGTTCGGCAACGGCGTGTCGCTGTTCACCCGCGACGGCAATGTTGCGCGTGAGTTTGGCAAGCAGGTTCAGGTCGGCATGGTCGGCGTCAATGTTCCGATCCCGGTTCCAATGGCTTGGCACGGCTTTGGCGGTTGGAAAAAGAGCCTGTTCGGAGACATGCACGCCTATGGCGAAGAGGGTGTGCGTTTCTACACCAAGCAGAAATCCATCATGCAGCGCTGGCCCGAGAGCATCTCGGAAGGTGCCGAATTCGTCATGCCAACGGCAAAATGATCATCCGATCCAAGGAGTGAAGAACATGTTCATTGGTGTTCCCAAGGAAATCAAGAACCATGAGTACCGTGTCGGCCTGACCCCCGAAAGCGTCGCGGAACTGGTTTCTCATGGTCATAACGTCATCGTGGAAACCAATGCCGGCACTGGCATTGGGGCTGATGATGATGCCTATCATGCCGCTGGCGCAGAGATTGCCGAAACCGCAGCCGATATCTTTGCCAATGCAGAGATGATCGTGAAGGTTAAGGAACCGCAGGCTGTGGAACGCGCCATGCTGCGCGAAGGTCAGATCCTCTATACCTACCTGCATCTGGCCCCCGACCCGGAACAGACTAAAGATTTGGTCGACTCGGGCGCTGTCTGCATCGCTTATGAGACCGTCACCGATGATAATGGCGGTCTGCCCTTGTTGAAACCGATGAGCCAGGTCGCCGGTCGCATGTCGATCCAGGCGGGTGCCAGCGCGTTGGAGAAAGCAAAGGGCGGTCTGGGCGTATTGCTGGGCGGTGTGCCCGGCGTGAAGCCCGGCAAGGTTGTGGTCATCGGTGGAGGCGTCGTTGGTTTCAACGCGGCTCAAATGGCTGTTGGATTGCACGCGGACGTGACCATTCTGGACCGCAATCCGGCAGTGCTTGAGAAGCTGGAGAACCATTTCGAAGCGTCCGCCAAGGTTGTCTATTCGACCAAAGCCGCGCTGGAGGAAGAAGTCACCAATGCCGATCTGGTTGTCGGTGCTGTTCTGATCCCAGGTGCTGCTGCGCCCAAGCTGGTCACACGCGAACTGATCTCAAAAATGAAACCCGGTGCGGTCGTCGTGGACGTGGCGATTGACCAGGGCGGTTGCTTTGAAACGTCCAAAGCCACCACTCACGCCGAGCCCACATATGTTGTCGACGATGTTGTTCATTATTGCGTCGCCAATATGCCGGGCGCAGTCGCCCGAACGTCAACCTATGCACTGAACAACGTCACGCTGCCGCACGCTCTGGCTATTGCCAATAATGGATGGAAGCAGGCGCTCGCAGACAATCGTCACCTGATGAATGGCCTGAACGTGGCCGACGGGAAGGTGACGTACAAGGCTGTGGCCGATGACCTTGGATACGAGTTCGTCGCCCCGGAACTTTGCTGAACTGAAGCAAAGAAATGTCCCACCGCGCGTAATGCGGCGGGACACCCACCACTGAGGAGGAAACCTTAATGATTACGAAAATTAACCGCCGCGCCCTCGGCGCGATGGGTGGTGCCGCTTTGTTTGCGGCAACCGCACTATCAACAACCGCTGCAGCGGAAGACATGACACTGCGTTTTGCAGGTGTATTCCCGATCGATCACCAAGGCACAAAAATGATGGAACAGGTCGCAGCGGATGTTGCAGCTGCGGATGTTGGACTGACGGTAGAAGTCTTTCCAGCAAACCAGTTGGGTTCTGGTGAAGCTCTGTTCGAAGATGTTGCACGCGGCAATATCGACCTGGCATCGGCGTTCATCTATGCCGATACCGATCCACGCCTGGAATTCCTGTCAATGCCGTTCCTGCTGGGCGGCTGGGATGACATGGAGAGCACGCTTCTGAACATGGATTCCGAGTTCAACACCATCCTGCAGGAAATCACCGACGAATATGGCGTGCGCGTCATGGCGCAGAATCCGGAAGGGTTCATCGGCATCGTTTCGTCGCAAGAGCCCCAAAACTGGAATACTTTTGACGACAAGGGCATGAACATTCGCGTCTGGTCGTCCAGCGTTGTGAAGTCGATGGTCGAAGAACTGGGTTACCAGGCGACCACCATGGCATGGGGCGACATCTTCCCCGCACTTCAGGCCGGCATTGTCGACGGAGCAATCTGCTGCACGAAGACCGCGACTTACTCGATCTTCGCCAAGTCGGATGTTGGCACCCATTTTGTCGAATACAATTCGATCTCAGAGCTGACAACTTTCTATGCGTCGCAGCGGACACTCGACAAGCTGAACGACGATCAGCGCGCCGCGCTGCAAGCCGCGATGACCAAGGCGTCCGAAGACTTCTTTGCCTACAATCGTGAGAACGACGAAGTGTTCGGCCAGAAATTGCTCGACAAAGGTTACACCATCCTGCGCCTGAGTGACGAAGAACAAGCTGCGATGGCCGCTCATGTCCAGGAAACGGTCTGGCCAGCGATGGCACAAAACGTCGGTCAGGACATCATCGACCGGCTGCTGGCAGCAAAAGAACAGCAATAAACACTGAGAAAAGGGCCAGCACATCAGTTGGCCCTTCTTTGTCTTTGGCTCAACAAAGGGAGGGAGAAAGATGTCTAGCTCAGAAGCTGACCGTCCATTGGTCGTCGAAAGCGCAGAGAACAA
Organism: Ruegeria sp. BF12; assembly: GCF_056538705.1. Lineage (NCBI taxonomy): Bacteria > Pseudomonadati > Pseudomonadota > Alphaproteobacteria > Rhodobacterales > Roseobacteraceae > Ruegeria > Ruegeria sp. BF12. Next base: position 8,293 of record NZ_JBQFTP010000001.1, on the reverse strand, counting down.
GACTTCGCAAAAAATCACAGACGAGCTGCCAGTTGTTATCGGGTACCCATTGAAAGCAGTCGCGTTTGTCATGAGACAGATCGTCATGTTTTCCGGTTTCCTGATGGCATTCACGTTTGGGGCTGTTGTTGTCATCCGGTATGGGTTTGGGGGCGATCTTTTCGCCTATGAAGAATGGCTTCTGGGCATCAGCATCATCGGCTTTTTTGCAGGCGCTGTTTTGGCCTCTGCACGCAACCTGCATATCAACGCAGATATTCTTGGCATCGTGATACAGAACCCCAGACTGATCTGGTGGCGCGGCTTTGTCGTCCTGACGATTGAGGTTCTGGTGATCCTGTTCCTCATGTACGCGTGTTATGTCTCGCTGCTCGATGACTTCTCTTTCCCACGGTTGCGCGCAACGCCGGTGCTGCGCATTCCGTTTGTCACTTGGCGGATTTTTATCATGATTGCCTTTGGCTTCATGGCAACGTTCACGGCTGCTTATCTGTACGTGCATATCCGTAAGGGGCTGGGTCTGCCTCTGAGATCAGAAATGCAAAAAGGAGAAGCCCAATGATTATCGGAGGAAGTCTCCTAATCGTCTGCCTTATGCTGCTGTTGGGCGTCAGTGTATATGTGGCATTCGGAGCGGTCCTGATCTTCATCGCCCTTGTTGGGGACCAAGGCATCACGGGCTATCTGCCGACCGGCTCTACGGGCATCCGTTCCCTGGTGCTTCTGGCGATCCCGCTCTTCATGATCGCTGGTGGCATCATGGAAAAGGGTAAGATCGCAGCCCCTCTTGTCTCGTTGGCTGAAATGTTCATTGGCCATATCAAAGGGGGTCTGAGTGCTGCAGGAGTATTGGCCTGCGGTGTATTTGGCTCCATCTCTGGTAGTGCCAATGCCACGCTGACCTGTATTGGCGGCATCATGATGCCCCACCTGAAAAAGGCCAACTATCCAGGCGGGCAATCAGCGGCACTGATCGTGGCTGCAAGTCCGCTGGGCCTTTTGATCCCGCCAAGCTCTACGATGATCCTGTATGGCTGGGTCGCACAGCAACACGTCCTGAAGTGCTTTCTATCTACGGTTCTGCCAGCGTTCATCCTGATCACGCTGCTGATTGTGGTCAATCAGTTCATGCTGCGGAAATACGACGACATTAACCTGACGGAGCGTCCCAAGCCGTTTTTGCCAACATTTGGTGTACAGGCGCGCCTAGCTGGGCCAGCACTGATGATGCCGCTGATCATTCTAGGCGGAATCTATGGTGGCATCATGACGCCAACCGAGGCTGCGGGTATCGCAGTAGTCTACTCGATCCCGATCGCGATCTACTTCTACCGTGGTCTGACGTGGAAAACGCTGGCTCAAACCATCCAAAACTCGGGCGTTACGATTGGCGTAGTCATGGTCATGATCTTCATGGTTCTGATCGTATCCGATAACCTGATTGCGCAAGGTGCGCCACAGCTGGCAAAACAAATGGTCTATTCAGTATCTGAAAATCCGATTGTGGTTCTGTTGATGATCAACATCGTGTTGATCCTGATCGGGATGCTGATGGACGATATCTCGGGTCTGCTTCTGGCGACACCGATCTTGCTGCCCATAGCGCAGAGCACTGGGATGGACCCGATCCATTTTGCGGCTGTGATCGGCGTGAACCTGGGTATGGCCAACATCACTCCACCTACAGCGCCGCTTCTCTATCTTGGCGCTCAGGTCTGCGATGAACCGGTTTCGCGTATGCTTTGGCCGACTTTGGTGTTCATCGTTTTTGCATGGTTACCAACGCTGATGCTGACGACCTTTGTCCCAGAGTTGGCTCTGTTCTTGCCAGACCTACTGCTGGGTAGGTAGCGCGAGAAGGCACAAAAATACCAAGAAAACGCCCAAGAGCGCACCCCTGTCTGACGACTGGGGTGCGAGAACTCTCTCAAAGACAATCCGTGAGAGACAGATTTACAGCAGAAAAACGGAAACCTTCAACCAGAGGTTAGAAATGTACAACAACATCTTAGTGGCCCTATCTCTTGAACACGGCATCAGTGAACATGCGCTTTCGACTGCACGCTCCCTTGTGTCCGAAGGTGGTACAATCACCGCCGCACACATTCACGAACCGCCCAACAGACAGATTATGTACTACATGGATGACGGGATTGCCGAAAAATCTCTCCAAAAGGCAAAGGCACGTTTGTCTGAACGCTTGGAAGGTGAATACGGGGTCTCATCTGTACTGATCGAAAGCCAATCGGCTGGGCGAGCGATCACCGAATACGCCAACAAACATGGCATCGACTGTATCGTGCTTGCTTCGCATAAACCCGGGATGAAGGAGTTCTTTTTGGGATCAACGGCCGCTCTTGTTGTTCGCCACGCTCAGTGTTCGGTGCATGTACTCCGCCTGTAGACTGTTCGGTTGCACAATATCGGCAAAAAAACCGACACCGCGCTTGGCTCCCATCGAACTGAGATGCTGCTCTAAGATTCACGTCGTGTCAAACGCCGGCGACATCATCCATTGTCTTGGGCAGGCCCGCCTGACTTAAGCGCTATCCGGGTTGATTTAAGGATTTGAGAAACGGAGGATTTCCGGTCCATCCAAATCAACTTGGATGTGGCTGTGTTTTATTTGTTAGAGCAGAATTGTGTCCGGGAGTGGATAGGGAAGAAGCGGCCGGATGCTGACCTTGACAATCAGATCCTGAGCGACGGCTTTGTCCGTACAGCAAACCTTGGCGCTTCACAGCGCTTGGTTCGCGATCCGCCGCTAAGCTGAAGTCTGATAAAATCGCTCAGATGACCGCGTTGAGCCCAGATTGGATACAAAGTTAGACGGGTAAACGTGCGTGGATCTCAATCGGGGCTATCAATCCGCCTTCTATATTTCGAACCATGTGTTGAACCTTCAGCGCTGTGTCATCGCCCATGATTAGATGTAGACCAAGGGGTGGAGGACCATCTGCACGGCTTTGCGCGGCCGCCAAATCTGCAAAGAACTGTTTGGCAAATGCAGTGCGGTCGATCCGGTCGCTAACCTCGAAACCAACGGATTTCAACGCCGCCACATATGTCTCCGGTGGTGCCAGCGCGCTCTGCTCAGAAGAAGAAGCCCAGGGAGCCGGATATTCCATGTGTCCTTCTCCGACCTGCATCACATCGTAAATTGCAAAGATGCCCCCTGGCTTGAGAACCCGTTTCGCTTCCTGCGCTATGCCCACTTTATCCTCAATGTTCATACCTACGTGGATCATATACGCGGCGTCCATGGACTCAGCTTCTAGCGGCAAATCGAGCACGCTGCCTTCGAGGAGTTGAACCCTATCTGATAAACCGGTCCATTCGGTAAGGGCGCGTCCGGTCTCCACAAACTCTGCGGTCAAATCAATGCCGGTTACGTTCGCTCCAGTGACCGCCGCGATATAGCGTGCTGGACCGCCGAGACCACATCCCAAGTCGACAACCTGGCTTTCGGGCGAAAGGTCTAGAGCTTTCACAAAAGGTTCGGTCGCAAGGCGCCCGCCAATGTGAAACTCGTCAACCGGAGCCAACGCGTCATGAAAAAATGGCGGGGTTAAGTCCATAGCTGCGCAACCGTCAGAAATCCGTTTAAGCAAGTGTCCGGAGTGGTAATGGCGCGCAACTTCATCGGGATTGGTCAATTCGAAGCCCCCTAGTCAGTGCTGGTAGATTACACACGGTGATCCTGTATGTCATCTTTGTGCGCTCAGCAGACGTTCAAGAAATGTAGGCGCACGTTTGCCGGAGCCCAATGCGGACCAACTACGTGGCACAAACTACCGCGTTGGTTCGTACCAGATCGGCGATGTGTAGGCGCGTTCTTGGGTAGTCAATGGGACGCCTTCAGGCATTTGTATTCGGAATTTCACAGCATCATATGCTGTCCAGCGTGGGGTCGGAATTTCGATGACACGGGCATAATAGAACGCGCTTTCCGAGGGGTCGAAATCTGGGTCTTTCCACACGGCTCCTAGCTCAGAGGCTCCAATTGTGTTGGTCCAAGATGGGATTGCGAGGTCGACGGTGGTTCCTACGGATGGCAGCTTCCCTTGGGCATTTGGTTCGCGAGCTCCAGACCAAGCCACGTCATATACTTTCTCCTGTTGTTGGCCTTCTGCATCCAACCAACCCTTTATGATTTGTATGCGATCCAGGTTTGCTCCCATTGGATCGCGAAGCGCATAAATCAGAAAGGAAGGATCACCTGTCCCTTTACCAAGATCACCACCCATCGGCACGCCTTTGGTGTAACCCACCAGTGCTAAGTCCCGCCGCAAGGCATCCTCTTCGGTAAATGAATATCCTCCGAACATACGGACGCGCATTCGAGATCCTGTAGTTGCGTAGGTTTCACGCCGATGCATCGCATCCCAAATGGCTTCTCGGGAATTCTCCTGCGCCCATACAGCTGTCAGACCGCCAGTAATGTATTGCGACGAAAGCAGCGCAACTGTCCCGTCAGCATAGTTCTTGCTGACATGTTGGCTGCGCTCTTCGCTGGGCTCGTACCCGGTGAATTTTCCGAAGAAATTATCGTTGTCTGGTGCTGTCAAACCTGTGTGCGTGTCACTGGCTCCTCCCATACCAAACTTGAAAGGATTCACCCCCAAAGTCTTTTGTAGGGACAGCCCTCGAAGCAACCCGGATCGTGCATACTCGCCGGGTAACATTTCCGGATCTTTCGGAACCGAAGCATCCAGATTTCCGTAGTCCCAAGTCTCAAAGTCAGCAAATTCGTCGTCAGGTGACAGGAAAGGGTGGGCTTCACCATCCCCCTTTATCTGCGTTGGTTCGTACAGCCTTTCCCATTTGTGTCGCGCTTCTGCATATGCGGGATCTAACGGCACCCCATCCGCAAAGTCATCGACTAACGGGAACATCCAGCCGTTAGACAAGTTCCCATTGTGTGGAATAGCAAGAACACGCCCGCCTGTCGTTTGCTCATAGTTCTCCAACCACTTCCAAAGATCACGAGGGTTAGGTGAGCCCATAGGTGGCGTTGTTGTATAAGGCAGTATCTGTCTTGCGAGCTCAGGGCCGTCGCGAAAGATCACATTTCGGTGCAAATTGTTCCCTGCAACGAGAGATGTCCATTCATAAGCGATGAAGGTGCTGAACACGCCGGGGTCATTGTATTCCTCCGCGGCATCGATAATTTCGTCCCAAACACGGGCATACGCGGGATTGCCCGGTTGGTAGTTCAGCGCAGGGGAAACCTGTCCTTGAGCAAAAGCCGCTGTAAGCTCGAGCGCAGCCGCCAAGGCGGCTTCCCCGCCTTTATTGAACTCTTCATGGAAATACCTGCCTTGTTCATCCGCCAATATGTTTGGAGCGCCCCCAATTATATCGGTGATCGCACCCATCGCATCTGAGTGATCTGTAATCATGAAGAAGTCGAGCGGTCTCGACAATTTCACAGGTTGACCCGTATTCGACACAACTTCTTCGCCACGCGCAAATCGATATGCGTCACGCGGCATGAGGCGCGTACCGCCTCCACCAGCATCCCCTGAAAGACCAGTATGAACGTGGGTGTCACCAAAATAGACTTGAGTTGGATACGCGCGTTCGGCGTAGGGCGAATAAGGTCGACCGGCAGGACCGGAAAGACCTGACGGATTTATTGCATCCTGGGCTAAGACCGGGCTTCCCAAAATGAGCGCCGTTGGCAAAACATAGCGAAACAATTTTTCCTCCTTATATGGAAGCACCATAACACAACTCTGATCCGGAACTTATTCCGACTGAATTCGAATGCCTGCAAAGTCCGTGCAGAGAACGACCGCTTTGAGGCCAAAGTGAATGCTCGCCCAGATTTTATTGGATGGTCGAAACTAGATCAAAACCATCTCTTTTGCGGTCCGGTTGCCAGAATCGCAATCTTAGGTGATCTTTGGATAAATTGAAGGATCGCAATATGTTTAGATATCTAATAATTGCTCTCAGTTTTGCCACATCTACTGCCCTCTTTGCGCAAGAGGCTTCTGATGAAGCCATTGAGACGGAAGAGGCCTCGGCGACTTCATCAGACCTACTAACGGACGCAGAGCTGCAGACATTAGTCGCTCCGGTGGCTCTTTACCCCGACACGTTACTCATACAGATATTTGTCGCCGCAACTCAGCCACTGGAGATTGTAAAGGCAGAGCGATTTTTGCTGGACAACACTGACCGCAAGCCCGTCGAGCTTGAACCGGAAATCGAAGCCATGGGCTGGGATCCTTCCGTCACCGTATTGGCGACAGCCTTCCCGGAAGTCGTCGGTCAAATGGCCACTCATATCGATTGGACCGAGACGGTAGGAACCGCCATGCTGGCCCAATCCGATGATGTGATGAGTGCTGTTCAAGTAATGCGGGATCAGGCGATTGACAGCGGCGCTCTTGTTTCAGGGCCCGAGCAAACTGTCGAGGTAACTGATAAGGAAACTGTTGTAATTACTCCGACACAGCCCGAAACAGTTTACGTCCCGCAGTATAATCCTGAGACTGTCTATACTGGCCCCTCGACCGGAGATGTTGTGGGCGCGGCTTTGCTGACTTTTGGAGCCGTGGCTCTAATCGACGAGATTTTCGACGATGACGACGATTGGTATGACTATTGGGGATGCCGAAACTGCGGCGGCTGGGGTGGTGGCCCGATTTACAGAAATCCAGACATCGACATTGATGTCGATGGCAACGTCAATATCGGTAATGATATAGATCTGGGTGACCGAACGGATATCGGATGGAAACCCGATCCTGACCGTCAACAGGAGGCCCGAGACAAAATTGCCGATCACAAAAGACCTGAAGGTGGTCGTGGCGATTTGCCGGTTAACCGCCCCGAAGGTCGTACTGATGAACTGCGCGCTAAGTTGAGCCGCGAGTCCGGTGCTACAGACATTAGCCGGGACCGTGCGGCTGCTGCGGCCGCAGTCGGCGCAGGTGCAGGGGCTGTTGCTGGCGGTGCTCTGGCAAACCGGAGCAAAGGGAACAAGTCGCTGCCTCAGGTGAACCGGGGTATTGTCGATCTGGACAAAGCTGCCGCGAAACAACAGGCAATCGATCGTACCAAACGTCCGGATGCGGCGAAAAAACCTGTCGCGCAAAGGCCGCAGACCGCCAAGAGGCCGCAAGCGAAGAAAGCCGCAACCACCCAGCGCAAGCCAGCGGCGTCCAAGGGGCAAGCGATGAAGAAAAATGCGTCCGGCAGCAGAACACATAGCGCGTCCAAGCGTGGGCACTCTGCCAAGGGCAAGCGGAGAAGGTAACATGCTTAGATCGGCACTTTCAGTATTGTTGATAGCAGCGACCACAAGCCCGGCGCTGTCGGACATAGCGCGTTTTGATACTCCTCAAACCGCACTGGACGCATTTGTTGAGGCGTTGAAGGCCAGCGATCAGAGTAAGCTACTCGCAATTTTCGGACCCGAAGCCGAAGATTTGATTGGAACGGGTGACCCAGCGGAAGATCAAGAAAGACGGCAAGAAGTGCTCAGCATGTACGCTGAAGGGTACCGTTTTCAGCCAGAGAGTGATGGGGTTGTACTTCTTCTCGGTGAAGACAGTTGGCCCTTTCCGATCCCAATTCTTCGAGCAGACGACGGTTGGCGCTTTGACTTGGAAGCTGGAATCGAGGAACTCTCAGCCCGCGAAATCGGGTTGAATGAATTGGAAGTGATCGAATTGCTTGAAGCCTATGTTGATCTTCAAGCCGCATTCCGCCTTGAGGATCACAACGGTGATGGCGTCATGGAATTCGCACAGACGATCATTTCCGATCCAGGAACGCGAAACGGTCTTTTCTGGCCAGAAGACGACAGCTTCGTTGGTGCAGCACTTGCCCGAGCCGCCGCTTACGGGTGGAGCGACGGCGAGGTCGACTATGAAGCCGAACCATTCTTAGGGTACTATTACACGATCTTGCAGGGGCAGGGACCGAATGCACCTGGAGGTGCCTATTCCTACTTTGTCGGTGATCATTTCATAGCGGGACATGCCTTGCTGGCAGTACCTTCCGAATATGGGGAAACTGGAATCCATTCCTTTCTGGTCAGCGAAAACGGCATAATCTACGAAGCGGATTTTGGCCCGGATACATCCAATATTATAGGTGAAATCACCACTTACGATCCCGACGCTAATTGGTTACCAGCAGAGTAATACTTGATTGATAACGATACTTAACGTCGTGACCCATTGGTTTCCGTTTTGCGGCGTGATTCACGGTTCAAAAACGAGCGGTGAACATGTCTGATCTCTTCTGGCTTACGGATGCGCAAATGGCGCGTCTG